>PAPB01000009.1 GCA_002708715.1 Fidelibacterota bacterium | reverse complement strand
CTATGTAATTGCTTTAATCTTTCTCATATTTGATGTAGAAGTTGTTTTTCTATTTCCTTGGGCTGTTGTTTTCAAGGATATGGGAATGGTTGCTTTAGTTGAAATGGGAATTTTTCTTTCAATCCTTATTGTTGGTCTTGCATATGTTTGGGTCAAATCTGATTTGGATTGGATTAAGAGAACTGTGCGTTATGGTTCAGGAAGGTATCAAAAAATCGCAATGGAACAGGAAAAATAAATGGGATTATTAACTAATAAATTTCAAGATAATGTAATCGTTGAAAAACTTGACAAATTGCTGAGCTGGAGTCGTTCAACCAGCCCCTGGTTCTTTCAGTTTGGAACCGCTTGTTGCGCTATTGCAATGATGGCAGCTGCAGCTAGTCGGCATGATATGATGAGGATAGGAGCTATACCACGCTCTTCTCCTAGGCAGGCAGATGTTATGATCGTTGCGGGAACGGTTACAATGAAGATGGCAATTCGTGTTAAAAAGCTTTATGAACAAATGGCGGATCCAAAATATGTAATTGCTATGGGGTCTTGTGCGACTAGTGGGGGACCATATTGGCAGCATGGTTATCATGTTCTTAAGGGAGTCGATATAGTTATCCCAGTAGATGTCTATGTTCCTGGGTGCCCTCCAAGGCCAGAGTCTTTAATTGAGGGGATGCTTAAGTTGCAAGAACAGATTCTTCAAGAGCGTCCACTTACAAGAAAAATGACATGACAGAAAGTAAGGAAAAACTAATCGCTGAATTAGTTAACAAAGGTCTTGATGGTGATATGGATGCAGTTAATGCATGTGATGATAAGATGATACGTGCGAAGGCTAAGGCGATGATAGTAAAGGTTAACAAGGGAACAGCTGAGCGACCTGAGATGCCTGCAGCAGCCACTGCCTCTTCAAGCGCAAAGGGTTCTGTTGATTTAGCGAGTGATGCAAAAGAAGAAAATGAANAGAGNAAAGATATAAATAAAAAAGTAAGAAAAATGATNGAAGAAAAATTTCCTGGTTCTACTGAGGGGAATAGTGACTCTATCTATATTAAACCTGATGATTGGTTTGATATTGCTACNTGGTTGAAATCTGAAGAGTCACTATTNTTTGATTCTTTGCAATGCCAGATGGGCATTGATATAGGNGAAGAAACTNTAGANTCNAGATACAANNTGCATTCTATGGTTTATGATCATTANATAGAAGTTAGAATCTCTGTTCAAAGNTCTAATGCAAAAGTTCCATCTGTTGANANGATATGGAGGATAGCTGATTGGTTTGAGAGAGAGACNTATGATATGCTAGGNATTGAATATATTGGTCACCGTGANCTAAGAAGAATTTTATTGCCTGACGATTGGGAAGGATGGCCGTTGCGNAAGGACTACCAAGAACAAGAAACATATCATGGTATNATGGTGCCNAAGGTTAAGGAAGGATGGGAGTAGTTCGCGGCGAAGAGATGGTNCTTAATATAGGGCCCCANCATCCAGCTACNCATGGTGTTTTAAGGCTNCAGGTAAGGACTGATGGTGAGGTNGTNTCGCAAATCACNCCTTACATGGGGTANNTACATAGATGTTTTGAAAAACATTGTGAAAATGTTACTTATGAGCAGGTCATACCTTTTACTGATCGATGTGATTATTTATCATCAATGTCNATGAATTTNGGATANGTAGTNGCTATGGAAAAATTAATGGATATTAAGGTTAATGATAGGGTNGANCATATNAGAGTTGTAATGGCTGAATTGCAGAGGATNGCAAGNCANTTGCTTTGTACTGGAGTATTTGGCCTTGACTTAGGTGCTTTTACTCCGTTTCTCTGGGCTTTAAGGGANAGAGANAGGATANTAGATTTATTTGAATTAACATGNGGTGCNCGTCTTCTNTATAANTACATGTGGATTGGAGGANTAAGTCATGATATTCCTATCGGTTTTGTTGAGTCNACCTTTGAATTTTTAGATTACTTTGAGCCAAAAGTTGATGAATTAGAAAATATACTTGCCCATAATAAAATTTTAGTAGANAGATCAGCAGATATAGGNGTNATGCCAAAAGATGTAGCCATAAGCTACGGAGTGACNGGNCCAAATTTAAGAGCTTCAGGTGTTAATTGGGATTTAAGAAAAAATGATCCNTATTCNATATATAATCGNTTTGAATTTGATGTGCCTATTGGNCAGGGTATTAAAGGTACTGTTGGTGATTGTTNGGATAGATTTTATGTTAGAATACTTGAAATTCGTGAGAGTGTTAAAATTATTAGNCAGGCTCTCGCGAGTATGCCAAAAGATGGAGATGTNCATCAGTCNCTTCCTAAAAAGATACGACCNCCAAAAGGNTCTGTNTATGCNAGGACAGAGACTCCTCGTGGTGACTTAGGCTATTATATTGAAAGTGATGGATCNCCNATNCCTTATCGTTTAAAAATGAGATCTCCTGCATTTACAGCTTTATCTGTAATTGATGAAATTGGTGCTGGTTGGCTTTTATCGGATGTGCTTGCAATACTTGGAAGTCTTGACATCGTACTTGGGGAGATTGATAGATGACAGTTGATTTCATTTATAATTTGCTTACTGATTTTTTTCCTGGTTACTCAGGCAACGACTTTATTCTGATTATTTCTATGCTCTTACCTTTTTTTGCATTATTTGGATTTATTACGATTTATGGTTTTGGTGTTATTTATGCAGAGCTGAAAGTATCTTCTTTTATTCAGGACAAGACTGGGCCAATGGGGCAGGGTTATGGGTTTCACGCAGGTAAATGGGGCTTTTTGCAACCAGTAGCAGATGGTTTGCACCTATTTTTCAAAGAGGATATTATACCCTCAACGGCAGACAAGCCTCTTTTTATATTAGCTCCTTTTCTTATTTTCATTGGCATGTTTGTTGGGATTATTGCGGTTCCATTTGGTGAGGCGATTATTGTTGTTGATATGAATATTGGTATTTTTTATATACTTGGAATAGGTAGNCTAGCNGTAATTGCATTGATANTAGCNGGTTGGTCTTCAAATAATAAATGGGCTTTATANGGNGGCATGAGATCTGCTGCGCANATTATCAGNTATGAGATNCCNGCTGGNATNTCNCTNATTGTTGTNATTTTAGTNGCAAGCTCATTAAGTATGCAGGAAATAATNGCATATCAAGCNGGNGGANTATTTAATTGGATTATTTTCGANAATCCATTTATGCCTATTGCTTTTGTNATTTTNTTTATTAGTGCATTAGCTGAAACAAATNGAACTCCATTTGATCTTCCAGAATCAGANTCAGAATTAGTNGCAGGNTTTGTTACTGAGTATTCTGGTGCTCGNTATGCATTCTTTTTTTTAAGTGAATATGTAAATATGTTTGTTNTAAGTGCCGTAGCGNCTACTGCATTTTTAGGTGGATGGCAGAGTCCGTTTCCAAATTTTTTAAATACCTCATCTTGGAGTGTTTTTTGGATGATTAGTAAATCATTTTTTTTNGTATTTATTATGATTTGGGTNCGTTGGACTGTNCCNAGANTGCGAGTAGATCAGCTNATGCATTTGTGTTGGAAGGTGTTTATTCCAATTGGTTTGTTTAATATTTTTGGTGTAGCAATTTGGACCGTATTAAGAGGGTAGTAAAATGGTAAAATATTTTTCAGATATTTTTAATTCAACATCTGCAATTCTGGGAGGGATGTTCTTGACTATTAATCATCTTTTTCGTGCAAAGAAAGGCATAGCGACTTTGCAGTATCCAGAGGAGCGATGGCCTAGGCCAGAGAGAGCAATTGGTTTTGATCATGGAAGTTATAATGTTATCAGATCAAGGCTGCATGTCGATATAGATGATTGTATTGGTTGCTTAAAATGTGAACGTGCATGTCCTGTAGATTGTATAAAAATTGAAACTGAAAAATCTCCAAGTAGAGGAGAAGACATTAAAGATATTAATCATATTGGTATTACTTCAAACAGTACTAAAAAAGCTTTAGTTGTAACAAGGTTTGATATTGATATGTCAGAGTGTTGTTATTGTAACCTATGTACATATCCATGCCCAGAAGAATGTATCTTTATGACAGGAGGTCCTAATGAAAGTAAACACTCGATTGATTACGAATTTTCAGAGCCTGATCGCACTGATCTAATTTATCATTTTTCTAAACCTGGAACAAAAGACGGCCTGCAGGAAATGTTAAATAATAAGAAGGTTGAAGCGTAGTAATGCCTATAGCTGAAATTGTCTTTTGGGCTGTTGTGGCCTTTACTATCTCTTCTGCTGCCATGGTAGTATTAAATAATCAATTGCTTTATTCGGCCATTGCGCTACTCTTTGCTCTTTTTGGTGTCGCGGGTCTCTATATTTTTTTATGGGCTGATTTTATTGCGGGTATTCAGCTTTTAGTTTATATAGGTGGTATAAATGTATTAATTATTTTTGGGATTATGCTTACAAATAAGATTTCTTCTGTTCGTCTTTCTCAAACGAATGTACAGCAAGGTGTTGGCGCTGTTGTTGCATTATGGCTATTTATTTTAATATCACTTGTTATATCGAAAACAAAATGGCTGCAGATAGAAGCTGCAGAGCCTTCAGGAACAGTTAACTCAATTGGGACTCTACTTTTAAGTAAATATCTATTGCCATTTGAGGCCATATCTTTACTATTGCTTGGTGCATTGATTGGTGCTGCTTTATTATCCAGGGAAGCGACTTAATGGACCAATTAAATAATTATCTATTCATTTCGGCTGTTCTATTCTCTATTGGTGTTTTTGGTGTTATGACTAGAAGGAATGGGATTGCTGTCTTAATGGGAGTTGAATTGATTCTTAATGCTGCTAATTTGAATTTTGTGGCATTTTCACGATTTGGCGGCATGAATATGGATGGACATATTTTCAGTCTTTTTGTTATTGTATTAGCTGCTGCTGAGGCTGCGGTGGCTTTGGCTATTGTTATTAATATATATAATAATTTGCATACGATAAATATTGACGACGCATCGGAAATGAAGGAATAAGATGCTGTTTATTAATTATTCATTATTTATTCTCTTTCTTCCTCTTCTTGCATTTATTATTCAAATATTTTTTGGTAAAAAACTTCCTAGGCAAGGTGATTGGGTATCTATATTAGCTATAATCACTACTCTTATCCTGGCAGTTATTATGTTTGTGAAAATGTTGTATGGATATGACCCCAATTTTAAACAAGAGGCCTCATTTACGTGGTTTGATATGGGTGAATTTAGGGTTCGGCTTGGGTTTTTAATTGATAATATAACAATTATAATGCTTTTGGTTGTATCTCTTATTTCTACTTGTACTCATATATTTTCAACTGAATATCTCAAAGGTGATATTCGCTACTCTCGTTATTTTGCGTATCTTGGTCTATTTACTTTTTCTATGAATGGGATTGTCCTAGCCAATAACCTTATCTCTATGTATATGTTTTGGGAGTTAGTTGGTGTGAGTTCTTATTTGTTAATAGGGCATTGGTTTGAAAAAGATTCAGCTGCAGATGCAAGTAAGAAAGCCTTTTTAACAAATAGAGTTGGTGATATTGGCTTTTTTATTGGGATTATGCTTATATATAATGCGATTGGTTCATTTGCTTTCAATGATATTTTTAATGGTGTTGCATCAGAAATGATAGCTGGTACAACACTTACACTTGCTGGTGTTGGTTTATTTATGGGGGCAATGGGTAAGTCTTCTCAGTTCCCTTTGCATATTTGGCTACCTGATGCGATGGAAGGCCCTACTCCTGTATCGGCACTTATGCACGCTGCCACTATGGTTGCTGCTGGAGTGTACTTATCTGTCAGAATTTTTCCAATTTTAACACCTGATGCTTTATTAGTTGTGGCATATGTTGGTGGTTTTACGGCATTATTTGCAGCAAGTATTGCAATTACTCAACGAGATATTAAGAAGGTACTTGCATATTCTACAGTTAGCCAGCTTGGATACATGATTTTAGCCGTTGGTACGGGAGTTTATACTGCAGCTTTTTTTCATCTTTTAACTCATGCAATGTTCAAAGCAAATCTTTTTTATGGATCAGGATCAGTTATACACTCTATGCATCATGCCTTACATGAGAAACATGATCACCAAACAGATCCACAGGACATGATGAATATGGGTGGTTTTAGAAAAAAAATGCCAATAACGCATTGGTCTATGTTGTTTAGTACTATGGCGATAGCAGGTGTACCTTTATTTTCTGGATTTCTTTCAAAAGATGCTATCCTTGCAGGTACATTATCTTTTGCTCAACATCATCCTCAACATTTCTTATTACCATTCTTTGGATTTGGTGCTGCCATGATGACAGCATTTTATATGTTTAGAATGATGTTCTTAACTTTTTATGGTAAACCTCAGTTACCTGAATTGATAGATGATATACATGAGTCACCTAAAGTGATGTCTGGTCCTTTAGTATTGCTTGGAGGATTAAGTTTTTTTATTTGGTATACTTTACCTTATTTTAATCCAATGTCAAGTCATGGGTGGTTTACAGATCTTGTGATACCAAGGGATGCTGTAGTTCCTGGAAATCTTACTGCTTTAGTTATTGAAGAGGGTGCTCATCATGCTCACCATATGGCCATGTATATATCCATTGCTGTAGCGACACTGGGTATTTTATTGTCTTGGATATTTTATATTAGAAAATCTTTATCCGCTGAAAAATGGGCAGATCGATTAGGCTTTTTGTATCATTACAGCCAAAATAAATTTTATTTTGATGAGAATTATAATAAATATATATATCAGCCAGCTCTTAGGTTAGCTAATAAGGTTGCGTGGATAGATTGGGAGTTGTATGACAAATATTTTATTAATGGTTTTGGCAGATTGACGAACTTAGCAAGTCGAGTGACTGGAAAATTTGATTATGAGGCTATTGATCAGGTACTTGTTGATGGTACTGGTCGCATTGCAAATAATTTAGGAATGTTATTAAAGAAAATTCAAACTGGAAAGCTACAAAACTATCTTCTTTATGTAACAGGTGGTTTGATTATTTTAATGATTATTCAAACATTTTAACACAAACGTGTGAATAGGGGAATAAATGGAGTATAATATACTTAGTTGGCTAATCTGGTTGCCTGTCATTGGGATAGCAGCCATTGCATTTATACCAAGAGATAAAGAAGATTTAATAAAAATTACTTCTGCGATTGTAACGGGAGTGCAATTTTTATTAACATTGGTCCTTTGGAATAATTTTGATGCTTCGATTGGATCCATTCAATTTGAAGAACAATATAAATGGATTCCTTCATTTAATATAGAATATTTTATTGGAGTTGATGGATTAAGTCTGCCTATGGTTATACTTACGGGCTTGTTGTTCTTTTTAGGTGTTTTTGTAAGCTGGAATACAAAAAAAGCTGTGAAAGGATATTTTGCATTGTTCCTTTTATTAAATACGGGTGTGATGGGTGTCTTCCTTTCTTTAGATTTTTTCCTTTTCTATATTTTTTGGGAGGTAATGTTATTGCCTATGTACTTTTTAATCGGTATGTGGGGAGGTCCTCAGAGAGAATACGCAGCGATAAAGTTTTTTCTTTATACGCTCTTTGGTTCTGTTCTAATGCTTGTAGGTATATTGGGTTTATATTTTTCTTGCGGAAATACTTTTAATATTTTAGAACTTACTAGGGTTGCTCCAGATGCTTTAAGTGGATTATTGTGGTGGGGAATGAGTGCCATTAAAGTAATCTGGGTTTTATTATTTATAGGGTTTGCGATTAAAGTTCCTGTGTTCCCTTTTCATACTTGGTTGCCATTAGCTCATGTTGAAGCACCTACAGCTATATCTGTATTATTAGCAGGTATTTTACTAAAGCTTGGTGTATACGGTATTCTCAGAGTCAATTATGGACTTATGCCTGATGGGGTTTATTGGTTTTCATATGCTTTAGCATTATTAGGCTTAATCAATGTTGTTTGGGGAGGGCTTTGTGCATTAGCTCAAACAGATTTAAAAAAGCTTGTAGCGTACTCTAGTGTAAATCATATGGGATATTCATTGATTGGAATGGCTGCAGTCGTTGCGGCAGGTGAATCACATGGATTAAATATGAAAGCAGCTCAAGCTGGACTTGGTGGTGCTGTTTTTCAAATGTTTAATCATGGCACTATTTCAGCTATGCTTTTTATACTGGTTGGTGTTATCTATGAAAGGGCGCATCATAGGGAGATTGAGGGCTTTGGTGGGCTTGCCAGTCAAATGCCAGTATATACTGGCATCACAGCAATTGCATTTTTTGCTGGACTTGGTTTGCCAGGATTATCAGGTTTTATAAGTGAAGCAATGTGTTTTATTGGAGCCTTCCCAGTTTTTCGTTGGATAGTTATAGCCTCTACAATTGGTATTCTTTTAAATGCCGCATATTTTTTATGGGCATTTCAGAGAATATTTTTTGGGAAATTGAATGAGAAGTACACTGATCTTCCTGAAATAAATCGTCTTGAGTTGTTTACTGTAATACCATTACTAGTTATAACTTTATTCTTTGGTATTTACCCTGCTCCTTATATAGATATCATTGCAAGTACAATGGATACAATTATAAATCATGTAGTTTCTCTTGGCGCGTATGCAAGTATGTAGAATGATGATATGAGTAATTTTCAAAGCATATCTTATTACTATCCTGAGCTAATATTGACATTTGTCATATTGGCTGCAATAATATATGATCTTTTTATAGATAAAGCTTTTTCTGGTAGAGTCGGATGGGTTTTAATAGCTGGATTAGTAATTGTCGCTATTGCTATTCATTTGCAAAAATATTTACCATACAAGACTACAACCCTTTTTACGGATGCGATTGTTTTGGATCCTTTTTCTTCCTTTTTTAAAATGATAGTTATCTTGGCTACTATATTAGTCTCAATAGTAAGTCTACATTCTGGTGAGCTTGATCAATATAGAAAAGGTGAGTATTTCTCTTTGTTAGGTATTGTTACATTTGGTCTTTTTCTTATGGTGTCATCAATTGATCTAATTATGCTATATATAGCTATAGAGATAGTCTCTATCATGTCTTTTGTCCTAGCTGGTTACCTTAAGCAAAATACACGATCAAATGAGGCAGCATTAAAATATGTAGTTTACGGTGCATTTAGCTCTGGAGTGATGTTATACGGCTTAAGTTATATTTATGGGTTAACAGGAAGTACTAACATATTTGAAATTCAGCAGTCATTATCATTGATGGATTCTAGTTCTACAACTGCTGTTACAATGTCTATAGTAATGATTCTTGCTGGTTTTGGATATAAAATTTCAGCGGTTCCTTTTCATTTTTGGACTCCTGATGTTTATGAAGGAGCACCCCTTTCAATTACAGCTTATTTATCAGTTGCTCCTAAGGCTGCGGCTCTTGCATTAATGATTAGATTTTTCCACCAAACATTTGCTGACGGAGGTGCAATGAAGGGTCTTGATTCAGTATCCTTAACGCAATTGCCCTGGCCAGAGATATTAAGCCTGTTAGCTGTGGCGACAATGACATTGGGTAATGTTGTTGCGCTTCAGCAAAATAGTATAAAACGAATGTTAGCATATTCTAGTATTGCACATGCGGGTTATATGTTGCTTGCAATGCCTGTAATGTCAAATGATAGTATATATGCAATTATGCTTTACTTGGTGATGTATCTATTTATGAATTTAGGTGCGTTTTTCGTTGTGATAACTGTTAAAAACAAAACTGGAGGCGAATCATTTGATGATTATAAAGGTCTTGGATGGGAAATGCCATTTGTTGGTGCTGCAATGACTCTTTTTATGGTCTCCTTGACTGGCCTCCCTCCAACTGCAGGGTTTATAGGAAAGTTTTATATTTTTGCTTCTTTGATAAAAGGGGGAAGCTCCTTTTATTGGTTGGTAGTTGTTGGAGGTATAAATAGTGTTGTGTCTCTTTATTATTATTTAAAGGTTGTTAAGATTATGTATTTTGATGGAGAGAGAAAGGAACAAATTTTATTACCTTCTAATACATTAACTGGAATTATCTTTGTTACTGCGCTTCCATCATTAATACTTGGTATATATTGGACTCCAATTGCTAATTGGATACAAAATTCTTTAATATTTTTTATACAAACTATATAAACATAATAATAAAACATTGAAAAATATTGTCATTAAAAAAGGGCATGATATAAGAATGTCTGGATTACCTACAAATAATTCTATTTCCGATTTCCATAGTTCAAGTGTTTCTTTGTTACCGAACCAGTTTAGAGGTGTTAAACCAAAATTAATGGTTTCAGAAGGAGATAAAGTAAAAGTTGGTCAGGCGCTTTTTTTTGATAAGACAAAACCAGATGTGAAATGGCCATCACCTGCAAATGGGTTTGTGAAAGAAATTAAGTTTGGTCCACGAAGAGTTATTGAAAAAATTGAGATTGCTATAGAAGGTAAAGAAACATTGAAGCACGGTACATTATCAAAGGAACAAATTAAATCTTCGAATAAAGATACAATCTTAGGTCATATTTTAAATGCTAATCTGTTCCCGCTAATTCGCCAGAGACCATTTAATAAAGTTGCAGATCCAAATTGTGATCCTAGAGATATATTTATATCGGGATATAATTCAGCTCCTCTGGCAGTGGATATACATCCAATATTGGAAAGGAATAAAGAAGCATTTCAGTTAGGATTGACCGCACTTAGTAAATTAACTTCAGGTGAAGTTTTTTTAACTTTAAAAGAAGCTATAGATTTCGAAGATGTTCAAGTCCAAACAATTGCTGGTCCCCATCCTTCTGGTAATGTTGGAATTCAAATTCACCATATAAAACCTTTAAAGCCGAATGAAGTTATTTGGACTATGAATGCTCAACATGTCATAACATTGGGAAGGTTATTTGAATCTGGCATTTATGATCCTAAAATAATTGTCTCTATTGGGGGATCGGGAGCGGACAAACCTGATTTCGCAAAAGCATTAATGGGTACAAAGATCGAATCTTTTTTAGATAATCAATCTAGTAATAAACCAGTACGGATCATTTCAGGAGATGTGTTAACAGGTCATACAGTTGAGAGACATGATTTCATTGGTTTTTATGATTCCTCTATTACCATCATAGATGATAAGGTTGATAGACCTTTTCTTGGGATGCTAAGCCCAGGGAGTAGTAAAACAAAATATAGTCTTACAAATACATTTTTAACTTTAACTAATACTTTTTTTAATTTTACAACATCACAAAATGGGGAAAAAAGAGCTATGGTGCCAATTAACGCATGGGAAAAGGTTCTTCCTATGGACATATTACCTAATCCTCTATACAGAGCGATTTTGGCTCAAGACGTAGAAGAGATGGAGCAGTTGGGAATATGGGAATGTGATGATGAAGATTTTGCATTATGTTCATTTGCTTGTCCAAGTAAAATAGATGTTGGGAAAGTTATACGAGATGGATTGGATTTATTAGAGCAAGAAGGTTAAATATGAAATGGCTTAGAAATTTACTTGACCAAATCGCTCCCCATTTTGAAAAAGATGGGAAACTAGAAAAATTTGGCCCAGTATTTGAGGCAACAGACACAATTTTTTTTAGTACAGATGAGCGTACGGAATCAGGTCCTCATATAAGAGATAGCATCGATATAAAACGTGTTATGATACTTGTTGTGATAGCATTAATCCCCTGCTATATCTTTGGAGCTATTAATGTTGGTTATCAAAAATCATTAACATTTGGTTATCAGGCAACCTGGATGGAAAATTTGTCTACTGGTGCTATTGCAATAATACCAATTATTGTAGTCACATTTATGTCTGGTGCCTTTTGGGAATTATTATTTGGCATTGTTAGAAAGCATCCAATTTCAGAAGGATTCTTAGTTACATGTGCACTCATTCCTCTCACTCTTCCCCCATCTATACCGTTGTGGCAGGTTGCTGTTGCTACTTCATTTGGGATCGTGATAGGTAAAGAAATATTTGGCGGAGTTGGAATGAATATATTTAATCCCGCACTAATGGCAAGAGCTTTTTTGTATTTTACGTATCCTGTTGATATATCTGGTGATAAGGTTTGGGCACTTGCGCCAGATGGTTACTCGGGCCCTACTGCTTTGAGTATTGCAGCAGGACAAAAAAATGCCGATGCTGTTGGTCTTTTAAATGATGCTAGTTCTGATTTAGTATTTGATTATTCATGGGTAAATATGTTTTTTGGCTGGATACCTGGCTCAATTGGAGAGACAAATAAAATTATTATTATTTTGGGAGCTACCTTTTTAATTTTGGTTGGAATTACTAGTTGGAGGGTTATGGCTGGTTCTGTGCTAGGGCTTTTTGCTATGGGTTATTTAATGAATCTATTTTCCCCTTATTCCAGCAATGCTATGTTGTCTATCCCACCTCATTACCACTTAGTAATGGGCAGTTTTCTATTTGGAACAGTTTTTATGGCCACAGAGCCTGTCACTGGAGCACATACTGATACAGGGAGATGGATATTTGGATTTTTAGTTGGCGTATTAACAGTGATCATTCGTAGTATAAATCCTGCATATCCTGAAGGCATTATGCTAGCAATTTTACTGATGAATGCATTTGCTCCTTTAATTGATTACTTTATTGTTCAGAGTAATATTAAAAAAAGAATGGTTCGATATGCACAGTAATAGATACACTATTGGCTTTATGGCTATCGTTACTGTTTTACTGGGGTCTTTTCTATCTGTAGCTGCAGGATCCTTAAAAGATATGCAAGATTTAAATGTTGAAAATGATAGTAAAAAGAATATTTTAGCATGTTTAGGTTTTAAAGAAGACTCTGAAAATCCATGGAGCCCTGAAGATATTCAAAATATTTTTAATAAAAACATAAATTCCATTGTTCTGGATATAAGAGGTAATAAAACTTCTATTGACCCGAAAACTGTGGACGCTGAAACTGATTTACAGAACTTTCCGATTTATATTAGCAAGGTTGATGATGAAGTCCAAGGCTACGCTATACCCATTTCGGGAAAGGGGCTTTGGTCTACTCTTTATGGATATTTTGCTATTGAACCTGATGGTATCACTGCTAAAGGGATTACTTTTTATGCGCATAAAGAAACACCTGGCCTGGGAGGTGAAGTGGATAAGGCATGGTTCCAAAACAATTTTATCGGAAAGAAGTTTATTAATGAAAATGGTGATTTAGTTGGAATTAAAGTTGTGAAAGGAAAAGCTGATCCAAGCAGTTATTATGAAGTTGATGGGATCTCTGGAGCTACGGTAACTAGTAAAGGTTTAGAGTCTTTCCTTGTAGACGATTTAAAAAAGTATGAGCCTTTTTTTAAAAACATTAGAGAGGGATAATTCATTTGGCTATTCTAGATAAAAAATCAAAAGTTGCATTAACGGATCCATTAATGAAAAACAATCCTATTAGCTTGCAAGTTCTTGGTATTTGCTCTGCACTTGCTGTTACTGTGCAATTAAATACAGCCGTAGTTATGACTCTAGCAGTAGTGTCAGTTCTTTCTGTGTCAAATACTGTTATTTCATTACTTAGAACTATGATTCCAGGAAAAGTAAGAATTATTGTTCAGTTATCAGTCATTGCTACTTTAGTTATTCTAACTGATCAAATTCTTCAGGCATATATGTATGATATAAGTAAGCAACTTTCTGTTTTTGTTGCACTTATTATCACTAACTGTATAGTTATGGGGCGAGCGGAGGCATTTGCTATGCAAAATCCCCCTGGTAAATCTTTTCTCGATGGTTTTGGTAATGGTCTTGGATATGGTGGTATTTTAATATCAGTAGCTTTTTTTAGGGAATTACTAGGTAATGGATCCATATACGGATACAATGTAATTCCTGAATCTCTATATGCTGCTGGTTATCAAAATATGGGAATAATGGTTTTATCGCCAGGAGCATTTATCATATTAGGCCTTATTGTATGGGTTCATCGAATCGCAAGTGGTATTAAAGAGGATTAGATAAATGGAACACTACATAAGCATATTNACAAAAGCAATNTTTATNGAGAANATATTATTAGCTTATTTTTTAGGTATGTGCTCATTTCTTGCCATATCAAAAAAAGTAGATACCTCTATAGGACTTGGATTTGCAGTAATTTTTGTTCTAACAATTACCGCTCCTACAAATTGGGCTATACACAACTTTTTACTAAAAGAGGGTGCCCTATCATGGTTAAACGAAGATTTTGGCGTAGAAGGTAATAATGTAATTGATCTAAGTTTTCTAAATAGCATAATTTTCATAGCGGTTATAGCAGCTATGGTCCAATTAGTAGAAATGACACTAGACAAATTTTCTCCAAANCTATATACTAGTTTAGGAATCTTCCTGCCTTTAATTGCAGTTAATTGTGCAATTTTGGGAGGTTCTATGTTTTTAGTCGAAAGGAATTATACATTTATGGAATCAACTGTATATGGCTTTGGATCTGGAATTGGGTTTTTCATGGCTATCGCCTCTATGGCAGCAATTAGACATAGAATAAGATATTCGAATGTGCCTTCTGAATTGCGAGGTGTAGGAATGACTATGTTATTAACAGGGTTGGTTTCCATGGCGTTTATGGCCTTTTCAGGTATCGATTTATGATGGAACAAATTTTTCTAAGTGTTTTTGTTTTTACAGGTATAGTATTGATTTTAGTATCAATATTGAACTTCGCTGAAAGTAAGTTACTTCCTCAAGGAGAAATCACCATAAATGTAAATGGTGAAGATGATAAAAATATTATAACAAAGCCAGGAGGGACTCTACTTAGTGCCTTGGCTGGGCAGTCAGTCTTTTTGCCCTCAGCATGCGGTGGCGGCGGTACATGCGCAATGTGTGAGTGTCAAGTTATTGAAGGTGGTGGGGATATTCTTCCTACGGAAACAGGACATATCAATAGAACTAAAGCTAAAGACAATTGGCGATTAGCATGTCAGGTGAAAATCAAAGAAGATATGAAAATCAAGGTTCCAGATGAAATTTTTAGTATCCAGAAGTGGGAAGCCACCGTTGAATCAAACAACAATGTTGCAACTTTTATAAAAGAGCTCGTACTAAATCTTCCTGAGGGTGAAAATTTAAATTTTCAGGCTGGAGGATACATTCAAATCGATATCNCTGAATACCATAACCTAAAATTTAGCGGATTCGATGTGGAAAAAGAGTATCATCCTGATTGGGATCAATATAAAATTTGGGATTTAGTTGCCAATAATGACGAATCAGTTTTTAGAGCCTATTCTATGGCAAATCACCCCGCAGAGGGAAACCGTGTTATGCTTAATGTTAGGATAGCAACACCTCCGCCTCCTCTATGGGATGAGGCGCCTCCTGGATTAGCTTCATCTTATATCTTTAATTTAAAAGCTGGTGACAAAGTGACTATTTCAGGTCCATATGGAGAATTTTTCATTAAAGATACTGATAGGGAAATGGTTTACATTGGCGGTGGAGCAGGTATGGCACCAATGAGATCTCATCTCTTTCACTTGTTTCATACTTTGAAAACTGGAAGGAAAGTTTCTTTCTGGTATGGTGCTCGATCTGTTAGAGAAATGTTTTACGATGATCATTTCAAGGAAATTGAAAAACAATTTCCAAATTTTACCTACAAGGTTGCTCTCTCAGAGCCTATGGAAGAAGATAATTGGAAAGGGTCCACTGGGTTTATTCATCAAGTCCTTCATGACGAGTATCTAAAAGACCATGAAGATCCCACTGAGCTAGAATACTATATGTGCGGTCCTCCTCCAATGATAAACGCTTGTGATAATATGTTAGATAGTCTTGGTGTGGAAAAAGAGATGGTAGCATATGACAGTTTTGGCTAAAAGAATTCGAATAACTAAACTAAAAAAAACCCAACTTATGTTGGGTTTTTTATTGTTTATTGTAAAATGTGATAGTCCCCTTTATCAAATTGCAATTGAGGGAGAGACTATGGGAACAACTTATAGTGTAAAAATTGTTAGTGATCGTAAAATAAATTCAAAAACAATCAAGTATTCAGTTGATTCTATACTAGTTATTTTAAATCAACAAATGTCAACTTGGGATCCTGAAAGTGAAATTTCAAAGTTTAATAGATGGGGTTCTTTAGATCCATATAAAGTTTCGGATTCTTTTTTTAAGGTAGTAGAAAATGGGCTAGATCTTTCAAAAAAAACCGATGGTATGTTTGATATCACTGTCTATGATTTGTTATCCCTGTGGGGATTTGGACCAAATCCTAAGTCAGGTATCCCGAAAAAAAAACAAATTGAATCAGTCCTCTTGTATACTGGTTATGAAAATATTATTTGTAATACAGATAATTTGATNAAAAAANATNCAAGGATGAAGATTGATTTAAATTCCATTGCTAAAGGATATGGTGTCGATGTGGTTTTTGATTTTCTGAAATCTAAAGGTTTTGAAAATATTTTTGTAGAAGTTGGTGGTGAAGTGAGATACTCTGGGAACAATAGAAAATATAAAAATTGGTCCGTAGGATTAGAAAACCCGCCTTCCAATGCTGTAAACGAACAAAAGCCTTTTTTTGGTATATTAGAGGTAGAATCANCTGCAGTTGCTACCTCTGCCAATTATAGAAATTTTGTTGATTTGGATGGTACGATTCTTGGACATACAATCAATCCTAAATCAGGTTTTCCAGTACAAAGTGATATANTTTCNGTNACAGTNATNGCTGANACNTGNATGGANGCAGANGGNTGGGCAACAGCTTTAATGGCNNTGAANCTATANNGAAGGNGNTNNGATNNTAGNAAANAATNAAAATATNNGTGCAATATGGCTATTGNAGGNGAGNGGTAATNGTACTAGNNANATTNCTANTAATNGNNATNANAAGATTNTTAATCCAATCTATGATATNAGANAGNNANNNATTATGTTGANTTTATANTTTCNCATTTTTCTGTNTCATTTCCACATANAGANCAGGANCCANTAGNAGATAGNCCNCCACAAGANCCTGNAAGNGGNTTTCTATTNAANATTACGCCTATTGACATACCTGCNATAGCTAAAACTAAAATNAGAATACCAAAAAATAATTCCACNNTNAAAATTAACGTTATTTTAGCATNNATTTTATATATAATATCTAACGATCGTGTTTTTACATTAATCAGTAAAAGCGTAATTTNAAGGCCTTATTTNANGAGAGTTGTTTANATTATGAAGAATTATAAAATATTANCCTNNTTNTNATTCTTANTTCCAATGTTNATAANNGCNGGANCTGANGGTGCTCCNCATTTAAATGGACAAGACNTNGGNATCTTCTGGGTTNTNCCNTTTGTTGGNATNCTNNTATCNATTGCNATNTTNCCACTNGTAGCAGAACATTTTTGGCATCATAATTTTGGTAANATTTCNTTATTCTGGGCNCTATTANTAATTATTCCNTTNACANTNACNCANGGTTTGCAAATNACANTATATGANTTATTNCATGTNGGTCTTNTNGAGTATATACCATTTTTGATNNTNTTGCTTTCTCTATATACNATNTCAGGNGGTGTNCANCTNANAGGNTCNTTAGTNGGTACNCCTNCNNTAAANACNATNATNATNTTTATTGGNACATCNTTAGCAAGTTGGATGGGNACNACAGGTGCAGCCATGTTATTAATTCGTCCATTAATCCGTGCGAACCAGCATAGACAAAAGAAAGTACACATCATTGTCTTTTTCATTTTTCTTGTCGCAAATATTGGGGGCTCATTAACTCCACTTGGTGATCCACCTTTATTTCTTGGCTTTTTAAAAGGTGTTGACTTTTTCTGGACAACGACAGCAATGTTTTTCCCAATGCTTTTTATGGTCGTATCTTTGTTAATTATATTTTTTGGTGTTGACACTTACTTTTACAAGAAAGAACCACCGCATGAAAATAATAAAACAGAAAGTGAAAAATTAGGTTTAGAAGGATCTTTTAATCTTTTTCTTTTAGCGGGAGTAATTGGTGGTGTTTTATTATCTGGATTCTGGAAACCTCATATCCATATAAATATTTACCATGTACATGTCGAATTGCAGAATATTGTTCGAGATATTCTCTTACTTTCTTTAACCTATATTAGTTGGAACATGACACCAATGTCCATTAGAGAAGCAAATGAATATACTTGGTTTCCTATTGAAGAGGTTGGAAAGCTTTTTGCTGGTATTTTTGTAACCATTATTCCTGCAATTGCTATTCTCAAAGCTGGTACTAATGGAGCATTGGCATCAGTAGTATCATCAGTATCGGATGGTTCAGGTGAACCCATAAACTACATGTATTTTTGGTTGACTGGGATATTATCCAGTTTTCTAGATAATGCTCCTACTTATTTAGTTTTTTTTAATACTGCTGGGGGAGATCCTTCGGTTTTGATGGGTGACATGTATCAGACCTTATTAGCAATTTCTATGGGTGCTGTTTTTATGGGTGCAAATTCTTATATCGGGAACGCCCCAAATTTTATGGTTAAAGCCATTGCTGAATCATCAAATATTGAGATGCCAAGCTTTTTTGGCTACATAATAAAATGGTCGCTTCCTATTTTAGTCCCCTTATTTATCATTGTTACCTGGATTTTCTTTTAATGAGAATAACTAAAGTAACAACTAAGACTGGTGATGATGGGCAAACTGGTTTAGGTAATGGAGAACGTATATCTAAAAATAGTCCTCGTATTAATGCAATGGGGGCAGTAGATAAACTAAACTCTATAATTGGTTGGGCTAGAATTAAATCAAGTGAACAATTTGATAAACCGCTTGAAGAGATACAACAAGATCTATTTAACCTTGGAGGCGAGTTGGCAATACCAGATATAGAAATGAATTTGCTCAAAGCATCTAGAATGAATTGGCTAGATATAAATACAGATAAAATTAATTCTCAATTGCCTCCTTTAAATGAATTTGTCCTTCCAGGTGGTTCTGAATTTGCAGCTAGAATCCATATCGCAAGATCAGAATGTAGAGAGGCTGAAAGAGCTATTATTGCATTAAGTGAAAGTGAATTTGTTCCTGATCTTCATAAAAAGTATATAAATAGATTATCTGATCTTTTTTTTATTATCTCTAGGGTTGAAACTATGGATAAAGGTCAGAGAGAAATTGTTTGGAATTATAAAAATTGAATTTTAACAATAAACCAATTGATTGGAGTCAGGTCAATGCTGTTATATTATCTTGCAATAAAATAATTTTAACAACACATGAAAACCCTGATGGTGATGGCTTGGGTGCTGAGATTGGTTTATATTATCATTTAAAGGATTTAGGAAAAGATGTAAGAATAATTAATTATTCACCTTTGCCTAAAGAATATGATTATTTAAATACAAATAGTGTTTTTGAATCATATTTAGAAGAACATCATGATGAATGGTTAAAAGATGCTGATCTTGCAATTATTTTTGATGTGGGTGACTATTCTCGTACAAGAAAAGTAAAAGATGCCATAGAAAAGTATAATATTAGTACAATGAATATTGACCATCATCCTCATCCTGATAATAATCCATTCACCTATAATTTGGTAGATTTAAGTGCGGCTGCAACAGGATGTATGGTTTATGATTATTTAAAAGTAGCAAGAGATAGTCCAATTGAAAAAAATAGTTTGCTAGGTATATACACTGCTGTTATGACAGATACTGGATGCTTTAAATATAGTAACACAGATAAGAAGTGTCATGAGATAGCTATCGAAAGTATTCAAAATGGAATAGAAACAAATGCTATTTATCAAAATATTTATGAAAACAGTTCTAGGCCTAGAATGAAGTTATTAGGAGATTTTCTTTCTAATCTGCATTATGAGCTGGATGGACAATTTGCTTGGTTTGCTATTAGTCAAGAAATGCTTAAGAGTGCTAATGCTAATAAGTCTGATGTAGAGGGGTTTACTGATATTGTGCGCTCAATAAGTGGTGTCGAGGTAGCTGTGATGATTTTTGAAAAAATGGAGAATGAATGCAGAGTTAATTTTAGATCAAAAGGTAAATATAAAATAAATGATATAGCCAAATCAATTGGAGGAGGAGGCCACGCTTTTGCTTCGGGAGCAATGATTAATGGCAGTCTAAATGATGCTATTAGAAAAGTCGTTAGTTCAACAAAGAATAATTTAAAAGATAAAATGAATTTTTCAGAGATAGAATGAAGATTTTTATTGCAAAAGATGCTGGATATTGTTTTGGAGTAAGGGACGCCGTTAATATAGCCTATGACACAGCATCTGAGCATGGAGAGGTCTATATGCTAGGGACTATTGTTCACAATGAGCGTGTAATTGAAAATCTTGATAAAGCAGGAGCGAAAGTAGTTAATGATTTTGAAGACGTTCCAGATGGTAAGACATTGTTATTTCGTGCTCATGGCACTTCGCCTGAGCTATGGAAAAAAGCAAAAAATAAAAACATAAATTTAGTTGATGGTACCTGTCCATTGGTAACAGAGATCCATCATGAAATAAAAACTCTTGAAAAGGAAGGTAGAAAAACAATAATTATTGGCGATCATGGGCATGATGAAGTTGTTGCTATAGCCGCACAAGTTGAAAAGCCTATCATAATTGCAAATATTGGTGAAGCAAAAAAAATGAGGAGAATAAAAAGGGCAGGTATTGTGACTCAGTCTACTCAAATGATCGAAAATGTTCAAGAAATTATCAATGTTTTGATGCAAAAAGTCTACGATTTACGTTTTATAAATACGATTTGTTTTCCCACAAGGAGAAATCATGAACAAATAAAAGAGTTAGCTTGTCAATGTGATGTAATGGTTGTTATTGGTTCTTTTACTAGTGCTAATTCTAAGAGACTTACTCAGCTTTCCCTTGAAAGGAATAAACGTTCTTATCAAGTGACATCTGCCGAAGAATTAAAAGAAGAAATGTTTAATAATTGTGCTTCAGTTGGTATTTCGGCAGGTGCTTCTACGCCAGATGAAATTATTGAAGAAGTTGTAACTAAAATTAAAAAAATCAGTAAAAATTCTGAGGGAGCAATTTTATATGAGTAATAATAGTTTTGAAATTAAAGTAGGTTTGGCCGAGATGTTAAAGGGTGGTGTTATAATGGATGTCACTAATTCAGATCAAGCTAAAATAGCTGAAGATGCTGGTGCATGTGCGGTTATGGCATTAGAACGTATCCCTTCTGATATTCGAAAAGATGGTGGCATCTCTAGAATGAGTGATCCTGAAATGATTTTAGGTATCCAGAAGGCTGTCTCTATACCAGTGATGGCTAAGTGTAGGATAGGTCATTTTGCGGAAGCACAAATTTTAGAGACTTTAGAAGTTGATTTTATAGATGAAAGTGAAGTGCTAACCCCAGCGGATGAACATAATCACGTTTGGAAGCATAATTTTAAAATACCATTTGTCTGCGGATGTAGAGACCTTGGTGAAGCATTACGTAGAATTGCAGAAGGTGCGGCAATGATTCGAACAAAGGGTGAAGCTGGAAGTGGAAATATTGTTGAAGCTGTCCGTCATATGAGGACTGTAATGACTGAAATAAAACGTGCTACTAGGTTAGATAAAGAAGAACTTATAGCTGAAGCAAAACGTATAGGAGCACCTGTCTCTCTTTTGCAGCAGGTTGCGAAATTAGGGAAATTACCAGTACCAAATTTTGCAGCTGGTGGGATAGCTACTCCTGCTGATGCTTCCTTAATGATGCAACTCGGAGCTGAAACAGTTTTTGTTGGCTCAGGTATATTTAAGAGTGATGATCCAGCAGCAAGGGCAAAGGCTGTGGTTGAAGCAACAACTCATTTTGAAAATAGTGAGATAGTAGCAAAGGCAAGTACAGGTTTAAAAAATGCTATGAAAGGTTTAGATATGTCTGAGATAGCTAAGGAAGATAGACTTCAAGAAAGGGGTTGGTAATTACAATAGGTGTTTTAGAGCTTCAAGGTGGTTTTGATTTACATCACAAAATGTTAAAAAAAATTGGAATAAATTCATTTGGTGTTAAAGTTGAAACTGATTTTAAGAAAATTGATGGTTTAATTATACCTGGTGGTGAATCAACAACTCTTTCACTACTGCTTGACACATTTAAATTAAGGAATGCAATTTTGGAATTTGCTAAATCCTATCCTATAATGGGAACTTGTGCTGGATTAATTATGATGAGTAAGAGTATTGATGATGAACGAGTCAAGCCTCTTGGGTTACTTGATATAATTGTAAAGAGGAATGCATATGGTAGGCAAGTAATGTCTTCTCAAGAAAAAGTGATATTTGCATTAAATAAAGAAAGAAATATTGAATTGTTTTCGACTTTTATAAGGGCACCAAGAATTAAAGATTATGGAAATGATGTAATTATAATTGCAAAATTTAAAGATTATCCTGTTGCTGTTTTTTCTAGAAACCTCCTAGGACTTGCGTTCCATCCAGAGATAGATGGGATCGATATTTTTCATAGGATGATGTTTGATAACTATAGTGAATTTTATTATAAAAAATTAAAAGAAAATTATGCAGCTTAAATATTTACCAAAAATTAATAGTCCTAAAGATATACGTGGTTTTTCGGATCAAGAATTACTTGAGTTATGTAAAGAAATTCGTTCCTATACAATTGAAACAATAACTGAAATAGGTGGACATTTAGCACCAACTCTTGGTGTGATTGAATTATCTGTAGCTCTTCATTATGTTTTTGATACTCCAAAGGATAAACTCATTTGGGATGTGGGCCATCAAGGATATGCGCACAAATTGCTTACTGGACGATTTAATAAATTTAATACTATTAGACAGTATGATGGACTTAGTGGTTTTTTAAAACGGTCTGAGAGTGAATACGATGAAATTGGAGCTGGCCATGCTTCGACCTCTATATCTTCAGCGCTTGGGATTGCGGAAGCTAGAAAACAGATGAAAGATGATTTTAGAGTTGCAGCTATTATTGGTGATGGGTCTATGACTGGGGGGCTTGCATTTGAGGGAATCAATAACGCCGGGCACCTTGGTAAACAATTTTTAGTTATTCTAAATGATAATGAAATGTCAATTAGTCCAAACGTGGGTGCTATATCAAGATATTTTACTAGGTTGATATCAAACCCAATTTATAATCGTGTTAGGAATGAATTTTGGGATTTAACAGGTAGACTGCCTATTGCAAAGAGTAAGACAAGATCAATAATCAAGAAAATTGAAGAAAGTCTTAAAAGTCTTTTAGTTCCTGGTATTTTATTTGATGAATTGGGTTTTCGTTATTTTGGTCCTATAGATGGACATGATCTTCACGAGGTTGTACACACTTTAAATAATATTAAAGATATTCAGAATCCAGTTCTTTTACATATTCTAACAAAAAAAGGTAAGGGAATGGTATCACTAGATATGGAAAATCGTGAATATCATAATGATGCTGTAAAATTTCATGCGGTTAAGCCTAATGGAAAATCATTAGTTTCTGAGAAAATTTATAAAAAAGAACCTAAAACAAAAACTGATACTCTTATTTTTCAAGATGTTTTTGGGAAATTAGTCTGTGAAATAGCCCAAAATCGTGATGACACTGTTTGTATTACAGCAGCAATGAGAGAGGGTACTGGATTAGTACCATATTCTAAAAAATTTCCAGATAGATACTATGATGTCGGGATTGCTGAAGGGCATGGTGTAACATTTGCTGCAGGGTTAGCATCACAAGGTATTCGACCCATTGTTGCAATTTATTCTACTTTTCTTCAAAGAGCATACGATCATATTATTCATGATTGTGCCATTCAACATTTGCCTGTAATATTTTGTCTTGATCGGTCTGGGATTGCTGGTGAAGATGGTCCTACCCATCATGGTTCTTTGGATATTGCATATTTACGATGTGTCCAAGATATAATTGTAACCGCTCCCAAAAATGGAAATGAATTCAGACATTTAATATATACTGCATTAAATATTAATGATAAACCATTTACTATTCGATATCCAAAAGCTAACTCAATTGAATTTGATGAAAGTGGTCAAATGGAATTGCTTCCAATTGGTTCTTGGGAAATTTGTAAGAATGGAACAGACTTAGTTATTCTAGCCATTGGACCGATGGTGTATACAGCATTAAATGTGGCCAGTGAATTAGCATCCTTAGATATCAATATTGAAGTTGTAAACTGTAGATTTATTAAGCCTATGGATGAATCTTACCTTAACAATGCTTTATCAAAATTCCCATTATTTATAACAATTGAAGAAGGTAATATAGCAGGTGGATTTGGAGATGGGGTTTCTAGCTGGCTATTGGAGAAAGGATATAAAGGTGAAATAAAAAGAATTGGGTTGCCTGATTCATTTGTTCAACATGGTTCAAGGGATGAACTTTTAAAAAATCTTGGATTAGATTCTGAAAGTATTATTGAATTAATTAAAGAAAAGTTAAAAAAAATATCAAAGCAAGCTGCATTGTAAGGCGTTAAATAGTTATTTTATAGTTAAATTTTTACTATGAGCAATCAATTAGATCTATTCCATGAATCATTAGATAAATGGAATAAAGAATTAGAATCTTCAAAGTTGAGGCATGCTGATTTTAGTACTCTATCAGGTGAACAGCAAAAAGCATGTTATTATCCTACAGAACCTGATGAAGATTATTTAGAGAAACTTGGTTTTCCTGGACAATTTCCTTATACCAGAGGTATACATCCAAGTCTTTATAGAGGGAAACTTTGGACGATGCGTCAATTTGCAGGTTTTGGAACACCCAAAGAGACTAATGAAAGGTTTAAACAACTTTTAAAAAAAGGACAGACTGGCCTATCAGTAGCTTATGATATGCCTACATTAATGGGATATGACCCAGACCATCCGCTATCAAAAGGGGAAGTAGGCAAGTGTGGAGTTAGTGTTTATTCTTTACCTCAGATGGAAAGATTATTTCAAGATATAGACTTGAAAGAAATTACTGTCTCGCAAACTATAAATGGTCCCGCAATTGTTTTATTAGCTTTTTATATAGTTGCTGGTGAAAATCAAGGTTTAAATCCTAAACAACTTAGAGGAACTCTCCAGAATGATATTTTAAAAGAGTTTACCGCGCAAAAAGAATGGATCTTTCCTCCTGAGCCATCTATGCGTGTAATCACTGATATGTTATCTTACTGTACAAAGTCTATGCCTCAATATAATACCATCTCTATTAGTGGGTATCATATACGAGAGGCAGGTTCTACTGCCGCACAAGAGCTTGCCTTTACGCTTGCTGATGGATTTGCATATATTGATTATGGAATTAAATCTGGTATAGATATTGATGATTTTGCTCCTCGATTATCATTTTTTTTCAATTCACATCTTGATTTTTTTGAAGAGATTGCCAAATTTAGAGCAGCAAGAAGAATTTGGGCAAAAAGACTTAGGTATAAATATGGTGCTAAAAATAAAAAGTCTTGGAAACTTAGGTTTCATACTCAAACAGCAGGATGTAGTTTAACAGCTCAGCAACCTGAAAACAATATTGCTAGAACTGGGTTTCAAGCACTGGCGGGTGTCCTTGGAGGAACTCAAAGTCTTCATACGAATGCCATGGATGAGACACTGGCTTTACCAACAGAAAAGTCAGCTGAAATTGCACTTCGTACTCAGCAGTTAATTGCTTATGAAACAGGTGTGGCAAATGTAGTTGATCCTCTTGGAGGTTCATGGTACATTGAAAATTTGACAGATAAAATTGAAAAGAAAGTTGAGAAATATTTTTTGGAAATTGAAAATTTAGGTGGTGTTATTCCAGCCATTGAAGAAGGGTATTTTCAAAGAGAAATATCTCGATCAGCATCTGAATATCAGTCTAAGATTGATACTAAAAAAAGAATCGTAGTAGGGGTTAATAAATTTCAACAAATCGATGAAGAGCTAAATATTCCTCTTTTAGAAATAAGTGATGAAGTTGGCTTGGAGCAAATTAATAATTTGAAATTATTAAAAACCGCGAGAAATGAATCAAATGTTAAAGAAATTTTAAATCAATTAACAAAAGAGTGTAAAGATAGTAATAATTTAATGCCATTCATCATAACTGCTGTAAGGGAGCATGCAACACTAGGAGAAATTATTGCAGCAATGAAAAAAGAGTTTGGTGAATGGCAAGAAACTATTGGTTTTTAATTTTAAAAGGAGTATTTGTAGTTGGAACGTAAAATAGTACATGTAATAGGGACTGGGACAATAGGAGAACCATTGATTGGTTTGCTTTGTGATTATCAAAATCAATTAGGAATTGATGAAATTACTTTTTTTAAAAATTCACCTTTGAAAGATGATCGCTCAAAAATTATAGATTTATTAGATAGGGGTGCTCGATTAGTTGTGGATGGTGGTAGAAAGAAAGAATTTAAAAAGCTTGGTATGGATTCTGATTTTGATGCTGAAGAATCTATTGAAAGAGCCACGGTAGTTATCGATTGTAGCTCTAAGGGAATTGGTAAAAAAAATAAAATTAATTTTTTTGAAAAAAACAAGCATAAAGTAAAAGGTTTTATTGCGCAAGGGAGTGAAGAGGGATTTGGAAAAAAATATGCAAGAGGCATTAATGATAATGCATTGCAGTCGGGTGATAAATTTATTCAAATTGTATCTTGTAACACCCATAATATATCTTGTATAACGAATACTTTAGGAATAGGAGAAGAACCAGATAATTTAATTGAAGGAAAATTTGTTTGCATAAGGAGAGCTAATGATATAAGTCAACCTTATAATTTTATACCTTCCCCTCAAGTGAATACTCATATTGATGATAAATATGGCTCTCACCATGCAGTAGATGCGGTAAGTCTCTTTTCAACTCTTGGACTTGATTTAAATTTATTTTCATCATCTATGCGAGTAAATAGTCAATATATGCATATTCTTTGGTTTAATCTAAAGGTCAAGGAACCTATAACATTAAATGAAGTAAAAGAAAAATTGATAAAAAATGAATATGTATCGATGACAAATAAAGATCTTACAAGTACTGTTTTTTCTTTTGGAAGAGACCATGGACACTATGGAAGAATATTAAACCAGACTGTTGTAGTAGAGCAAACATTGCATGTTAGAAATGAACATGAAATAACAGGTTTTTGTTTTACTCCACAAGATGGAAATTCGATTTTGAGTTCTATTTCTGCAGCAGAATGGTTTTTATATCCTCATTCATATAATGATAAGATACAATGTTTATCAAAATTATTTTTTAATGTTGTGTAATCCATTTTTAATGTTGGATAAAAATATTAATTAAAATGTGATAAAGATTATATTTTAAATGTAAAAAAATGTTATGAATGATGGCGAAAATAATTGACAGAAAAGTAATAATTAGTGATCCTTTTACTAAACAATTCAAAACAGAATTTGAATCTCATCTTTATGTGCAAAAACAACATAAAATCATTATTGGAGTTTCAGGGGGATTAGACTCAGTAGCATTATTGTTTTTAATGCATTCTATATCAAAAAATAAATTTATTGTTGCTCATATCAATCATGCTTTAAGAAAAGATTCTGATGCTGATATGGCTTTTGTTAGGAATTTATGTAATGATTTAAATATTAAATTTTATAATACAACACTTCGTCCACATTCTAGAAAAAAAAATGAGAGTATTGAAAATTGGGCAAGACAAGAACGTTATAAGTTTTATCAGCTTCTTGCAGAAAAAACAAAAAGTAATTGGATAATGACAGGTCATCATGGTAATGATCAAGCAGAAACTATTTTAATGAATTTAGCTCGGCAAACAGGTGTTTCTGGTCTAGCCGGAATAGCCAAAAAAAATGGTAATATAATACGGCCATTACTACCATTTTCTAAATTAGATTTAGTTGATTTTGCTAAAAGAATTCGTTTGCCTTATAGAATAGATATAACAAATAGTGATACAAAAATTCCAAGAAATTTTCTAAGAGAAAAAGTTTTGCAACCCTGGGAGACTGAAGTTTCTTATTTGATAAAAGGAATTAATAATTCTGTTAATCATTTTAAAGAGTGGAAAATGGCATTAGACTATTTTTTAATAGAATTAATAATCCCTACTTTAAAAATTTCAGAAAATAAATTTGAAATTCCTATTGCATTAATAATGAAAATGCCGAAAATGGCAACATTGAGGTTAATTCAGCTATTATTTGATGAGCAAAAGAAACTTTGGTCAAAACATGATATCAAAATGTTAGATCAATTTATGAAAAAGACTAAAAATGGAAAATTTTTTAATCTATCTAATAATTGGACTTTATTCTATTATGGTAAGATATTAATCGGCCAAAAAATCCCAAATTATTCTAAAGCAATATTTGATATTAATCCTAATAAACCTGTTATATTTAATGATATTAGGTATGATATAATTTTGGATAGTGGAAATCATTCAATAACATCTGATCAAAATATTGAAGCTATTGATTGGTCAATTTTAAAAAATAAAAAACTTCAAATTCGTATTTGGGAGAAAGGTGATGTTTTTCAGCCATTAGGTATGAAAGGTAAACAAAAAATTAGTGATTTTTTAATTAATAATAAAATTGATCTTTTATCAAAGCAAAAACAAAGTGTTTTAATTGCAGATGGTGAAGTAGTTTGGGTATGTGGAATGAGGATATCTGATTGGGTTAAAGTGACTGAATCGACCTCTGAAAGAGCTCTTTTAAAATTTAGCGCAAAAAGGCTATAATGGATATTTATGATAAATTGACTCTTTTATATTCTGCAAAAGAAATCAGTCTAAGAATTGCAGAAATGGGCAAAGAATTATCAAAAAATTTTGATAATAAAGAGCCTATTTTTATTGGAGTATTAAATGGTAGTTTTATTTTTTTAGCTGACTTAATAAGAACTGTATCTATTGATTGTAACATAGAATTTATTCAATTAAAAAGTTATGAAGGTATGGTGTCTTCTGGTAAGGTAGAAGTCATAAAAATGATCTCTAGTAACCTAAATAATCGACATGTTGTTATAGTAGAAGATATTATTGAAACGGGCAATACATTAAAATTTTTGTATGATAAGATTACTCAATCTTTCCCAAAATCTATTACAACTGTTACTTTATTAAAAAAAAATATGAAAAATCAGTTAAATTTTGATATAGACTTGATTGGCTTTGAAATTCCTCAGGATTTTGTTGTAGGATATGGCCTAGATTATAACCAAAAATACAGAAATTTAGATGGTATCTATCATTTAAGTAATAATAATAATGCGTAATAGGAATATGAATAATAGAAATAAAAAGCAAATAAATAAAAAGCAGCTTAACAATAAGTTAAATAATCCAAAAAATAATCATAAGGAGGATAATTTTAATTGGAAGCGTGCTGGTAAAACAAGTTTAATTTGGTTATTGATTGTAAGTGGTGCAATCTACATCTCTGGTCTATTAACTGAAGCAGGTAAAAAAGAATTAGAAATTGAATACACAGAATATAAAAAGTTTCTAGAAAATGGGGATATTTCTAGAGGTGTGATAATGGGAGATATCTTCCATGGTGAGTTTAAGGTTCCTCAGACAATGGCGACACCATATGGTAATAGTGCAGATAATATTTTACATTTTAAATTAACTTTACCTTTCATTGATCGTGATATTACTGAAGAATGGGATGAAGCAGGGATAGAATATACTTTTAAGGAAAAAACAATTGATTGGACTGGTTATTTATTAAATATGTTACCTTGGATTCTTTTAATTGGATTTTGGTTTTTTATGATAAAAAGAATGCAGGGTGGAGCTGGTGGTGTAGGTGGAATATTTAAATTTGGAAAAAGTCGAGCTGCCCTTTGGACTTCAGATCAACCACGAGTAACTTTTAAAGATGTTGCTGGTTGCGAAGAGGCTAAGGAAGAATTGAAAGAAGTAATTGATTTTTTGAAAAACCCAAAAAGATTTCAAAAACTTGGTGCTAAAGTTCCGAAAGGTGCATTGTTAGTGGGACCTCCAGGCACTGGCAAAACATTACTTGCTAGGGCGGTTGCTGGTGAAGCTGCAGTTCCATTTTATAGTCTTAGTGGTGCTGATTTTGTTGAAATGTTTGTTGGCGTAGGTGCATCGAGGGTTAGAGATCTTTTTGAACAAGCAAAAAAAAGTTCTCCTTGTATTGTTTTTATTGATGAAATGGATGCAGTTGGTAGGCAAAGAGGAGCAGGTATTGGCGGTGGCCATGATGAAAGAGAGCAAACATTAAATGCTTTATTAGTTGAAATGGATGGTTTTGATAATTCACAAAATGTAATTGTGATTGCGGCTACAAATAGGCCTGATGTTTTAGATCCTGCATTATTAAGACCAGGTCGTTTTGATAGGCAAATTGTTGTAGATGTTCCAGATGTAAAAGGAAGGTTGGGAATACTAAAAGTGCACACAAAGAAAGTTATAATTAATAGAGCAAAGGTTAATCTAGAATCAATAGCTAAAGGTACACCTGGTATGGTTGGAGCAGATATAGCGAATATTGTTAATGAAGCTGCGTTATTAGCAGCAAGGAAAAGAAAAAGATCAATAGATAATGATGATTTTGAAGAAGCAAAAGATAAAGTTATGATGGGAATTCAAAGAAAAAGTATGATTTTGACAGATGAAGAAAAAGAAGTTACCGCATATCATGAAGCAGGACACGCTCTTGTTGCAATAAAAACTAAAGGTGCAGATCCAGTACATAAAATTACCATTATTCCACGCGGTCGTGCTCTTGGCGTGACAATGCAATTACCTATGGATGAAAAGCATGGATATACAAAAGATTTTGTAGAAGGTCGTCTTGCAATCTTAATGGGAGGTCGTAGTGCTGAAATTCTTATTTTTAATCAGATGACTACAGGTGCTGGAAATGATATTGAACAGGCAACACAAATAGCGAGAAAAATGGTTGCTGAATGGGGAATGAGTGATTTATTAGGCCCAATGACATTTGGAAAAAAGAATGAAGAAGTATTTTTGGGTAGAGAGATACAATCACATAGAGATTACAGTGAAGTGACAGCAAGGATGATAGATGAAGAAATATCTAGAATTGTAAGAGACTCTCAAAGACTAGCTGATGAAATATTAAGAAAAGATATAGATATACTACATCGTCTTGCAAAAGAATTATTGAAATATGAAACTATTGATGCAAAAGATTTAGAAATAATACTCAAAGGTGAAGATTTAACAAGACCACTTAATGGTCAATTAAAACCTAAAAGACCAAGAAGGCGATACCAGCGTAGAAAGAAAGTCGATCTTAACCATAATAAAAATTCAAAAGCCAATAATCAATCAAAAGCAAAAGAGTTAAAATAACTTACCTTATTTGAATTGAGTCAAAAAATCACTAATGATAATTTAAATCAATGGTTGAAAAATCCATTTAGAGAAACATTGGTTATGGGCATAATCAATGTCACCCCTGATTCATTCAGTGATGGTGGAAAATATTTTGAATCAAATATGGCATTAGAATATTCTGCTAAAATGATTAATGATGGAGTAGATATTATTGATATTGGAGGAGAATCTACTAGGCCAGGTGCAAAAGTAATATCTATTGATCAGGAATTAAAACGAACTATACCACTTATAGAAAAAATTCGTTCTAACTCACCAAATATATTAATATCAATTGATACTTCAAAGTCTGAGGTTGCAGAAAAAGCGATTTTGTCTGGTGCAAATATTATTAATGATGTGAGTGGTTTAAGAAATGATAGTAACATGATATCTATTGCTTCAAAATATGAAACTCCAATTATAATAATGCATATGCAAGGAAATCCCCGAAATATGCAAGATAATCCTAAGTATACTAATATAATTAGAGATATTTATTCTTTTTTTCAAAAACAAATAAAAATTGCATTGGAAGGGGGATTAAGACTTGATCAGATTATACTGGATCCAGGCATAGGTTTTGGTAAATCAATAAAAGATAATTTTATATTAATTAATCATTTGCAAGAGTTTTGTGATCTAGGACTACCAGTATTAATTGGCCCTAGTAAAAAATCTTTCATTGGACTTACATTAAATGAATCAGTTGATAATAGACATGAAGGAACCGTAGCTGCCGTAGTCTCTGGTATCTTGCGAGGCGCACGTATGGTTCGTGTTCATGATGTGAAAAAAATTAAACAAGCAGTGAAAATAACTGAGTTGATAAGGACTTCAAAATGACTTCATTTAAAATAGGGTTTTTAACGATAACAATTATAGATGTAATTGATATTATATTAGTAACCTGGATCTTTTATAAAGTATATCAATATTTTAAAGAGACTAGAGCAGGGCAAATGTTAATTGGTCTTGTAATCCTTCTTATTAGTTCTTTTATTTTTAATTCATTAGATCTGGTTGCGATGTCTTGGTTATTAAATCAATTCCAAACTGTTTGGGTTGTTGCATTTGTAATATTATTTCAACCAGAAATACGTCGTTTGTTAATCTATGTTGGGCAGACAAGGTTTTTTCAAAAAATTTTTAGAATGGGTACATCCCGTTCATTGGAATCCATCGTGGAAGCTTCATTACAAATGTCAGCAAAAAAATGGGGTGCACTCATTGTTATACAAAGAGAGACTGGTTTACGATCATATAAAGAAGCGGGAATACAATTAAAAGCAGAAGTATCAACTCCATTACTTTTATCAATTTTCAATCCTAATTCATCAATGCATGATGGTGCTGTAATCTTACAAAATACTCTTCTCGAGGCAGCTGGTTGTATTTTACCTCTAACTGAAAGCCAAATGGTCTCTCCTGAAATGGGGACAAGACATCGTGCAGCACTGGGTATTACGGAAGAATCAGATGCTTTAGTTGTTATTGTATCTGAGGAAAGAGGAACAATATCAACTGCCGAAAATGGAAAGTTTACTTATTTAGATATTGGTGAAATGGAACTTAGAAGATATTTAAATGAACGATTATTTATTTCATCAGGTGAGTAAAATTTTATTTTAATCATTAATCAATCAGCTACTGTAAATTTTTAGATGGAACTAAGTGATTTGAAAGAGCATTTCAGTACCGCAAGGGAAAAAAGTAAAGAGTTAAGGAGGTATCTTTGACTTTGATGATTGGATAAAAAAGTTAGATAGATTAAAACAAAAATCATCTGATCCTAATTTTTGGAATAATAGTACAGGTGCTTCAAAAATTCTCAAACAAATTTCACAAATTGAAAAGAATATTAGTATATGGAATGACCTTGAAAGAAGAGATGAAGATATGGGAATATTATTTGAATTTGCAAATAATGGAGAAATATCTTTAAATGAAATAGTAGAGGAACTAAATGCTTACCAAAAAATTATTGATGATATAGAAATTAAATTAACTTTAGGTAGATCTGAAGATTTTCAAAATGCCATTATGTCTATCCATCCAGGTGCTGGTGGTACTGAAAGCCAAGATTGGGCACAAATGCTTTTTCGCATGTATAAGAAATGGATCGAGAAAGAAGATTATACACTTGAAATAATTGATTTTCAGCCTGGGGAGGAAGCAGGTATAAAAGATGTGACATTTGAGATTAAAGGGGATTATGCTTTTGGATTGGCAAAAGCTGAAGCAGGAGTTCATCGAATGGTAAGACTGTCTCCTTTTGACACAAATAATCGGCGTCATACTTCTTTTGCATCAGTATTTGTATATCCATCAGTAGATGATGATATTAATATTACTTTAAATCAATCTGATATTCGTATTGATACTTATCGTGCTAGTGGTGCTGGAGGACAGCATGTTAATAAAACAGATTCTGCAGTTAGGATAACTCATGTCCCAACCGGTATAGTTTCTCAATGCCAGAATGAACGCTCTCAACATAAAAATAAAAATCAAGCTATGAAAATTCTTAAAGCAAGATTATATCAGTTAGAACTAGATAAAGAGAAAGAAAGAAATAAAGAATTAGAAAATCAAAAAATGGATATTGGTTGGGGAAGCCAAATTAGATCATATGTTTTTCATCCTTATCAGATGGTTAAAGATCACAGGACGAAGAAAGAGAATGGTAATACCCAGAGTGTGATGGACGGAAATTTAACACCTTTCATCAGAGCTTTTCTATTAAGTACTATAAATAAAAAAGAAACAAAATAATAGGTTTATATATGTCAGTAGAACAAAAAAGTTTAAAGCAAATAATGGATCATAGATTAGAAAAACTAAATTCTTTAATTAAAGATGGTGTTGATCCATATCCTGCAAAATTTAAGCCAACACATTTTAGTCAATCTATTAAATTAAATTATGAAGAGTTAAAAGGAAAAAATGTAGTAGTAGCAGGTAGAATTCGAGCGCTTCGTAAAATGGGTAAAGCTTCATTTTTTCGAATTTCTGATAATGAAGGTGATATTCAGATTTTTATAAAAAAAGATGATTTAGGTGATGCTATTTACGGATATTTTAAATTATTAGATATTGGTGACTTTGTTGGTATTGAAGGGTCTGTTTTTACTACTAAAACTGGAGAAATTTCAATACATACTATAAACCTTACAATATTAGCTAAGAGTATTCGACCTTTACCAATTGTTAAAGAAAAGGATGGTGTTTTATATGACTCTTTTTCAGATAAGGAACAGCGTTACAGAAATCGTCATTTAGATCTTTTATTAAACCCTGAAGTAAAAAACACATTTTTTAAACGTGCTAAAATAATTAAAAGTATTAGGAAATTTTTAGATGATAAGCAGTTTTTAGAGGTTGAGACACCTGTTTTGCAACCTTTGTATGGTGGTGCTAATGCTCGACCTTTTGTAACTCATCATAATTCTTTGGATCAGACTTTATATATGAGGATCGCGGATGAATTATATTTAAAGAGATTAATTATAGGTGGTATTGATAGAGTTTATGAAATAGGTAAAGATTTTAGAAATGAAGGGATGGATCGTAATCATAATCCAGAATTTACAATGCTTGAATTTTATTGTGCTTACATGGATTATGAAGATTGCATGGATTTAGTTGAAAATTTAATAAAAAATGCGGCAAAGGAAGTTAATGCATTAGTCATTAATGTAGATGGTAGAGAAGTAGATTTAAATATGACTTTCCATAGAAAAAAATTTATGGAATTATTAACAGAAAAATTAGGATATGATTTTAATGATATTTCTGAAGATCAGTTAAAAGTAATATGTCATGAAAAAGGAATAGAATTAGAGGATAATGCAAATTTTGGACAAATGCTTGATGCTTTGATGGGAAACTTTATTGAACCAACATTGATTGAACCAACATTTATTATAGATTATCCAAAAGTTATTTCTCCTCTTGCAAAAATGCATAGAGATGGTGATAAAAACCTTGTGGAAAGATTTGAGTTGTTTATTGGTGGTTCAGAATTTGCAAATTCATTTTCTGAGCTTAATGACCCAATTGATCAACGTTCTAGACTTGAAGACCAAGCTGCCTTACGTGAATTAGGTGATGATGAAGCACAAGTTTTAGATGAGAATTTTATTCAAGCTATGGAATGTGGAATGCCACCAACTGGAGGAGTAGGTATTGGCATCGATCGTCTTATAATGCTTTTAACTGGTAATCGTTGGATAAAAGATGTTATCCTCTTCCCAACGCTCAAGCAAGAAAGTCCTTAAGTCTTTTGCTGAACTTACGATTAGCATTTCGTTTCATAATAAATAATAGAAAAAGTAGTTTTTCAAGTTATGCTAGTTGGCTCACTATAATGGGCCTTTGTATTGGCGTCACGGCATTAATGTTGACTACAAGTATTATAAATGGTTTTCAAGAAGTGATTTCTAATAAGCTATCATCAATAGAAGGGTATGGTAGAGTTAAGCATCTTCTTGGAAAATCTATTGATCTTAAAGATGAATTATTGGAAAGTTTTATTAAAGATAAAACTTATCAAATTAAACCATTTATTAGAGATGTATGCATGATTCGTAAAGGTAAAAGACTGGAAGGTGTCTTAATAGAAGGTGTGAGTGAATATCCTAAATTACTTTATAATATGGAATCTGTTTATGCTGAAAATGGTAAAATAATTTTAGGGGAAATGTTGGCAAACAGTTTGGGTGTAAAAATTGGTGATAAGATATTTTTACAAAACTTTTCCTCAGAGAGAACATCCTCTTTAGGGTCTAAAATTATTTCTTTTAAGGTTAGTAATATTTTCAATACAGGTTTGCAAGAGTATGATAAAAGTATTGCTTATATTGAGATTAGTGAAGCACAAAATTTTTTTGGATTTGCAAATAATAAAGTCTCAGGTTTAATAGTAGATAATGGTAGTCCTTTTATGGCTGATTTTGATTATCCATTTTATTTTGAAACTTGGAAGGATAGACACAAACTATTATTTGAATGGATAACTATTCAACGCTGGCCAGCATATATAATGTTTGGCTTAATTACATTAGTTGGTTTAGTAAATCTATTTGCAGCAATTGCTATGATCATTATTGAAAAAAATGGTCAAATTGCAATCCTAATTAGTGAAGGTATGCAAAAGAAGGAAGTTAGAAATATTTTTATGTTACAAGGTGGTATAATTGGTTTATTAGGTGCATTAATTGGCGGATTATTATCAATATTATTAATTAAAATTCAAAAAGAATATGGTTTATTAAATATTCCCTCTGATATTTATTTTATGGATCAAATACCATTTTCATTTAATTTTGAAAATTTTGCCATTATAATGATATTAGTATTTATATGTTCTATTATAGCTTCATGGTGGCCTACAAGATCACTTAATCATCTTAAGTCTTCAGAAATATTGCGTTACGAATGAATTGGCATAGTAGAATAGCAAATCAGTTTTATTATTCTTCAAAGGATGATAAAAGAGATACTAGTGTCTTCTCTATGATTGGAATGGGTGTGGGTTGTTTTGCAATGATAATAGCGTTATCAGTCATGAATGGATTTGAGTTTTTAGTTCATCAAAAGTTAAAGGGTTTTGAAGGTGATTTAACTATGTATGGCGATTTTTCTGATAATATTGTGGGTAGTTTTGAAGGAGTAGATTTTGTTATGCCTTTTATGGAAAGAAAAGGAATTATTAAAGCTAATAATGCGAATAAAATAGTTACCATGAAAGCGGTAGATCAGATAATAATGGAAAAGTTTTATGATCTCTCTATTCGCGGAGAAATGCCTAAAAATGGACAGGTCATAATTGGCCAAGATTTAGCGAATCATCTTGGAAAAGATTTAAATGATAAAATAGTATTATATAGTCCGATTGATCAAGTATATGGTTTTGGAATTCCACCAATGAAAGAATTAACAATATCTGGCGTTTTTTCAACTAAAATTCTTAATTATGATGATAGCTATGCCTTTTTGACTTTAAACGATGGGAAAATTCTTTTTAAAAGAAAAGATTCATATGATGGATTTGATTTAAGGATATCAGAGGATAAGAACATTGAAGATATTAGATTAAACCTTATGAATATATTTAAAAATGATATTCAATTTTATTCTTGGGAAGAAAAAAATAGATCATTGGTTGATGCTATGAAAATGGAGAGAATTGGTGCAATAGTTATTTTAGGCCTCATTTTTTTAGTATCTTCATTTAATTTAGCTTCTAGTCTTATATTGATCTCTATACGAAAAATGAAAGAAGTCGGAATTATTAGAGCCATGGGAGCTACACAATATTCAGTAATGAAAATCATGATTCAACTAGGAATTAAAAAGTCATTAAAGGGTGCTGTTATAGGTTTTTCCCTAGCAATATTGCTTGTTCTGATACAAAATAACTTTTTTTTAATACCACTTCCATCAAATATTTATTTTATTAATTCATTGCCAATGAGGCTGACTGGAATAGATATAGGTTTAGTAATGATAATGGTCTCTATTTTTATTATTTCTTCTTCATATTTTTCAGCAAGAAAAATAGTTTATTTAAAACTTCCAGAAGTATTGCAATGGATAAAGTAATTCTTAAAGCTAGTAAAATTTGTAAGTCATATAAAAATGGAGATAAAAATTTATCTGTTTTAAAAGACTTTTCTTTAGAAATTATGCAAAATGAAATTATTACTATTACAGGGCAGTCTGGATCAGGTAAGTCAACTGCTCTAAATATTCTAGGAACTTTAGATTTACCTGACTCAGGATTATTGGAAATATGTGGTAAGGAGATTAAGGATTTAAAAGAAAATGAATTATCTGAGCTTCGCAATGCAAATATTGGCTTTGTATTCCAATTTCATCATTTACTATCTGAATTTACCGCTATTGAGAATGTTTTAATTCCGACATGGATTAAAGGAATTATTAATAAAAAAAATGATGCGATTCAACTTTTTGAAAAGTTAAACCTTGCTTCTAAAATCAATTATTTCCCAAACCAATTATCTGGAGGTGAACGTTCTAGGGTAGCTTTAATTCGCGCCATTATTAATAAACCAGATATACTTTTCGCAGATGAACCTACTGGAAATTTGGATATAAAAAATGCTATAGTTTTAATAGATTTATTAAAACAAATTAATAAAGATTTTAATCAATCAATAATTCTTACTACACATAACCCTGATGTTGCATTAATAGGCCATAGAAGATTTCATTTAGAAAATGGAATCTTGCATGAACAAAAATAAAAATAATGAAAGAAAAATTCTCTAAACGTGTTCAAATTATAATTAAACAATCTAAAGATGAAGCGATTCAACTTGGCCATAGTTATGTTGGCTCTGAACATATTTTATTAGGCTTTCTAAAAACTGATCCTGGATTAGGAAGAAAAATTCTTGATGTCTATAGTGTAGATATCGATGAAATGATAAATGCCATAAAAAATATGATAAAAAGCTCAGGTGGGACAATGACGATAGGTCATTTACCACTGACAAGAAGAGCAGAAAGAATTTTGGGGAATACTTATAATGAAGCATCAATGCGAGGAGATTCTATTGCAGATGATGAACATCTTCTACTTGCAATACTTAAAGAGCCAGAGGGTATAGCTAGTAAAATACTAAAATCATTTTCTTTAGATTATGAAACAGTAAATGATTTAATTAAATCTGATGAAGATAATCAATTATTAGAAGATTCTAATAATAAACAAGAAAAACCTGAAAAGAGTAAAACTCCAACTTTAGACCATTTTTCAAGAGATATCACGAATTTAGGAAGAAATGGAAGACTAGATCCTGTTATAGGTAGAAATAATGAAATTGAAAGAGTGGCTCAAATTTTAACTAGAAGAAAGAAAAATAATCCAGTACTAATTGGAGAACCAGGTGTAGGAAAAACCGCTATTATTGAAGGACTAGCGCAGAGGATAATAAGTAGAGATTTGCCTAGAATATTACAAAATAAACGAATTTTATCTTTAGATCTAGCTGCTATTGTTGCAGGAACTAAATATAGAGGGCAATTTGAAGAGAGATTAAAAAGTTTAATGTTAGAATTAGAGCAGAGTGAAAATATTATTATTTTTATTGATGAAATTCATACTCTTGTTGGGGCAGGAGGAACGACTGGGTCTTTAGATGCTTCTAATATGTTTAAACCATCTTTAGCTCGAGGTGATATTCATTGTATAGGTGCGACAACATTAGATGAATATAGAAAGCATATCGAAAAAGATGGTGCTTTAGATAGACGGTTGCAAAAGATAGTAGTTAATCCTCCTTCAGTTGAGGAGTCAATTAATATACTTGATGGTTTAAAGGAGAGATATCAGGATCATCACAAGGTAAAATATACAAGTGATGCTATTGAATCTTGCGTGATTTTATCTCAAAGATATATTACTGATAAGTATTTGCCTGATAAAGCAATAGATATTATGGATGAGGCGGGTGCTAGAGCTCATATGCATAATTATGAAGTTCCTCAAAATATTATAGATATTGAAATTAATATACAACAAATAATAATAGATAAAGATAGAAAGGTTTCTGAGCAGCTTTTTGAGGAAGCTGCTATTCTCCGTGATAAAGAAAAAAAAATGTTGAAGAAATTGCAACATGCACAAGATGAATGGAAAAAAGAGCATGAAGCGATTTATGAAAAAATTGATTCAGAAGCTATTGCTGATATTGTATCTCAAATTACAGGAATTCCTTTATCAAAAATTGAAGAATCTGAGAGTACAAGACTACTAAATTTAAATGAGGAATTAAGTCGTTATGTTATAGGCCAAAACCATGCAATAAATATTCTTACTAAAGCTATTAAAAGATCAAGAACAGGGCTAAATAATCCAAATCGTCCTATAGGTGTATTCCTCTTTTTAGGTCCGACTGGCGTAGGTAAGACACAACTAGCTAAATCTTTAGCCAATTCGTTGTTTGCAAATGATAATTCCCTTATCAAAATTGATATGTCGGAATTTACTGAGAGATTTTCGTTATCAAGATTAATTGGTGCACCTCCAGGTTATATTGGCTATGATGAAGGAGGTGAATTAACAGAAAAAGTTAGGCGTAATCCATATTCAGTTGTATTATTTGATGAAATTGAAAAAGGTCACCCTGATTTATTTAATATTTTATTACAAGTATTTGATGAAGGGATTCTTACAGATGGATTAGGTCGAAAAATAGATTTTAAAAATACTATTTTGATTATGACTTCAAATATTGGTACAAAAGATATAGATAATGATGGTTTTGGCTTTTTAAGAGATAATGCAAAAGAAAATTATGATAAGATGACAAAAAATATAATTGCTTATGTAAAAGATGTATTCTCTCCAGAGTTAATAAATAGAATAGATGATCAAATTGTATTTAATGCTTTAACAGAATCTGACGTTTATAAAATTATTGAATTGCAGCTAGTTGATTTAGTTAATAATCTTTCAAAATTAGGATTAAAATTGCGTTTAAATAAAACAGTGAGGAAATTTCTTGCTTTAAAAGGTTACAACATAAAATACGGGGCAAGATTTTTGCGTAGAACTATTCAAGAAAAACTTGAAAATCCAATATCAGATATCCTTTTAAAAAATAATATCTCTAAAGGAACAACAATAATAGTTAAGTTATTAAAAGATAAAATTATATTTGAATTAAAAATAAATAAAATATCTAAAAAAGCTCTTTAAGATATTCTTTTTAGATCTAAAGTATGTCAAAATGCATATATAATTTGATATCTATGCCAAATTATCCTAAAGTATCCTTTGGTACATTCCTTGTAAAAATATAGTAATCTGTAACTCACTTATTCAGATATTGGAGAAATTATATGAGCAAAATTATTGGAATTGACCTTGGAACAACAAATTCATGTGTGGCCGTTCTTGAGGGAGGGGAACCAACTGTAATCACTAGTCCAGAAGGTGGTAGAACTACTCCATCAATTGTGGGCTTTAGTAAAGACAGTGAGCGCTTAGTTGGGCAAACAGCAAAGCGTCAGGCTGTAACAAACCCAGAGAATACCGTTTTCTCTATTAAAAGATTTATGGGTAGATTATTTGATGAGGTTGAGAATGAGATAAAAGAGGTCCCTTATAAAGTAACCAAGAATTCCAGTAATGCCTGTGTTGTAAAAGCTGCTGGAAAAGATTATACTCCTCCAGAAATATCAGCTATGATTCTTCAAAAATTAAAACAACAAGCTGAGGAATATTTAGGTAGTAAAGTTACTGATGCAGTTATAACAGTTCCTGCATATTTTAATGATTCTCAGCGGCAAGCGACCAAGGATGCTGGGAAAATTGCGGGTCTTAATGTAAGAAGAATTATTAATGAACCAACTGCTGCTTCTCTTGCTTATGGACTAGACAAGAAAAAAGATGAAAAAATTGCTGTCTTCGATTTAGGAGGTGGTACTTTCGATGTTTCTATTCTTGAATTAGGAGATGGTGTATTTGAAGTTAAATCTTCTAATGGTGATGGACACTTAGGTGGAGATGATTTTGATCAAAAAGTAATTGATTGGATTGCAGATGAATTCAAAAAATCAGATGGGATAGATCTTCGTGATGATCCTATGGCATTGCAAAGGTTAAAAGAGGCTTCTGAAACCGCAAAAAAAGAATTATCATCTTCAAAGCAGACTGATATTAATCTTCCATTTGTTACTGCAGATTCTTCAGGGCCAAAGCATCTAAACTTAACCCTTTCATTGGCTAAATTTGAAGATTTAGTAAGTGATTTGGTAGAAAGAACTGTTGAACCGTGTGTCCAGGCTTTAAAAGATGCTGGTCTAAATAATTCTGATATAAATGAAGTGATTCTTGTAGGAGGATCTACACGTATTCCAAAAATTCAAGAGAAAGTAAAAGAAATTTTTGGAAAAGAACCAAATAAAAGTGTTAATCCAGATGAAGTAGTAGCCTTAGGTGCTGCGATTCAAGGCGGAGTATTATCTGGAGATGTTGATGATATTCTTCTTTTAGATGTTACTCCATTATCTTTAGGTATTGAAACACTAGGCGGAGTTTCAACAACTCTCATTGAAAGAAATACAACAATTCCTACTAAAAAGTCACAAGTCTTTAGTACTGCTGCAGATAATCAAACGACTGTTGAGATCCATGTTCTGCAAGGTGAAAGAGGGATGGCGTCTGATAATAAAACGATAGGTAGATTTCATTTAGCAGATATTCCACCTTCCCCTAGGGGTGTCCCACAAATAGAAGTTGCTTTTGATATAGATGCAAATGGTATGTTAGATGTTAATGCAAAAGATAAAGCGACAGGGAAAGAACAGAGTATAAGAATTGAAGCATCATCCGGTTTATCAGATGCTGAAATTGAAAAAATGGTTAATGATGCCAAAAAAAATGAGTCTGCGGATAAAGAAAAAAAAGAAAAAATAGATATTGTTAATCAAGCTGAGAATTTAATCTATGAGACAGAAAAAAATATAAAAGAACATGGTGATAAGTTATCAGATAAGGAAAAAAATGAATTAACTGAAAAAATGGAATCATTAAAAAAGGCTAAAGTAAGTGGAAATGTTCCTGATATCAAAACTTCGATTGATGGTTTAAATGCTACTTGGAGTACTTATGCTTCTAAAATACATGATCCTAATCAACAAAATACAGGTAGTACAGATACTCCACCAGATGATAAGACAACTAAAAAAGATAAAAAAGACGGTGAAATAGAGGATGCTGATTTTGAAGTTGTCGATTGATTCTTATTAGGTTTAAAAAAAAGCGCTAATTACAGCGCTTTTTTTTTTATGGAACTCTCTTCTTAAATTGCAATTCATATTGTAAAGTTCCTATAATGCATAAATGGAAAAAATATATTTTAATAATGGTCTTGCTATTATTCTTCTTTTCAATCTTTTTTGTGAGATCATTAACTTTAAATCAGCAAATGACTTTTTGGCTAAATCAAAAGTTTTCTGAATCTGGATGGAAGTTAGATTTTGAAGAGTCAACTGGTACTTTATCAGGTACAACTAATTTAAATAATGTAACGCTTAACCATATATCTGGATCCTCAGTCAAAATTGAAAATTTATCTTTCAATATTGGACTTATATCTTCAATGATTAATATGCCAAATATAGTTTTTGATTTGATAACAATAGAAGGATTAAATACTTTTTATTCGACCGAAGAAAATTTCAGTAAAGATAGGAATTATAAAACATTAAACGAACTTCCTTTTTATGTTAATACATTTTTTGTAGATGGCCAAGTTACCACAAACTTAAACGGAAATAATTTAGTATTAAATATCTTATTAGGAGGAGCAATTAATGGAGAAAAAAATACAGAATTAAATTTTGATTTATTTAAAATATCAATAGATGGTAATCCAAATTTATTTTTACATTTTGATCAATTAACTTTGGGTGAAGATGGAGATTTATATTTTTTGCAGGATATAAATGGTTATTTTATTAATCTACCAATTAATGGTGATATTTATTATGATAAAATATCAAGGATGTTAAAAGGCACTGTGGATTTAATGAACTTTTCAATTCCTGAAGAAATGTTTGCTAAACTGCCTTTGCAAACAAAATTCTCGACTTTTAATGGTGTTTTTAATTTTAAATCAGACCTTCAGTCTTTTGATGGTGAGATTAATCTTAATAATAAATTAGGTTTAGAGATGAATGGACAGTTTTCTTTTCAAAAGTATTTAGATAAATGGATTTTAGATAATTTGATATTAACTGGGGAAAAATCTAAACTTGAAATGAACGGCACCTTACATGCAGGTCATAGTTTTAGTTGTTTTATGAATCTAGAAAATTTTGATTTATCAAGATGGGTGAAAAATCAAAAATCTACAAAAATGTCTGGATTATTTATCATGGATGCTGCACTAGATGAGAATATGGTGTTAGATCAAATTAATATGACATTAGAAATGGTTGAAGAAAAGTTATTTGAACAGGGTGAAATCTCAATACATGGCTTATTAAATTATAATGATAGTACTCTATCAACGATTTCTCCTGTGATGTTTTTGATAGGTGATAGTTATTTAACTATAAATGGAGAAGGAGATTTCAAATCACGTACTATGGATATTTTATTGGACTTGGAGAAAGCTGATATTGAATTAGTTAATAATTTTTTACCAGGTGATTTTATCACTGGAAAAGCAACTGGAAGATTAAAAGTTATAGGAGATTTTTTTTCACCATCAGTGATATCTGAACTTATGTGTGATAATATTATAATTAATGATTTTTATTTAGAAAGAATAGAGCTTAATTCAAAAATGTTTGTTAATGATAGTTTGTTAACTGGTTATATTGATATGAAGTCGGGTAAGGGATTTTGGAAAGAAAGAACATTTGAAAGTGGAACAATATATGGCATTTTTGATAATCAATCTGTAATTATAGAAAATTGTCATTTTAAATCTGGTAAAGATTTTTTGCAGATTTCTGGAAAGTTTGATGGTATTAGCATTTATAATATTGATCAGATTCAATTTGCATATAATAATAACTATTTAATAAATGCAAAACCAATAAGTTTTTCTTTAAACGAATCAAATTTTAAAGTCGAACCATTTGAGTTACATATAAATGATGGTATGATGGAAGGCGTTATAAATGGTGGAGATAATATTGAAGGGACATTCAAAATGTCTAATTTTGATACAGAGGTACTTTCACAATTTATTAAAGATGATAGATTGAAAATATCTGGTCTTGTATTTGGAGAAATTTGGATTGAAAGTAACAATAATAATATTGATTTAGATGTTGATTTATCTTTTAAAAAAGGTATCTATATGGAAGAAAAATTTGATGAGATGATAATTTCTGGTCTTTATAAAAATGGCATATTACATTTAGATGATATTGCAATGACAAGAGAAGGGGCTATCGGGTTACAAATGAATGGAATTATTCCTATTGAAAATCATAATTTAAATCATACAATAATTTCAATGGATGCCGATTTCACTAATTTACCACTCAAGTTTTTACATAGATTTATACCAAAATTTTTTGAAATTGGCGGTAATGCTACAGGTAATATTCGATTAAATGGGACTCCTGATAAAACTCGTTTTTCTTACAAATTAGCAATAGATAAACCACAATTTGATTTGGTGCAAATGGATTATCTTATTAGTAATGGGTTATATGATGGTAAAAGATTGAAAATTGCGAATGCAGAGTCTATTAATAAAAATGGATCAATCAAGTCATCAGGCTATGTTCCATTTGATTTAAATATTGGTTCTAGTCAGTTTGGGAGTTTTTTTATAAATGATTCTATAAATCTAACAACTTATGCAGATATCAATAGTTTGCCATTTTTAACACCTTATCTAACAGATCTAGATTCTGCATACGGTAATTATAAAATTGATTTATTAGTTAATGGTCCCATAGATAATCTTAGACGTAATGGAAAAATCATTGTTCAAGATGCTATATTATATACACAGCTATTAAATGATCCAATTAGATTTATTAATGGAGAAGGACAATTAATAAATAATGAATTGAAAATTTCAAATTTTTTTGCAGGATTACACTATGATAATGGTACATACCTTAAAAAGAATAATCAGAATACTAATATATCTGGTTCTATAGATTTTTCTAAATTTTTTAATCCAGGTTATAATTTAAGAGTAATATCTGATGAAGCTTCTTTTAAATTACTTGATTTAGATATTGATGGTATGGCTGACTTGGACATAACTGTAATTGGAAAAGATACAGTTGAAATAAAAGGCTTGATTGAGGCAAAAGATGTAAATATTTTTTATGAATTTTCAACGGAAGATATAGGTTCAGCAATTCAAGAAAATAAAAATACTGTAATGGCATACAATCTAAATATTCCTATAAAAAATAAAGCATTTTTTCAAAATTCTCAGATTGATGCCGAAGTAACTGGAGAAATCAACTTATCACAAGTAGGTAATCAAGAAATTGATTTTGGTGGGCAAATTTTTGTTGAGAAAGGAAACTTTTTTTCTCACAAAGATAATTTTGAAAGTTTAAATGGGATAGTAAACTTTGATAATAATGGTTTTAATCCTACAATTGATTTAAGTGCTCATACTATGATTGATAATGAAAGAATTGATTTGAAAATGATTGGAGACATTGATGATCCAGATGTAGTACTTGAATCAGCTAGTGGATTTTCAGAAAGTGATATACTTGAACTTTTAACTTGGGGCAAAAGATTTGAAGATCAAGAAGGTACTTCAACGGGTTTTGGTAATCAGACAGTTTCATTTTTGGGTGCTTTATTAGAAACCCAACTAGAAAAAAATATTAAAGAATCTAATATAGGAATGATTAATTATTTTGATGATATTAATATTACAGGAGCTGCGGGTTTATTACAGGGGTCAGATGATAATTTTAAGCTTGCCGCAAAAAAGCGGATTGGCAATAAAACGTTTTTAAACTTATCATATAAAAGATCATTCTCCCTTAATGATCAATCCCAATTAGGTGTAGAGTATAAATTAAATCGACATTTTTCTGTAGTTGCTAATCTAGATAAAGATGGAAATTATAACGTAAAATATAGATATAAATACGCGTATTAATTAATGTATAAAACTATAATAAGTTTCACATGTATTATTGTTGCATGTATGGGAAACTTACGTGGGAACACTGAAAAAATTGTAATTAAAGACCTTCATTTGGTTGGCAATAATACTGTCTCATTAAATGAGGTATTATTTATTGTGAGACAAAGACCTCCGACTTTTTTTTATAGACAGCCTGAGTTTAATGCTAGGTTGTTAAAATTAGATGCACTCACATTAAAAAATTATTATCACTCCAAAGGATTTTTAGATGTCAAAATACAAGAATCACACAAAATTAATGATTCAAAGGCTGATATAACTTTTACAATTCAAGAGGGGAAAAGATATCTATTAAATCNGGTTGAAATTTTTGGTAATCAATCTATTGAACAAAGCAAAATAGTTGAATTGTTAAAACTTTATACAGGTGAACCATATAATCCTGTTGCAATAAATGATAATTTACATTTATTGGAAAATGAATATCATGATATCGGTAAACTTTTTTTTACTATTGAAATTCAAGATATGATTGATGACTCTGTAAATGTTAAGATTAATATTAAAGAGAATAAGGATATTTATATTAATAATACATTTTTTGAGAAGATTGGTAATATCGATTCAACAATTGTTTTACGTGAATTAACTTATGAAAAAGGGGCTTTATATTCAAAAACAGAGACTGACAAAACTTTAAAGAGATTAAAAGAAATCGGAATATTCTCTATGGTTAATCTTGTTCCAGTTAGAGTGGCTAAATCTGATTCTTTAGTAAACTTAGTATTTGAGTTTCGTAGATATAAACAAAGGGAATGGTTTTCAGCAGGTGGTTATGACCCGATAAGTTTTGCAGAAGGATCACCTGAATTACCAGCTTTAAGTGCAACTATTGAGTGGAGGAACCGGGCGATTCTTAATACTCCTAAACAGTTTTCAACTAAACTTTTAGTTGGTTTTCCTATGGAAACCGATTTTGCAACACCGCGAATTAGATATGATGCTGGATTTTCTAGTAATTGGTTTTTGACTTTGCGATTGCCTACTAGTATAAATGGGTATTTTGAACGATTTATAATTTATGAAGGGTCAAAATATGATCAGTCGATCGATCGATTTGGATCTAATCTTATACAACGTTTTCAATTAAAGAATAGATCTTACATTGAAAATAAAATAATTTGGGAAGAATTTAGTGATAAATCTCCAACCAATATCCAGGAGAGATCTATAGTTAGTAAAATACATTTAGACTATAAAGATGATCCGTTATTTACAAAAAAAGGATATTTGATTGATATGATTCTAAAATCTACTGGTTTTGGTGGGTCTAGAGAATATTATAAAACTGATTTAACAATACATTTATATTATCCAGTATATAGCAAGAGTGTATTTGCATTAAGAATACAAACTGGTAGAATGTGGAACTGGAATGAAAAGGATAGAGATTATTCTTATGAAAAGTTTTATTTAGGCGGTAGTACATCAATGAGGGCATGGGATGTTTTAAAGTTTAGTGAAGTTGGCAATGAACCTAATGGCGAGATTATACGTCTTATGACTAATATGGAGTTACGAAATGATATATATAAATCATTTGGCATCACAGTTTTTTCTGATGGCGCTATTTTAACTAATAGATTATCATCTATCACTTTTCCAAACTTTAAATGGGATGCTGGTTTAGGTATAACTGTAAAAACACCGTTAGGTCCTTTTAGAGTAGATTATGCTATTAGAATTAATGATATCAATGAAAGACGGGTACAGTTAGGAGTTCAAAATCTATTTTAAATTAAAATATTTGGAACCTCATTTGAATCTTTGCATATAAAATTAAACCAAATACTTTTGCAAAAATGAAACATGCATTAACTTTCGCGGCTTTTAATATGAGGAAGACCATGAAAATATACTATTTTATTCTTTTCGGATTATTTTTAATAACTGGATGTACAAAATCATCTAATGAATTATTTGAGCTATCAAAGCAAAATTTAAAGGATAGCAAATCTGAACTAGCTATCAAAGATTTAAAACTATTATTGAATAAATATCCGAATGATAGTTTGGCTGCTCAAGCACAATATAAACTATCTACTATATACCTTAATTGGAATAATGATCTTCAACTTGGTTATGGTGCATTGGAGCGTCTTATTAGTAAATATCCTGAATCAAAACAGGCTAAACAAGCAGCAATTGAAATCGATGAATTTCCTGAATATATTTTAAATAAAAGTGAATCATTACGAAAAAAAGATATGGTTAAAGAAGCTATAGATCATTTAATGTATATGGTTAATAATTATTCTAAGCATTCATTGGGATCAAAGGCTCAATATATGTTAGGAGATATTTATATGAATGATTTACGTGATTTCAATGTGGCAATTCAAGAATACAGGAAAGTTATTGAAAATTACATTGGATCAGAACAGGAACCCCATGCTTTATTTATGATTGGATATATTTATGCAAATGTGTTGAATGACACTAACAGTGCTAAGATAGAATATGAAGAATTTTTAAAAAGGTTTCCAAAACACGAGTTGTCTCCCTCAGTTAAGTTTGAAATTCAATATTTGGGTAAAACTGTTGATGAAATTCCAGCACTAAAACATATAACAACTTAAAAAATATAAGATGGCTGATTTTAGTTTAACAGAAATAAATGATAGAATTACTGAGTCTTCAAAATTCGTTGATGATTTAAAAGGTGGAATGGCACAGGCAATTATTGGACAAGATGAATTAGTTAACAAACTTATTATAGCTATGCTTGCTGATGGTCATATTTTATTGGAGGGGGTTCCTGGTTTAGCAAAAACTTTAATGGTGAAAACCCTTGCTAGATTAATAAAAACAGATTTTCAGAGGATACAGTTTACTCCCGATATGTTGCCTGCTGATTTATTAGGAACCTTGATTTATAATCAAAAAACAGGAGAGTTTGATATTAGAAAAGGTCCAATTTTTTCTAATATCATACTTGCTGATGAGATTAATAGGTCTCCTGCAAAAGTGCAGAGTGCTTTGCTTGAAGCTATGCAGGAAAGGCAGATCACCATAGGAGAAGATACTTTTTTATTAAACACACCTTTTCTAGTTATGGCAACCCAAAATCCTATTGAACAAGAAGGTACTTATCCATTGCCTGAAGCTCAAGTAGATAGATTTTTATTTAAACTTATTGTTGACTATCCTAGTAAAGATTCTGAAAGACTCGTATTACGCCAGAATACAAAATCAAGTGAGATAAAAGAAATTAGTCCAATTATTAATCCAAAGAATATAATAAAGGCTCAAAAAGTTATAGAAGATATTTATGTTGATGAAAAGGTGGAGGATTATGTTTTAAATCTTATTTTTGCAACTAGAGATCCTATTAGTAATGGACTCAAAGATTTAGATGGTATTATTGATTTTGGAGCTTCGCCTAGAGCAACAATTAATTTAGTTCGTGCAGCTAAGGCTAGAGCTTTTACTGAACATAGAGGATATATCACTCCAGAAGATATTAGAAATATTGGAGCTGATGTATTAAGACATAGAATAATTCTTACCTATGAAGCAGAAGCAGAAGAGTTAAATCCTGAAGATGTAATCCAACGGTTATTTGAAGTAGTAGAAGTACCTTAACTTTAAAATGATTCCTAAAAAGATCTTGAAAAAGGTTAAGCGGATTGAAATTAAAACCCGTGGACTAGTAAATGATCTTTTTGGAGGTGAGTATCATTCAGCCTTCAAAGGTAGAGGTATGACTTTTTCTGAAGTTAGAGAGTATCATTCTGGAGATGATATTAGATTAATTGATTGGAATGTGACAGCAAGAACTGGATCACCTTTTATAAAAATATTTGAAGAAGAACGAGAACTTACGGTTTTTTTATTGGTTGATATATCTTCTTCTGGTGATTTTGGTTCAGGTCAGCAATTAAAAAAAGATTTTGGAGCTGAGATAGCTTCAGTATTAGGATTCTCAGCTATAAAAAATAATGATAAAGTTGGTTTAATTCTCTTTACAGATAGAATAGAAAAATACCTAGTTCCCAAAAAAGGGAAAACGCATGTTCTAAGAGTCATAAGAGAATTGTTATATACAAATCCACTTGGAAAGCAAACATCTATAAAAAATGCAATTGATTATTTATTGAAAGTGGCAAAAAGAAAAAGTGTAGTCTTTTTAATCTCCGATTTTTTAGATGAAAATTATTTTTCATCACTTAAAATTCTTAATAAAAAGCATGATTTAATTTCAATTCAATTATTAGATCCTGCAGAATTACAATTCCCCAATATAGGACTAGCTAAAGTTGAAGATCCAGAAACAGGACAAATATTCTGGATAGATACGGCATCTAAAATTGCTATGAATCGTTTAAAGCGTGAGATCGATTTAAAGCAGTCTATGTTTAAAAAAAAAGCAAAGAAGTTCGGTTTAGATTTGATATCAATATCTACTGAAGAGGATTTTGTTGAACCTCTTTTGTCTTTTTTCAAGAAAAGAGAAAAAAGAATCTAGTGAAATTGAGATTATTTATTTTTCAGTCTTTAGTTTTTTCTCAAGGTCTACAAGTAATATCTGAGCTAGATACGACTAATGGATATATTGGTGAAGTTATCAATTGGTCAATTGAAGTTAAAGGCGCGGTAAAAAACAATTTTCGATTTCCAGAATTAAATGTTGATAATGATTTATTGATTTTTAAATTTAAAAAAAAAGTAAATGCAAATTTAAATATTCATAAACTGAAATTTGAAATTGTAGCATGGGATACTGGTAATTTTTCAACGCCAGACTATGCAATTGAAATATTAGATGATAATGGTAAACTTGATTTTATTTTAGATGTACCAAGTGTAGATTTTAGAATTATTTCAATTATTGATGCTCTAGGTGAAAATGAATTTCGCCCTATCAAAGGCCCTGTTCCTGTTAGCAATATATTCCCTATAAAAATTATTATCTTATTATTTATGATTGTAATAACGCTATATGGAATTTTTATTATTTGGAAAAAAAGAGAAAAAGTAAAATATGAAAAATTAGATTATTCTTATATAGAAGATCCAAAAGAAAGAGCTTTAAAACGTTTAGATGACCTTAGCNTNTCTAATTTCTCAAAAGATTATTATACAAACCTTTCTCATATATCAAGAGAGTATATTGAAAAAAAATATTTCATACGAACACTTGAGATGACCACAGATCAGATAAGAAAATCAAGAGCACTTTTCCCAATGGATAATACTATATTTTCTGATTGGGTATTATTTTTATCTTTAGCAGATCAGGTAAAATATGCTCAGGAAATACCNGATANGGANAANATGCTTANTGATAAAGAAAAAATNATTTNTTTAATAANGCAATTNGANTGATTNATTACCAATGCAACTAATTTGANCANACTATGNANTATNGTAAATTTANATNANNAAAATATTNAATAATTTTAGGATAAGTTAATGGCAACAACTGCTGATATACGTAATGGCGCAGTAATTNTACATAAAAACAAGCGTATGAAAATAATTGAGTTTCANCATGTNAAACCTGGTAAAGGTGGNGCATTTGTAAGAACTAAATTNAAAGATATNCAATCAGGTAAAACNATAGATGAGACATTTAATGCGGGTCACAAATTGCAATTTATTCGAGTAGAAGCAAAACCAATGCAATTTCTTTATGTTGATGGTGATTCACATGTTTTTATGGATAATGAAACTTATGAACAGATTAATGTCCAGACTACTTCTGTGGGAAATGGAAAAAACTTTTTAACTGCTGGAATTATTGTAGATTTACTTTTTGATGGAGCTCAAGTATTGGATGTCCGGCTACCTTCACATGTTATTTTGGAAGTTATTAAAACAGAGCCTGGATTTAAAGGCAATACTGCAACAGGGGCGAATAAGCCAGCTACAGTAGAGACAGAATATATTGTCAATGTACCATTATTTATCAACGAAGGAGATAAATTGAAAATTGATACACGTACAGGTGAATATGTTGAAAGGTCAAAAGAATAAAATATTTTAGGAGTTAAAATGTGGCAGGATAAACTAAAAGAAATTATATATATATTAGAGAATTCCAATGTAAATGAGATTGAATTAAAATTTTGGGGTCGTCATTATAGAGTAGTTAAAAATCCTAGCAATAATATCACTGGAAATCAAAATCTTCCACAGACTATTGATATAGAAAATGAAAGTCAGGTTATTGCCTCACAAGCTATAGAAGAAAAAGATAATTTAGAAAAACCTTTAAGAGATAAAACAGTTGGTGAAGAGATTCTTTCGCCGATGCCTGGAACCTTCTATGCGGCTGCTACGCCAGATGATCCACAATTTGTTTCTATTGGTGATAAAGTTCAAAAAGGTCAGACACTTTGTATTATTGAAGCTATGAAAATCATGAATGAAATAGAATCTGAATTTGATGGTGTTATAGAAGATATAAAGATAGAAAATGGGAACCCTGTTGAGTATAATCAAGTTCTTTTTACTATTGTACCATCCTAATTTTTAATGTTTAAAAAAGTTTTAGTCGCAAATAGAGGTGAGATTGCTCTTAGAGTAATTAGAGCATGTCATGAATTAGATATCAAAACAGTTGCAATTTACTCAACAGCAGATGAATTTTCTCTCCATGTTAAATTTGCTGATGAAGCTGTTTGTATTGGCCCTCCCATAAGTAAAGAGAGTTATCTTAATATCCCAAATATCATTGCTGCAGGAGAAATTACTAGTGCAGATGCAGTACACCCAGGATATGGTTTTCTTTCAGAATCATCTCAATTTTCAAAAATTTGTAGCGAAAATAATTTTTCATTTCTTGGTCCTACTCCAAAGATTATTGATTCTATGGGTGATAAAGCAAAAGCCAAACAAACAATGAAACGTGCGGGAGTACCAGTTATCCCTGGAGGAGATGGAATTCTTAATAGCCCTGAAGATGCTTTGGAAAAAGCTAATGAAATGGGATACCCGATAATGTTAAAAGCGTCTGCTGGAGGTGGTGGACGTGGTATGCGCATGGTAATGAATAAGTCGGAAGTCATTTCTTCATATAAGTCTGCTAGTCAGGAAGCATCTACAGCTTTTGGGAATGGTGATATCTATATTGAAAAGTTTATTCAAAATCCTAGACATATTGAAGTACAAATACTTGGTGATTCTTTTGGAAATATAATACACCTTGGTGAAAGAGAATGCTCTATTCAACGAAGGCATCAAAAGTTGATTGAGGAGTCGCCTTCCCCATTTGTAGATGAAAACACTCGTAAAAAAATTGGTGAAGCTGCAGTGAAAGGCGCTAAAGCAGTAGGTTACGTGGGAGTAGGTACTGTTGAATTTTTAATGGATAAAAATAAAGATTTTTATTTCATGGAAATGAATACAAGAATTCAAGTTGAACATCCTGTAACGGAAATGGTAACTGGAATTGATTTAATTAAGCAACAAATTCTTATGCATGCAGGAGGTAAATGTCCAAAGTTTGATAAATTAAGTTTGAGAGGACATTCGATTGAATGTCGTATTAATGCAGAAGATCCAGCCAATAACTTTTTACCTTTTCCAGGAATTATTAATAATTTTCATATGCCTGGTGGTAAGGGGGTTAGAGTAGATTCACATGCTTATTCTGGCTATGAAATACCTAGATTTTATGATTCGATGATTGGTAAAATAATTGTACATGCTAAAAATAGACAAAGAGCTATTATAAGAATGCAAAGGGCATTAGAAGAAACAATTATTGAAGGTCCAAAAACAACTATACCATATCAATTAGCAATAATGAAAAATGAGAAATTTCAATCTGGAGATTTTGACACAAGCTTTTTAGATAGTTTTATTTTCAATAAAAAGGATTAAGAATAGAAGGATATCGTATGAAAATACCAAATAATTTATTTTATACTAAAGAGCATGAGTGGATTGAATTCATAGATAAAATAGCTATAGTAGGTATTACAGATTTTGCTCAAAGTCAATTAGGGGATGTAATTTTTATTGAGTTTCCTCAAGTAGGTGAAGAGTTAATTAGTGGATCTTCATTTGGAGAAATTGAGGCTGTCAAAACTGTTTCTGATTTATATGCTCCAATATCAGGTAGGGTTACTAATATTAATATGGAATTAGATGGCGCGCCAGAGCTTGTTAATAATGATCCATATGGTAAGGGTTGGTTGGTCAAGATAGAACCTGTAAATATTAAAGAAAGAGATAAACTTATGAATTCAGATGAGTATCAAAAGTTTGTTAGTTAAATGTCTGTTCTACAATCATTAAAAAATATTATCGAAAGTAGAGGTGCCTCTTATGTAATTCTTATAGATCCTGATAAAAACAATCAAAAATCAATCCTTTCCCAGGTGGAGACAGCAAATTGTTCTAATGTAGATGCTATTTTTGTTGGTGGAAGTCTGATGATGGATATGAATTATAATGATAGAGTGGAACAAATAAAGAAATTGTCAAATATCCCCGTTGTACTTTTTCCAGGTGGAGTAAATCAGATTAATAAATATTTTGATGCAGTCTTATTTATGTCTCTTTTATCTGGAAGGAATCCACATTATTTAATTGGAGAGCAGGTTATATCTGCACCAATAATAAAGGATTTAAAACTAGAGACTATTCCAACAGGTTATATTCTCCTAGATGGAGGAACGGTTACTTCTGTAGAATTTATGAGTGGAACACGTCCTATACCTATGGATAAGGAAGACATTGTTGCATCTCATGCTTTAGCTGGTCAGTATTTAGGCATGCAATTCATTTATCTCGAGGCAGGTAGCGGGGCTGAACATGCCGTAACAAAAGAAATTATCGAAGTAGTTGATGATACTATTGATATCCCAATAATTGTTGGAGGAGGTATTAGGACCCCATCATTAGCAGATTTAGCAGTAAAAGCTGGAGCATCTGTCATTGTTACTGGGACAGCGGTAGAGAAAAATTCTAACTGTATGGAAGAATTTGCTAATGCAGTTCATTGGAAAGGTTAAATGCAAGATACAATAATTAAACAAATAAAAGAAAATATTTTTATCAATAATCTAATCATTGAAGAATGTATAGATTCAATTGAAGTAGCTGCAAATTTCATGATTACGGCCATCTTATCAGGGAAAAAAATTTTATGGTGTGGTAATGGTGGTAGCGCAGCTGATGCACAGCATCTTGCTACTGAGCTGATGGGTGGTATGAGTAATCATGATAGAAAGCCAATACCAAGTATTGCTCTTACAACTGATACCTCTTTTCTAACTGCATGGTCAAACGATACAGAGTTTGAATCTGTTTTCTCAAGGCAAATTCAAGGTATAGGTGAACGAGATGATTTATTGGTTGGTATATCGACAAGTGGTAATTCGGGAAACATAGTTGCTGCCATTAAACAAGCTAAATATAAAGGTTTGAAAACTGTTTTATTAACTGGAAAAACAGGTGGAAAAATGTCTAATCTAGCAGATGTGACAATTTATGTTCCAAGCCAAAACACACAAAGAATCCAAGAATCTCATATCATGATTGGTCAAATTCTTTGTGGATTAATTGAAGATAACTTGATGATATAAAATGAAAGATTATCTTAATGAATATCTTGTTGCG
>PAPB01000008.1 GCA_002708715.1 Fidelibacterota bacterium | reverse complement strand
AACCTTCACAATTTAAATTTAAAGGAAAAAATACAGTCAAAATTTGATTTCGAGCCGAGTGATGTTCAATTAACAGTCATTGGGAAATGTAATAAACATAGATAAAGATAAAAGGAGTACATAATGTCTTTAGAAGGAAGTAAAACACACGAAAATCTAAAAGCAGCTTTTGCTGGGGAATCTCAGGCAAATCGCCGTTATTTGTATTTTGCACGTGCTGCAGATATCGAAGGGTATCCCGAAGCCGCAGGTGTATTTAAAAATACTGCTGATGGAGAAACAGGCCATGCTTTTGGCCATTTAGAGTTTATGGAAAAAGGTGGTGCGGGTGATCCAGGAACAGGGCTACCGATTGGTGAAACATCTGAGAATTTAAAAGCAGCTGTTGCTGGAGAAACTTATGAATATACCGAAATGTATCCTGGTTTTGCAGCAACTGCGCGCGAAGAAGGTTTTGACGAAGTAGCAGAATGGTTTGAAACGCTTGCAAGAGCTGAAAAATCGCATGCTGGGAAATTCCAGGAGACTTTAGATAGTTTATAATTCCTATTATTAATTCCTGGGCAAATATGCCCAGGAATTAACCCTGTATTTTAATTAAAACATAAACACTAGTATGTTAGATCATTCTAATACCGATAATACTATATATGATATAAAAAACTCAAAATATTGGGACAAAAAATCTCTATATGCAGAGATGAATCGAGTTTATGATATTTGCATAGGATGTAGATTGTGTTTCAATTTATGCCCGTCTTTTCCTTCGCTATTTAATTCAGTGGATGGTGTTGGAACAAAAAAACGTGAAATTGCAGAGAAGGAAGGTCGAGTAGAAAAAGAAATCATAAAAGATAATTTCCTTGATCTTCCAGAAGGAGAACACGCTTCGGAGGCTAGCATTGAAGTTGAATTTAGAGGAGAAGTAACAGATTTAAGTGATTCTGAAAAGTGGGAAGTGGTAGATCTCTGTTATCAATGTAAGCTATGTGATCCTGTTTGTCCCTACACCCCAGGGAAAGAGCATGAATTTCAATTAGATTTTCCTAAACTTATGACTCGCGCCCAGGCTATCAGGACAAAAGAAAGAGGAGTTAAGATTAATGATCACTTATTATCCAGAACAGACTTAGCTGGTAAAATTGGGTCAATTTTTGCACCAATAATTAATTTTCTTAATAGAATAAAATTTCTTAGATGGGTTATGGATAAAACAATTGGTATTCATGCCAATAGAAAATTACCTGAATTCAGTGGTGATACTTTTCAAAAATGGTTTAGTAATTATAAATCTATAGTGAATAACCCCATTGATAAAGTAGCTATTTTTGGAACATGTTTTACTAATTCATATGATATTGATCTCGGCAAGGCTGCAGTTAGAATATTAGAGCATAACAACATTGAGTGTGTATATCCACCTCAGCAATGTTGCGGAGCGCCATACCTAAGTCCTGGAGATTTTGATGGATTTAAAAAACAAACCTCTCCAAATATTAATGAACTAAATAATTGGGTTAACCAAGGATATAAGATTGTGGTAACTGGGCCACCAACTTGTAGTTTAACTTTGAAGAAAGAATACCCTGATTACCTTGGCCTTAATGAAAAAATAAAAAATATTTCTGAAAATACTTTTGATATATCTGAATATTTAGTTTACCTAAACAAAGAAAAGAAATTAAAAACAGATTTCAAAAATTCTCTTGGGACTATTAATTATCACGTGAGTTGTCATCTCAAAGCACAGAGAATGGGATTTAAAGGTCGAGATATATTACGATTAGTACCAGATACTAAAGTAAACCTTATTAATCAATGCAGTGGAATGGATGGTGGATGGGGTATGAAGTCAGAGTTTTTTGATGAATCAATCAAAGTGGCTGACAGATGTGTTAATGATTTAAACCAAAAAGAACACGATACAGTATGTTCGGACTGTTCGCTTGCAAGCCATCAACTTAAACAAGCTAGTAATGGGGAAATGAACCCTAGTCACCCTGTAATTGAATTATATAAAGCTTATGGCTTTGAAAAAAATTAAAAGGATTTTAAATGAAAAAATTATCACCAGAAGGATTGCTTAACATTATTGAATATGAAAAGGTCCGAAATGACTATCGTAATGATATAATTGATTATAAAAAAAATAGGCGCATAAAAATAGGCCCTAATATTGCAATTGTTTTTGAGAATGAGCGCACCTTATCTTTCCAAATTCAAGAAATTATGCGTGCTGAGAGGATTGTTCATGATGAAAAAATTCGGGAAGAGATTGATATNTATAATTCAATTATGCCNCCAAAAAATGGNTTAAGCGCGACACTTTTTATTGANGTAACCGAGGNANANAAAATAAAATCAGTTCTNAATCAATTTATCGGNCTTACATCAGNAAANACAATATTNCTNGATTTTGATGGNGAAAAATCTTTTGCTATNTTTGAGCAAGGAAGGGAGGAAGAAGATAAAATAAGTTCCGTACATTATCTCCAGTTTCATTTAACATTAGAGCAGATAACAAAATTAGGTGACTCGAATTGCTTAATAAAAATAGTAATAAATTACAAAGATTATATTTTTTCAGAAGTATTATCAGATTCGATGAAGAACTCTCTTTATCAAGACACTCAATAGATTTATTTTATAATTTTTCTAAATAATAGTAAGTGTATTAATATTATAACCCAATTGTGGCTCTATTGATTTAATTATTTTTTAAAACAAATAGCCGTTATTTTAATTATTTAATATATATTATTAATATTAGAAAATATTGATTTACTAACATTAAAGGTATATTAATGAAGAAAAAATATCAATATGACCTTTAGAATTTTATTCACTATTGTACTTTTATTTTCATATTTAAAATCTCAAACTCGTTATTTAGATGAGGTATTTGACGAGGTAATAAAAACTGAAGATATAGTATATGGTAATGCCCCTGATTTACCATTTATATTTTTGTTTGAATGGAATACTGTTGATATAGATCTTACTATGGATGTCTATGAACCAGCAGGAGATACNATATCAAATAGACCTGTTATAATTTTTATTCATTCTGGTGCATTTTTCACTGGTAGTAATGAATCTGATGTTCTTGTTTCTTTATCAAATACATCTGCTAAAATGGGTTATGTGGCAATAAGTATGACCTATAGACTTGGCCTAAATGTATTTAGTAGTTACAGTGGTGAGAGAGCAGTCTATAGAGGCGTGCAAGATGCAAGTGCTGTGATCAGATATTTACGAGAACATCATATAGATTTTGGTATTGATTACGATAATATATTTATTTGGGGTAGTAGCGCAGGTTCGTTTATTGGACTTCATTTAGCTTTTACAGAGGATGCCGAAAGACCTCTGTCAACTTTTGGAGGAGAAGGAGACCCTGACCTTGGATGCATTGATTGTGAAGGGAATGATTATGAACATGAAAGTAAGCCTACTGCAGTGATAAGTTGTTGGGGAGCTATTGGTGATTTAAACTGGATAGGTCAGAATAATAATATACCATCAATTATGTTCCATGGTACTTCAGATGCTGTAGTNCCATTTAACTCAGGATACCCATTTACTATAGATATATTTTTGCCATTTGTTTATGGCTCAAATTTGATTCATAATCGTTTAAATGAATTAAATATAGAAAATGTTTTGTACGCTGAAGAGGGTTTATTACATGAATATTGGGGAACCTCTAATGGAAGTTGGGATGGAGGACCAAATGATTATTTTGATTTAATTAAATCTGATTCATATTCCTTTTTATTTAATTTGATATACCCATACCAAGTAGGCGATGTAAATACTGATGGTTTAATAAATCATCTAGATTTTGCAAATATGTTATCTTTTATACTTGATGATAACATTCCTAGCTCTAACCTGTATTATTCTGATTTAAACTATGATAGCCTAGTCGATATTTTTGATTTATTATTTTTATCACAAATAATTAATTAGCAGGCTGATTGCCCTCTATTACTAATGTCTGACCAGTGTATCTGTAGTTGAAATTGAACAAGTAATTACCTTGCAACGTGTTTTGCTTTCAAAGTATTAATAAGAAAGTCTTTTGTGAAAAAATTAATATATCAAGGAAGGTCTATTTAAATTTTTGAATGAATTTCAAAAAGCATTGGGNAAATATTGTTATAATTGTTTGTATTGTAATAAATATTCTTTTAGCCATTTATAGATACTACATTTAAACTCTAAAACTCACTCTGCAGTGTGTTTGGCTTAGTTTTGGAATATATTTATTTTATCAGTTTAATCTTTTTTGTTTGAAAAGAACTACCAAATTTCATTAAAACTAAATAAGAACCCGAGGCAACTGATTTTCCTGTTTCATCCCTTCCATTCCAAAATATGTTGTGTTTTCCAAGATGCATATGTTTTCCAAGTAAGTTTTTTATCCACTTACCTTTGATATCATAAATACTAATGTCTACATAACCAGGATTATTTATAATAAAGTCAATTCTAATTGAATTATTAAAAGGGTTTGGGAAAGCAGTATCAAGACTAAATTTCTTTGGTTCTAAATGAAAATTGTTATCAATACTAACTTCAGATGTATCCTCATCTACAACAATATCAAATATCCCAACCAGTCCATTCTCTACTTCTTCCAATGGTATTATTAATCCTGGGTGATTTTCTTCCCATTCTTCATTGATGTAGGGGTCAACTTCAAAATAACATTGAGTTACTAGTTCTAAACCAGATGGGGTAGTGATTTTATAATGAAAGTGTCGTGGTCGTCCTGAATAGTAACCAGGCCATATTGATTCAAAGGCATAATATCCATTTTCGTCAGTAACAGTTATTCCTCTTAAATTATATGTNTCCTCATCAGAATTACCAGATTCACATTCTTGAANAATAGTATAACAACCTTCATCATTTGCATGCCAAACATCTACTAATGCATTTTGAATTGGTGTCTCACAATCATTAGCAGTCACAACGCCTGAAATAAAAATACGAGTACCTGGTTCATCAGAATTTGCTAAAATTGTTCTTTGAGGATGACCCTCTATCCAATAGGGTCCCAAAATATCAGGATAAGTAGTATAACAATCTCTAGCTGATAATATAGAACTAGGTATAATTCCTGCACCAATTGATCCGAGAATACCAGTTTTAATAAATTTTCGTCTCTTCATATGTATAAAAATTAAGATATAACTTTATTCCAATTTCCATCTATGAGTAGTGTAAGACCATTAGATTGAATATTCACGTACATGGTATTATCAAAAGGAGAAAAACATGCTCCAGCAAACTCTGATCCTGAATAACTATTTTGTGCAATGAGGTATGGTTTCCCTTTTGAAGTTAGACCCCATAGCCTATTTATATCCGAATTATCTTCACAAACAATTAAATCTCCCCAAGGTGCAATTACAATATTATCTGGCATGTTTAGAGAGGACTCATCTTGGACCTCGTACCATAATTCAATTGATGATTCTTTGGAGGAAGTAGGATTGATTTTCCATATTTGTCCTTTCTTCAAATGTCCACCACTTGTACAGCATATATAGACAGATTTATCATCCGCAATAATCCCTTCTGGTCTAGCAAAAGTAGTAGCCCCCTTAGCAATGCCCTCTTGCCTTACGGTATCATGTTTAGGATCATAATCTTCAATTTTTACCCACTCTGCAAGATATGGTTGGTTCGATTTAACTAGCGATTGATTCCAATTACGTGAATCATTTATTTCTTTTATTCTTAGGGCGAATAATTCACCATCATCTAAACTATTTGGGTTTTTTGGTTTAAACTTATACAGGAGTCCATTGCTCCTGTCTTCAGTAAGATATGCGTTTCTAAATTTATCAAATGCAACGGCTTCGTGATTAAATCTACCCATTTTCTTGAGTGGATAAGGAAAATTGAGTGAAGGGTTTCTTGGATCCACTTCAAAAACATAGCCATGTGCAGTTTGGTTTCCCCTTTTTGTATTTACATTTTCTTCACATGTTAGCCAGGTACCCCAAGGTGTAGTACCACCTGCACAATTTTGCATTGTTCCACTGAGGCTAAGATATTCTTTTAAGACTTGTTTAGAATCTCTATCTAAAATAATATTAGTAGTACCACCAATCGCATTCTTATCGTAGTGATTTTTACCTAAAAGCTGTATCTGGGTATCAGGATTTTGAAATGGACCTACTTTCATACCATGGCTAGGCACTATTTCATGATTCCTCACTAAGATAATTTTATCCTTCACTAAAAAAGATCCCATCCCATCAGCTAGTCCTGGGACTTTAAAACCGTCAGACATCAATGAACCTTTTTTTGAAATTATTCGATATCTAAGAGCTTGATGTAAATCAATTATGTTATTTGGATCTTTTGTCAATTTTTGATTAAATATTGAATTAATTGATCCTTTTGAAAAACAGCTAATTAAATTACTAAGACCGAAAAATGGTAACAGTGCACTCAATGAAATAAAAGCTCTACGATCCATATGCATTCTTTTAATTCTTTTTAATTTTCACCTTAATTGCCAAATGATCAGAAAAACCGCCTAGCAATCTGTTCCCTGCCCAAAATCGGAAAGGATAATGCTNATAATCTCCTTTTTGCTGTCTATATTTAGGTAGATCAAGTATGTAAAGTGATTTGTTAACTAATGAAAGGTTTCGGGTATCTTTTAGCTGTTCATTNACAATTATTTGATCATAAAAATAATCTTTATTTCTGTATACATAAGTACCAATCTTAGGTTNTCTTAACAAAGGCTTCATTAAACTAGTTAAACCAATTTTTTCTAAAAGTTTAATATTTATATCATCGGGATTTTCATTAAAATCTCCTAATAAAATAATTTCAGCATTTTTATCAACATTTTTTATCAATTCAATTTCTCTGATAATCAATTCTGCAGTAGAAGTTCTTTTGGGTATTGCTTTTTCTTTACCTCCATAATTTGAAGGCCAATGATTAACAAATATGTGCAATAATGTGTTTTGATATTCTCCTACTACATGCAATATATCTCTTGTGCTTCCCCCATTTTTTAATGTATTTACTATGGCCTTACTAGAAATAATCGAAAATCGATTTTCATCGTAGAATAATGCGTTATCAATACCTCGTCTATCAGGAGAATCATAGTGAATTATACTATAATTCCGTTCGTGGTAGAATTTATTGAGATCTTTTAAAACTTGCATGTTCTCAACTTCGCATAGGCCTAAAATATCAACATCTAAATCCCTAAGTACCTCAGAACAATTTTTTAATTTTAAATCATAGATTTGTTGATCCACATTTTTTTTTCCTCCAATTGCAAATTCATCATCATTTTTAAGGGGATCATTGTATAAATCAAAAAGATTTTCCACGTTCCAAAAACCAATACTCAAAGGTTCTTCACAATATAAAAATGCGGAAAGAATCACAGTCGCTATTTTTACATGCCTTTGCATAAATAAAATCTAACCATCATTTCACAAACAAAAAACTTCGGACTTTCTTTTCAAATACTTTGCGGGGAATGAGGATTAATACAAACAAAAAACTCATGAGTGTGTGATGATGGGTAGATTATTAAAATTATAGTGTAAATTTTAGGAGCATAAAAAATATTTAATGATAATAAATATGAAGCTTTTGATTATTTTGTTCATTCTTTTTGTATTTAATACTTGCGGTGAAAAATCAAAATATCCAAATATTATATACATATTAGCAGATGACCTCGGCTATGGTGAATTAGGTGCTTATGGACAGGATATTATCGAAACACCAAATATCGATGCGCTTGCAAAAAATGGAATGCTTTTTACTCAACATTACTCTGGATCATCGGTCTGCGCACCTTCACGCTCTGTACTATTAACAGGAATGCATACTGGGCATACTTATATTAGAGGCAATGATGAATGGAAGGAGAGGGGAAACGTATGGGATTATGAAGCCGTGTTTAATGACTATAATTTAGAAGGTCAAAGACCACTCCCTGACTCTATAACAACTTTTGCGGAATTAATTCAAGAAATTGGATACGAAACTGCGTTTATTGGTAAGTGGGGGTTAGGTGCCCCAGGCACAGAAGGTGTTCCAAATAATCAAGGGTTTAATTATTTTTTTGGATATAATTGCCAAAGACAAGCACACACACTTTTTCCTACTCATCTTTGGGAGAATGAAAATAAAATTTTATTAAATAATAAATTGATTGCCCCTCACACTAGTTTAGAAATAGGGTCTGATCCTAATAATCCTGCTAGTTATTTGAATTTTTCTTTAAATGAATATGCTCCAGATATAATGCATACTAAAGCTGTTGATTTTATAGAGTCAAATATTAATAATTCATTTTTTTTACTTTATGCTTCTCCATTACCTCACGTTCCTTTACAGGCACCATCAAAATGGGTGAATTACTATAGAGAAAAATTAGGTCCTGAGGAACCCTATACAGGGAAAAGTTATTTTCCAAATCAATCACCTCGCGCTACATATGCAGCTATGATTTCAACCTTAGATGAGCAAGTGGGAGATATAGTATCTGTTCTTGCTGAAAAAAATATTTTGGATAATACTTTAATCATTTTTACTAGTGACAATGGTCCAACTTATACTGGTGGTGTAGATGCTGAATTTTTTAATAGTGCAAAACCATTCAAAGCAGAATATGGTTGGGCAAAAGGTTCCCTTCATGAAGGGGGTATCCGTGTGCCGATGATTGCAAGTTGGGAGAACCGTATTAAAAGGGGTAGCAGATCGGATCATTTATCTGGTTTCCAAGATATTTTTCCAACACTTCTTGAATTATGTGGTATTCAACCTGTAAAAAAGACTGATGGGATTAGTTTCTTAAACATTCTTTTAGGTTTTGAACAAAAAGAGAAGCACGAATATCTTTATTGGGAAATTCCTGAGTATGGTGGGCAGCAGGCATTGAGGATGGATAACTTTAAAGTGATTAGAAAAAATATTTTTAAAGAAAATGTGGATATTCAACTTTTTGACCTTACAATTGATATCCAAGAAACTAAAAATGTTGCCTTTCAATACCCAGCTATTATTAAACAAGCTGAGACAATAATTAAAAAAGAACATAGACCATCAGAATTAGCAGGATTTCAATTTCCCATTTTTGGCGAATAAAACTTTTTATATTAAGATGATTATGTTGTTTGCAAATTTTTTGTTTGTAATAATCTGGTTGTAATTTTAATGTAATTATAACGGTCTATTTTAAAGTTTTTTTTATTTGAGAAATTTTTATGGATAATTAATGAAAGTATATATAAGTGCTGATATGGAAGGTATCACTGGTGTTAATCATTGGGATGAAGTAGAACACAAAAAACCTACATTTTATCATCAATTTCAGGATCGTATGACAAAAGAAGTTTTGGCGGCATGCGAAGGAGCTTTAGATGCAGGTGTGAAAGAAATATGGGTTAAAGATGCTCACTATTCAGGAAGGAATATTTTATCTGAACAACTACCAAAAGAGGTAAAGTTGATACGAGGGTGGAGCGGTCATCCATATTCAATGGTTCAAGAATTGGATAGTACTTTTAATGCACTCTTAATGATAGGATATCATTCTATGGCAGGAAGAGGTGGAAACCCATTGGCGCATACGATGTCATCAAGCAAAATTGATTCAATCTATATTAATGATCAACAAACTTCAGAGTTTTTTCTTCATGGTAATATAGCTGGAAAGCATAAAGTCCCTCTAGTTTTTGTATCGGGAGATGCAGGCCTATGTGAAGAAGTTAAGGATGTAAGTCCCAACACCATTTGTCATGCAACAATGGTTGGCGTTGGTGATTCGACTATAAGTATCCAGCCATTAGAGTCTAGAAACACTATTCGCAATAAAGTAAAAGAATCATTATCAGGTGATTTAAGTTATTGTATTTGGGACCATCCGAAAACATATACTTTAAAAATTAGATTTATAAAACAGCAGACTGCCTATAGGGCATCACATTATTTAGGTGCTGAGCTTATAGATTCAAAAACCGTTAGCTTTAGCGCTAAGGATTATGATGATATTATGAGATTTATATTATTTACAGTATAGTGAATTTTCTTTTTAACACTCCTCCTATTGTTACATTGCCTATTGCCAATCAAGGCAAAGAATTTCCAGTGAATCATGTATATTGTGTAGGTCGAAATTATGTGGCACATTCAAAAGAAATGGGAGAAGATGAACGCCAGCCTCCCTTTTTCTTTTCAAAGCCAAATTGGACTATAACGAGCAATGATGTTCACTATCCAAAAAATACTAAAAATTTACAGCATGAGGTTGAGCTAGTTCTCGCAATTGGTGAAAGTTGTTCAGTATTCGGAATAGCAGTGGGAGTCGATTTAACGAGGAGAGATCTTCAAGCTCAAGCTAAAAAAACAGGCAAGCCATGGTTTGCTGGGAAAAACTTTATAGGTAGTGCACCAGTATCAACAATAGTTCCTTTTAAGCATACCATAGATTTTTCTACGCTAGAATTGAAATTGAAGGTAAATGGAAAGATTAGACAACATTCTAAATGCAATAATATGATTTGGTCGCCATTAGAAATCTTATCACAGATTTTATTAGATATACCTATTGAATCAGGGGACTTAATTTTCACAGGGACACCTGCGGGGGTAGGGCCTATTAATATTGGTGATAAAATAGTTGCTTCAATAGAAAAAATAGTAAAACTATCCTTTTCAATAATTTGATTTATTTTTTTTGTAAGGTTGCTTTTTTAAAAAGTATATGTTTCTTATCGTTACTTTTTTCTCAAGAAATGCAAGTCAAATATGTTATCGAGTTTTCTTGGGATATGAAATTGCTTGGGGAAGTAACCACAAAGCGTGAGCAATATGTTGCTCCTGGGTTTTTTAAAAAGAATTCAAAGATTAATCCTGAAAATTGGGTTCTAAGAAGAATGTTTAACAAAGATAATGGCGAGATAATGATTGCAGGTGAAAAGAATATTTTAAAATATGATAATAAGGAAGAAGAGTATTGGTTAATTACTATCGATGAATACTTTAAGAAATCAGAAAAAGATACGATAGCTAATCGCACATCTGAAAGGGACTTGTTTTTCTCTGATGTCTTTGAAGAATTTTTCGAGAATAGTGACGATAAATTCTCAATTCAAAGAGAAAATACTAGTCAAGTAGAGAATATAAATGGACTTAGAGCAAAAAAGTGGAACACCACCATACAGAATTCTAGACAAAAGTTATTTTTTGAAGAGTGGTTGGTTAAGGAACTTCCTTTAAAAGATACTTTAGATTCACTCAAAATCGATCTTATGGAAAAATTTAATCCTAATCAACATCAAAATAGCAACACCTCGTTTATCCTTTCTTCTGATATTTTTGTAAAGATTGCTGATTCAACTATAATTTTAGATCCATTAGATGGAAAAATCGTACAGGCGAAAATGTATTGTGAGCATGAATTTTTAAAATCAATTAGTTTTGAGATAAAAGAATTATATACATCTTCTTTTGATGCATCTTCTTTTACTATCCCTGAAAAATATAATCATATAAATAAAGATGACTAAAATAAGAATCTTATTTTATTTTGGGTTGCTTATTTCAAATCTTTTAGCTGAAAAAAAATATTTTCAGCAACATGTTGCTTATGAAATAGATGTTAAGTTAAATGATAGTGCACATACACTATCAGCATTTGAAAAAATTCGTTATAATAATAATTCACCAGATACTCTTCAATATATCTGGTTCCATATTTGGCCAAACGCTTATAAAAATGATTCTACTGCGCTTGCTAAACAGTTGCTTAGACTTGGTTCGACTCGTTTCCATTATAGTAAAGATGAAGATAGAGGATATATTGATAGTTTAGATTTTTCAATTAATGGATCTTCTACAAATTGGGAATCCCACCCTGATTGGATTGATGTTATAAAGGTTCATTTACTTAATCCCTTATTTCCAGGTGATAGTATAATTATTGAAACCCCATTTTTTGTAAAATTACCAAAAATATTTTCTAGGCTTGGTCATTCGGGAAAACATTATGAGATTACACAATGGTATCCTAAACCTGCTGTTTATGATAAAGATGGTTGGCACCCTATGCCATATTTAAATATGGGTGAGTTCTATAGTGAGTTTGGATCTTTTGATGTAAGAATTACACTTCCTAAACAATACCGGATAATGGCAACAGGAGATTTGATTAATAGTGATAATGAATTACAATGGTTGGACTCTCTCGCTTTATTGGGTGAATCTCTTTTAATGCTTGATAAAAAGTCATTTAAGAAAAAAATTAAGACCCTCAAAAAAAATAAGAAGACTTCTTTTAAAAAAACAGATGATGATAAGCTGATAAAAAGCATTCCAAAATATAAAACTATTCGTTTTATACAGGATAATGTACATGATTTTGCATGGTTTGCAGATCCAAATTGGATTGTAAATAAAGGTGAACTTTGGCTGCAGGATTCATTAAAGAAAGTTGTTCTTTGGAGTATGTATCTTCCAAAAAATGCTAGAACATGGAAGCGATCTATTGAATATTTACATGATGCAGGTTATTGGTATAGTACATTTTATGGTGATTATCCCTATAATCATATTACTGCTGTAGATGGTGATATGTCGGCTGGTGGAGGTATGGAATATCCAAATATTACAGTAATCTCTAGATCAGATTCTGAAGATTTATTAGAGTACGTTATTATGCATGAGGTAGGACACAATTGGTTTTATGGTATTTTAGGCAACAATGAAAGAGATTTTACATGGATGGATGAAGGTTTGAATGAATATTCTAATATTCGCTATTGGGAAAAAAAATATGAGAATAGGAATAATCAAATTGTCTTTCAAGATTTTGTACAAAATACACTAGGGATTGGTAAGAATATAGATATTCATTTTTTTCATTATTTAGCGTTTGCTGGAGCTGGTACAAATAAAGATGCACAGCCACTAAATATTTCTGCAAATGCAACCTTTAATAGTCAAAATTATAGTCAGAATTATATGAGGCCAGCAGTTATGATGCGTTATTTGCAGCATTATATTGGAGAAGAAAAGATGGATTTGATTATGCAAGAATTCTATGAAACCTGGAAATTTCGGCACCCTTCACCAATCAATTTTAAATATTTTTTTGATAAACATTTAGATGAAGATGTAGATTGGTTTTTTGATAATGTATTTGATAAGACTACAAGCATTGATTTTGGTATTAAAAAGAGAAGGAACAAATTTGAAATTATTAATCATGGTAACTTTAATGTGCCATTTGAGATAGCTTATTATAATAAAAAAGGGAATGAATTAGTTCGAGAATGGTATAAGACAGATCAAAAAGTAACGCTTTATGATATCCCTAAAAATTGCTCTTATGCTACTATCGATCCTGATCAGTTCATGCCAGATATTTTCCGTACAAACAATATTTCAAAAAAAGAAATAGAAACAAATTTTATTTTTGAAAAACCAAATTATTATGCTAGAGATTTCCATTTGATCCCATGGCTATTCTCATATAACTCATATAATGGTTTCACACCAGGGCTGTCTGTGTGGAATGGTTTCTTGCCAGGATATGGAAATAATTCTTCAATATTTTTTATTGCCTATGATTTTCAAAATAATAAACCTGTGGGTAGTATTAGTTTGATAAGAAAAGATCAATATTTCAATCAGTTCCATCAAAGTGAATGGTCAATTAAAATTTCATCTTTAGAGGGACGCAGTGGTTTTAATATAGGGTTTGATGCCTTAAAAAAGAAGCCACTCACTAAAGCACCGCTCCTACAAATTAATGGAAACATATTTTACCATAGTCTTATTAAGGGTGCATTTAATCCAGAGTTATATGCTTCAGGAAAGTATTTGGTAGGAAAATTCAATATAGAAAAAAAATGGATACCTAATGTTTTTAGGGATCATTATTTAGGTGTTCTCACTAATGTAGGTTATGAATTTTTTAAAGGTCGTATTTATGGGGGCTTTAATTATAATATTTCAAAAAATATAAAGACATCTGGTTTTACAAGTGTTGATGCTTTTTTAAATGATAAAAATATACCAATACAATATAATAATTATTTATTTGGAAGTACTGATCCTGATTTTAATCAATTAGTGCTTAATAGGACATCAACGGATAATCATTTCAATATTTTACAAAATACATATCATGGTTCTGGAATACGGGGTATAGATACTGATACACCAAGAGATAATACAATTAAACCGTTATGGGTATTAAAAATAGATCAGTCTGTACCATATATGCCTGGTCAAATATTTTTTGATTTTGCTAGTGTTTTAGATACAAAACTATTTTCTTCTAATTATATTGTTATCGGACTAAAATTAGGTCCATTGATTATCCCATTATACCAGAACTGGGAAAGTGAAAAATTTCCAAATGATTTAAACTGGCTAAGCCAGAGGATTAGAATAACAACGCCAACTATTAATTTTTAGGATAATTGAATATTTTTGCTTTTTGATTAGTTTGCGTAAATTTAAGTCCCTTCAAATAATCAAATGAACAGGTAAACCATTTATGTCAAATTGGGATAAAAAATTATTTATAGAACATTTAAGAGAACAATGTACCAGAGAAGTAGCTAAGGTAGGTGTTGCTATTATAGAGTTCGCAGAAAAATTTGCGGATGATATTTCCTGGGGAAGAGGTGCGGAGCATGGTACATTGACCTTTAGATGTAATACAGATATCGGCCCTTTACCACTTTTTCACATGACATCTAGTGGTCAATTGAATCTTCAAATTAATTTTATGCGAGGTAAAGATATTCCACCTATGGTTTTAAGGGATGTTGTTTTAAAACTTGAGTCTAATTTCTTACGAGATTATGATGAAATAGAATATCCTAGCGATGTATTTGTACCCATCGAGGATTTGTTTCATACAGAGAATCAACTTGAAAAGTTTTTAAAGACGATGGAAGGTGCTACATATAGGCTAAGGCAGTAGTTATTGCTAAAAAAGAGTAGGGAGTTTTTAGCATAATGAGTCAGTAAACAAATTACCATATATTAAGAATATTCAGATTTAGTTATTGGATGAGATACTTTATCTTACTATTAATTTTAATTTTTTCGGCATCCTCTAAAGGACAATCTTTAGAATTACCTATTGGGCTTACAGATGATGAAAAGTTAAGAATTAAAGAAATTTACTCTATGGGTAGAGATACTGACCCTCCTCTTTATCCGATTCGTAATATCGCAGAGTTTGAAAGAATGTCTGGTGTACTAATTCGATACCCATTTGGAATATCAAATGAATTGATTGCTGAAATGGCAGAAGGTGTTATTATTTATTGTCTTGTGTCTTCTGGTCAAGAAAGTTCTGCATTTAATAGTATGGCTAATGGTGGTGTTAATATGGAGAATGTAGAATTTGTTCTGGGACCAACTGATAGCTATTGGACAAGAGATTATGGCCCGTGGTGGGTTGTAGATGGTAATAATAATATGTCAATTGTTGATTTCACATACAATAGACCTAGGCCAAATGATAATGAGGCTCCATTAAAAATGTCTAATTATTTAAATGTTCCCTATTTTTCTGTAGATCTAATTCATGCTGGAGGGAACTATATGACTGATGGCTTGGGCATTTCCGCATCATCCGACCTTGTTTTTGTTGAAAACAACCTTTCGGATGATGAGGTGTTAACAATAATGGAGAATTATTATGGTATTAGTACCTATCATGTAGTGTCAGATCCTAATAATACATATATTGATCATATAGACTGTTGGGGAAAATATTTAAGTACAACTAAGGTTCTTATTAGAGAAGTGCCTAGTACTCATCCTCAATATAATGAGATAGAAGAAATTGCTGAATATTTTTCAAACTCATTAAATAAATGGGACGAGCCTTGGCAGTTATATAGGGTTTGGACTCCATCTAATCAGCCTTATACGAATTCTTTGATATTAAATAATAAAGTATTAGTTCCAATAACTGGAAGTTCGTGGGATGATGATGCCCTTGCTATATATTCATCTGCATTGCCTGGATATGAGATACTAGGATTTAGTGGTACATGGGAATCAACAGATGCTCTTCATTGCCGTATTAAGGGTATTCCTGATCTGCAAATGTTACAGATATTTCACAATTCTATTAATGATAGTATTGTACCACAGCAAAATGGTTATAAAGTTGAAGTAGTAATTGATGACCTTAGTGATAGTGGGATAATTTCTGATTCTATGAAGATTTTTTGGAAAAATGATCAGATAGATCATTGGTTTCATTCATTTTTATATCCATCAGATGTACCTGAGTCTTTAAATGAATGGGTAGGGTGGATACCAGCATTAGCCGATTCAGGGATTCTTCATTATTATATTCAAGGTGCAGATTCTTCAGGAAGAGTAGAAAGGCATCCACTTGCAGGCTGGCACACGTTTTTTGCATATCCAACAGAAGCATGTAACGAATGGATTTTAGGTGATTTGGATAATTCAGGCGATTTGAATATTATTGATATTCTACTTCTTGCAGATCAAATTATTGATGGCTACAGTAATGGTAACTGTTCACGATTTGTTTCAGATATAAATAACGATGGCCAAATCACAATTGTTGATATTTTACTTCTCGTAAATATGATTTCAAATTCTTAGATGGCCATGGTATTAATAAATTAAATTTTCTTTCTTAGGTGTAGCCAATACATCAGTTAAATTCTATAGATAAATTTTAGGAAATTGTGTGAATATTAAAGTAAAAAAAGTCAATGATTATACAAGAGAATTAGATATAGATATTTCTTGGGAAGAGGTTCAACCTGATTTTCACAAAACGACAAAAAAATTCAGTAAAAAAATAAAAATGCCTGGTTTTCGTCCAGGAAAAGTCCCATTGGATAGGCTTTTAGCTCAATTTCAACCAAATATTGAGGCTGAGTTTATGGATGAAAATTTTCAAAAATATTATCTCAATGCCATACAGCAAGAAAAGATAATGCCTGTCAATAAAGCTGAGATAAAAGATGTCAGTTTCCATATGAATGAACATTTTTCGTTTAAAGCTATTTTTGAAATTGAGCCAGATTTAAAGCTACCGAAGTTTAAAAAGAAATCACTATCTGTTAGTAAAACTACCTATTTGCATGATGATAAAGATATAGATGATGCTATCCACCAACTTCGTAAGGCTCAGGCAACTATTTTAACTATTGAAGATGGAGCAAAAGAGGGTGACTATCTGGTTTGCTCTTTGCAGAAATTAGATGGTTCTGGTGTCCCGATTATTGGAAAAAAATTTGACAACCAGTATCTTAGAGTAGGTAACGGGTCTTTTTCTGAGAATCAGAAGGAAAAACTTATAGGGCTTAAATCAGGAGAATCTGCTCGCGTTCGACTTCCTGTAAATGAAGAGGGAGGAGACGCTGATTATGAGTTGATTGTTAGTAGNGTNGANAGAGAGAATCTTCCTGAGATAAATGAGGAATTTTTAAAACTTGTTAANCCAGAATTAGATTCANCAGANTCTCTAAGANTAGATGTNGAAAAGAAAATNATTGAAAATTTTAAGGAAAGGTCNCAGACGGCATATGAAAGAGAATTNTCTGATAGNGCTATTAATTTTGTGAANCCAGCTTTTGCACCATCAATGGTTCAAAATTACATTAATAATCTTGTTGAGGATGTGAAAAAACAAAATAAAGGTGAGCCACTAGATGAGGCAAAGGTTAAAGAACATTATCAGCCAGTTGCAGAGAGGAATGTAAAATGGTATTCACTTCGNAATAAGTTAATTGAGGAACAAAATTTTAAAATTGCACAAGAAGATGTAGAAGCCGAGATTGTTAATCTTATTAATCGGACTCCACAATCAGAAAAAGAAATTAGACGTTTTTATAAAAAGCCTAGTAATAAAAAGAGGATAGAAGATGATCTAATGGAAAAGAAAATATTGAATTACCTTGAACAATTTGCTAAAATTAAAGAAGTAGAAGTTGAAACAAAAAAACTCCGTGAGCAAGAAAATGCAAAGTGATAAAAATATATTAAATCAATTGGTGCCTATNGTTGTTGAGCAAACTGGACGATCAGAACGTGCATTTGATATTTATTCTAGATTGCTTAAGGAAAGAATTGTTTTNCTTGGGACTCCAATTGAGGATACGATTGCTTCTTTAATTATTGCACAGCTTCTTTTTTTAGAGGCTGAGGATGCTGACAAAGATATTTATCTTTATATTAATTCTCCAGGAGGGATCATTACCTCTGGCATGGGGATCTATGATACAATGCAATATATAAAGCCAGATGTAGCTACTATATGTCTTGGNCAGGCGGCAAGCATGGGCGCATTTNTNCTTGCTGGAGGAGCAAAGGGTAAGNGGTCAGCATTACCAAATTCAAGGATCATGATTCATCAGCCTATGGGAGGTGCAGAGGGACAGGCNACTGATATTAAGATACAAGCAGAAGAAATTATTAGAATGAAAAAACAATTGAATACTATTCTTTCAAAAAATACTGGTCAAACCTTAAAGAAAATCGAAATGGATACTGATCGAGATAATTATCTTACATCTAAAGAAGCGAAAAATTATGGTCTTATTGATTCAATTTTAATTAAGCGAAAATGACGAAGATTCAGAAAGGAAAAGAACCAGAGGTACATCTGGAATCAGAAAAAGATGAAGCATATGGAGGTTTTAAGGTTACTCTCCAAAAACCTGCAAAAATAAAATCAGGCCTTGATAGGCATGTTGTTGGTCAAGAACATGCAAAAAAAGCAATATCTGTAGCGGTTTACAATCATTATAAGAGGATTATTCATCAATCTTATATCTCAGATGTTGAGATCGATAAGAGTAATATTTTATTGATAGGTTCCACTGGCACTGGTAAAACATTATTAGCGCAGACATTGGCAAAAATTTTATCTGTACCTTTTGCTATTGCAGATGCTACAACGCTTACTGAGGCAGGTTATGTTGGCGAAGATGTTGAGAATATTTTAGTGAGGCTTCTTCAGGTTTCAAACTATAATATTGGATCAGCAGAGAAAGGTATTGTCTATATTGATGAGATTGATAAAATTGGTCGAAAGAGTGCAAGTACATCCATAACAAGAGATGTGAGTGGAGAAGGAGTTCAGCAAGCTTTGTTGAAGATTCTTGAAGGAACAATAGCTAATGTCCCGCCTAAAGGTGGTCGGAAGCATCCAGAGCAAAGTTTGATTCCTGTCAACACTTCAAATATATTATTTATATGTGGAGGTTCTTTTTCGGGTTTAGAAGAAATTGTGAGTGCTAGAATTGGTCGAAGTGAAGTTGGATTTGGTGGTGAGGTTAGAGACCATAAGCAATATATGCAACCTTTCTCAAATGTTAAGCAAGAGGATTTGATATCATTTGGAATTATCCCTGAGTTAGTTGGAAGATTGCCTATAATGACATCATTGGATATTTTAAATGAAGATGATTTATTGAAAGTGTTGGTTGAACCAAAAAACTCAATCGTAAAGCAATATCAAAAATTATTTTTACTAGAGGGTGTAGTTCTAGAGTTTGAACGTTTAGCGCTTAAGGAAATAGTGAAAATTGCTGTTGAGAAAAAATCTGGAGCCAGAGCTCTAAGATCTGTTATGGAAGATCATTTAATGGATATTATGTTTCAACTACCTGAGTTGGAAGGTGTAGAAAAGGTTGTCATAACAAAAGACACTATTATAAATAGAGATGATCCTATTTTTGAAACTATAAATAAAAGAAAATCTGCTTAATTATTTTATTAGAGTTATTTTTTTTATTATTCTGGATTTGCCTGCCTTTAATTCGATAAAATAAACACCACTACTGTGATTGCTTGCATTCCAGTTAAGTGTATATCTACCTCGGTCATATATATTATCTATTAANTCTTCTTTCAATCTCCCTGATACATCGTAAACATTTATCATAAGGTTATTAACAATAGTTGGAACTGAAAATTGTATTGTCGTAATAGGGTTAAATGGGTTTGGGTAGATTCTATCTATTGAAAAATTATTTGGTATATTATCAATATTTTCTGTATTAGATAGAACACCATCTATCGTAACTATGCCATTGNTATGGGTCGAGGATACTCCATTATTACCCCATCCATCCAGTATTAGCATAGACTCGCTTGTTATAGTAATTATATCATTAATAGAAGCATTACCTGATACCGTATAATTGATTCGAAATAATTCTCGTGAGTTTGGCTCCAGCGGCTCTAGCCAATTTGTCATTCCTATTGTAATATCTCCTTCATCAACATCGGTAGAAATATTCCAATCCTCTGAAAGTGACACCATTTCAATCATAGGAGACCATACATCATTTTGATTCCAGTCGGTGAAAATCTCACCTTCATCATAAATACCATTTTCATTTAAGTCTTCAAATGGTTCGTCACTTGGTATTAAGAGTTCGGGCTCATTTGAAATTTTCAATACAGCCATGGCTATAGGTATTGTATTTTCTAGTTCAACAATGATGGATGCACCTCCACCAATCAAACCAGTACCATCAACAATGCTATAGGATTGGTTTGCTGATTCTATATGGTAGGATGCTTCATCAAGTATAGTAATTCCTACTTCATTTCCATCTGNTGTGTAAGCTAGACACATNTNGTAACTCACNACNACCTCTGTCTCTATGCCAACATTNTTAAATAACTCTAAAGTNAAAATTGGACCGCTACCNGATGTAATTAATGGGTTTATAAGGGTAATATGATTATTATCNATTATAACTGAATCAAAAGTTGTCCTNCCTGTCGNTATTATATCGGTTATCTCTACNTAAGAAGGACTNAAATCTATTTCAAACTCAAAACTTCCAAAGTCCATTTCATTATCCATGCCNATTACAATATATCCGTTATTATACGCCACACCAGTACCATCTTCTATAGACGCAGATGCCAGTATTAGTTCGTTATATTCCACATCAAAAGTCATAAATGGTCCTGGGTCTGAAATATTATCTATTCGTAATAATGATGGCTCTCCGTAAAGACTGGTAGTGTTTGGATTTGAAGAGTGACTAAACTCTCTATTATTTAAATCTCCAGGAAATACATCTGCACCATTGCTTGGTCCACCATTTTCCAGTGCATACATACCATCTGCCTGTTCTAGGCCTACGCCATAGTATGGTTCGTCATTATTGGGAGCCCATCCTTGCGCTAGATTGTCATTTATATGCCATATAGTTAAACCAGCAGTGGTGATAAGTGTATCCGATCCAATTTTTTGTCGGTTTTCGATTAACCAATATTCTTCCTCAATCTGGGAGTGATTTACTCTATAGACCACATTACTTGAATAGGATTGTTCGATAGACACATCTGGTTGATCATCTTGGATTTCAACTATATCCACCCATCCTAGTTCATTTTTTGCCCAGCAAATCATCGTAGCTGGATACCATGGCGTATTGCCACTTGTCCCCCATGAGCCACTTGCCATAAGTGCGAGCTTACCTGATCCAGTTGATGAGTAATCTGTGTCATATAAATCAGGTAAGCCAAGAGCATGGCCAAACTCATGGGCTAAGACTCCAATGGCAACAATGTTACCATTTTGAATTTCTGGATTCATGTTATAACTATCAATGGTGACGCCATCATATGTAACTGCAAGGTTTCCTAAATTCCATTTATGAGACCATATATTTGATTGATCACCTTCCTCTGCTCCAGGACCTTGATGCACAAGGTTGAGCGCATCAACATATCCATCACCATCATTATCATACTTGGTCCAGTCAAATCCAGATGCCTCTAATGAGTCAACCATATCGCGAACTAATTGTCGTACTCGCGCATAACCTTGTGGATTATTATATGCATAATAATCATGAACTGATGGGGCAGTAAACCAATTACTAACATCAGCTTTTGGAAGAAATTGCCCATAGGAAATTTCTTGGTAAAAATCTCGAAAACTTCCTGTGTTTTCATAATTAAGATGTGTATACCCTTGTTGATTCATAATAGAATCAAAGTTTGATGGTTCGTATATAGCATTTTCATCTGGAAATTCTACAAGAATTAATGGTATATGAAAGGTATCAGATCGAGTCATTTGTAAATTTGGGATTGGTGAATCATCTATTAGTTCGTGAGGGTCAGGTTTTATACCTCTTGTAATATTTGAATTGATCTCACTTGGATTTGCTGTTGTTCCAATTTTAATATTGGATGGAATTAGTGTCGTCCCATTTTTACCTTGTGCGTATACCCACCATTTTTCAGCATCTTGTACAATGCTCCAGCCTTCATACTCATGCCATGCTTGGAGGTGATTGCCTCTAATATGAATTAATATTCCGCTTCCATCAGGCTGGTAAACTTTGAAAGGAGTTGGACTTGCTATATCCGCTGTAATAGTAGATAGAATAAATGTAGAAATAAGGAATATATTTTTTGTATGTTTCATGATGAATTTATTGTTTATTTAGATAAAAATAGTGAATAGAGCTCAGTTTCTAGTAATTGCACAAACATTATAACAAGTATAAAATAGTCAATTTTATAGTGAAAAAAAAATTTTATCATAATATTTTCATTCCACTGCTGATCTTCATATTTGCTGCATGTAGCTTTATGGAAGAGTCCGATGAGCAACAATCAAACGAAACAATTTTTACAAATACTCTCAATCAGGATCTGGGCGGAGAAAGTGGTCATATTAATGATTACTTTTATAATTTTAATAATGATGTTAATGCTTCATTCTTTCGCTACAACCCTAACCTAATGGCAAATTATCAAACCTATTCTGATTATTACAGTTTGTTTGGAGAAGACCCGACAGTAATGAGCTATAGGACATTTCCTGATTATTTATTAGCAGGCACAAAAGAAGACGAGACTGAGTTTACCCAACGCTATCCTATTGATTCATTGACGGTACTTGATTCGGTCGTTTATGACTCTATTGAAATGATTTCAACGCCGTTTAAGAATCTTGAGTTATTAGAGTGGAATTTAGATGCCGAGCCTTCACTTCAACGTTATAAGCTTGTAAGCTCAGACTGGATTGTTTCTGATACTACCTTATTTTACAACGATACTTTTAATGTAACTGCATATCGTGCGATCTTAAATACTCCGTTTATTGATTCAGGCATGGTATTCGTTGATTCTTCTGAATGGACTGATACAAATTATGTTTTTATTTCTGATGATCAGCTAAGGTTTACTAATTCATTTCAATTTATTAAACAACAGCTAAGTAATGACTCATTGGTATTTCGTATCAATACTGATTGCAATGATAATGGACAATGGGATATTGCCGAAACAATGCTTGAAGATTATAATAATGATGGTATATACGAAGCTCTGTATGAGTACGATGATAACAATAATAATGGTATATATGATACAGGCGATGATGAGATTCAGGATTATAATGGTGATGGAGAGATATCGGTGGCCTATGAGTTTGTTGATCGTGGTAATGGTGTCTGGGACTCCTACGAGCCATACTATGATATAGATTCTTCAGGAACTTATGACTTAAATGAGCCTTATCAAGATCGCAATTGTAATGGGAAATGGGATGACCATGAGCAATACATTGATGCTGATAATTCAGGCTACTATGAAAATGGTGAAGAATTTACAGATACTGGTAATGCCTTATTTGATGAGGAAGAAGAATATACATCAAAAGATATAGATGGAGATGGCGAATTTGATAAATTGCTTTATCTAATTGGAGATAAACCAAATAATTTGATTGTTGATTGGTCAGATGGAAGTAACCCTCAAGTTCTATTAGAAATTGGCCTTGGAACAGATATCCTAAGTCGATGGGGTACGCAATACGAAAATATTATTGAGTCAGTTGATTTTACTGATATTAAACAGCAATATGTTGAAGATGTTGACTCGTTAGTTACATTATTTACTCGCGAAAAAGTTGGACATGTAATTGATAATGTAACGGATCCTGACGAATATTATATCACAAAGTCCGAATGGTCAAAAACTGCTGGTGGAGAGACAGAACGTTTTTATAATTATCATATTTTTCATAATACAGATCACCTAAACCAAGTTTCTTATCCATCGTACTTTTTACCATTGGGGTTTTACTTTAGTCCAAATGAAATTGAAAATGGTTTTTGGCATAAAAGAAATTTAGAAAGCCAGGTCTTGTATTATACTTCAGATAATTTCCTTAGAGATGGGGAAATGGTTGATACCGCGTATTATGATACTACAGATATTGCGGTATATTTTATTGAAAAATCGTATGAAGTTGAATCATCTAGTGTCACCGTCCCTGCTGGATATAGATCTAGTTTTGCGGTTCCAGCAAAGGATACCACTTTCGCTGATTGTTTTAAAATTACTATGGTTACAACCATGACAATGGTAGGGAGTGGCGTTGATTTTGGTCAAAAAACAATCTCTTGGCTTGTAAAGAATAAAGGTTTAGCTAAAAGTGAAATTTATATTAGGTGGACCGAACACCCGTACGATTCTTTTCAAACTCCAAATAATGGCAACCTAGACTCACTTAATCAAGCCTGGGTTGGTTTAAATAGAATTGAGTTAACATCTGTGGATATTCAACAAGAAAATAGTGTCTTTAAAAAATTAGCTAATCCTGTTAAAACAATTGAACTTCGACAAATTAAAGAACATCCAGATTTTGATTTTGATCCGTTTTATATTAATAATCAGATAGGTATTCAGACGATTGACTTAGGAGAGCTTAACGAATGACGAAAAGTTTTAAGCTATTATTTTATTTATTTATTAGCATTTCGTTACTTTATGGAGGAACGGATGGAACAATTCGTGGAAAAGTAACAGATATTGATAATAGTCCACTTCCAGGAGCGAATATATATGTACCTGCTGTAGGCGTAGGTGCAGCGGCTGATATGGAAGGTAATTATATCATTCTTAATATCCCTGTGGGAGAGTATGATGTTGTGGTGCAGATGATGGGATATCAAAAACAGACTATTACTGGTGTAAACGTTGTAATGGACCAAACTTCATGGCTTAATTTCAAGCTTCCTGTTGCTGCTGTTGAGGGTGATGAGGTAGAAGTTATTGGCGAAAAACCGTTAGTCGAGAAAGGTACAACAGCAAAAAAAATTACTGTTGATAAGGAAGCTATACAGGCGCTTCCTATACGAGATTTAACTGAGCTATATACTCTTCAGTCTGGTGTTGTTAAGGTTGAGAGTAGAACAAAGTCAGTACCAGATCATGAGGAGCGTGGTATCGAAGAAATTCATGTTAAGGGTGGTAGGTCAGGTGAAATAGCTTATATGATGGATGGTATGTATCTAAGAAATCCTATTTTTGGTTCTATCGGTTCTGGCACTAGGTTAAATCTATTTGCTATTAGGCAATTTGATTGGCAGCCAGGTGGATTTAATGCTGAATATGGTGACGCCCAATCTGCTGTTTCTAACTGGCATACTCAGGTTGGTTCTAATGAAATTGAATATCATTTTAGATATGAAACAAGTGGTGTTGGTGCTTTAATTAATTCCGCGCTTGGTAATGATTTAGAAACAAATAATTATGATCTGAACCGTGGATATAATGACTACAATTTTGGAGTTGGTGGTCCAATCCTTGGTGTCCCAAGATTAACATTTTGGGTTTCAGGGCAATATTCTACTCAAGATAAATATAGTGTCTATGAGTTTGATGATAAAATTTATCAGGGTAATAAATATTTTCTTAATCCAGAAGATGTTGATCTAGATCTTTTACAGCAAAATCAAAATAATCTTGTCTATCCATGGGATGATGTAGCGGGATTTAGAGGTTTTGGTTTTGATAATACATGGGATATTTTTGCAAAATTAAGTTATAAATTTACAAATAAACTTAGATTTCATGGTTCTTACTGGCAGGTAGAGAATCACAGGCAGGCTTTTAGTCCTCGTTATCTCTATTGGGATGAGGGTCGCAATGAGCTTTTTAGAGACACATATAGATATAACTTTGAAGTAAATCACTCTGTATCGCAAAACACTTTTTATACAATGAGATATTCTCGTTTTCAACAAGATCAGTTTCAAGGTGTTCGATGGAGAGATAACGATTCGGATGGTTATCCTAATTGGTTTGAATGGAGGCATCCTGCTGGGTATAAACAGATTTCTGATCCTGAGAATGAATTTGTTGTCCCATTCTCTATTGGGGAGGATGGTGATACGATTCGGTATAAGAATAGAGATGAAAGAAGCGGATGGTATCATGGTGCAGAGCCAGGATTATGGAACTGGGCTATTGCTGAAGACTTTGATGATGATAATGGAAATGGTGTCTGGGATCCTGGCGAAAGTTTTGAGGATGTAAATGGAGATCAACGATGGAATGGTCCAGAAAAAATAAAAGGTCTATATGAGAGAGATGGCGCCTATTGGCTAGAACCAGAAATGTATGAAGATTTTGAACCATTTTACGATTATGAAAGTGTTTACTTAGATTATCAAAATACCCCAGGGTATGAAAGTGTACCTATTAATTTAGGTTTTCTTGATAATATTGGGTTAATCAATTTGCATTATTATATGCCTGATCCTTTTACTGGTGTTGCCTGGGATGAGAGTAGAGCTTTTGGTGGTCATGACACTTTCTATGCGAATTCAACATCAATAACGGATGAGGTTAGAGTAGACGTAACTAGCCAGATTTCAGATAAATGGAAATTAAGAGTTGGAATTGATTATAAATCTCATAAACTTAATTTTTATGAAGTGAAAGATCCTTGGCTAGGATCTGGGGCAAAAATTCAAACATTTGCTGAATATTGGCAGGATACTGGTCCTGATGGTTTGCTACTTGGTGATGAAGGTTATGAAGAAGCTGATCCAGGTGAAAAAAATGGAAGATGGGATGAAGGTGAGCAGTATACGGATGCAAATAATAATGGCAAGTGGGATGATTTTAGAGAGCCTGAAGAATTTTCAGCATATATTCAAAATACTTTTGAGGTCCCGTGGATGGTTATTAACTATGGCGTGAGAATTGATATGGTTGATTATAATTCACAGGTTTGGTCTGATACGCTAGGTAATTTTAGTCCTGGAAGGCCTTGGTTTTATTCTGATTTAAACAATAATGATATTTGGGATAGTGGAGAGGATGCTTCTGATATTGCTGGTTTAGCTAGGCAAAAGATATTCTTAAAAGATTCAAAATGGTCTTACAAGATTAGTCCACGTGTTGGTTTTAGCCATGTCATTACAGATAAGTCAACATTTACATTTAATTATGGTCTATACTTTCAAAATCCTATTTATCAGAATGTATATCTCAACACTAATAGCTTAGAGGATCCAGAAGAATTATTTGAGGAAGGGGAAGGAGCCGTAGGTAATGCTACTATGAATGCTCAGAGAACTCAGCAATATGGGGCAAATTTTAATGTTCAGATTGGTGAGAATTGGGCTTATATGATAGGCGCATGGGTAAGAGATATGGATCAGCTAACGCGCTATACACTTGAAAGATCAGGTGTCTACCAATACAATGTTGCATCGAATGGAGATTACGGATCTGCAAAAGGCTTGGACTTGACAATTGATTGGAGATATGCTTTTTTTGGATCGCAACTGCAGTATACATACTCAATAGCTAAAATTAACAGTGAATATGCTTGGGCTAGTATTTCAGGTCAGTTTGTAGATGCCCCGAGTCAGGAAAATTTAGCCTATTATGATAGGCCGCATGATTTAACATATTATATTTATTCATATTTACCTTTTGGTATTCAAGCCTCTTTGACTGCATTTTATCAGAGTGGCTATCCTTATACACCCATAATTTTTAGAGGTAAAGATCCAGCAGAAGATTTGCGACAGCCTAACTCAAAGCGTGGTCCTTCGTATAAGAATGTTAATTTGTCTTTTTCAAAATATTTTGAGGCTATGGATCACAAATTTTCTATGGGGTTAAATCTTTTCAATTTGCTTGACATACGAAATGCCTGGGATATTTATGCTATGACAGGAAAGCCAGATGACCCAGGAACATATTATACTAATTATGTAGGCCTTCCAGGAACGGATCCCAATGGAGCAGGAGTATACGCAGATAAATCTAGTGGATATTATGATAGGCCTTGGCGTCTTTCATCGCCTCGGGAGATTAACTTTTTTATTCGGATTGATTTTGATTAATTATTATGAAATATTTTACTTACATTAAATTTTTTATTTTTTCTTTCGCTATTGTATTCGGCGTAGATCGAAAACTGAAACAATTGCATGGGCCACCAGATCCATTTCGACAATCGTCAGTAGCGAAGATTGGAGATAATCCTTTTCCTACAAATCCTATGAGTGACAGGGCTAAAGGTTTTATAGATCAGGGCCGTGTAAAGAGTGCAATAACAAATTATGGTAGCTTTATTAATTGGGATTTTCATCCTTCGGGAATTTGGGGTGACTACTCTTATTTACCTGCAGTATCGTTTATCGGTGCATTACCTGGTAATAAAAATACAGCACATTTTTCTTGGGAAAATTTAGAAACTATAATAGATAGTGAAGGGCTTCCTGTTTATAGTATATGGGAATCTTCTTCTGCTTATGATGACTGGTATCCTGTAAATGGTGATACTACCTATAAAGGTATACTTTTTGAGATGGAAAATGATGATGGACTATATAACCCAAATAATGAAAAGTCATCTATCGAAGAGATTAATGGAGATAAGCAATTCTATTTTAACCATGATGACAGAAAAATTGTACTTAGTACTCTTGGATCAAAGGATCCAAATAGGACCTCTGCTCGTGTAGGCTTTATTTATCCGTGGGCATTAAGACCAGCATTGATAAGTAGAGAAGATCAGTTTGATTTTTATGATTATGGTGAAGATGAGGAAGAATGGACAGAGGACGATGCATATGTGTACTATGGCGCCAATGCGGCTGAATCTCATTTTATTGATACAGAATATAAAACAGATTGGCATGCGTCAACGATGTCTAGGGTTAACTCACACCAGACTGAGTATAATGCCCAAGATATTTTTGCATCAACTCCATGGGTTTCGGGTGACGATACGTATCCAGTATTAGCTCATTCAGCTTATTCAAATACGTGGCCTCAACGTATTAACCCTTCTACTGGACAATTAGAATCATTTTGGCCAGGATCTTGGTCTCAAGACTTTAATATCAATCTACCAGGTTGCTCACAATCTAGAAAGGATCCGGATTGTTGGGAGGAGGTTCCTGGTCGTTTTATATCTGACATGGATGTATACATGGAATTTGATGATAGATGGGCTCATAGAGGCAATAACGTTAATACTAATGATGAATATGAACAGACTGGATATCCTATGGGGCTTAAGGTAATGGCTACAGCGCACTCCTATGGAGTATCGTATGCTGAGGATATTATGTTCGTAACTGTTAAAGTAAGGAATGAAAGTGGTGATTGGTGTGCTGAGGACGAAGATGGTAATCCAATTTTAGTTGATGGTGTTCAAAATTGTGGTGAAGGTATGATAATGCCTGATGGAACAAAATTAAATGGTGGACAAGGTTTTAATTATAGTGGAATGTCTCTTGGTTTTTATATGGATGCTGATGTTTTAATGGGAGACTGGAATGGTTATAATGGAGGTCTCCATACAAACGATGATGATTTTATGAAATATTATTGGGACACTTTAGTTGTGAATAATGATCGTATGTTAATTAGTATGGCTATGATTGGAGATCATGATGGTATATCTGGTGTTGGTGGTTATACGTTAGATGAGCCGACTGTTACTAACTCACCTGGAAATGATTTTGGGGTTGTTGCTACTCAGTTATTAGACTCTCCAAAAGCCACGGGTAGTATTGATCTTGATCAGGATGGAACCATTGACATATTCCCTGGTGAGCCTTTAAAAATGACTGATTGGCATTGGGTTGATTGGTATCAACGTCCTGGTGTGGTTTCACCAGAATCAAATTCAAGTAGCTGTTACGCTGGCTATGAAGGATGCCCAGTTGCTAAAAATAAAGAAGAAATCTTATATAAGCTTATGGTGGGAGACACATCGAATCTTAGTGCTGGAGAAAAATCCTGGCACTTTCATACTCCTAATCCTGGCACTGATTTAGGTGAGGAGCTAAATCCTCATTTTGATTCTGTGGAAGGTTTGAAACTAGAAAATGTTTATACTAGAGAACCTTTTGGGCTAGATTGCGTATTAATAATGAGCTGTGGCCCATTTGACTTACCTGTAGGTAGAGAAGTGCCATTTTCCTTTTGTATTGTGTTTGGGCAGACCGAAGATGATTTGATTAATAATGCTAAATTTGCGCAGGTAATGTATAATTCGCGTTACCAAGGTTTTACTCCACCTTCAAGGCCAACGGTTCATGCTGTTACTGGTCAAGGATATGTTGATATATATTGGGATGATGTTGCTGAGGAGTCTAAGGATGTTGTTACTGGTTATTCTGACTTTGAAGGTTATAAGATTTATAAGAGTAAAGATGGTGGTGCTACCTGGGGAAATGCAGAAGATATGATCTATGATGTAGACGGAGTTTTTGCTGGTTGGCGTCCCTATCAACAGTTTGATTTGTCTAGAGAACAAGATTCTCTACATTGTGTTTACTCTAATAGCTATGATTGTCCAAAAGAATTGAGGAGGAATCATGGTATTAGTGGACAGGATCCTTACTTTCCTTGGTTTAGTCTTGGAAATGATACAGGTCTAGAAATGATTCGTTTATCAGAGTCAGATTGGGTTGAGGTTGATGGTGTGACATATAAATATAAATTTCGAGATGAGGTTGATGTGGTTGACGGTCTCGAATATACTTATTCCGTAGTATCTTTTGATATGGGTGTAGAGCCACCTTTTAAGGTGACGTATAATAATATTGGTAATGGGCAATATGAGACAGAAGTTGATACTAATTATTCTAACCCTGATCAATGGGCAAGCCCTGATGGCTATGCGTCTATTGAAAATTCGAAGGGTACCACAGTGTTAGATAGAAATTTTGTTCAGGTATATCCAGGTGTTGTTCCTGTAAGTGATTTATCCAAAGTGCGTGTAGTCCCCAACCCATATAAAGTGGCATCGGGATTTAAAGAGGCTGAGCATTTAAGACAACTAAGGTTTACAAATTTACCTGAAAAATGTACTATTAGAATTTTTTCATTAACTGGTGAAAAGGTAAGCACTTTTGAACATGAGGACGCTGTATCTGGAAATGCGTGGTGGGATATGAGGACAGTTAATAATCAGGAAATTTCTCCTGGGTTATATATCTTTCATGTTGAATCTGAGAACTTGGATCCATTTATTGGAAAATTTGCGGTGATACGCTAATGATTAGAATATTATTATTTATTTTACCATTATTTTTATATGGTCAATACCGTAGTATACCTGATGTTGTTACAAAGGTTGCTACTGCTGCTGGTAGTTTTCTGAAATTAGAAACATCAGCGCGAGCTATTGGAATGGGTGGATCTCATGTGGCGTCAGGTCGTGGCGTAGCAGGTATCCCATATAATTCTTCTAGTATTGCTTTTATAGAGAAGAGTGAAGCATATTTTTCTCAAGTGCAATATTTGGCTGATATTTCGCATGGTGTCTTAACGTACGGTACTCGGTTAGGAACTTCTGATTTTATTGGTTTGCATTTGTTTTATCTTGACAGTGGTCCAATGGAAGTAACGACTGAGGATTTCCCAGATGGCACGGGTGAAGATTTTAAAGTCCTTTCCCTTTCTGCAAGGGCGACATATGCTCGTAGTTTAACAGACCGTCTCAAGGTGGGTGGGTCAATTAATTATATTAGAGATCGTATTGCAGAGACAGATATGCAGGCTGTATCCTATGATATTGGCTCAAATTTTGATACAGGTATTTATGGTACTTTATTGGGTATGAGTATCACAAATTTTGGTCCAGAGGTTCGGTATAAAGGAGAAGACCTAAGTGTGCAGGTTGCTGATACGATTGATGTGGATGGTAGTTTACAGAGAATAACAGATAAGTTTCCGCTTCCATTAACGTTCAGACTAGGTATAGAAAATACTTTGGTAGGGCCAAATAGTTCATTTTTGAAGAATGAAAGCAATACTCTTATGCTTAGTATGGATGGGATTAAGTCCAGCGATTATGTTGTTTATGGTAGTGTTGGAATGGAGTATGGCTGGAAGCAGATGTATTTTCTTAGAGTGGGTAGCCATTTGAATCATGATACTGCAGGTTTTAGTGTAGGTGCAGGTGCTAATATCCGTTTGGGAAGAATGGTGCTGACAGTGGATTACGCTTTTGTGGATTATGATATATTGAATTTTACTAATCAGTTCGCTATAGGACTGAAATTTT
>PAPB01000007.1 GCA_002708715.1 Fidelibacterota bacterium | reverse complement strand
GAAATTTTGAATAAAACTACCAAGGATTTAGTTGTTTTAAACTAATCATAATCTATTTTAGATCTCGAAGGTGGATATTTACTCTAACCCCCAACTATATGATTCCATACATGCTAACTACAAATGGGATTATAAATTGATCAAAAGTTTTGCTAAAAAATATAAAGGTCCTGTTCTAGAGTTAGCCTCAGGAACTGGAAGACTAGCATATCCAATTATTAAATTAGGGCTTGATTATACTGGACTAGAATTAAGTAAAGATTTTTTGAAATTAGCAAACAGTAAACTTGGGAATAAAGGAAATTTTATTTTTGGGGATATGCGTAAATTTAATTTAGAATCAAATTTTGATTTTATTTTTATTGGTTTTAATTCCTTCTTACATAATCTTACGATAGCGGATGCAAAAAGTTGTCTAAAATGTGTTCTAAGCCATTTAAGTCCTAAAGGAAAATTTTTATTATCTATTTTTGTGCCTGATCCAGAATTTTTATACAGAGATGCAAATAAACTATATCCTGCTACAGATTTTTTTCAATTTGAAAATTCTCAATGTCGTATTTTGGAAACAAATGATTATGATCCAGGGACACAGATAAATAAATTGACCTGGTATATCGAGAAAAACGGGAAGATGGATTTGAAAAAATACAATTATAGCATGAGAATGTTTTACCCGCATGAAATGGATATTTTATTTCAAGAAGAAGGATTCATAATAGAGGATAAATTTGGGAACTATGATCTTTCTCCGCTAGGTCAAGAGTGTGATATGCAAATCTATTTATGTAGAAAACAGTAATGCTGGATATCTCTTTATCAGTGAATAGTCTTTTGAAAAAAGACCCAAATCTTAAAGATCTTTTTTTCGATCCGCCAATTGCAAACCTTCATCCAGAAAGTAACTATTTTCAGTCGATAGTAAGATCCATTATATACCAGCAGTTAAGTGGNAAAGCTGCCAAAAAAATTCATGAAAGATTTATAGCCCTTTTTAAATTGGGTAAATATCCTACACCAAAAGATGTATTAAATATATCTGAGGAACAACTTAGGACTGCAGGGTTATCTTATATGAAAGCTGGATACATTAAGAATGTAGCTATTTATTTTTTAGAAAACCCATTTTTAAATTCAGTTCTCGANCAAAAAAATGACCAAGAGATTATTGACCTTATCTCATCTATAAAAGGCGTTGGTGTGTGGACTGTCCAAATGTTTTTGATGTTTACATTAAATAGACCAGATGTGTTCCCGGTCAATGATTTAGCTTTACAAAAAGGATACTCTGCTTATTATAAGAAAAAAAAACTAGTAGATCCGAAAAAAATGATGGATCACTCCAAAAAATGGATTCCACATAGAACAACAATGAGTCTCTATTTCTGGAGATATTTGGAGGGACCTTTTGAATGGTAAAAAGATAACGACGATAGTCTTTGATATTGGTGGAGTTCTTTTGGACATTCATCCTGAGAGGACATATCAGTATATTAGTGATTCAACTGATATAAACATTGATGTTGTAAAAAATAGATTCCCCTGGGATGCCCATGATGAGTATGAAAGAGGCAATCTTACTGATAAAGAATGGTTTTTCGCTTTTCGTGACTCTTTGCCACAGCCCTGCTGCTTAAAAGAAATGGATTTTTGGAAGGGGTGGTCTTTATTACTAGGTAAAGAAAAGGAAACAGTTAAACTTTTAAGTGTTTTATCAAAATCATATTCAACTTGGTTATTGTCAAATACCAATCCTAAACATATACAGGATGAAATAGAAAAAAAATATTTATTTCCTAATTTAGTAAGTGGCGCAATATATTCTTTTGATACAGGATGTAGGAAGCCAGATCGAAAAATTTATGATAAACTTTTAATTGAGGCTAAATCAAAACCAATTGAATGTGTTTTTATTGATGATTTAATTGAAAATGTTAATGCTGCTCGTTTAGTTGGTATGCATGCTATACATTATATCGATTATAACATGTTACTTTCAGAATTAAATAAAATCGGAGTTTCTGTTTTATGAAAATAAAAAGTACTTTGATTATAGCATTACTTATTAGTTTATCATTTTTAAATGCAATGGGGACATGGATTTTTAATAACCGATCACATGGAGAATTGAAATGGTCTACTATACAAACAAAAAACTTTGATGTTCATTATCATAATGGTATTCGTGATATTGCTTTAAGTGGAGCATCAATGGCTGAGCAGATCCGGCCTGTTTTAATGAAACAAATGGGCCTTAAAGATTTACCCAAATTAGACATAGCGTTTACTACTGAAGATGAAGTATTAAATGGTTTTGCAGTCCCAGCAAATTATACCATTATCTGGGTAGATCAAAATGATGCGGCATTATGGAATGGTGATGAAAAATGGTTACGAACCGTTTTAGCTCATGAACTTCAGCATTTAATTTTTTTTAATACTGTAAAAGGACCGAAGTGGCTCCCTGATGCCATGCACTCTTTATTATCAGGTGTACCAGCATGGATTGTTGAAGGTTTAGCTGAATATTATACTGAAAAATGGAGACCATTTCGCTACGATATTTCACATAAAACACATGTCATTAATAATACTGTACATAAAATTGCGGATCCACATAANGATGGTTTTTCTAAAAGTTTATATCTTGCAGACCGTTTTGGAGATACTACTATTACAAAAATTTTAAATTACCGAAATAAAGCTGGGTTGTTATTTTTTGGTAATTCTTTTAAAAAGCATACGGGGATAAAATTAAAACAGTTCAATGAAGATTGGAGACNACAAATGAACACTTTTTTCTTTGGCCAAAGGGCACAGAAAGAGCGTTTAAAGGATATAGGTGTGGTTCATCAATTACCAATGAAAAGGGTATCCACTTTTGCTTACTCTCCCGATAGTATGGCTATTATAATGATTGGATTTTTATCTAAAGGCCAAAGAGACTTATCATTAGTCTATGCAGAAAGAGATACGTTAAAAGAAAAAAAAATACGTAAAAAACAATTAAAAAAAGTAAATAATAAAAATGAAAAACNTAAGAAAGTAAAACCACAGTGGAAATTAACTGAGTTGGATCATGGAGTTTTTGGTGAAATGATTATGAACCTTGATGTGTCGCCTGATGGCAGTTCAATAGTATATCCAAAATTTCGTTATGGTAAAAATCAGAGCATGGTTTTTGATATTTTTATAATTGATATTGCAACAAAGAAAAAAACCTTGCTTACTTCATCTATGCGAGCAAATTATCCAAAATTTTCACCAAATGGAGAGAAAGTTTTATTTGTTGCACATAAGAACTCCACATCTGATTTATATGTAATGGATGTAAATGGTCATGGTATAAAAAAATTAACCACAAATGTTTTTGATACACAGATAATTACACCTTTTTGGAGCCCTGATGGGAAANAAATTGTATTTGCTGAATCTGGCCCAGACGGGAACCTTGATTTATATATGATGCAAATTGAAAGTGGGGAAAAAACGCAGATAACCGATTCAAGAGAAGGCGATTTTTTACCTATTTGGCATCCAAGTGGAAATAAAATTTCGTTTACTGGTTTATATGATTATACTCCTAATCTTTTTACTTATGATATTGGTTCGGGCAAAATAATACAGAATACAAATGTTGGAGATGCTGTTATGGGCATGCAGTGGAGTAATAAAACATCTACCATTACTGCGATGACGTTACCAACTGTTGATTCATCTAGAGTTATATCAATTGATCCAAAAAGGAATGCTCCTGAAATTTTAGTTAATATAAATCCAGGTTATTCTTCCTGGCGTACAAAAAGTCCAGATTATTTGTTAAATGGAATTGATCCAAATAAAAATGTCAAAATTGAGAACGAAACATCTTATAGTTTTCGTAAAAATATGTCTCATTTAGGAAGCGTGGTTTTACCTGATTATCAAAGTTTTTTATATAATGGTGTATTTACAGATGCATTGGGAAGACATAATGCAGGAATATTATACGCTACAGATTATGACACAGTTCANAGTGTATATATTGCATATCAAAATTATTCAGGTTTCCCTTTAAAAGGCGTTTGGGGTATAAACCTGTATAATGATGCAAATTTCCAGATTCAATTTTTGAATAAGGATCAGACATTTGTTGAAATATTTAATGGAATTNCATTATGGGGTAGCTTTCCATATAATTTTGGTAGATCACTTTCGAAAAATCATAGAATTGGATTTGAATTACAAATCGTAAATAGAGATTTTTATCTTAACAACTCACTTNCACAATCATCTATATTTAGTGAAATTGATAAAGGAAGGGAGGGCAGTATTAAATGTCGTTATACTTTTATCAATAAGAGAGNGCACAAGAGAAATATTTTTACTCCAAATCAGGGATATGGATTNGATATATCCNTTCAACATTCATCAANTTCAATATGGGGTAAATTTGATTATAATAAACTAAGANTTGATTCATATACAAACAATAAGCTCGGTCCCTTTTCTATATTTGGGCGTATAAGATTTGAGGCTTTAGATGGAGATCCGCCTAATCAGGAGTCATTGGGTATATATGATATTCCTAATTTTTATATTATGGGTGTATCAACGCCTGGTAGAGAATATATGTCACCAAGAGGCTACAGGAAAGGCGATAGTGAATATTATCAAGGTAATAGAGCTTATATGGGGACGTTAGAGCTTCGGACTCCAGTATTGCCAATCAGTGTTTTTGAAGCCTTAAAGGTATTCAAAATAGGTATGCCATCCTTTGTGCTATTCTCAGATTTTGGAAGCGCGTGGGAAAACAACTTTAATTCTGAAAATATAATCATTACTTCTGGAGCTGAAATTCGACTTTCTTTTAATTTAATATCAGAACCTATTTTTATTTTTAGTTACGGATGGGCGCAAGATACAGAAAACTGGTTTGGCGATCCTCATATACCAGAGCCATACTTGCAACTCTCCTTAGTTAACCCTTTTTAGTATTGTTTTAAAACCTTAAAAATCTGATAGATACTGAGAAATATGTTCCATCCTTATGAAAGACTGGCTCTGCAGCTATCCATAGGGCTGGTTCTGTTTCAGTAATTTTTTTCCCTTCGTCATCTTTTTCTCCAGTATCTCTTCTCCATTGCCAGGGACCATGAAGAGTTGTATAAATATGGTTAATTGAAAAAACGATATCCATTTTAGAATTTATCTGGATTGCGAGATTTCCATTGATAGATGGATCAGAAAAAATTGAAGAAACAAAATGATCTGCATCATCTCGTCGAAAAGGGAAAAGTGCTGGCAGCGTCAAAGATGTAGAACTTGTAATTCCAAATCTGGAAAAAATTGTATATCTGAGGTCAAAACCAATTCCTATAAAATTATTTCTATTTTCACGAGAATCTTGAATTGAGCCAAGTAAAATATTAAAACTTCCAGAAAAACGGCTAGAAGGGGATATCCAAAATTTCCCACCGAGTTGATATTTTGTATTTTCTAAATAAGTGAATTGAATATCGGCAACTTCTGCTGGATATTTTAGCTCATAGGCACGGTGTCCTGTTCGTATAGGTCGCCATTTTCTTACAATCCTAGCTTGACTGGCATCTGGCCCTACTTCAGTTATACGCAAAAGTCCTCTTGTTTTTCCTGGTAAACTAATGGTCCTCCCTTTATATGTTTTTGTTCTGTTTTTTGAACTGACTTCAAACATAGCTCCCTTTTTAAGTCCCAAATTTTTCCCAGAAAGGATACTTACATAAGCTCCATTTACTTCTATAATTTCACTAGTAATCATATACAATCTTTTTAACCGGGTACGTGTTTGTATCGAAATTTGACTTAGAACCTGGCTTAATGACTGAGCTCTATTCCCTCCTGTGTGACTTTCATTTAAATTAAAAGATTTTTCTGATTTTCCTGATTCAAGATTAACTATTTTTACACTTCCTCTAAATTCGGTATGTATGTTATTCTCTAATTCTAGGCTGTCAGGTTTTCTCACTTGCTTGATTGCTTCGGTTATCAATGTTTTTGCCAACCAGGAAAAAAATGTTTCATCTTTATCATCCTCATCTTCTTCATAATTATCTTTCTCTTCAGGTACTCCTTTTTGATTAAAGTGAATGATATTAAGTATGAGAGCTTCATCTGCAGAGGCCATGTTCCCAATCTCTACAATGTTTTCATCGTTAACCATACCAGATAATTGGAATTTTTGTTCTTCTAATATTTCATCTACAAGGTTTCGGTCGATTATTTCAAATCTTCCTACGGAAGTAGCTTGAGATGAAATGACAGACAATACTTGATCGGATATTTTTTTATGATTGCTTAAGTCAGAGGGTAGAATAATTAAAGATTTTTTTTCCAGTGTAATATCTTTATCTAATTCTTGAGATTCTACACATATGGTGAAAAGAAAAAAAATTTTTAGAAAAGTAATTTTTGTTTTTATATAGTCCAACTCAAAGGATCCTTATATGATATAGTAATAAAATAAGATGGTGGTTGATTGTTATTTTGCATTGTCCAAGTAAAGCCAGCAATGAGTCCTAAATATTTAGAAAAATTCCATTCAAATTCATTCAATAATTCTAGCCTTGATAGGTTAGTATTATCATTAATTTTACTGATTTGGTAAAAATAATCAACTTCAACTTTTGTTGATAAAGACTGGAATTTTCTATCGAAGGACATTGCTGATCGTGCGTATGTTGTTTTTTGTACAGTGTTTAAATAATCTGAATTATCGAAAGCGACACCTGTTTCAATAGTAGCATTCCCGAAAATGCTTTCATTTATAATTACACCTAGTCCTTGATTGAGGTGATATCGAAGATCAACTCCCAGAATTGAGTTTTTTTCATAGTACAAAGTATTAAATGAATATAAGGATTGAAAAGAAAGAAAACGTTGGCTTGATTTATACCTAAGCTTTAATTCTGTATTGTATTTATATAGATGACTAAATATTCGTACATCTTTAAAGTTGGAAAATGTTGTTCTTTTTAATCTAGCATATCCTGCGATACCTAAGTACGAATTTTCTGAGGAAACTGCCCCCATTCTAAAATATTGTTTCCATTTCAGATTATTTTTTTTTGTATCATGCCCTATTGCAATAGATATGAAAAAAATTATTAATAAATAATTTTTCAATATTTAATCTTTTTGCCACTCTGCATAAGTATTATTGATGCTAATGTGAAACTAACAGTGAGAACAATAGCCATAATTATGCTGACTTCAACTTTGGAATCACTCACACCAAGAATAGTGTGGCGGATACCGTTGATCATATAATAAATAGGATTGATAAAACTTAAATTTTGTGCCCAATTTGGTAGCATTTGAATTGAATAAAAAATCCCTCCCAAAAAACTAAGAGGCGTTAAGAAAAAATTTTGCATCATTGCCAATTGGTCCCAGCTTTCAGCTAACTGGCCTAATAGTAGGCCCATGCTTGAAAATGCCCAAGAAACAAGAAAGATAAACATAAGTGTTCCAAATATATCATTTATTGGCATACCTATAAGTATAACGCCGAGTAATAATACCAACACACCATTAACCATTCCACGAACTGCTCCGCCAATTATATACGCTAAAGCTATTTCAAGTCCTGATAGTGGTGCAGTTAATAGATCTGGAAGTTGTTGTAATAGTTTCATTTGGAGCATAGATGAGGCTGTGTTGGATGTAGCATTAGTTAGTGTATTCATCATAATTAACCCTGGTAGAATGAACATGGTATAAGGGACACCCTGTATCTCTGAAATACGTTGTTCCAAGGTGAATCCAAAAATAGCGATATACAATGCTGTGGTAATTAATCCTGGCAATACCGTTTGTCTATAAACTGCAAAAAATCTACCGACTTCTCTTTTAATTAAGGTGCTAAGTCCTATCCAATTCATTCATTAATGCCTTTACCTGTTAGATTCAAAAACACATCTTCTAAAGAAGATTTATTTGATTTAATACTTTGAATATGATGACCTGATTTTGATAAAATACGAATGATTTTTGGTAATTCTTCATCAGGGTTTTTTACAGAAAAATGTAACCTTTTTTTAGTTTTTGTGTATTTATATTTTTCTAAATCTTTTGTATTGAGTCCATTTATACTATCTAAAACAACTGAAATTCCAGCTTTTCCTAATTCTCTAGTTAGTTGTTTTGGGGACCCTTCTTTTAAAATTTTACCGCTATCAATAATTGCTACATTTTCACAAAGTAATTCAGCTTCTTCAATGTAGTGTGTAGTTAGGAGAATTGTCTTTCCTAGTGAATGCAAATCTTGTAAATATTTCCAAAGATCTCTGCGAAGCTCAACGTCTACTCCGGCAGTAGGCTCATCAAGAATGATAATCTCAGGATCATGAACCAATGCTTTTGCGATTTGAAATCGTCTTTTCATCCCACCTGATAATTGTCGTAATCTTGAGTGGCGTTTTTTATAAAGTCCTAATCTATTTAGAAGGCTATCTATCACTGGTTTAGCTTCTTTCTTTTTTATTCCATAATAACCAGCTTGAAAAAACAATAATTTTTCAATTGGGAAAAACCAATCAACAGAAAACTCTTGTGCCGCTATTCCAATTTTAGACCTAGTAAATCGAAAATCATTTATAGTATCTTTTCCAAAAACTTTTGTAAAACCATTTTCACGAAAAACTAATCCTGTTAAAATATTAATTGTGGTGGTTTTACCAGCGCCATTTGGACCTAGTAATCCAAAAAACTCACCTTTTTTAATTGTTATATCAACACCATTAAGAGCATGGATATCCCCATAGGATTTAGTTAATCCTTTTATTTCAATGGCTGGTGTGTTCATTTTATTTAGTTAAATCCAATGTGTTGTTCAAACGGAGAAGGGAAGTCAAATCCTTCTGCTCCAGGGAAATGGGCAATAGATACAATAAAAACCCAAGGAATTAATATTGTTGCTTCAAGTTTTTTTGTATTTTTGTTTTTCTTTTCTGAAAAATTTGGAACTTCAAATCCTGGATGATGGATCCACATCCCATTTTCATCATAACCTTTAACATGAACAAAAATTTTATCTTGATCTATGCCTATTTTTTTAAGGGGTTCATGGTTATCTAATACTAGTAGGATTAAATCTCCAACCACTTTTTCTATTTTCATCATTTTAGTTATTATCTTTTAATTAGATATGAATTTATAGATAGAACCCATATAATCCACTATATAGAGTTCTCCAGAATTGTCTTCTCCAAATGATGAAATTGTAATAGGAAGACTTTTGCTTTTATCTTTTAATTCTATTCGAAGGTTTTTAAAAGTGCCTATTTTATTTTTGAATTTTTTAAATGCCCAAATTCGTCCAGTGCAATAATCTCCAAAAATATATGCCCCATAAAGTGAATCATGTTTTTTCCCTCTGTAAACATATCCTCCTGTTATGGCACATCCATAAGTTTCTTGATCTCCCATGTTAATAAATTTTCTCATATAAGAAACATTGTTTGGGTATTCATATATCGGTTGTTTTAATCTAGTTGTATCACAAAAACCTTCTTCATCATAACAATGCTTTCCTTCCATAATATCCCAGCCAAAATTTGCACCTTTAGACTTAGTCCAACTATTCCAGTTAATTTCTTCCCATGATTCTTGACTAATATCTCCTATAATTAAATCGTTAGTAATCCTATCAAATGAAAATCTCCAAGGATTTTTAAGTCCATAACAAAATATTTCGGGTCTTTTATAATACTCGTTCACAAATGGGTTGTCTACGGGTATGGAATATGGATCATTATTTATATTAATTCTAATAATTGAACCATATAGGTTTGTGAGATCTTGTGCATTGTTAATATTTTCCTTTATTTGATCAGATGATCCAAATGCAACGTATAAAAAACCATCTTTTGGACCAAATGTTAAATGTCCACCAATATTTATTCCACTGGGTTGTGCAATTTCCATAATTATTTTTTCAGAATTTTTGTTTGCAAAATCACTATTTTTATTAATAGAAAATCTAGAAACAATAGCTGTGTCTTTTTTATTGATATAATGCAAAAAAAAGAAACCATTTTTTTTATAATTAGGATGAAACGCAAGTCCAAGAACACCTTCTCTACTACCAGGATTTAGTGTTCCATGCACTCGGTCTGTGATATCTAAAAAAGGATTTTTAAGAGTTTCACCGTTTTTAATTATATGTATTAATCCTCTTTGATTTAAAACAAATAGTCGATCCTTTTCAGATGGAGGTTGAGTGATATATATTGATTTTTCTGGAACAGTTGCAATTTTTATAAGTGCTAATTCTTCTCCATAGATAAATTTCGTAAATATTAAAATTGTAAAAGTAATTTTTTTCAATTTATTTTTTTATAATCTTTAAAAAATCTTTTTCGTTTAGGATTGTTACTTTTAATTCTTGTGCTTTTTTAAGTTTTGAACCTGCTCCTGGACCTGCAACTAAATAATCTGTTTTTTTACTTATTGTATTGGAAGTTTTTCCTCCAAGATCATTGATAATTTCTTTGCTTTGGTTTCTTTTTAATGTATTTAAAGAGCCAGTGAATACAAATATTTTATTTGATAAAAATTCTTCTTTAGGTTTATTATTTGTTTTTAGTAATAGGTGTTTATCAATACAATTTTTTATTAACTGTTTGGTTGATTTATTAGATAGAAAATACATTGTTTCTTTGGCGACAATTGGTCCAACTCCGTTTATAGATTCTAACTCTGTTAGAGATGTATTTAAAAACTTATCAACATTACCTGAAAAATGTTTAGCGTATAATTTTGCAATATATTCTCCTACGTTCCTTATACCTAAGCCGTAAATAAATTTTGAGAATGTTGTTGTTTTGGATTGTTCAATAGCTTGTATCAAATTTTCTGCTGATTTTGATCCTAATCCTTCTAAAGCAGCTAATTTATTTTTATTTAATAAAAAAATATCAGTAATAGATTTGAGATAACCTTTATCGACTAAAAGATCTATAATTTTTTCTCCAAGGCCTTCGACATTTAGAGCCAACTTAGATGTGAAATGTTGAATTCTTCTTTTCAATTGTTTTGGACATTTAATATTGCCACAACGCCAGATAGCTTCATTTGTTGCTTTATATGTATCTTGATTGCAGACTGGACATTGCTCTGGAAATGTAAATCGGATAGAATTTTTAGGACGTTTTTCTGTTATTACTTTTTGTACTTTGGGAATGACGTCTCCCGCTCTTTCTATTAAAACTGTATCGCCAATTCTTATATCTTTACGTTCAATTTCATCTTGATTATGTAGTGTTGCTTTTCTTACAGTTACGCCAGATACCGTTACTGGTTTAAGATGTGCAACGGGAGTAAGTGCACCCGTTCTACCAACTTGTATTTTGATTGTTTGTACGATAGTAGTTGCTTGTTGTGCTTTAAATTTTCCAGCAATTGCCCATCTTGGTGAACGACTTCTTGTACCCAAGAGTTTTCGCTGGGAATAATTATTTATTTTAAATACAGTACCATCAATTTCATAAGGTAAGTGATTTCTTATTTTTTCAAGTTTTTTTTGATATTCTATAATTCCTAAATCTTCTGTGACAGGTTGTATGAGCGGGTTTACTGGTAGGCCCCATAATTTCAATGTTTTTAATAATGATAGATGATTTTTAAACACATAACCTTTTACAATACCTATTTCATAACAAAATATAGATAGGGGTCTTGATGCTGTTATAGTTGGATCAAGTTGTCTTAAACTACCAGCTGCAGCATTTCTAGGATTGGCAAAAGTTTGTTTTCCTTGCTTTATTTGATATTTATTAAGTTTTATAAAATCATTTTTTTCTATAAAAACTTCACCACGAATTTCAATCAATAATGGTGGTGTTTTTTCTATATTTCTAAGCTTTAAGGGAATGGATTGTATAGTTCGAAGATTATGTGTTATATCTTCACCAACAAATCCGTCTCCTCTTGTTGAACCGTGAAGTAGTAAACCATCAGAATATACAAGTTCTACTCCAAGTCCATCTAATTTTGGCTCAGCTATATAGTTAACGGAATCAATTTGTAATCTTTTTTTTATTTGGCTATGAAATGCAGATAATTCATCTTTATTCATAGCATTAGATAATGAAAGCATGGGTGTTTGGTGTTCTATCGTACCAAAATCTGTAATAGGTTTGCTCCCTACGCGTTGTGTTGGAGAAAAAGAATATTTGTGTTCTGGATATTTATTTTCTAATATTTCTAATTCTTTAAAAAGACGATCAAATTCTCCATCTGAAATAATAGGGTTATTTAAAACATAGTATTGGTGATTATGCTCATTTATTTTTTCAATAAGTTGTTCAATTCTTTTTTTTATGTTCATTTATTTAAACGAGACTGTTGTTTGTAGTATTGAATAGGGTCTATTAATAATTTTTTTACAGGTGATAGGTCACCGTTGTCATCAATAGGAGAACCATGTAAACCATCTTGTGTTTTCATTATGAAATAATACTCTAAATGAGTACCAGGGTAGGTTTTAGGGTCATAGTGAAAGCGAAATAGTCCATGTTCATTGCTAATTTTAAATTCTCTATAGTAGGTCATAACATTTGTTTTGAAAAATAATGAGGCTGATAAAATAGAGTCTTGAGGTATGTCTGTAATAAAATCTATGTTGTGTTTTCTATTTTTGAAAAGAGGTTTTGGTGGAGAATGATAGAGACGTTGATTTTTATAAAGACCGGGATTAGTGTCACGCACCTGTTTTTCAATTTGTCCTGATGTAATTATTGGCAATATAAAAGTAATGATAAATAATATGTATTTTTTAATCATAAAATATTTGAATTAGTTAACTATTTTGTTGTTTATTAATATGCTTGTTTAATCAAATTATAGCAAGTTTAACTCTAATTTATTTGTTTTGTATAGATAAACAGTTTTTTCTCCATTGAGCTTCAGTATGTGAATTATTGATAAAATAATTTTTTGAACAATCAAGATTTGATTTTGCAATCACTGGTAAAAAATTTTTTTCAAAATGTATAATCACAATAGATTGTGTGAATTTTATTTTTGAAATATTAGATAATTTATTAATAACTAAAAATGCGTCTATCATCGCATTATTAATTTTATCAATTTTTGTTTGAATTTCGATTTGAAAAATCATATCCTCTTGCTTTTTATAAAAATGATGGCCAAGTAATATTGATATGGAATCATCTGTTTTAAAATAGTTGTTTAACATGATAGTTATTTGTTTTTCACCATAATCGTTTATTCTACAGAATAGTATCTGCATTGTAATAAAAAAGATTAAACAACTTCTTATCATTTTGAATATTTTTTATAATATATTATTAAAAATTTCATAACTAAAATTACTTAAATAAATTATATTTTGCGCTGTTGCACAAACACCTACAAAATTGGTACTTTTAGTTGTTAAAGGATAGGTATTATGTATAAATACGTATTAACATATTTTGTTTTACTAGCGACTTTATTTGCTATTGGCTCACCCCGTTCATCTATTACTCGTACTGGTTATGGTTTTATTGATTATGCGAATCGTGTAATTGTATCAAGGGGAACTGCTTCTATTATTGCTAAAGAAAATTCGCGGGATGAGTATAAAATTATAGAGAAGAATTTAAAAATTCCTAAAGGAGAGGCGAAAACCCGTGCTAGAGAGCATCTATTAGATCTTATTAAAATAGTAAATTTTGATGGTAGAACTGTTGGTGAAATGATGGTTGAGGATCCTTTGACACAAAGCAGGATTGAGACATTAGTGGGCAGTGCATATCAGCAAGGTGAGATTGAATACCTGGAAAGACAAGAAGTGGCAATCGCATTAGCAGTGAAAATGTCTGGTCTTGCTGAGATTCTTGTCGATGCAGGTGGACATATGAATGAAATTTTAACACAGCCTACATATCTTATGACACGGAATTCCACTCCAAAAGCTGAGCGAATATCTGGAATAATTATTGATGCTAGAAATATTTATCATATTCCGGCAATGGTTCCAAAAGTATTTAATGAAGAAGATAAGTTAATATATGGCCCACGTCATTATACTAGATCTAGATCTATTAATAGAGGGCCTATGGGGTATGCTCATAATATAGATGATGGTAATGTTAAAAGACGTGTTGGATCAAATCCAATCATAGTAGAGGCTTTAAATAGTGAGGATAGCACTAATTTGACTATATCAAAAGTTGATTCTGAAAGACTCAGAGATGTTGAAAAAAGGTTTGGGTTGCTTACAAATTGTAAAGTTCTTGTTTTATTAAAATAATTTTGAGATTTTTTTGCTAATTATTTATAAAAATTATTTAATATGAAATTCATATATAGATTATATTTTAAGCAAGGTCATCTTATTTATTAGATGGCCTTTTTTTTTGATTTAATTATAATACAATTTGTTAATTATATATGAATAAAGCTGTTTTGCTACTTAAAGATGGTACGGTTTTTGAAGGAGAGCTTATTGGAAGTGAAGGTGAGACTATTGGTGAAGTCTGTTTTAATACTGGTATGTCAGGTTATCAAGAAATCTTAACGGATCCATCTTATTGTAGTCAGATTGTAGTGATGAGTTCACCGCATATTGGTAATTATGGTATTAACAAAAATGATGTTGAATCTGAAAAAGTACAGGTATCAGGATTTGCAATAAAGGAAGAAACATTAATACCTTCAAATTGGAGATCTGATGAATCTATCGGTGAGTATTTAAAAAACAATAATATTACTGGTATTAAGGGTATTGATACACGAGCACTTGTTTCTCATATTAGAGATAACGGTGCAATGAATGGAATAATATCTAGCAATGACTATAATATTAATTCATTATTACAAAAATTAGATAATTCTTTATCAATGTCAGGGTTAGATTTAGCAAAAAGAGTCACATGTGTTAAACCTTATTTGTATTCAAAAACTAATAATGGTAAATACAAAGTTGCGGCTATTGATTTTGGAATAAAAAAAAACATATTACGGTTATTAGAAGCATGTGGTTGTAATATTATGGTTTTCCCTGCAAATGCTACATATAAAGATATATTGGATATCCAGCCTGACGGGGTTTTTCTTTCTAATGGCCCAGGAGATCCATCAGCTGTAACGTATGGAATCAAAACTGTTAAATCTCTTTTAGGTAATATTCCAATTTTTGGTATATGTCTGGGACATCAAATTTTAGCGCTTGCGTTAGGAGGGAGTACTTATAAATTAAAATTTGGTCATCGCGGTATAAATCATCCCGTAAAAAATCTTTCTAAAAATAAAGTAGAAATAACTAGTCAAAATCATGGGTTTGCTGTAGACATTGATTCTTTACCTAAAAATACTTTTCCAACTCATATTAATTTAAATGATAATACTTTAGCTGGAATAAGTTGTCCAGAATTATTGGCGTTTTCAGTTCAATTTCATCCAGAATCTAGTCCTGGTCCCCATGATAGTAGATATTTATTTGAAAATTTTATTAGAATAATAGACGATGCCAAAAAGAACTGATATCAAATCTATTCTTATTATAGGTGCTGGGCCTATTATAATAGGTCAAGCTTGTGAGTTTGATTATTCTGGGACTCAAGCCATGAGGGCTTTAAAAGAAGATGGCTATAGAGTAATATTGGTCAATTCTAATCCAGCCACTATTATGACAGACCCAGATTTAGCTGATGCAACATACATAGAACCACTAACTTTGGAATTTTTAGAATTAATTATTGATAAAGAAAGACCAGATGCAATTTTACCAACAGTTGGCGGACAAACAGGATTAAATTTAGCGATTGAGCTACATAAAACTGGAGTTTTAAAAAAATATAAAGTCAAGTTAATCGGTGCTCAAGTTGAAGCTATTGAAAAAGCTGAAGATAGAGAAAAATTTAAAAAAGAAATGGATCGAGTGGGGATAGAGACTGCCAAAGGAGGCTTTGTAAATACTTTTTCAGCAGCTAAATCCCTATTATCTAAAATTGAATTTCCTGTTATTATAAGACCTTCTTTTACTTTAGGTGGTACAGGGGGTTCAGTTGCTTATAATTATGAAGAATTTCAAAATTTGGTAGAACGAGGACTCAATGCTAGTCCAATTACTGAAGTTTTAATCGAGGAGTCTTTATTAGGTTGGAAAGAATATGAATTAGAGGTTATTAGAGATAAAGCTGATAATGTTATAATAGTTTGTTCAATTGAGAATATTGATCCAATGGGAGTTCATACGGGTGATTCAGTTACAGTAGCTCCAGCGATGACATTATCAGATAAAGAATTTCAACTGATGAGGAATTGGAGTATCCTTTGTTTACGTACAATAGGAGTGGAGACTGGTGGTTCTAATGTTCAATTTGCTGTGAATCCGAAAAATGGTAGATGTATTATAATTGAAATGAATCCGCGTGTTAGTCGTTCATCGGCATTGGCATCCAAAGCAACAGGATTCCCAATTGCTAAAGTTGCTGCAAAGCTAGCATTAGGTTATTCACTTGATGAGATTCCTAATGATATTACAGGACAAACTTTAGCAGCTTTTGAACCTGTTATTGATTATGTTGTTACAAAAATACCTCGTTTTAATTTTGAAAAATTTCCTTCTGCTTCAGGTCACCTAGGAGTTCAGATGCAGAGTGTTGGAGAAGTAATGGCTATTGGCAGGACATTTAGAGAGTCTATACAAAAAGCTTTTAGATCTTTAGAAGTTGGTTTAGATGGATTAGAACAAAAAAATTTTAGTGAAGGAGATACAGATTTAAAGAGATCAAAAACTTTAGACTTACAATCATTGCGCTATGCAACAAGTTATCGATTGTTGAAAATCAGAGAAGTTTTTGCACAGGGTGAGACAGTAGAAAATATTTATGATTTAACAAAAATTGATCCATGGTTTCTTAACCAAATACAATATTTATCTTTTTTTAATACAAATAATACGTTACAAGAGTTTAAACAAAATGGCTTCTCAGATGGGCAGATCAGTCGTTTATTTGATAAATCAGAATTAGAAATTAGATCAATGAGAAAAAGTAAATCAATAATACCTGTTTTTAAAGTTGTTGATACGTGTGCTGCAGAGTTTGTTGCGAAAACTCCTTATTGTTATTCCACTTATGAAACACATAATGATATAGAGCCACTACAAGGGAAAAAAATTATAATCCTTGGTGGGGGACCAAATCGTATAGGCCAAGGTATAGAGTTTGACTATTGTTGCGTACAGGCTGTTTTTGGATTAAAAGATCAGGGATATAAAACTATTATGATTAATTGTAACCCTGAAACTGTAAGTACTGATTTTGATTTAGTAGATCGTTTATATTTTGAACCTATAACATTTGAAGATGTTTTAAATATTATTGAATTTGAAAACCCAGATGGTGTTTTAGTACAATTTGGAGGACAAACACCTTTAAAAATAGCGAGAGATTTAAAAAAAGCTGGAGTAAATATTATTGGGACATCTCCTGAAAATATTGATCTTGCAGAGGATAGAGAAAAATTTGGATCTATTCTTAATGAATTATTAATTAAATGCCCTCAATATGGAACTGGTCGTACTATTGATGAAGTAATTTCAGTGGCCAAAGATATCGGTTATCCAGTTCTTGCTAGACCTAGTTATGTTTTAGGAGGACGAGCCATGGAAATTGTTTATTCCGAAAAACAATTAATTGATTATATCCTTCGTTCGGCAGAAGTAACTAAAGGGCATCCAATATTTATTGATCAATTTCTTGAAGATGCTTATGAATTTGATGTTGATGCTCTTTGTGATGGCAAAAATGTGTATATAGGTGCAGTGATGCAACATATTGAAGAGGCTGGGATTCATTCAGGTGATTCTGCTTGTGTATTGCCACCATATAAAATCACATCAGATGTTTTGGATCAGATCAATATAATAACAAAAAAATTAGCAATTAAATTAAATGTTATCGGCTTAATTAATATTCAATTTGCTTATAAAGATGAACAAGTTTTCACACTTGAAGTTAATCCAAGAGCAAGCCGTACTATTCCTTTTGTAAGTAAAGCAACAAATACTCCATTGGCTAGAATTGCTGCCCAATTAGCTGTTGGTGTAAGTTTAGATAGCTTTGAATTAAAGTCTTGGGATCAAAATCAACATGTAGCAATAAAAGAAGCAGTATTGCCTTTTAATAAATTTCCAGAAGAATCAATTTTTTTAAGTCCAGAGATGAAATCTACTGGAGAAGTTATGGGTATTTCTGATTCTTTAGGTGAATCGTTTAGTAAAGCTTCTATTAGTGCTGGTAGTATAATCCCTAAAAAAGGCGTAGCATTTATTTCTGTAAATGATACAGATAAATTAGAAATTATTCCTATCGCTAGAGATCTTATTGAATTAGGATTTAAACTTATTGCAACTCTTGGTACTTTTGATGCTTTATCTAAAAATGGATTAAAGGCACAAAGTATTTTCAAAGTTGGAGAAGGAAGACCAAATATAGTAGATAAAATAAAAAATAAAGGTATTAATTTGGTGATAAATACACCAATGGGTGCTAAGTCTAGGTTTGAAGAAGAAGAGATTGGTAAATCTTGTATTAAACATGGGGTTTTAGTTGCTACTACTTTATCTGCGGCGAATGCAGTAGTACGAGCAATTAGAGTATCTGAAAAGGATAAAAAAGTGCAATCTATACAAAATTATCATGTTTAAACTTCTTATTTGCATATTGTTGAATAATTACATAGAATTTTTAATGTAAACACCTTGTTTTAATTATTAGAAATTATTTTCAATGAAAAAAGATATACCATTAGATCAAATTCAAAAAGAAGATGTATCAAATTTAGAAATTGACAAAGTAATTGATGCTAATAAAGATTTATATGCTAGTCTAAATAAGATTCCTGAAATTGAAGCTTTAGATTCGATACTTGTTGAAGAAGATAAAGTTGCTCAGCATGGAAAAGATTCGCATCTATTTTTGGATTTTTTTAAAAAGGTAAGAGTATTTTATAATGAAAATGATTTAATACGGTATGCTTCTTGGGCTCTTTTGCTTATTTTTCTTTCCACCACCGCATTGACTATTCTAGAATATGATATGTTTTATAATGATATGGTTGGGGATGTTAAAGGTAGTTTTACATTTGGTATTACAGAGCCTAATTGGCTAGATACTTTTTTTCATACCTTATGGTGGGCCGTTGTTACCTTTACAACTGTTGGTTATGGTGATGTTAGTCCGATAACACATTTAGGTAAGTTTCTTACTATAATAATTATGTTGTTAAATTTTGGGGTTGTTACATTGCTAGGTGGAGCAGTTGCATCGGTATTGGTTGCACAAAGATTAAAAGGAGATGATACTTTGGATGAAAACAAATTTAATGATCATTTAGTTATAGCAGGTTGGAATAAAACGGTTCCATCAATTCTCAATCTTATTGATGCCAACCAAGATGCAAACTCTGTTGTAATTTTAATAAATGAGATGGATAAGGAAGTTATTCAACGTGCAATTGTTGGCTTTGAAAGGTTAGACATATCTCATATTGCAGAAAACTTTACCAATGAATCTGTTCTTAAAAAAGCATTTTTAGAAAAAGCTCGAACATTTATGATATTACCTGATGCATCGGGTTTGCTTCCACATGAAGACCCAGATGAGGATAAAACTGTATTAACTTGTCTTACTGCTAAATCTATAGCTGAAGCATGTAATGTGGTAGCTCATGTATTAGATGTGGAAAATGTATCTCATCTTCAAAGAGCCAATGCTAATGAAATTGTAATTCCAGATGAACATGTTCCACATTTATTAGCAAAGCATGTTACTGATCCAGGAGTACCACAATTTTTTGATGATCTTATCTTAAAAGAAGAAGAAGATAAAGGTTTACAAGAAGTAAAAATTCCAAAAACATTAAATGGTCAGACACATAATAAAATATCTGCATTTTATAAATTTAAGTATGGCTGGTTATTAGTTGGATATGCTATTCGAAAAGCGGGTTTTAGTTTAGATGAACAAATGGGTGAAGGTGGAAGCCCACTGATTAGGAATATGATTAAAGAACAATTAGATGGAGCAGGGATCAGCCTTAGTAGTGATGAACATGTTGTTGTAGAAATTAATCCTAAAGACGATTATACTATTGATGAAAAACATAGTGCATTAGTATTGAGGTAAATAATGAATCCAACAGCTGAACAAATTCAAAAAATTAATCATTTTACAAAAGTGGAATTAAATTTATGTGAAAAAATTGCAAGTGTGGTAAAAATTCAAGAGTGCGGGCCAAAAGAACAGCTTTTGACTGAAGGAGAAACAGGTGATACTATGGTATTAGTGTTTCAAGGTCAAGTAGAGGTTAGTAAAGATATGATGGTAAAAACACCTAGTGGATTTACAACATCTAGAAAGCCAATTATACGATTAGAAACAACTGATCCTAAACCAGCATCAAAGCCTATTACTGAACCAACGGTTTTCGTTGTGGAGGCACCTGCGTTTGGAATAGGTGAGTTTTCTCTTGTTTTAGATAATGCTATTCGGACTGCACATGTAAACTCTACAACACCATTAAAGTATGGAATACTTAGTCTTGATGATTTTACAAATATTGTTAAAGAAAATCCTGAAATAGGAGGTGCGGTATACTTTGAAGTGGCAAAATCTGCAGTGAATAATTTAGCAACAGCAAGTGGAGATATATCAAATCTTACTCAAGCTTTCTTTTTTGCGCTTACAAGATAATTTTATTTTTCAAGTTCTAGTTTTTGACCAGAACTTGGTTTGTTTATCGTAAGGTCCATTTCCCATATTGTAATTGCATGTTTTATAAGGGTTACTTCATTATCATGAATAAAATCATCAGCATTCGCGATATTAATGTAACAATGAATAAGTTGATTCAATTGTTTATTTTCTATAGTGGGTTCTGTTTTTATTTTTATTAGAGAATCATCAAATTGCTTTTGACGAGATTCTTCTGATTTTAAATCAATAAATTTTGAAGTTGCTAGTCCAAAATCTTTATTGAAGCTTTCGTTATCTACTTCAGGAACGAAAAGTTTATAACTATTAAAAATAACATCTTTTTCTGATTCATCTATTTCTTGATCTGCAAAAAATGCAATGCAAAGAAGTGAGTATAGAATATCATTGTTGATTGTCCAGATGCTTATAGAATCTTCATCATTAGTTTCTCTAGCAGCAATTTTTCTTTGTAAATCTTCCATTTGTTCTTTATCAGCATCATTTAAATAACCGTCTTGCCTTTGACGTTTTTGCATTAGTTTATCTACCTCTAAAGATAGAAATTTCACATCACGCTGTAAGGCTTCAAGTCTCTCGTCCATTAGGCTAAATAACAATTCTTTAAAGGGTTCTATTTGATCTTTTTCTGGTGCGAAGTATATGTTTAAAGTCCCTCTATCAGTGTCTTCCCAGAATTGCGGACCAAAAATAGATAAAAGGAAGCACTGTGTATTGGCATTAGATTTGAATGTTTTTTCATCAAAATAAGCTAAGTCATCTAAATAGTCTTCTGCTATCGCTTTAGCAAATTTATTTTTCTTTACCGATAAATAAAAAAGAGCCAACCCAATTTGAATTCTTCTAGTCCCATTGTTTCCACCGAGGATTCCTTTATCAACATCATCTTTTGAATATCCAGGTGGTTTATCAAGCTGTAGTATCATTTTTAATAAATCTACTTGATCATCATCGCTCCATCCTTTTTCATGGATAAGAACCTGGCACTTTCTCAATTCAAATGTTAGTGTATCAACAACAAAATATAGGCCAGGATTTGATTCAGCATTTTTGTAAATGTCATTTGCGTAAAATTTAAATTTATCATAACAATATTTTGCCATATCAACACGATTAGCTTTTATATATTCCTGAATCATATTCGCATAGTGAAAGGCAAGATTATATAGGTTTCTTGGCTCATTATTTTTATAGGCATGTTTTATTGCAAATCGAAATAAAGTATTAAATCGAATATTTACATGTCCAAGGGCCACATCATCATTCACATCTATACATGTTTTACCAATATCAACCATTTCTGCAGGAATTAATGACGCAATATCAAATCTATCATTTGTAATCATTTTTATATAAGCACTGCCTAAGAGACGAAAGGTTTTTACCTCATAAAATGATTGTGAGTCAGCCATTTCTTTATATTGAATATCTGTATATGTGCGAAAGGTTGCATTTGATTGTATAGTTGGCGTTAGATTAAAAAATGTATTATTAAAATTTGGTTTTTGTTTTATATAGAGTTGGATTATTTGACTAATCTCTCTTATAATTTCTGTTTGAGTTTCTTTGAATTCAGTGAATGCTAAAAGATCATCTAGCTGATCTAATGATCCCATAATTTCTTTTTGATATTCTGATACAATATTTAAATCATTTTTCATTGCCGAATGAACCATTGGTTTTTTTAGGCTAATAATAAAGTTTTTTATGATTGAAGAAATAGTAGATACAACATTGCTTGTTTTAGAATAGAGCAAGATGTAAAAGATATATGGTAAAGTAAATAGCGATGCTAAAAAGAGATATATATAAGTATTTAATACTGAGCTGGATACTCTTCCAAGAGGTGCTACGTAAAACATAATTAAAACAGCGTGCAGTGATGCTAGAATTAAAAACCACACATAAATTAGACTGAGCCAATCTTTTACAAATAAGTCCATCAGTTTTGGAGATGATTCTGCTGCAATAGCAATTACAATAATTAATGTGCCTAATACCATTGCTAGAACACCTCCCCATATTTCGGGTGCAAATGTTAAATCAATAGTATCTGGGTTCGATAAATCTATATTGAGAATATTATTAAAAATATCGGCAATAGTATGAAAATTGATATAAAACAAAATATCAACAACAACCATAGAAATAAGTACAACAAAAAAAGATAGTATAGTACGATATTTAAATTGTAGACTGTTAAGTTTAATTAGAGATAGATAAATTTTTTCCATTCTTTGACAAATAAGTTATAAGAAAAATTGTTTTTACACCTTCTTTTAAATATTCTATATATAGAAAATAAATTATATAGGTTCTAAAACCAAAACTAGAATAGATTACTTATTCAAACAAATACTCTATATAAAAAAGAATAAAAGTATATTTTTGAGATATCTTGACCTTAGGTTGTACAAATTATAATTTATAACGTTATCTAGCCACTATTTGAGAGGAGTTTGTTATTTATGGCTAGGATAAAAACACTTAATAACTAAAAAAACAATATAAGGTGAGTTTATGGCAAACTGGAGTAAAAATCATGATTTAGTCTATGCTTTCGTCTGTGTTTCATTTTTAGCGGATGGAGAAGTAGATGAGTCTGAAAAAGAAGCCATGCGTGGCAATGTTAAAGTTATGTTGCCCAATGTATCTGATGATGAATACAATCAAATGGAAGCAGAGGTAATTGATAAATTTATTGATTTAGGTGATGAAGATTCACGTATGAATCAGTATGGTGTATCATTAGTAGCGTTGAAGGATGTTTTTACTTCTGATGATGACCGTTACAAGGTTGTAAAAAATCTAGCATATATTGCTCGAGCAGATGATTTTATTCATGAGAATGAGATGGCGATGGTTGAGAAAGCAGTTAGTTCATTGGATATGGTAGACAAGGTAAATCTTGTAAAAACAGATTCTACTTTGTTTGTAGATCCAACATTCTAAGGCTAAAAATAAAAATTGATGATAACCTCAGATAGTATCTGAGGTTATCTTTCAGTTTTAAATAAAGAAGGGATACAATGGAAGAACATAGAAAAAAAGGTTCATCAAGGAGAAGCCTTGATCGTAGAGGAGATCATAGAAGATTAGAACATCGTAGAAAAAGCAATGTTATTGTTGAAGACGAAAGACGTGATACTATAGATCAAAGGCAGGCCTACCAAAGAAAAGAAAATCGTCGAACTGGAAAAGAGCGTAGACACTAAAAATTAAAAAGGGCAGTAAACTAACTGCCCTTTTCAGTATTGTTATAAATATAATATTCTTAACAATATGTTTTTTCCATACCTGTTAAAAAATTATTTAAAGAATTTAAAGCTGCATCAACAGCTGTGAGAATTTCGTTTTGTTTTTCTTTTGTATTACTGAGTTCTTTAATCAGATTTCGTATTACTTCTCTATGCCATTTATCAGCGTGCATATGAACAGTGAAAAACTTTAAAGTATTTTCATCTTTAATACCATACATATCTTTTAAACCAATCTTTTTAGTTTCAGAAATTTCTGGCTGCATAGATTCATAGCAATAAAGTGCAGCAAGCCCAATATGGTATTTTTCTGATCGTGATAATCGATTGAATGTATTGACTAATGCTTCAGTCTCTTCCATTGGGATTGTATTTTTTACTTTATGTCTACTATTGCCCATTCCTTCTGCAAATTGCATCCATAGTTCTGGATGGTTATCTTTTCCTTTTTCTTCATCAACTAAATTTTCTAAAAGGATTTGTCTTACTTTAATATTATCACAATTAGAATGGATAGCAGATAAATATCGTGGGAAAGAAGAAACATGTTGAAAATATTGTGCAGCATAATTTTTTAAGGTATTATTAGATAATTTTCCTTCATTCCATGCTTTATAAAAAGAATGATTTAATAAATGTTTTTCTTTTATTATTTTATCAATTTTATTAATGAATGTTGTTTCCATAATTAAAAATTCCTGTTTTAACTAAAAATGTTAATGAAATCAATTTAAACTACTATAGAATTTTAATATAAAATATTATTAGCTACATGTAGTTTCTATAAGTTTTGCACATACTTTATAAGGGTCCATATTCCCAGCTGGCCTTCTGTCTTCCAAATATCCAAAACCATCATTAGCTGTTTGCATAGGTATTCTAATAGATGCACCGCGGTCGCTGATACCGTAACGAAATTCTTTGATACTACATGTCTCATGAAGTCCTGTTAATCTTTCTTCATTATGTGCTCCATAAATTGCAATGTGTTCATCGTGTTTTTTACCAAGTTTTTCACAAGCTTCTTCTATAATTTTTATTCCACCTTTACAACGCATTGCTTTTGTACTAAAGTTAGTGTGTGCCCCAGCGCCATTCCAATCTCCTTTAACAGGTTTTGGATGTAAGGTTGCGCTTACTCCATAATCTTCGGATATTCTATATAATAGCCAGCGCGATAACCACACTTGATCTGCAGATTCTAATGGTCCAAGAGGTCCTATTTGATATTCCCATTGTCCTGGCATGACTTCGGCATTAATTCCAGAAACTTGTAGACCTGCATCTAGACATAGTTCTAAATGTTCTTCAACAATATCTCTACCGAATACTTCATCTGCGCCAACTCCACAATAAAAAGGTCCTTGTGGTGCAGGATATCCACCTTCTGGCCAACCAAGTGGATTGCGTCCTTCAAATAATGTGTATTCTTGCTCGATTCCAAACCAGGCTTCTTGTTCTTTATATTTTTCAGCTATAGTTACTAAAGGAGCTCTGCTATTAGATCGGTGGGGTGTGCCATCAGGGTTCATTACTTCGCACATTACTAGTAAATCGCTATCCCCTCGTATTGGATCAGGGACTTTATATACCGGTTTTAGCATACAATCACTATCATTTCCTACTGCTTGGTTTGTACTAGAACCATCAAAACCCCAAAGTGGTAAATCTTTAAGTGAATCTATTGGATTATCTAATACTCTTGTTTTGGATCGTAGTTTTTGTGTTGGCATATGACCATCCATCCAGATATACTCTGCGCGGCATTTATTCATTTTTCCTCTTTTTAATTTATTGGAACCATTGTCCCATATTTATATGATGATAAAATAATTTGTGTTTCTGTTCTTATTACCCCTGGCCAGCTTTGAATTTTTCGTAGTAAATCCTCAAGCGTATAAGAATTTTTAGTATTTATTAATAATGTATGCGAACCATTGCCAGTTGTACTAAAGCATTTTATAATTTCTGGAGTCTCTTCAGCTGCAAGAGTTACCTCTTTATAATATTGTGAAGAACCTGAAATAATTGTAATGATAGCAGCTACATCAAGCCCAACAGCTGTAGGGTCAATTATTGCTTGGAAACCAACTATTACTCCGCTGTCTTGTAATTTTTTTATTCTCTCAGTTATCGTGGGAACTGATACATTGATTTTTTCTGCAATATTGCTTGCAGATTCTCTACCAGATTTTTGCAGCTCAAATAATATTTTTCGATCTATTTTGTCTAGCGTCACGCTATTATGTTTTTTTATTAATAATTATTAAATATTATTAAATAAAAACACATATTACTATTATTTTTTAAACCTAAATTTTATTTTATCTTAAAAATTTTAATTTTTAAATATGTTTAATATTAACTATAATATGAAAATATTTAATTAAAATATTTTAAATTTTATTATACATATTTTACAATATACAATGAGCACGCAAACAAAAAGAATTGCCTTCCATACATTGGGATGTAAATTAAATTTTTCAGAAACATCTACGATATCACGTGATTTAACTAATAACGGATTTGAAAAAGTTAAATTTAAAGAAGTAGCAGATTGTTATGTGATTAACACCTGTTCTGTAACTGAGAATGCAGATAAGGAAGCTAGAAAATTAATTAGACAAGCTAAGCGAAAAAATCCTTTTTCAAAAATTGCGGTAATTGGTTGCTACGCACAGTTGAAGCCGAATGAAATAGCTAAAATTGATGGCGTTGATGTTGTCCTTGGTGCTAATGAAAAATTTCAATTAATGAAATATTTAAATCAAATTAACATAGAGGGTCCACCTATTGTGGTTTCTTCTGATATAAACTATGTACATAAATTTAAACCCTCATTTTCATCAGAAGAAAGGACACGTGCATATTTAAAAGTTCAAGATGGATGTGATTATATATGTTCTTTTTGTACTATACCTATGGCAAGAGGAAAAAGTAGAAGTGGAACTATTAAGTCTACCGTTGCTGAGGTGAAGAAAGTTGTTTCTTGTAATAATCAAGAAATCGTTCTTACGGGCATAAATATTGGAGATTTTGGTAAAAAAAATGATGAGTCTTTTATAGACTTGTTAAAAGCTCTAGATAATATAGAAAAATTAAAACGTATTAGAATTTCTTCTATAGAGCCTAATTTATTAACAGATGATATAATTGAATTTTGTAATATATCTAAAAAACTTATGCCCCATTTTCATATCCCATTACAATCGGGATCTGATAAGATTTTACGTTTAATGCGTCGTAGGTATGACACTGAAATATATAAAGAGCGAATAGAAAAGATTCTCAAAACTAATTTAGAAATTTGTATTGGTGTCGATGTTATTGTAGGATTTCCTGGAGAAACATATGAAGATTTTTTAGAAACTTATCATTTTTTAAATGAGCTTAATATAGCCTATCTCCATGTTTTTTCTTATTCAGAAAGAGATGGAACAGATGCAGTGAATTTTAAAGAAAAAGTATCACAATCAGATCGTTTTAAAAGGAGTAAAATGCTTCATATTTTATCTGAAAAAAAACAACGAGATTTTTATAATAATTTTATAAATAAAAAAAGGCCTGTTTTATTTGAGGGGATGAAAAATGGATTTCAAGTTGGTTATACTGATAATTATATAAAGGTTAATATTCAAAATCCCTTGAACTATCATAATCAAATTATTGATGTTAATTTAGTTGAAAATCAAGGTAACTACATGATAGGTGTTTTATAACAGTGATTCCTTTTTATAAAATATTTATTTTATTATAAATGATATACATTGATAGTCTTTCAAAATCTTATAATGGGAGTTGTTTATTTTCTGATGTTAATATTTCTTTGAAAAAAGGAATGAGAATTGGTCTTGTTGGTGCTAATGGCACAGGTAAGACAACATTATTGCGGATATTGATAGGAGAAGATGATTTTGATACTGGTAATATTCAAAAAGATAAAAACATAACCATTGGTTATTTACCGCAAGATATTATTTCAGGTTCAGGAGATACTGTTTTAGAGGAAGCACAAAAATCATTCCCAGAATTAAAAAAAATAGAAAATGAATTATCAATATTAAATAAACAAATAAAAAAAGGTGCAGAAAATGAAAAGACGGTAGAAAAGATTGGTGAATTACACGATAGGTATGAAGTTATTGGTGGATGGAAAATTGAACAAGATGCGAAAAAGATTTTGAGTGGCCTTGGATTTAAAGAACTTCAATTTGGTGAAAAATTAAATACGTTTTCAGGTGGGTGGCGAATGCGGGTTGCTCTTGCTTCTATTTTATTAAAAAAACCAGATATCATTTTCTTAGATGAGCCAACCAATCATCTAGATCTTGAAGCTACAATTTGGTTAGAGACTTTTTTAAATGATTGGAAAGGAAGTCTAGTATTAATTAGTCATGATAGAACTTTTTTAGATAAATCTGTTAATCATATACTAGAAATAGAATTAAGGAAAGTCTTTCTATTCCATGGTAATTATTCTAGCTATATAAAAGAAAAGAGTATACGAGCAGAACAACATAGAAATGCTTTTAATAATCAACAAAAGAAAATAAAAGACACAGAAAAGTTTATTGAAAGATTTAGATACAAAAATACAAAAGCAACGCAAGTACAAAGTAGAATAAAGGCATTAGAGAAATTGGATAAAATTGAAGCTTTGGATTTAGATAATAAGGTTATTCAGTTAACAATTCCTAATCCAGGCCGTTCACCATTAAAAATTATTTCATGCAATGATTTGGGTAAATCATATGGAGAAAATAGAGTTTTTAATAATTTGAATTTAACGATTGAAAGAAAACAGAAAATTGGATTAGTAGGACATAATGGAGCTGGAAAAACTACATTATTAAAATTATTTGCAGGGGTGATTGAACCCAGTGAAGGTAAAATTGAAAATGCAAATAATATAAATATTTCATATTATGCACAACATCAATTGGAGTTATTAGATAGTAATGATACTATTTATCAGACAATTGCGAAAGTATCTTCCAATTTAAGTGAGACTGAGATTAGAACATATTTGGGTAGTTTTTTGTTTTCTGGTGATGATATTGATAAATATAATAAGGTATTGTCAGGCGGTGAAAAAGCTAGAGTGGCATTAGCCCGAATGTTATTAATCCCTGCTAATATTTTATTATTAGATGAACCGACAAATCATTTAGATATGAAATCACGAAATGTTCTGGAAAATGCTTTAAGAAATTATGAAGGTTCTATTGTATGTATTTCTCATGATAGATTTTTTTTAAATCGTATTACAAATTTAACTTACGAAGTTGGCAATTATGGTGTACATGTTTATGAAGGTAATTATGATTATTATTATTGGAAGAAAAATCAGAAAGAAGGATCTGATGTTGTTGATAAAGACAAAGCGCATTCGAATAGTTTAAATAAAATTTCATATAAAGAAAGAAAAAAAAATAAAAATCGTTTATCATGGATAAAGCGACGTATAAAGAATATTGATAAAGGCATAGATAGCGCCCGGGCAGTAATACAAAATAAAAAAAATATAGACAATTTTATATTATTGCAGAAGAAAACAGAAGAGATAGAAATTTTTGAAAAAGAATATTTATCTTTACTGGAAGAAGAAGATACCTTAATTCGCAATATTTAAAACAATAAAAACTAACATATAATATATTTTTTTATTGATTTGTAATTAAAAAAATAATTTATACAATCATATATTTATAAATAGGTTGTAATTATTTATATATTAATTTTTTTTTAAATTAATTAAGAAATAATATTTCAATAAATATTACAGATACTTTTAAAAAAATAATTCTCGTCGATAAAAATATCTTTAATTAATTAAAATTTTATTTATGTTTGTATAATATTAGAATTAGAAAAAAATTACAGATTTAATTACAATCCAATTAATTACAGATCAATTGACATTTTTAATTAAAATTTTTTAACTAAATTGTTTAAAAAATTAAAATATTGTAATTACAAACATTCCTTGTAATCAATACCTGTTATGCAATAAATTTAGTAAATTACTTTTTCCGAGGTAATATATGATGCGGTATCAAAATATATCTGTGGGCTGCCCACTGACTATTCTACTAGTGCATTCACTAGATAAAATCTTATTATCCAAAATTTGTATTTATGACTAAATTTAAAAAAAATACAATAAAAATTGATGATTATAAGACTGTAAAAATTCTTAAAAAAGATATCACAAAAAGAATTTTAGCTTGTTTTAATGAAGAATCAAAGACTGCTTCAGAAATTGCCAACTCTATCTCGTTTCCTAAAGATAAAATTTATTATCATATCAAAAATTTATTATCTAATAATATTTTATTTATAGAAAGTACTCAAATGGTTAAGGGAATCGAGCAAAAAAGATTTCTACCCACAGCCAAAACCTTTACTACTATTGATCGCACTAAAACAATCCAAGAGCCAGTCACCGTTCCTATCAATGAAAAAGATAAGGAAGATAATAAAAAAATATCTGAATTTGATTTTGTACATTTTAAAAAAAATCGGAATATTAAAGAAAGACGTAGAAACAGTAATCGCCGAATCTATACCAGACGTAATATTAAAATTCGACGGCTAGCAAGACATGCTAAATATAAAGGTCAAGAAAATAGGATTAAGAAAGAAAGAAGAAACAATCAAGAACGTAGAGTATATCATAAACGAAGGAATCAAAACGAAAGGCGATTATCTAATACAAAATCAAAACCCATAATTAAAAGATCTGATAAGAAATCACAAAATGAACAAAAACATCATTCCCTTTTTTATAAAAACACCATACTTAATCTTAATGGTATTAAGGAGTGCATGTCTTTTATTCAATCCGGTAACCATGTAACATTTTTATTTTGCAAACTTAATAAGAATGGTTTTATGATTAAAAAAACCCACAATTATGACTTCCCCATAAAGATTAAAGGTTATCAAATAAATAATCTTTCAGATCTTATTATAAATATTTTTCAACAATTTATTCATCCTAATAAAAAAAGAAAAATTTATTTAGCAATTCAATCCGATCATTATAATTGCGAAATGACTTATCTTGCTTCTAAGGGTAAAAGCCATAAATTATTTAAAAAAAATCTGTTAAACATCTTAAAACAATCATACAATATAGATAATACAAAAAGTATTGTAGATTATATCAGATATGATGAACAACATAAAAATGCTATCGTTTCTTATTCAACTAAAAAGAAAGCAATTGAAAAAGATTTTAATGTTCTATTGGATTCAGGACTGCAACTCAGGCATGTCGCTGTAATCCCTAAAATTTTACATAATGTATATACATATTATAATTTGGATAAAACTAATGAGTTTTCACTCCTTATATATATAGGGAATTTAAAAACACATTTAGTAGTTTGTTATGGGAACAGGTTGATTGAGTCTTGTGACTTTCCAAAAGGGCTTAATTATTTTTTGGATAATATTATTGAGTTAACCAATCTGAAAAATAATGCTAAGGAAAAATTTGACGATGCAATGCATTTCTTATCTTTCTATGGTTTTAAAGCAGAAATACATAATGCAAGCTCTAACCAAAGAAAACATTATAAAGAAGCTATTGCGATTACAGATCATAACATGTTCGGCTTTATTCAACGCATTAAAGATCTTATTATTGAATTTGAAAATTCTCTTTCTCATGTGGGGTTTGTTTATTCCCTTATTAATAAGGTATATATCTCAGGACCTGGTAGTCATATAAAAAATATTGATACGGCTATTACTAACGGTTTAAAAATAAACGTAGAAAATTTATCCAAAATCGTAGAAACACATTTGGTCAGTAAAGATAACGCTGGTCCTTTATCATTTAGTGCAATTAATAAAAGCAATTTATTTCGTAAAAAAGAAAATTCTAAGTCAACTTTAAAAACACTTAAACAAAAAATTATTAATCATGAAAAAGCAATAGAGTCAACCCAAAGCCCTGAAAGTGCTAAATATAGTCTTGCAAGATTAGATATTGAGAAAAATTCAAAAATAAAATCAATAGATGAGGCAAATAAAAAATTGATTAATACATCTAAGGACTTCAAGATTTTAAAAAAAGATTATAAAAAGAGTCAAAAAGAATTGCATTCCAATATCAAAGCACTTAATGAAAAACTCGATATTTATAGTGAAAAATTATTTGAGAATTATAAAGAGCACGAAGAAGTCAATAAACGGATCTCAAAATTAGAATATGAATCAGATAGTCAAAAACAAAAAAAGATAAAACAAGAATTATCACAAAAAAATAATAATGGTAATGATATTAAAACGGCTGCACAAAATAGAGCTTTATTAAATGATCAAAAAGAAAATTTTGAATCTGAAATTGATAAACTTGAACAAAAAATTATAAAACATCAGGAACTTTTTCAAAAATATAGTATTCAGTTATCTCATGGGCATGATGAAATCGCTGAGTTTGAATATTTACATGAATCATTAAAAAATATAGCAGGTGCCTTTAAACGATCATTCTTAGAGCATATGGAATCAGTTGGGGATATTGGTAAGGATGATATATATACATTACAACAGGCAGGATACCTAATTACAAAAAATACAAAACGGATAGATCAGATAAGAGATTCATTTAAAAATAGTGTAAATGGTGATACTAAGTATCTTGAAGAAAAATTTATTGATGGTGAGATAGCAATTGAAATAAGAGAAAAGTTGATAAAAATATTAGACCTAATTATTAAGGTGCCTGAAAACTTGATACATTTAAAAAACCAATCTGAAGTAATTGTAAAAATAAATAACGATTTAAAACTTATCGCAAATGATAAAGAACATTTAGAAAATGAAATAAAGAAATCAAAATTAAATAAAAAAGAGAAAGAACAAGCAATTGTTGCTTTGAAAAAAAATATTGATGTTCAAGAAAATGATTTAAAAGCAAAAGAAAAAATTCGTCTAGAAAATATTGATATTTTGAAATATGTGCATGATTCAATTGAGGTTAATGATGAATTAGAACACCATACAAATTTGCTGAAAGAAATAAGACCAAGAAGGCAGCTCAAGAAAAAGATGTTAGATGAGATATCTTCTAACATTAATATGATGGAAAAGTCTATTGATCGAAATGAAAAGATTTATAACGAATTAGAATCAAAACAATTAGATGGTAAAAAAATATATTTAAAAAATCAAAAAGAAATTGATAATCAAAATAATATAAAATCAAAAAATAAAACTGACATAATAAACCAAATTGATTCATTTGATAAAGAAGAAACCGATACTATTAATCAAATTTCAAATGCGGAGTTATATATAGAAAAGCTTGAAAAGGAGTGTATCACCAAAAAAGATGAAATAGACAATATAAAAAAGGAACTCTTTCCGATAATGAAAAAAAGTCAAGAGAGGAAAGAAAGTATTATAAAAGAATTTGATAAAAGATTAAAACAATTAGATAAAGAGCAAGTTCTAAGAATATCTAGAGTAAAAAAAACAAAAAATACAACCATTAAAACATTTTTTAAGCAGGAAGAAAAAAAATTAAAAAAAGAAGTCATTGTAAATAAAAAACAATTAGAAAAATTAAAAAAAGCAAAAGAAAAAATATTATCAGATAGAAATCTTATTCGTATTTCTTTATCTAAACAGAAAAAAGTAAAAACTCCCAAAATAGCAATTTTAAAAAAACAATTAACCACTTTAGAAAAAGATTTAAAAGGTGGTCGCAGAATTCAAGACAGACTCGATCTTTTAGAATCAAAGAAAAAAGATTGGGATGAATTATTTGAAATAGAGCAATCAAATTATAATAGTGTTGTAATGGATTTGGAAAAAACTATTAAAAGGAAAAAATCTCCTGAATATCATTCCTTTTTACAATCAGGCTTAGACCGTTTTGATAAAGTTGGTGATAATCAAGTGATCGCTAAAAATATGGCAGAAGAAAGTATATCAATGGACTTACGTGAGATCGAAAAATATGGCAATGCTTTTAATAGGTTTAAACAAAGGCATAATAATTTTATATTGCGTTACAAAAGAAGTCATAAAACAATTTTAGAAAAGTTGAAACCTTTTGGAGGAAAGAAAAAAAATATTTTGGTTAAGATTGAAAAATCTACAACTAAAATAAAGTATGAAGAATCTATAATCCAAAAATGGATTGAAAAACTAGATAAGAAAAATGAGCAATTGATTGCAATTGAAAAAGAATATTTTAAACTCAAAGAAGACACAGCTAATAATTTAAAAAATTTAAAATTTGAAATAAAAAATATACCAATTAAAAAGGCAAGGGCTTTAGAGCAAGCTGAAAGAGAAATGTTGCAAATACCTAAAGATATTGCTAAGGAAAAATCCGATGTGGTTTTAGAAAAAGAGGAAAGGCTTCATAACTTTAATATAGATCTCGCGCATCATACTCTTGCTACGAATCTCAATCAGGCTGAAGATAAGATCCTATTTTATTTTCGTGAAATAGAGCAGAGTAAAACTCAAATCCATACGTGTAATCAGTTATTAAAAAAAATAAGAAAATCTAAAATATCATCAGAGTCTAAATTAGAGATTATATTAAAAGACTTAGATAAAATAAAATTAAATATTGGAAAATCAGAAGATATATTTAATGAAAAAAAGGTAGTAAGTGAACAAAAAATTGATGCCAATAGAAATGAATATTCTGATTTAAATAAAAAATTAGAAAATTTAAAAAGTGAGAAATATGAGATTTTAAAAGACCTTACAAAAATAGAAGAAGACTACAATACTTCCGTTAAATATCAAAAAGAACTAAAAGCGACAGTAAATGAACAAGATAGAATGGTCAATAAAAAGAATTTAAAAAAAATAAAAAGTATTTCGGTAAATGAAAGACGTCGAGATCTCTATCAATATGAAAAAGATTTAAAAATTAATATTAAAAGAATAGAACAATCTATTTTAGAGTTGAATCGTTTTATAGATACCCTCCGTAATGATCAATCAGAATTAATGAGTGAGATAAGTCTCATAGAGAATGATAATGTATTATTTGAAAGAGATTATCAAAGATATGAAAAATTAATAATAGATAATAAGAACCATTTAGATAGATTATCTGTTGATCATTATAAAACTTTAAATAATTTTTTAAAAATTAAAAATTTATATCCTTCTTATAGAGTTATAATTAATGAACGCATAGCAAATGTATACTCTATCATAGAATTAAAGATAAAAGATAAAGACGGTGTTGAGTCCCAGTTGGATACTATAAATCAAACGTTAAAAAATAAAAGAATAGAAATGGCTATGGTTGATAAAAAAATATCAACTATACATGATGAAATGAAAAATGCTCTTGAAAATTCTTTTTACTTGAATGATCCAGATAAAGAAGATGAATGGAAATGGGAGATTAGTAATAGTAAAATGAAAAGTTATATGGATGTTGCTCAATTAAAAATTCGATCTAAAGAACTATATGATGAAATTTTAGAAAATGAGCAGATAGTTGCTAAACTAAAAAATGACCACATATCGACCCAAAATTTGTTATCGGAATCCGAGAGATTAAATCTAAAAAAAATCAAGAATTTTGAAGATGTTTGTACCAAACTAGAGCTTCAAATAGCTAGAGAAAAAAACGAACTAGATGAAATAAGCAATCAAGTCAATGAACTTGAAAATTTCCCTCACACGCATGGTAATAGAATAGAAACGCTTAAGGAAGAATTAAAAAGATTTAAAGAGCAAGAGGCTGAGCATTCATTAGTATTAAATGATCTAGATCGTTCAATCAGCTCAATAAAAGAGCAGTCAGATCTTATACTTAAAACTCATAATAATATTAATGGGAATTCTATTGCATTGGATTATGTGGCAAATCTAGGCCTATTAATGGATCCAGATTTATCATTAAATCTATTACCAACATTACAAAAGAAAGATTTGCAATACTTTAGACCAAATCAAATGTTACAAAAAGCATTGTTGGGTATAGTGATGATTTTTTCAATTGGTGCTTTTACTAATAGATTAGAAATAAAACCGCTCCAGGATAGATTACCAATAAAGCAATCAGAACTTAGTTTGATGAGTATGCGTAGAGATATGCAATCGGTTATTCTTGATAAAAATTCAGTGGTCAATAATTTTAGAGATTATCTTAATAATGATAAGTATGTATCATCCAATATAGTTGGATTATTACAATATATTAGTAAAACAATACCTAGGGACTTTCATGTAACTAATCTTGATATAAATAATAGTGATTTTGACTTTCATGAAGAAAATAATGATTTTAATTATTCTAGTATTAAAATTGATTTTACAGGATTTTATCAAAAAAATTTAGAAAAATCATCTGTAAAAGCAGACAAGCTTCGTAATGAATTAAATCGCAATGGAATATTTAAAGAGATCAAGATCGGGCCTGGGAAAAAATTGAATAAATCAAAAACTCAATTTTTAATTAGTATGGTATTTTAATGATTAGATTACAAAAAATAAGATATTTTACATTTTTAGTGGTTGCTCTATCTCTTGTTGCATTTTATTTATTAGACCGTGCTAAGCTTAAGGAGAAAGTGAATCAATATGAATCTGATATATTATCTATAGAAGAACAATTATCTAATAATAATCTTATTATGGATGAAATAAACAATGCTAGAAATGATTATACAGATATAATTGGAATAATTAATTCACATAATCTTTCAGGTAGTCAATTAATGAATGAAATTAATCGTATTAAATTATTAGCTAACGCTACTAATATTTCTATTTATAATCTAGAAATAGATCCAAAAAATACTTTCCCCAAAAATTATCAGGAACTATTAAAAGAAGATATTAATCTTGAACGTCAAACATTAAGCTATAATCTTAAAGGCAGTTTTATTGAAATAGGAAAATTTTTAGAGAATCTTGAAAATAGTGATTCCCCTATAAAACTTCAATCTTGCTCAATCGTTTTAGATAGTTTAGATCCAAGAGGCGTTATTGCTCAATTGCGATTTGCAACATATACAGGTATTAAATCATGATTAGAGAAAAAATAATTTTCTTTTCTTTTCTGTTATTTTTTGTTTTTGTTTTGAAAGATGCAATATCTGTTGTTTTTCCAAGTCTTAAAGAAATTACTTTATCTCAAAATTTAGAAGCAATAAAAACGAACGAAGAGGGAAATTCAGAAATCGAAAGATTAGTTCCACCTGCATTAGATAGATCCGATTGGGGGAATGATATTTTTTATGATAGAAGCGATATCTATGACAGTTGGTTTAACCTTACAGGAATAACAGAATTTAGTAATGGTCGTAAGGCAATTATTAATGGTGAAATATTACGATTAAATGAACGCGTGAGAGGTTTTACAGTTAAGAAAATAACTGATAATAAAGTAATGTTAAAAAGAAATCAATATCATGTAACCCTTAACCTGGTACAATAAATGAAATATATATTAAAAATACCAAAACTATATTTATATGTTTTTCTAATTTCATTTTTATTTAGTCAAGAAAATTCATTTAAATATAATCTTTTTCCTCCTACTCCTGAGTTAAAAGAAATTTATATTGAAGAAGGCGAGGAGGTTTTTACCCTTATCATGGAATTCTCGGGTGCAAATTTTGATTATGTAACCAATGAAACTTTTGCACCTCCTAGTCTTAATTTGTTATTTAAAAATGTTTTGTGGAAAAAAGGAAACTTTTCCAACAAATCTGATAATAGTCCTTTGTATCAATATTCTTTACAAATACCAAGAAATGTTAATCAAAAAGAAATAATTAAAAAATTAAAGATTAAATTAGATTTTACAAGAGTTCCAGAATATAAAATTAAGATGGAGCCAGCCAAAGGTAAAAAGAAGAGACATACTCTTAAAGTAATTTGGGATAAAAATAGTGTAAAGAAGAAACCATCTAAAAGTACTTATACTTCTAAAAGGTTACCTCCATCTCGGGTTAGTATAAATTTTAAAGATGCTAAACTAGTTAACGCAGTACGCATGCTAGTATCCCAAGATAATTTAAATCTAATTATGGGGGATAATATTAAGGGTCGTGTAACGGTTAATCTTGATGATGTAAGTCTAGAAACGGCTCTTGACGCTATATTATATGTCAATAACTACGAATGGTTTGTTCAAGATAATATTATTATTGTTCAGCCAATGACATCAAAAAAAACCTTGAGTGGAGAGCTACTAACAAGGATGTTTCGATTAAACTATATTAATGGTGATGTGGCCTCAGAAGCAATTAAAGAAGTCTTGTCTCCTCGAGGAAGAATAAGAGCTATTTCTTCTTCTGCTACAACCAATTTGGAGCCAGGAGAAAAAGATATTTTATTAGTAACAGACTTACCAAATAATTTTGCACTCATTGATGGCGTCTTAAAGTCTCTTGATATAGAAAGTGACCAAATAAATATAGCTGTAAAATTTATAGAGACCTCATTGAAACACGATGAAGTTATAGGTATTAATTGGGATATGAGGGAACAGATGAGTATTGTTAAAAGCCTAGATACAGATACCTCTCAAACGTTTGATTTGGGTTATTTAACCTTAGGAGATCAGACAATGAATTTTGCGACTTTAAGTCGACCAATTGTGTCTGCTATATTATCTTTACTTGCTAACGATGGCAGCACAAAATTATTACAAGAACCGCAGGTAACTACTGCTAATAATTCTCCTGCAAATATACTTGTTGGCACCAGAATACCTGTCCTTGTTCCGCAGGGAAAAGGTAGTGTGTTTGGTACCAATCCTTATACATATGAAGATCAACACGTCAATATTTCATTAGATGTTCTACCTCGCGTTAATGAGGATAATATTATTAGCATGAAAATTGATGCAGTAGTGCAAGATATTATTGGTTTTATCGGAGATGATCAACGACCTATGGTTTCTACAAGGTCAACAAATACAAATGTAAGAGTCAATAATGGAGAGACATTATTAATAGGAGGCTTAATATTTGATACGGCAAATGAAATGAATTCTAAAGTTCCCTTGTTAGGAGATTTGCCTTTAATAAAACGATTCTTTAATTATGGTAGTAAAGATAAAGAACAGCGAGAATTATTAATATTTATAACTCCAACTGTAATATCAAGTGATACCTAAGAGGTTATAAAACATGAAAAATAACATTACTATTATTAATAAATCTGTTTTTCTATTTTTGGAATTTTTTATTCGAAAAGATCAAATTTTCAGTTGGTTTTTTTTATTTATTATTTTTAATAACTCAGTTTCTGCTCAAGGGAATTTATTTATTTCAGGTAACACTGGTCCTGTAGCTGATGCTGGAAGAGATATAAAAACTCTTTCAAAGGGTTCTATATTTTTAGATGGATCTAGATCATCTGTATCTGATGGTTCTACTATAAAATATCATTGGATTTTTGCTCCAGGCCTTGTCTTAAATAGTGATAATGATTTTTCAACAGAAATAGCGACTGAGTTATTTGGCGCAAAATATTTGATGAGCGTTACCACATATAATGATGTATTAGATGTGAAACTTGCAGATAATGTTCCAGGTACAAAATTAGAAGTCGTTCTTAAAATTAAAGATAGGCTTGGTTTTGAAGATATGGACACATTAATTGTTGAATATTTTGATCCGACAATTAAAAAGGAAGAGCCTGTAGACACATTGATTTCCGCTATTGATTCATTATCATTTACAGAATCTGACACGGATTCTGTAGCTACGAAAAACCTGGGGATGGGTATTTTAATTCAAAGTTATGCAAGAGAAGAAATCCCCCAATTAGATATTGAGATTATTAATAGTATTATTTTTAATCAAATTCAAAATATTGGTTTTGATGCAAAAATATATCTTAATAAAGATTTAAAACGTTTATCTATTGATAATAATTATAGTTATGATTGTATGGATGATGAATGTGCATCAATAAATGCAAGTTTGATAAATGCTAAATATATATTAGTGTGGGAGTTTTCTCAATCAGAAGATTTATTTTATATTCGGGTTTTTGATGCTATTAATTATAATGAATGGATAGCGAGTGATATTCTTTCAGGCCCCTATAAAATATTGAGTGAATCAGGTATATATGGTTTGGATCCATTGGTTCGAATCTCTGTTTCAAAGGTTATGAGCTCTAAAGAATTCAAAGATGAAATTTCTGTTTTAGATAGATTCAAAATGAAGAATGAAGCGGTATTTGCTTTAGGTAAATATCCGTTCTGGACAGGATTAGCATACTTGATATTTGATAAGGTTTTTTCTCAAGATGATGAAGAGGCACTACCAAAACAACCACCAGGGTTTCCCCATGATTAGAAAAATATTATTAAAATTAAAAATTAATTTATCTTTGCAATATAGGAGATTACCATGAAGAGATTCATAATTATTCTCACATTATCTTTACCATTAATTTTTTCTCAAGATATAATAAAACAAAAAAGAGTAAAAAATAATGAAACAAAAAAGGATATAAATTCAATTCTAGAGAACACTACTCAGTCTGTTCCTAGACGTATATCATACCAGGGTCTGATTACAAAAATTGATGGCAGTCCAACAGAAGATGGAAGCTATGAAATATTGTTCAGGCTTTATGGTACGCCAGATGGTGGAGAAGCCGTGTGGTCAGAAAATTTAGAGGTTACAGTAAATAATGGTATTATTAGTACAATGTTAGGAAATGTTAATCCTTTTACTGTAATACCGGATGAGGCCTATCTTGAATTAACAGTTGATGGTTCTACATTATCACCAAGACAGTCTATGACGTCTGTTTTTTACTCTGTATTATCCGATACTGCTGCATATGCATTGACTGCAGACTATGATGAGTTAATGAACCTCCCCAATTTAGATGTATATGTATTAAAAGATTCCTTAGAAAGTTATACAACAAGTGATGCTTTATTTGATACACTTTCTACCTATCAACAGTTAGACTCAAATTTAACTGATCTTGTAGAGGATGGTGTTCTTTCAGCTAGTAAGGTAGAATTTGGGGTTACTTCTGAGGGTTCTGCTGGTGAATCCTGGATTTCTGATGGAGTAGGTTCTGGAGAATGGGGTATCCCTTCAGCAATTAAAGCAGATGATATTATAATTGGAGATTCAAGTATTAATATTCAAACCACCTCTGGAGATATCAATATTGATCCTGAGGATGGTTCATCAATTGTATTAGATAGTACAATTATGATTAGTAATAGATCAATTGGCACTACAGTGGATAGTGATCTTATTGAATTAGGGATAGATACCCTTACAATTACTGGTACAGTTGTTGCAAATTTAATTAGTGGTGCTGCTGTTCTTGATGAGGATGATATGCTTTCAGATTCTGAAATAAAATTGGCATCTCAACAATCTATTAAAGCATATGTTGATAATAAATTAAATATGGGTTCAAGTTTGGAGACAATTTCAGATTTAGAATTAACGGATGGAAATTTTATTGTTGCTGATGGTGAATCTTGGACTGTTGAGAGTGACTCAACCGCAAGGTCTTCTTTGGGACTAGGAAATATCTCAACTCAAAATCTTGAAAATATTAATATTGATGGTGGGGATATTGATGGAGTTGCAATTGGTTTAAACAACCCTGGAGTAGGAAATTTTATCAATTTGAATGTTGATGAAACGGCTTCAATTGCGAATTTGAATATTGCTAATGGTGAAATAGCAATTGAAGATGAAAGTGGGACCATATCATTTGATGATGAAGATTTAGTGACAACTGGAACTATATCTGTAGGGAGCGCATCAAACATTGGGAATCTTGTTTTTGAAGATGGTTCTATTACTGATACCGGAGGGAATATATCATTTGGCGATGAGAATTTATCTACATCTGGAACACTTGCAGCAGGGATATCAAGTTTTTCATCTGCAACAACTGTAGGAGATTTAACACTGTCAGACGGTTCTATTACCGATGAAAGTGGTAATATATCTTTTGGTAATGAAAATTTATCAACAACTGGGACGCTAAGTGCTGGTGTATCTACATTTGATTCAGGTTCTGAAATTGGAGATGTAACAATCGCAAATGGATCTATTACATCAGGGTCTGATGCAATCTCTTTTGGTAATGATGCTATTTCTACGACTGGTACTTTAAGTGCGGGTACTGCAACGCTTGCTACGGGATCGAGTGTAGGTAATCTTACTTTGGCAGATGGTTCTATTACTGATTCAGGTGGGGCCATATCCTTTGGTGATGAGAATGTATCAACAACTGGTACTTTAAGTGCGGGTACTGCAACGTTTGCTACGGGATCGAGTGTAGGTAATCTTACTTTGGCAGATGGTTCTATTACTGATTCAGGTGGGGATATATCCTTTGGTGATGAGAATTTATCAACAACTGGATCTATTACAGCTACTTCATTTAGTGGTGATGGCTCTAATCTTGAAGGTGTTCAAGCTACCTCTACGGGTGTATTGACAGGAACGACTCCAATTATTTTAGAGGGAGAGACAGACAATGATTTTGAAACAACTTTATCTTTATCAGACCCAACAGCTGATCGTACCATTGCTTTTCCTGATGTAACGGGTACAGTTATTACTACTTCAAATGATAATGAAATTGATGCGGTAGGCATAGTATCCTCTGGTACCTGGCAAGGTACAGCAGTTGTGGATTCATATGTTGCTGATGATTTGACTATAACATCCTCTGGTACAGTTTCAGCAGAGCAGTTGACAACGACAGATGATTTGACAGTTGATGATGAGGCTTCTATAGATGGTACTATGACTTTATCAACTGGTAGCATTACCGATTCTGGTGGTTCTATATCATTTGGGAATGAAAATCTTTCTACTACAGGGACTATTAGTGCTGAAACAGGTTCTACAATAGGTAATCTTACACTAGCAGACGGATCTATTACCGATTCTGGTGGTTCTATATCATTTGGGAATGAAAATCTTTCTACTACTGGGACATTGAGCGCAGGTGTTACTAATCTTGCATCTACTTCAACTATCGGCAATTTAACTCTTGCAGATGGATCTATTACCGATTCAGACGGTGCTATATCATTTGGGAATGAAAATCTTTCTACTACTGGAACTCTCAGTACTGGTGTCGCTACAATGGGATCTGGATCATCAATAGGCAATATTACAATAAGTGATGGTGCAATAGCATCTGGTTCTGACGCAGTATCATTTGGGAATGATAATATAAGTACTACGGGTTCAGTAACTGCTACTTCTTTTACTGGGGATGGATCTAATCTTACTGGATTGGAGGCAACCTCTTTGGGTACTCTTTCAGGTGATTCACCATTAGTACTAGAAGGTGCTTCTGATAATGATTTTGAAACAACTTTATCTTTATCAGACCCAACAGCTGACCGTACTATTACTTTTCCTGATGTAACAGGTACAGTTATTACTACTGCAAATGATAATGAAATTGATGTAGTTGGTACAGTCTCTTCAGGGACATGGCAAGGAACGGCCATCACAGATGCATATATCGCTGATGATTTAACAATAACATCATCAGGTACGGTTTCAGCAGAACAATTAACAACTACCGATGATTTAACGGTTACAGATGTGGCAACAATAGATGGTACAGTAACTATTTCTACAGGTAGTATTACAGATACAGGTGGTACAATAGATTTTGATAATGAGAATTTATCTACAAGTGGAACACTGGCAAGTGGCTCTCAAACGGTTACGGGAAACACTACTATTTCAGGTGCTGTTTCTGCAGGTGGTGATGTAACGCCAGCTAGCTCAAACGGAGCTGCATTAGGTTCCGGAACGAAAGAATGGTCAGATCTATATATGGCTGATGGAAGTGTTATTTTATTGGGAGATGACCAAGACGTAACATTAACTCACGTAGCAGATGCTGGAGTTTTAATTAATGATGATAAGCAACTACAATTTAGAGATAACGAAATTAAAATTAATTCATCTGCGGACGGACAGTTAGATATAGATGCAAATACAGAAGTAGAGATAACAACAACAACATTAGATATCAATGGTGCTGTAGATGCTAGTGGTGATATTACAGTTGGAACATCTTTGCGAACAGGAACGATCGATTATACAGATGGTACCCTTGCCCTTACAGTTGCATCAAATGGTGCCCTTACGACCACTGGAAACTTAACTGTAGGTGGTACTCTATCAGGAAATGGTTCTGGATTAACTGGGGTTTCAGCAAGCTCAATTGCATCAGATAATTTAACCCAGGGCGATGCGGCAGTTACACTTAGTACATCATCAGGCGCGGTGAACATTACTCCAGCCGCTGGGTCAGCTATAGTTTTGGATGGTGTGATTAATGTGGATGCAGGTGTTGTGACAGGTGCAACTTCTATAACTACTCAGACACAAGTAGCCTCTACATCTGTTCAGACACCATTGATAGAGTTCACAGATGGTGATGATGCTATGTCTATTGCAAATGGAGGAGGTGTGACATTTTCACAGGCAGCTACGCTTCCTACCGGTTCAACAGTTGGTAATCTAACTCTTGCAAACGGTAGTATAACTGACTCGGGTGGTACCATAGATTTTGATAATGACAATTTGACTACCACAGGCACGGTTACAGCAGAGCAGTTAACAACAACGGATGATTTAACCGTAACAGATGTTGCTACGATTGATGGTACTATTACAATATCTACAGGTAGTATAA
>PAPB01000006.1 GCA_002708715.1 Fidelibacterota bacterium | reverse complement strand
TTGGATTTTTTCCGATGAAATAATTATTAATTAAATAATACGAAAATGAATAAAGAAATAAAAATAGCAAAAGAAGCTGCACTGGAGGCTGGAAACTTAATTCTTAATTATTATAAAGCAGACTATGAAATTAGAGATAAAGGATATCATAATCCTGTAACAACTGCAGATCATGCTTCTGATAAAAGAATAAAAGAAATTTTGACACAATCCTTCCCGGACTATGGTTGGTTATCTGAAGAAACAGTAGATTCTAAGGATAGGCTAAAAAATCAAAGAGTTTGGGTAGTTGATCCTTTAGATGGTACAAAAGAATTTATTGAGGGAGTTCCACACTTTGTTGTAAGTATTGCTCTTGTAGAAAATGGTCTTCCAATTATTGGCGTATTGTATAATCCTGTTACAAGAGAGCTTTTTAGCGCTGCAAAAGGTAAAGGCGCAAGATTAAATGAGAAAAATATTCATTGTTCAACAAAAAATAATTTAAGCGATATGATTATATTAAATAGTCGATCTGAAACTCGAAAAGGTTTGTGGAATCCATATATTAATACTTTTGGAGAATTAAAACCTATAGGGTCAGTTGCATATAAACTTGGCCTTACGGCAGCAGGAGAGGCAGATATTTTTGCTTCCCTTAGACCGAAAAACGAATGGGACATATGTGCTGGTAATTGCATAATAAATGAGTCAGGTGGCAGGTTAATTGATTTATATGGAAATGAAAGAAAATATAATCAAGATAACACTCTTATAGAGCCTGGACTCATTGCGGGAGAGAGACTTGCTGTTGAAAAAACTATTTCTGTTATAAAGGCTCGATGATGTTTAATTCAGAAGAGATTGATTCTTATTGTAAAAATTTTTCTCTGAAAGATTCTAAAACTTTAAAAGAATTAAGTAAAGAAACATGGAGATCGGAAGATATTCCTCAAATGTTATCAGGATCTTTAGTTGGTGGATTATTACAGATGTTAATCAAGATTTCTGGAGCATTAAATATATTAGAAATTGGGATGTTTACTGGTTATAGTGCACTTAAAATGGCTGAAATTTTACCTGAAAATGGTAGGATACATACTTGTGAATTGATGGAAAAACATATAAATACAGCGACTGAATGGTTTAAGAAATCAAAAAATGGTGATAAAATTACAGTACATAAAGGACCAGCAATTCAATCATTAGAAAAATTAAATAATTATTCATTCGATATGGTTTTTATTGATGCAGATAAAGTGAACTATCCAAAATATCACACAAAATGCTTAAAACTATTAAAAAAAGGTGGCATAGGAGTTTTGGATAATATGCTTTGGAGTGGTAGAGTACTGGATCCTTTTGATAAAGAGTCAATTGCTTTAAGGGAAACTGCTGAATTAATTATAAATAATGATAGATTAGCCCCACTCTTATTACCAGTTAGAGATGGTGTTATGATTTACCATAAAATGAGATAGAGATTAATATGTCAAAAATACCAGAAGACGCAATAAAATGTTTAGATAAAGGGTTTGTTCGTCTTGTTGATTCGATGGGTGGCGATAATGCCATTGTACAAGCAGCAAGAGTAAGTTATGGAAAAGGTACAAGTAAAGTATCGCAGGACCGTGGTCTTATAAGATATCTTATGAGACATAGACATACAACGCCATTTGAAATGGTTGAGTTTAAATTTCATTGTAAAATGCCTATTTTTGTTGCAAGGCAGTGGGTTAGACATCGCACAGCAAATATTAATGAATATTCATTGCGTTATTCAGAAGCAAGAGATGAATTCTATTTACCTAATCCTGATCATATTCAATTTCAAAGTGCGCTGAATAAACAAGGAAGAATGGGAGAAGTATCTGATCAATTAAAGCATAAGGTGCATAAATATTTTAAAGAAATATCTGACAGAAGTTTTGAGATATATTCAGAATTAAATAATGATGGTGTTGCCAGAGAATTAGCAAGAGCAATTCTTCCAGTTAATTTATATACTGAATGGTACTGGAAAAATGATTTGCACAACTTACTTCATTTTATTGGTTTAAGATCAGATAGTCATGCTCAATATGAGATACGTGTTTTTTCAGATGCAATGGCAGAATCAGTCAAAGCTGTAGCGCCATTTGCTTGGGAGGCATATCAGGATTATGCTGTAAGTGGTCTAAGGTTTTCTAGGATTGAACAGAGTATTCTTGAAAAACAGTTACCTAACAGGGTTGTTGATGATATTCTTGAGGATATTGCTTATCAAATTACTGCAACGCTTCATGTCAATAAGCCTCGCAGTGAAAGTGATATATATCCTTTATATAAAAAACAGGGTGGTCTTGACTCCGAAGAAGACTTTAGATTGAAGTGGGATTCTGGTGAAATTCAATCAGGTAATGTGCGTGAATTACGTGAGTTTAAGGAAAAGTTATTTTCTCTAAAGAATTAATATGATTTTATCAAATTAATTTTGCTATGTCATTATTTAATAGGGCAAAGGTTGTAGATTTAAATTTTACAAAAGGGGTAGAAGAAGGAAATTTCCCTGATTCAAAAACACATTCATTAAACTTGGGTCAAAGCATCTCCAATTCAGAGCTTATATCAATCTTTGAATCTCAAGTAGCAAGTCGACATATGGATCTAAAGGCCAGATCTCTAAAGGATGAGGGCAGTTGCTATTACACAATTGGCAGTTCTGGTCACGAGGGTAATGCAGTATTTGGTCATGTTTTTCCATATACTGATATGGCGTTTCTCCATTATAGAGACATGCCATTTTTCCTCCAAAGGTCAAAACAGGTGTCTGGCTTGACACCATTCTATGATACGGCCCTTTCATTTATGGCTTCATCAGAAGATCCTATTAGCGGAGGGAGGCATAAAGTAATTGGAAGCAAAATGCTAAATATACCGCCTCAAACGAGTACCATTGCAAGTCATTTACCAAAAGCTGTTGGGACTGCTTTTTCTATTGATAGAGCTAAAGACTTAGATATCAAAGAAAGAGTATTAGAATCGAATAGTATAGTCCTATGTAGTTTTGGAGATGCTAGTGCAAACCATGCATCAGCATTATCAGCATTCAATACTGCTGCGTGGATACATAATTTGGGAGGACATGTTCCAATTGTTTTTTTATGTGAAGATAATGGTACAGGCATATCTGTTTCTACCCAGGATGGCTGGATTGAGCAAAATTTTTCTAGAAGAATAGGTATAAAATATATTCAGGTAGATGGTTTACATATCTTAGACCTTATTATCAAATCAAAAAAAGCTGAACAAATTTCTAGAAAACAAAGATGTCCCGTTTTCCTTCATATGAAGACTGTCAGGCTAATGGGGCATGCGGGATCAGATGTTGAGGTTGGTTATAAAACTCTTCAAGAGATTGAAAAAATAGAATCCGATGATCCATTACTTCATTCAGCTAGAATTATGATCGAAAAAAAGTGCCTCTCATCTTCTGAAATTTTATCCTTATATGAGAATACTAGAAAACAAATAAGTTTTGTTTTTGATTCAGCGGTTTTAAGGCCAAAACTCCTTAAGTCAGTAGACGTTATGAGTGCAATTGTATCAAATGAAAATGTAAGAAAAAATGCACCTGAAATTCCTACGATGAAATTGCGAAAAAATATCTTTGGTAAAGAATTTGAAAGGATGGAGCTTCCACAGCATATGGGAAAATTATTGAATTATACTTTGTCAGATCTCTTACTTCAATATTCAAATACACTTATTTTTGGTGAAGATGTAGCTAAAAAAGGTGGTGTCTATCATATTACAGCAGATCTATATAAACAATTTGGAGAGAGAAGAGTTTTTAATAGCCCTTTAGATGAGACTTCTATTATTGGTTTTGGAGTAGGGTTTGCTCATAATGGTTTTATTCCTATACCTGAAATACAATTTTTAGCTTATGTACATAACGCGGAAGATCAATTGCGTGGAGAGGCAGCTACACTACCTTTTTTTTCCAAAGGTCAGTTTACGAATCCAATGGTGTTAAGGATACCAGGTTTAGCATATCAAAAAGGGTTTGGAGGACATTTTCATAATGATAATTCTTTAACTATTTTTAGAGATATTCCAGGTATTATTCTTGCGGTACCTTCTAATGGATCTGATGCTGTGAAGATGCTTAGAACAGCTGTCAAAGAAGCCTATATTAATGGAAGAGTAATAGTATTTGTGGAACCAATTGCATTGTATATGACAAAAGATCTTCATAATCCTAAGGATGGTGGATGGTCATTTACGTATCCTGAGTTAGATAAAGAAATTACTGTTGGTGAATTTTATAGCTATGGGGAAAGCAGGTTATTTACGATTATTACTTATGGTAATGGACTTTATCTTTCTTTACAGGCAAAAAAGGAGATAGAAAAAAAGATAAAAAAGAAAATAAAAGTTATTGATTTACGTTGGCTTGCTCCGATTAATTATAAAAACCTTATAAAAAATATAGAAAAATGTAAAAATATTCTTATCGTAGATGAGTGTCGTAAAACTGGTTGCCATGGTGAGGGACTTTTAGGAGAACTTGTAACTAGAATTGGTAGACAATCTAACATTGAATTGCATGCCGCTGATGATAGTTTTATTCCTCTTGGAGTAGCTGCAACTGCAACCTTACCAAGTAAAGTATCAATTGTTAAAAAATCATTAGATTTACTAAATGGATAAAAAAAGAGTAGTTGTTGTTTGCCCTGGAAGAGGNACATANACAAGAGANACNTCAGGTTATCTTGATAAATANGGGGAANCNGCNANNGAACATATAATTTGGATGGATCANCANAGAGANAAGGANNNTTTGCAGAGTATATCATCGCTTGATTNNGNANCATTTAAATCCAAAATTCANATGNNTGGAGAAAATGCNTCNACACTNATTTTTGCCTGTAGCATGTCAGANTATNTTTCTATTGATCAGGAAAAATATGANATTGTATCAATNGTTGGAAATTCAATGGGTTGGTATACNGCNCTTTCTTTNNGNANNGCNATTNCTANAAAAGNNGGTTANGAGCTTATCCATACAATGGGTTCNATGATGAAAANCCANATNATNGGAGGACAAGTTATTTATCCAATNGTNGATGATGATTGGATNATTAACANAGAAAAAAAAACTNANATTATTTCTCTTNTNAAAAATANTGGTTGTTTCNTNTCAATAGAGTTAGGNGGGTNTTTAGTGATAGGAGGTGAGCAANCATNTNTAGACCNTTTACTNAAANAATTACCAAAAAAAGATAAATACCCATTTCAGTTNCCTTTNCATGCTGCCTTNCACACACCTTTACTTAAATCAATTTCTGAAAAAGCANTTAGTTTNATATCATCAAAAACTNTTTCAAAAGCCTTCTATTCCAATTATTGATGGTCAAGGTAAANTTTGGAGCCCNTATAGTACNAGTCCTAGATTACTATTTGAGTATACATTAAGAGATCAGGTGATNAGTGTTTTTNATTTCACAAAAGCAATGTCTGTTGCATTAAAAGAGTTTTGTCCTGAAAAGATNTTATTATTGGGTCCNGGNAATTCTTTNGGAGGTGCAATTGGTCANATAATTGTAGAGNATGGTTGGAATGGTATTCATTCAAAAAANGATTTTATAAAGCAGCAAGAAAAAGATCCNTTTTTAATNTCGATGGGGCTTGAAGANCAGAGGAAGTTAATTTAGAAAATTTAACTATTNATCTGATGNATNGCTGCTAGCCCAGCTTCATAACCTTTGTTNTGNTGGTTATNCCNAGATCNCGCATATGCTAGCTCTTTGTTNTGNCATGTCAAAACTCCAAANATGATANGAGGATTGGTTTNAGTTTCCTCTANGGTCACAGACATAATACCNTTAGTNACTGCCTGAGAAATATAGTGATAATGATCGNTNTCNCCNTTAATCACGCATCCAAGAGCAATAATACAANNATAGTNATTNNTTTTTNNCAACTNTTTGACTTNTGCAGGTAACTCAAATGCCCCAGGAACGTAAAGAATATTGATTTGATTATCTTTGTAACCATTTTCTTTCAACGATTTTATACATCCGTCTAATAAACCATCTGTAATGGGTTTATTGAAAGTGCTAACAACAATTCCAATCATAGATTAAGTATGTGGCCTAATTTATTTTTTTTTGTATTCAAATATTTTTTGTTTTCTTGATTCATCTCAATCTCTATAGGTAGTCTGGAAGTTATTTCTAATCCATGACCTTCTAGTCCAACTAGCTTTTTTGGGTTATTTGTTAAAACAGTTAATTTAGTTGCTCCTAGGTCTTTTAGTATTTGCGCTCCAACACCGTAGTCTCTTAAGTCTGGCTTAAACCCTAGTTTTTCATTAGCCTCTACCGTATCTAAACCTTCTTCTTGGAGTTTGTAAGCTTTGATTTTATGTTTTAATCCAATCCCACGGCCTTCTTGTCTTAGATATACAAGTATTCCAGAACCATTGTTTTCGATTGTTGACATTGCAGAACTAAGCTGCTCGCCACAATCGCACCTTAAGGAGTTAAAAACATCTCCTGTTAGACACTCCGAGTGAACTCTAACCATCACTGATTTTGCAGATGAAAAATCTCCGTAGGTTAGTGCTAAGTGTGTTTTATCATTAAAAATTTCCTCATAAAGATGTAATTCAAATTTTCCTATTTCAGTTGGAAGATTAATGGACTCAATCTTATTAACAATTTTTTTCTTTTTTCTTATAAATCGAATTAAGTGTTCAATAGAAATTATTTTTAGTTCATGCTTTTCGGAGAACTTTTGTAATTGATCTCCTCTCGCCATTGATCCATCATCAGCCATAATTTCGCAAATTACACCACTAGGTTTTAGACCAGCTAATTGAGCAAGATCAATGCTTGCTTCTGTATGGCCAGCTCTTCTTAAAACCCCGCCGTCCTTACCCACTATAGGGAAGATATGACCTGGGCGAGCGAGATCTTCTGATTTAGTATTATTATCTATTAAAGCTCTTACAGTTTCCGATCTATCAAATGCAGATATCCCTGTAGTTGTATTGTGTCTAGCATCAACGCTTATAGTAAAATTTGTTTCGTGAAGACTTGAGTTTTTTCTTTCCATTGGTACTAGGTCTAAATGTTTGGCCCTATCTCTTGTTATTGATACACAGATAAGCCCACGTCCTTCTTTCGCCATAAAATTAATAGTATCAGGGGTTATTAGTTCAGAAGCAATTACAAGGTCTCCCTCATTTTCGCGATCTTCGCTATCGACAACAATAATCGCTTTACCATTGATGATATCCTCAAGAGCTGAATCAATGGAACTAAATTTCATTTTTATTACCTATTAAATTTTCCAAATACTTTGCCATCATATCTACTTCGATGTTTATCGAATCACCAATTTTTTTCTTTTTCCATGTGGTAATTTCGAGGGTGTGAGGTATAAGTGCAACTGAAAATGATTCATGAAATTTGTTAGCGATTGTTAGGCTAATACCATCGAGACAGACTGATCCTTTTTCTACAATATAGTTCTCTATTTTCTCTGGCATTTCAAAATTCCATACAGCAGATTCATTGTTCTGCTTAATATCCTTTATTTTTATTGTGGTGTCCACATGCCCTTGCACAAAATGCCCCCCTAGTCTTGTAGTAGGCAATAGTGATCGTTCCAAATTTAATTCAGTATTAATCTCCCAAAATTTTGCATTTGTGCGATTCAATGTTTCTTTGACTAATTGTACAAAAAAGCAGGTATCTTTTAATTTTGTAACTGTTAAGCAAACTCCTGAGCAGGAAATACTATCATTCACTTTTAAATCCTCTAATATTTTTTTAGCATGGATACTTAGTTCCATGCCATCCTGATTTAATTTCTTTTTTTTGATAGTTCCTGTTTCTTCTATAATTCCAGTAAACATTAGTTATCCCTGTAAAAAACCATTCTAATATCATGATCAAAATGTTCCACTTTATGTAACTGCAATTTGTAATCTTTAGTCAATGTATTGTTTCCTATATATAAAGGTTTGCCATTCCCGATAATTTTAGGTGCGTAATATATGTGTAATTCATCAAATAAATCGCTATCAAGAAAGTACGAGAGCGTTTCTCCTCCACCTTCTACTAACAGTGTCTGGTATGATTTATTATACAATTTTTTCAACATATAAATTGTATTTTTTTTAGGATCTTTTACTAAGTCCTTACTTGTAAAAACAATAGGTTCATTTTTAAAAACTTTAGATTTTGGATTTATTTTATTGTTTGAATCTAAAATAACAATTTTTGGATCTTTGCCGTATCCATGAGAAGTGAGCGAGGGGTCATCTGCTTCTATCGTTTTTCTTCCAACAAGAATTGCATCGCAGGTAGAACGGAGTTTATGTACAGATTGTCTAGATTTTTCGTTTGTAATCCATTTTGAATGTCCACTCAGCTCTGCAATAAAGCCATCCAATGTTGATGCAATTTTTAGAATGACATAAGGTCGTTTTTTTTCAAAATAGGTAAAGAAGCGTCTATTTAATTTTTTTGATTTTTCAGTGCAAACATTTTCTACAACATTAATATTGTTATTTCTAAGAATTTCTGCTCCACCACTTGCTTTTGGATTGGGATCATTTGCTCCAATAACTACTCGACTAAACATTTTACTTTCTATAATATCTGTACAGGGGTTTTTTTTGCCTAAATGAGAGCATGGCTCTAAAGTAACATATAATGTTGCATTGGTAATAGGCCTATCTAGTTTTCTTATAGCATTAGCTTCAGCATGATCCTCACCATAACATTTATGATAACCTTTAGATATTATGTTATTTTCGACTACTATTAATGCACCAACCTTAGGATTGGGAAATACTTTATTATTTGCTTTTGCAGCTTCCTGCAATGCAATATTCATAAAGTGTTCATCTAGTGCATTTAATTGAGTATTATTTTTCATTTGAATTACGAAAGCATCCGTTTTTAATTAAAAATTTATTTAATTTACAGTCTGAAATTAGGATAAACATGAAGTTATACGGACCCGATTTTTACAATATATCAGAGTTATTGACTGATGAAGAGTTAATGATTCAAAAAACTGCTTATGATTTTGTTCAAACTGAATTTATGCCGCTTGTTGAAGAGCATTATGAAAGAGGAACTTTTCCGTTAGAATTAGCTACGAAACTAGGAGAATTAGGTTTTATGGGATCCTCTCTCCCTATTGAATCTGGAGGATCTGGTGTTAGTAATGTTGCATATGGTATGATATTACATGAATTAGAGAGAGGTGACTCTGGTCTTAGGTCCTTTGCAAGTGTTCAAGGTTCATTAGTTATGTATCCTATTCATGCATATGGATCGGATGAGCAGAAGGATAAGTGGCTATCTGGTTTAGGTGACGGTACTAAAATTGGTTGTTTTGGCTTAACCGAACCTAATTTTGGATCAAACCCTGGGGGTATGGCTACTCGTTGTAAAAAAGATGGAAATGATTGGATAATTAATGGAAACAAAATGTGGATTACTAATGGTACTCTTGCGGATGTTGCTGTAGTTTGGGCACGGGATGAAGAGGGCATTGTAAGAGGATTTTTACTGGAAAAAGATATGGATGGATTTACCTCTAGTGATATACATGGGAAGCTTAGTTTAAGGTGCTCAGTTACATCAGAACTGTCTATGTCTAATGTTCGTGTTCCAGATTCAGCTCGTTTGCCTAATATAGAAGGGCTTAAAGGACCATTAGGCTGTTTAACTCAGGCCCGTTATGGTATTGCATGGGGAATGGTTGGAGCTGCGGTTGATTGTTATAATGTTTCTTTAGAATATGCAAAAGAGAGAAAACAGTTTTCAAAACCCATTGCAGGATATCAACTTACTCAAGCAAAATTTGCTGAAATGGTTACCAATATTACACAAGCACAGCTATTAGTTTATAGGCTTGGTAGACTAAAGGATGAAGGTAAAATGAATTTTCAGCAGGTTTCAATGGCTAAACGGAACAACTGCATTATGGCAAGGGAGATAGCAAAGACGGCTAGGGAAATTCTTGGTGGAAATGGAGTGACTATAGATTATTCTCCAATAAGGCATATGGCAAATATTGAATCTGTCTATACATATGAGGGAACGCATGAAATGCATACTCTTATACTTGGTGAAAAAATAACAGGCCTAGCAGCGTTCGACTCATAACAAATTATTTTTAAATCAAATCAAGTTATAGTAATAACTAAATCATGTTTTTTATTGTAGCTCTCACCGTATTCTTACTCATGCATGGGTATGTTGGATGGAGGCTTATACCTTCATTTAATTTAACCCCTTTTTATTTCTATCTAGCATTTACTATTATTTTTATACTTGGTTTTACTCCATTAATACCAATTTTATTAAGGATTAATGGTTATGAATCTAAGATTATTGATAAAATATCACTTATTGGTTATACGAGTCTTGGTTTTTTTACCTTATCATTTGTTATATTGCTAGCTAAAGATTTTTTATTACAATCCATCTCTCTATTTAATAGCTTTTTTAATATAGATCAAACTATAGATGAATCTAAAAGAGCTTTTATTAAAAAATCAGTTAGTATAGGTATTATTGGTTTAACTGGTAGTGCAACTGCATATGGGTTTTATAATGCTAGAAAAGGTCCTAAAATAATAAAACAAAATATTTTTTTAAAAAATTTACCATCAGAATTTGAAAATTTTACAATAGCGCAAATATCAGATTTACATGTAGGCCCAACAATCAAAAAACCTTATGTTGAGAATGTTTTAAGTCAAATTAGTCATCTTAATCCTGATATGATTGCAATTACTGGTGATTTAGTAGATGGGTCAGTTGAGAATCTCAAAACAGAATTAGAACCTCTTAAAGAAATGATTGCAAAGAATGGAACGTATTTTGTTACTGGAAACCATGAATATTATTCAGGAGTTGATCGCTGGCTTCAAGAAACAGATAGACTTGGTATGATAAATTTGGTTAATACAAATAAAATAATTCGTAAAGAAAAAAATGAAATATGTATAGCTGGCATTACTGATTTTAGAGCGCATCAGATTAAAATTTCACACAGATCAAATCCTAAAAGAGCTCTTAAAAATATTTCAGATGACGTAGTAAAAATAGTATTAGCTCATCAACCAAATAGTATCCATGCTGTTCATGATTCTGGTGCCGATCTTCAATTATCAGGGCATACACATGGAGGACAATTTTTTCCATTTAATTTTCCTACCAAATTAGCAAATATATATCTTGCAGGACATTATGATCATGATGGAACTCAGATATATGTTAATAGAGGCACTGGATATTGGGGGCCACCACTCCGTTTGGGTATTCCATCTGAAATCACTCAACTTTGTTTAAAAAAAGAAATGATGTAGGTTAGAAAATTTTTTTAATAATTTCTATGAGTTTACTATTGTAGCAAATTATACCCTGCAAATATTTAAAAGGATATATTCAATCGATGAATCCAATCCTATAAATAGGATAGAGATAAAAAATTGATGGACTTTCAAATCCTCTTTAAGGTATTTTTGACTTTATAGATGAGTAGAAATTGAAAATTTCAAAATTTTTAATTTAAAAAAGCAGGTCTCTTAGTTTTGAGAAAAATAATTATATAATATATTCGAAAGGAAAGTAGTAATGGAAGCCATTGAAAAAATTTTAGTGAATTATGAGACTAATATTCCAGCATTTTCCTTCGTAATTAATTTTATTGTAGCTACTATTTTATCTGCTATTTTATCTATTTTATTCCGGAATTATAGTTTAGTGTTATCAAATAAAGAAATTTTCTCAAAAAATTTGATAATTATTTCTACAACAACAATGTTAATAATTACGATAGTTAAATCTTCACTTGCTTTATCTTTAGGACTTGTTGGTGCTTTATCAATAATTAGATTTAGAACTGCAATAAAAGAGCCTGAAGAATTAAGTTATATTTTTATCGCTATCGCTATTGGATTGGGATTGGGCGCGGATCAATTATTTATTACGATTATTGCATTTTTTTTAACCTCAGTACTTATATATACATTGTTTTATTTTTCTGGTTATAAAGTGAATGACAAAAATATGTATTTATCAATTGAATGTGATCAAGGATCTCCTTTAAATGTTGACCAACTTTCTTCAATTATCAATAAAAGTTGTTCTTTTTTAAAACTTCGACGTTATGAAGTACAAAAAGATTATTTTGAAGCTATTTTTCTTATTCAATTAATTGATAAAAAATCACTTACAGAAATCCAAGAAAGTCTAAAAAATTTAAATAAAAGTATTAAAATTAATTTTTTAAATCAGGATAATCCTTTGATGTGATGATAAAGATATCCTTATAATAATGGAAGGATTTTTCACTAGATTTAACTATTATTCAAAATATGTAACTTCTATGAGTTAATTTTTTTAACTATTAATTCCTAAAACTATTTATTTTGTAAAATGAAAAGAAGAAAATTTTTACGTACGGGTATACTTGGTTTAGCATCGCCTGTGATTTTAGCTAAATCAAAAAATATGAAAAATAACAAAAATAATCCTGTAGTATTATCTACATGGAATTTTGGACTTGCCGCCAATGAGCAGGCCATAAAAATACTAAGGAAGGGTGGTAATGCAATGGATGCGGCTGAAATGGCTGCTAGGCATGCTGAATCTGATCCTGATAATAATTCTGTTGGGTTGGGTGGATTACCAGATGAAAAAGGGAAAGTTACTCTTGATGCTTGCGTTATGGATTCAAAAGGAAATGCTGGCTCTGTTGCATTTTTACAAAACATTAAACATCCTGTTTCTGTTGCAAGAAAAGTAATGGACGATACTAAGCATGTAATGTTAGTAGGTGAGGGAGCTCGTCAATTTGCTGTATCCAGTGGTTTTGAAGAGACAAATCTTCTTACCAAAAAATCTGAAAATGAATGGAAAAAATGGCTTAAAAACAAAAGAGAAATGACTCCACATGAAACCCATGATACAATATCTGTTTTAGTACAAGATAAAAATGGTGATTTATCAGGTGCTTGTACTACCAGTGGTTGGGCCTATAAAATGCATGGACGGGTTGGTGATAGTCCAATAATTGGATCTGCCTTATTTGTTGATAATGAAATTGGTAGTGCCGCAGCTACTGGTTTGGGAGAAGAAGTGATAAAAACAGTAGGCAGTTTTCTTGTTGTTGAAATGATGAGACAGGGATATCCTCCAGAACAGGCATGTAAGGAGGCATTAAATCGGGTTATTAAATTACACAATGGTAAACCAGATTTTCAGATTGGATACATCGCTATGAGAAAAGATGGGGAAGTTGGTGCCGCTTGTCTGAAATGGTCATTCGAGTATGCATTATATAAAAAAAATAAAAACAAGTTATATAAAACAAAAGGTATGATGTAATTAGACTGATTCTAAGTGTTAACCAAAGTTTCTTGACTCTTTTTTATTGAATTTATTTTAATTTGTTTTAAAATCGAATCCCATAATTTTATTCGATATTGTAGACACTTTTTAGCTACAAGATATACTTCATCCCATTTATTTGAATCATCAATACATAGCTCAATGAGCATTTTTTGAGCTAGTGGCCCATGCAAGTCTCCATCAATTTCAATATGCCGATCAAGATAATATTTTAATTTGGAGTAGTGATTGTTTTCTGGATCTATTTCTTTGAGTATTGATATGAACATATCTGGGATTATATTTTCTCTTCCATATGTAAATGCAGAGGCGACCTGATGTATTTTTTTTGTATTTATTACTTCAAATGAAAATTGAAGAAAATTTTTGACGGCATGGTCTATACTAAGCACGTGTAAAGAAGGATTGATTTCTTTACCAAATTTTATATCAAGTATGAAGGTATTGATTTCTTCTTTTTTTGCTCCAATTTGATCCATTGCATCTAGGTACATCTCAAAATGGCTTTTTGGTTCATTTAATTCATTAACATCACTCTCCTCTCCTAAAACAATTTCATTAATAAAACGAGTGAGAGTAGGTTTACCACTTGGTGTCCATGGGACTGATATATTAGTTAACTGATTTTGCAATGATTTTAGTAAAGACATAAAATCCCATACTGCAAAAATATGATTTTCCATAAATATCTTGATATCATCCAATGAATTTAAAGATTTGTAGAGCGGGTGTACCTTTAGATGATTTTGAAGCTCTGATAAATTATCAGTGATTTTTAGAATATTTGGATTATTAGCACTATCGTAATCGTTCTTCATTGTAATTATTGATTTTAATTTTTTCTATCGAGGTTAGAATTATAAGCTATTAACCTATTATTATTCCAATATAATTGAACTAAATAAAACTTCTTTTTTATCTATCTCAATTATAGATCTTCCATCATCATTTAATCCTTTAAAAATACCGCTATATTGAACACCGTTTTGATTAAAAGAAACATTATCATTTAAATGGGAACAATAATGTTCCCAATATTGCAATGTTGGATTTAGATCATTAAGAAATTTTTCTAAATATGTTGTGAAAATTGCACAAATCAATTCACGTTGGTTTGATTGATTTGTCTCTATTGCTAATGATGTTGCTGTATTAGTTAATGAGGTTGGAAAATCATTTAAATTTTCATTTATATTTAAACCTAAACCAATTATCATATTAGTAATATTGCCATTTTTAATAGTAGTCTCACACAATATTCCACCACATTTTTTACCGTTTAAAAAGATATCATTTGGCCATTTTAATTTTGGTTTTCCACCGCGATTTTCTAAAGTTTTAGCAGCTGCAACTCCAGCTGCAATTGGTATTAATAATCCATCTTGTAATGAAATTGTTTTTTTTAAAATAATTGACATCGCAAGACCTTTGCTTGGACTCATAAACCAAGTATTCCCATTACGCCCTTTACCTGAGAGTTGATTATCTGTAATTATAATAGTACCGTGCTGAGCCTTTTCGTGATTAATTATTTGCCAGGCTTCTTGGTTAGTTGATTCAATTCGTTGGTAGTATTCTATATGTTTTCCTAATTCTTTTGTACGAAGATTCGTTTCTATGAGATTTGTGAATATCATTATTATAAGAACAAGTACGTGAGCTCTATATAAGATAATATAATAGCCAAAAAAGTACCTGCTATTAATTGTAAATGATTATGAGCTTTTAATTTTATTCTGGAAAAATAGACTAAAATAATAATTGCAACCATAATATTTGAATTATTATATCCAGCTAGATTAAGAGCAATAAATGGTCCCCCTAGTCCAATCATATGTATTGATATTTTCCAGTATCGTGTTATAATCCATGTTATTGCAGTATTCATTGCGTAACAAAACATCAACCCTTGAACAATAGCTGATGCGTCATAATAGTTTAATAAAACAAAGCCAATTAAATTATATATACTTGATATTACTAAAAGTTGTAATCGTTGCTCACGGATTGGGGCTTCATAGGAAGATATTTTTCCTTTTTTTTTATAATATAAAATAGTGGAAAAAGGGAGTATTGTGGTAAAAACAATTGAAATAATAAATAATAAATAATTATTAGGGTTATTAGCATTGAAAATAAGGATAGAAAAAGTAAAGGGTGAAATCATTAATGGATTAAATACAACTGATATTATTTTTGTTATAAGTATCATTTTTTAGGAATTAATATTCACCAAAGACTAACCTAAGTCCATCTGATATCTCTCCAATCGTACAATCATTTTTTATACAGTTAATTATCTCAGGCATTATATTTTTATTACTTTTCGCAGTCAAAATTAAATTATTTATGGAATTTTTTACTTGCTGATTATTACGAGAATTTTTGAATTTTTTAAGATTATTTATTTGAGATTTTACTTCAATAGGATCAATATCAAGTAAGTCTTCTGGATTTTCCTCTTTACTTTGAAATTTATTTATTCCAATAATAATTTTTTCTTTAGACTCTATCATTTTTTGATATTCATATGCACTTCTTGATATTTCATTATCTATGAATCCATTATTTATTGCTTCTATGGCGCCTCCGATTGAATCAATTTCTGCAATTTTGTCCATTGATTTATCAAAAATCTTTTGAGTCATTTCTTCAATAACATAGCTCCCACCAAATGGGTCTGGGTGATTTATAATACCACTTTCGTATGCTATGATTTGTTGGGTTCTAATCGCTGTCTTTGCAGATTCAGAAGACGGTAATGCTAAAGCTTCATCTTTACTATTTGTGTGTAATGATTGTGTCCCTCCTAAAACTGCTGAGAGAGCTTGTATACTTGTTCTGACAATGTTATTATCTATTTGCTGAGCAGTTAAAGTTGAGCCACCGGTTTGAGTATGGAATCTACAAAAGAGAGCTTTCTCATTAGTTACTGAGAATCTATCCTTCATAATAGTTGACCATAATTTTCTTGCAGCTCTAAATTTTGAAATTTCTTCTAAAAAATCATTGTGTGCATTAAAAAAAAAAGAAATTCTTGGTCCAAATTTATTTGGATCCATTCCTTTTTTTATAGCTGCTTCAACATAAGCAATTGCATTAGCAAATGTAAAAGCAAGTTCTTGGATAGCTGTGCTTCCTGCCTCTCTAATATGATAGCCTGATATTGAGATAGGATTCCAATTTGGTACATGAGAGTCACAAAATTCTATAACATCAGTTATTAAGCGCATACTTGGTTGAGGAGGATAAATATATGTGCCTCTGGAAACATACTCTTTTAGAATATCATTTTGAATTGTACCTTTAAGTTTTTTTGCTTGTACACCTTGATTTTCAGCCGTTGAGATATATAATGCCAAAAGTATTGGAGCAGTAGAGTTAATGGTCATAGATGTTGAAATTTTTTCCATTGGAATTTTATGGAATAGTGTATTCATATTTTCTATTGTTGAAATTGGGACACCTACTTTTCCGACTTCTCCATTAGCTAAGGCATTATCGGAATCATATCCAATTTGGGTTGGTAGGTCAAAAGCAACTGAAAGCCCCATGACTCCTTGATTTAATAAGGAGCGAAACCGTTTATTTGATTCTTTAGCAGAAGTATATCCTGCATATTGACGCATAGTCCATAATTTATCTTGGTACATATTTTTATGTAGCCCTCTAGTATAGGGGAACTGACCAGGCTTCTCATTTTTCATGAGATATCTCGATCTTTTTTTAATTGTTGGTACGCATCGTTTACCGCCTTGAATTTATCTTCAGCTAAATTTTGCATTTCTTTACCAAGATGTGCAACTTTATCTGGATGATATTTATTTGCCATTTTTCTATAGGCTCGTTTGATCTCATTATTTGATGCATTGGGTGAAATTTCAAGTACTCTAAAAATAGCTTTTTCATCTTTTGCAAACATAGCTTTGATTGATTCGTAATCATTTTTATTAATATTGAGGTAATTAGCCATTGTTTGAATTACTTTTATCTCTTCAGGATGAACATGACCATCAGATGCAGACAAACCATATAAAATATGAATTAGTTCTAGTCTACTTGGATGATCCATAGAGCGTTGAATCTGTTTGCAGACATCTTTAAGAGGGTAATCTTGTTCTAATATGTCTTTAAAAACAGTCATTAATTCTTTTGTTTTATGAATACCAAATTGTTGTTTTAAAAAATTTTTCACATAGTCAAGTTCAGATTTTAATAGTTTTCCATCAGCTTTCATTACCTTTGCAAAAAGAACTAATACTGAGATAATAAAATCACCATGTTTTGTAGGGTTAGTTGATTCAGATAACTTTTGTGATCCATTACCACTCATTGAGGCATAGGTATATCCCAATATAGCTCCAATAGGTCCCGCAAAGACCCAGCCTAATCCACCCCATATTAATTTTTTATTTAATGACATTTAATTTTTCTTTATTTATCAAGCATTTAAATTTATACATTAATTATTGTAAGATAACTAATTCACAGTATTTTTATTTTAAAATAATGTAAACTAAATTATTAAATGGAAGTATCGCTAAAGATAAAATTGCTTTATTATTGGTATATAACCTTTGGTAAAAACAATAGGCAAAATCCTTTAATCAAAATCAGCAAAAAAGGAAAGGGTGTAAAAAGTGTTTTGTTTCTACTACCTGCTGAAAAAAAATATGCACAACTTGCTGGACATTTTATAAAAAAAGATGATAAAAAAGGGAAAAAATATTATAGTTATTTGCTTCATCAAGATTCTATAGGATATTATCAAAATTATTTACTAGATAATTCTTTTATTATTACAGAAAATAATTTGAATTGGTTCGGTGCTTTAAATTCTGAAAAAATAATTAACAGTATTAATAATGAAAATTTTGATGCAGTAGTAGATTTAAATATTTCTTCTGATCAGAGTCTATCATTAATTATTAATAGATTAGATATTCCTCTAAAAGTTGGTTTTGATAATTTTTTTTCCACTTTATTATATTCAATTACCATTGAACCTAAAACAATAGGTTTTATGGAAGAAAATTATTTAATGATAGAGAAAATTTTAGGTTTAGAGTAATTAATTAATTTTTTTTTATTTTTAGTTTGTAAATCATTGCTACCCGAAATACTGTCAATTATATTCCGCTCATATTTTAGAGGAAAAAACAAATGCTTGAAGGCATTATATGTCCAGTATGTGAAAATACTATTGATGAAATTGATTTAAAAGATTCATTAAAGTGTCCCAATTGTAACGTAGATCTTAAAGATAGACGATTTTTAGATTTTTTAGAATTTCTTATGGCTAATGGAATAGTTGAAAATTTAGACTTTTTTGATCAGGAGGTATACAGTGATGATGTAGATGATCTTGACCAAACAAAGGAAGAAGAAGTAGATCCAGCAGAATTTGAAAAAAAGAAAGATTTATTTAATATATATGAGAATGAGCTTCATCCAAAAAATATTGAAGAAAATGAAGGCATTAAAGATTATACTCAGTTTGATGGTATCAATGATGATTGGGAAGAATTTAATGAAAGAGATTTTAGTTCAAAAAAAGGTGCATAGTTAAAATGAAAAATGATCAAAAAAAAGTACAGCAGATCAATATAGAATTGGATGAAAAAATAAGCTCAGGTGAGTACGCAAATTTTGTTGTTGTTACTCATTCTCCAGCTGAGTTCGTAATGGATTTTACAAGAATTCTTCCAGGGGTGCCTAAAGCTAAAGTTCATTCTAGAATTATAATGGCTCCACAACATGTAAAAGCATTTTTAGGAGCGCTTAATGAAAATATTAAAAAATTTGAATCAAAACATGGTGAAATTAAATTACCAAATCGTGAAGATGGTTTTTCTTCTTTTGGGGTAAAGCCACCAGAAGAGAGCTTGCCGAATTAATAAAAGGCAGACAGAGAAATTAATCTATCAGGATCCATTTTCGACCTTTTTTAATTTCTCCGAGTTTTATAATTCCCCAAAAGGTTAACACCATTAAGGCTATAAAATAGCCAAGAAATCCTCCGATAATTACATCACCTGGGAAGTGTACTCCTATATATACTCTTGAAAAAGCAATGAGAATTGCAATCATATATAACAATATTGTAAATCTGTTGTAGAAATAGGATAAAACTGCTGCAAATGAAAATATATTTGCAGCATGATTAGATGGCATACTCCATTTTCCTCCTTTAGATACTAAAAGATGTATCCCTTCTAGATTAAGGTGGGATGGTCGTATCCTTTCGAAGAATGGTTTAAATACTTGTGCACAGATTGAATCAGTAAATGCTAGAGCAATTATTAATAATATTAGAGTTAGTTGTCCTTTTTTTCCTGTTTTAAATCCTAATATAAATATTAATAATAGGATTGGCAGTGTCCAATTTTTTTCGTTTGTGATGAAAGGCATCGATATATTCAATACCATATTAGATAAGTGTTGATGGATCCATAACATGGTATTCATATCTAAAGTATGTAAAAAATCAAGCATTATGTTTTTATTATCACTCTTCCAGTTAGTTGACCTGATAATATTTTATCTATTTCATTAATTAAATTATTTAAGTCTACAGTTTTACACATTTTTTCTAGATTACTTAGTTTCCAAATATTTGAAAAGTTATTCCAAATTATTTTTCTTATTTTTAAAGAGCAGGTTGCAGAGTCAATACCAATCAACCTATTACTTCTTAAAATAAATGGGAATACGGTTGTATTAAATTTAGGACTGGCTACATTTCCACAAGCTGTAATGATACCATTATAATTCATACTTGCGATAATACATGATAGAATATCCCCTCCCGCAACATCAATTGCGGCATCATAATTACCTTTATTCAAAGGTAAGCGAGTTGAGTTTATGAAATCTTCTCTTTGAATTATATTCGAACAACCTAGATCATATAAAAAGTCATCTTTATCTTTTTTCCCAGTTATTGCTATTACTTCAGAACCTAGAAGAGATAGGAGTTTTGTGGCTATACTACCGACACCACCTGTTGCACCACTAACTATGATTTTTAAATCATTTAAGGGCTTATGTTTTTCAATTTCTGCTATACATAATCCTGCTGTTAACCCTGCTGTTCCTATCATCATTGATTCTTTAGTAGAAAGTGAATTTGGACATTTAATAGCCCATTTGCTTGGAACTCGTACATATTCAGCAAAACCACCACTTGTATTCATGCCTAGATCAAATCCAGTTACAATAACTTTTTCTCCTACTGAAAAATGATCATTACTTGATTCTTCAATAATTCCAGCGACATCGATCCCAGGCGTGTGAGGATATTCTTTTGTAATCCCTTTCGCACCTGATGCTGAAAGTGCATCTTTATAGTTTAAAGATGAATATTGAACCTTAACTAAAAGGTCATTTAGGGGTAAATCATCAATAGATTTTTGACAGACTTTATTTGTAAAAGTGCCATCTTGTTTTTGTGATGTTATTAATGCCATAAATTTTTTCATGACTTTAATCTCCGATTATGTACATAGTAAAAAATTAATTTAATTTTTTTAAGTTATTTTTTCCCTATTCCGATATGTTTACAAATAATACTTAGCATTATTTCATCAGTGCCGCCTCCAATAGACATAAGGCGTCCATCTCTATAAATTTTTGATAGTGGATTCTCCCATGTAAAACCCATTCCACCCCAATACTGTAAGCAAGAATCAGATACTTCTCTAATCAATCGTCCACATTTAAGTTTTGCCATAGATGCAAGGTAGGTCATATCCTTACCATCTACAAATTCTTCACAAGCTCTATATATTAGAGAACGTAGAGCCTCTATCTCAGTTTTCAATTCTGCTAGTCTAAATTGTATTACTTGGTTATCGATAATCTTCTTTTGAAAGGCATTGCGTTCTTTACAGTAATCGATTGTTTGCTTAATGCAATCATCCAAAATGATGAGAGAGCTTACAGATAAGAATATTCTTTCTTCTTGAAATTGTTGCATTTGGATAGAAAAACCTTCTCCTTCTTCACCAATTCTATATCTTTTTGGTATTCGCACATCATCAAAGTATACTGGAGCAGTATCGGAAGTTCTTAACCCTAATTTATCAATTTTTTCTCCAATTTCTACTCCTGGTAATTTTGCAGGAATAATGACAAGTGATTTATTTTTATGGGGTGGGTCATTACTAGTGTTTACTAATGTGCAAAAATAGTCAGCTTGAGTAGCATTAGTGATCCACATTTTTTGACCTTTAATTATATAGTCATCAGCATCTGATTTTGCAAAAGTTTTAAGTGCCGCTACATCTGATCCTCCAGAATGTTCGCTTACAGCGATAGAAGTTACATATTCACCAGATATTGCTGGAGTTAGGAATTCATTTTTTAACTCTTTTGATCCAAATCTATCTAAAGCGGGAGTCGCCATATCAGTTTGGACACCAGTACTAATTATTACACCGCTATCTAAACCATAGCCTAAGGCTTCGGCAAATACCATACCATAGCTGTAATCTAAACCCATTCCTCCATTTTCTTGATTTTTGGTGATTCCAAGGAGATCAAGGTCTCCCATTTTTTTAAAAAGTTCATGGGCAGGAAATTTTTCATTTTTTTCCCACTCTGCAGCATAGGGTTTAATTTCATTTAATGCAAAATTTTTGACTGTATCGTAAAGAGCTTTATGTTCATCATTAAATTTCATTTTTAATCCTTTTGGTTCCAAAATGGTTTTCTTTTTTCGAAGAAAGATGCAAAACCTTCGCGACCTTCGTCGTGTATCATACACTCAGAAAATAATTTAGCAGCGCGTGTAGTATTTATATTATAATTTGAGTTTAGAACTTTTTTTGTCACTGCAATCGCATTAGGAGAACATTGTTTTACATTATCTATAATTTTTAAAACTTCGGACTCTAAATTATTTTTATCTTTGACGACACAATCTGCCATTCCTATTGCAAATGCCTCATCTCCATCAAATACGTTACCTAGAAGCATAAGTTTTTTTCCTATTTTAAATCCAACTTTAGTTAATACATATGGCGCTATTTGTGCAGGTGTTAAGCCTATCCTTGTTTCTGTTAAAGCATATTTTGCATCAGAAGTAGTTATTAAAAAATCGGTAGCACTTACAATGCCAACCGCACCTGCCATGCAAGCACCTTCAACGATTGAAATAGTAATTTTAGAAAGGTGGTTAATTTTAGTAAACATTTCCCCAAATCTCATGCTCATTTCCATCGCTAAATCATCAGCACCATTTTTTTCTGATGCGATACTCTGCATCCATTTTAGATCTGCTCCAGCACAAAAAACATTACCCTTACCACGAAAAATAGCACCCCTTATAGATTGCTCGTTATTAATAAAGTCTAATGTTTGGTTTATATCTTTTATTAAAACTTTTGATAAGGAATTTCGTTTTTCAGGTCTATTAAACCAGATGGTTACCCAATTATTTTCAAATTCTAAAATACATTCTTTAGTTGTTGGCATTATCATATTATAACCTATATATTATTTTTGAATTCATCAAAAATTTCTTTAGTCACAGGGATGGGGTGCTCTAAAAGTTGTTGAGCATATGCCTTTCCTTGGGGATCTATATTTAAGCTAGCCATTCCACCACCTCCTAGTGAATTTTTTAAAAGAAAATTTATTCCATTAATCCCTGGTAAAATCCATTTAAAAACATCTCCATGTACTACATGCTCAAAAATTTGGGAAACAGAAGAAGAGTCAAGTGCACTATCTATAAAATGAAAGTAGCTTTCTTTTCTGGCTATTACTCCTATGTTAGCGTCATTTCCTTTATCTCCACTTCTCGCATATGCAAGATTAACAAGAGGAGTCACATATTCTTTTTTAATAAATTCATTTTGTTTTATTAATGGTGAATATTTTTGAGTTTTTTTATATACTCTAGATGTATCAACAGTAATAGGTATCGTTTTATTCTCGGTTTTTAATTTTATTTCAATTTGTTTTTTAGGTAATAAGAAAGAAAATAAATGTATAGACGGAGATACCTTTGGGCGACCTCCTAAGTAATTTATGACACCAGCTGCCATACCTGTAACAGCTTGAGCTAATTCTTTTGAAAAAATTATTAATGCTTCTTTATTTTTATGAGTTGCTACAATTCGAAGAACAATTTCTTTAGTATCTGTTTTATTATTTTCAGGTCCATAAATAGAGTTCGATCCAATTATATCAAAAGAAGTATCAGTAAAATTTTCCAAATTATTTTGTTTAAAAATAAATGAACATTTTTCAATGATTGCATTAGCAATTAGTTGCCCTTTTTTAATTGAATCTTTCCCACCAATTACTAGAGTACCAATTGATCTATATCCATCTATATACGTTGCTGAATTTTTGTAATATTTAGTGGGTGGATACCCTTTTGCTCCACTTACCAATACTTGATCAGAACCAAGGTCTTTTATTATAACTTCAGAAAAGTCACATACTACATCAGGAAGAATGTATTCTGCAGGATCACCTATTTCATATACTAGTTGTTCGGCTACAGTTCCAAAAGTGACCAACCCACCAGTGCCTCCAGGCTTTGATACGATGAATTCACCGTTTGAAAATACATCTACAAAAGGGAAACCCATATTTTCAAAACCTTTCACTTTTTTCCAATCTGTAAAATTTCCTCCAGTACATTGTGCTCCACATTCAATAATATGTCCTGCAAGACTTCCTGCGGAAAGTAGATTGTAATCCGATTCACCCCATTTAAACTCATGTATTAAAGGTGCAAGTACTAAGGCACTGTCAACTACTCGACCAGTAATTACAATATCAGCGCCTTCGTCTAAAGCTTTAACTATTCCAGGAGCCCCCAGATATGCATTAATGCTTAGGCATGAATCGGGTAAAGGCAAGTCTTTATCTATCTCCTTTATTCCTTGATTCTGTAATTCGGTCAATTTTGATATTATATCATCACCTTTGATCACTGCAATATTCAATTTAATTCCTAATTTTTGTGCTTCATTTTGTAAAACTGATTTGCATGCATCCGGGTTAATGCCGCCAGCATTTGTGATTACCTTTATCTTTTGATTTTGAATGTCTTGTAAAATAGGTTTTATGTGATTAACAAAATCAGTCGCATATCCCATTTCAGGGTTTTTTGATTTTGCTCTAGCTAGAATTGACATAGTTACTTCAGCTAAAAAATCAAAAACTAAATAATTGAGATTTGCTTTATCAACAAGTTGTTTTGCGGCTGTTGAAGTATCACCCCAAAAGCCTGAAGCACAGCCTATCCTAATTTTTTTATTTTCTTGCATATAATTTACTCATCAATATTTGGTGTGCTTATAGAACTTCCCAAATGTTGCATTATGGAAGTAGCAGAATCTATTTTTTTTATTGTTTGAACACTTTTTCCCGCTGAGTATAAACTGCGTGTTTTCTTAGAATTTTTTGAGTTTCTATTTTTTAAGAAATATTTTGAGCGAAAAAGGGAAATAAGATTTAAAACCATTCTCGCTTTATGCTTAAATCTACTATTTAGTAATTTTTTGAAAACCCATGAGTTATCTTCTTGGAAATCATTGGACTTTATTACTGAGACAGGAACGCCTGTTAACCTTGTTGTAGAAACAATATCCTTTTCAGAAGCATTGACAATGGCTGATTTGTAATCTTCAAGAGTATTGCACTCAGTAGATGCTATAAATCGTGTTCCCATTTGAACGCCATGATATCCCAATCTTAATGCCTTAGATAATTCAAACTTACTTCCTATACCTCCAGCACAGATAAGTGGGATTTCTAAATCATGTAGTTCTTCATACATGCTTTCCATAGAATTTTGTCCTAGGTGACCACCTGCTCGGTTATTTACGCAAATTAATCCATCAACCCCTGAGTCTATTCCTTTCTTTGCATAATATCGATTGGTTACATCATGGTATACAAAACCATTAGCCTCATGCACTTTTTTACATACCCAATCTGGCTTCCCTAGAGAGGTGACAAAAAAGCGTATGTCTTCTTCAAGAGCAATATCAATCCATTCTGACATGCGATCTATATATTTTTTGCTACCTTTTTCTATAAGTGCATTAAATCCAATTGGCTTATTGGTTAATGAACGAATATACTTAATCCCTTCCCTAAAATCATATCCATGTACAAATGTAAGACTTACAGGCTGCACAATTGCAATTCCTCCACCTTCTGATGCAGCAGCCACTAGTTCAGGATTGGAGCAGGGATACATAGCGCCGCAGATAATTGGATATTTAACACCTGCATGCTCAATAAATATATTAGTGGAATTAGTCATGATGTTTTAATTAATGAATATCCTTTTAATTTTGTATCATTATTTTGATCTTTAACCTTTAATTCAAGTTTTATGATTTTATTTTTTTTATTGTTTAAGATCTCTTTTACAATACCACTACATGCCAGTTTATCACCTATATTTGTAATTGAAGAAAATTGAACACCATATTCAAGGATCTGATTTTGATTAAGATTGTTTGTTAAGACTCTCCCTAAATATCCCATGATGAGCATCCCGTGGGCAATTACATCAGATAGCCCAATTCGTTTTGTGTAGTCGGTGTCAATATGTATAGGGTTATGATCGCCAGATGCTCCAGCATAAAGAGCTAATTTTGTTCTAGAAATTGTTTCTATGAGCAATTCGGGTAAATTATCACCGATTTTTGCTGATCTACAATCCCATTTATTCATAATCTATCTTATTACTAATGTTGATAAAGATTCCACCACTAACTTTCCATTCTGATTTGTATACAGAGACTCAAATTCTACAAATTCTAAACTGCCATTTTTTTTGTCATACATATCTTTAATTTTACTATCCATGGTGATTATATCTCCAGCGAAAACAAGGGAATGGTATTTATAGATTTGACCTGCGTGTAAGACATCCTTCATATTCACGGATAAATCATATATGTATTGATTGGGATTATTTTGTTCATACGCTACTGTAGTTAGAAAGGTAGGAGGGGCAAGTATAGAAGGGAAGCCTTTTTCACGGGCTATTATTTCATCAAAGTATATAGGATCTGTTTGTCCAGTAGCTTTTGCAAAAAACTTTAGTCTTTGTTTTTCTACATCAAATTTAACAGTAGGATAATTTTTATTTATTAATGATCGATCTAGCATGAAATTATTTTCAATTAAAATACTTTTTGTTTTTTGGCCATTTCATTAAGTAGGGAAGGTGGTTTAAAGCGTTCATCGTATTGATCTGCTAATTGTATCAAACGATCTCTAAAACGAATAACTCCATAGTTATTTACAAATTGTAAAACTCCTCCAGTAGAGCTTGGGAATCCCCACCCTAAGATACTCCCGATATTTGCATCATGAACTGTGGTTATTATGTTTTTCTCATAGCAGTGAATTGCCTCTATTATTTGGATGAAGATAAGTCTTTCCATAATATCTGTTTCTGGTATTTGTTTTGTAGAAACTGGAAAGTGTTTTTTAAGATCTTTCCAAATATATTTATTCTCACCTTTTGGATATTCATAGAAACCGCCATTTCCTGATCGTCCTTTCCGATTAAATTTATTTACCATTAGGTCAATCACATTATCCCATGGGCCTTTAAGGTTATCTTTGTCATATTTTAATATTTGTTTTCTAATCTCGCTAATTAGACCGATATTTACTTCATCACTCACTGCTAATGGCCCAACGGGGTATCCAGCATTTCTACCTGCATTTTCTATTGATGTAGCTTTTATACCTTCACTAAGCATGGCCATTCCCTCATAAGGATATTTAGCAAATACTCGAGTGGTATAAAACCCTGGATTATCATTAACAATAATAGGTGTTTTATTGATTTTTGATACAAAATCAAGAGCAATTTTAAGAGTATGTGAATTCGTGTTTACCCCTTTTATAATCTCAACTAATTTCATTTTATGGACAGGAGAAAAAAAATGTAAACCAATAAAATTTTCAGGTTTTTTTAATTTGGAAGCAATTACAGATATAGGAATCGTAGATGTGTTGGATGCAATAAATCCGTTAGAATTCATAAACTTTTCTGCTGTTGTAATTGCTTTTGTTTTAATTCCTAAATCTTCAAAAATTGCCTCAATGATAATATTTTTGTTTTTAAGTTTTTCATAGTTATGCGTTGCTGTTAGGCGACTAATGGTATCATGAAATTTTTGTTTTGAAATTAGATTGTTTTTAAGATCTTTTTCTAATAGGGTGTGTATCTTTTCTAAGCCTATATTTGCTACATCTTTTGTTAAATCAAGTATTAGCACCTCAAACCCTGAAATAGCAGCTGCATATGCAATTCCATGTCCCATTAAGCCACTCCCAAGAACAGCTATTGAATAATTCTTAGAGTATTTTGATTGCATTATTGATGATTTAATGAGTCCTCGATATCATTTTTTAATGATCTTAATTCTTTGATAGTAAGAAGGATCTCTTTTTTTTGATCTTCCAGTTGGCTTAGACGTTGGGTGATGGCTTTTAAAGCATTCTTGGATTGTTTTTTATGTGTTGGATCAACATCATACAAATCAAGGTAAGTTTTTATATCATTTAAAGAAAAGCCTAATTTTTTAGCACGTAAGATTATCAATAAACGAGCCCTGTCCTTATAATTAAAAATTCTAGTATTGCCAGCGCGACTTGGTTTTATTAGATCTTTGGATTCGTAAAATCTTATTGTTCTTTCAGTAATATGTAATTCTTTAGATAATTGAGGTACTGTGTATAGAATTTCTTTAGACATAATTACTTTATAGTAAATTAACTTACGTATTCGTTAGAATGCAACTAAAAGGACAGTTACTTGAGGTATAGTAATTATGGAAAAAATAATGCGGTGGGTTGTTATTTATAAATAGTTTTATGTGATAAGATTAAAAAGTTGTAGTAAAACGTAGAAGTGCGACCCTTCCTATAGATGGTCCACCAATAATTTCTGTATGTTTATAGTTTAACAAATTTGAAACCGTAAAATTTGCTTTTATAATATCATTGATTTTATAGCCTAAGTGTATATCAAAAACTGTGTACGGTTTTATATCTCCAAAATATATTCCTGATGACCATTTGAATCCATCTACATATCTACCATTTAATGAAGCTGTCAATGGAAATTTTCTGGGGTTGTATTGTATTTTCATTCCAGCTTTATGTCTAGGTGCATTTATTGGGTCAATTGAATTTGTGATTGGGTTTAAAAATTCAGTCATTCCAAGGTAAGAGTATGTTAAATCCATAGACCATTCTAAATTTATAAATCCTGTTAAGCTTGCATCAAATCCCCACATATTTACGTTACCATAATTTATATAGCCTACAACTACAGGTGGAGTGTAGCCTGGAATGGTATCCATAGCTGTCACACCTTCAATACCATTTCTCCAATGGTTGAATGATTCATCGTAATCATCTGTATCAATAATATTATTGCTAATAATATCTTCGATTCTATTGGTGTCACCATCATTGTTGTAATCTGTCTCAAGCACAGATTTTTCTATTACAATCGGTGTAATAAATGTAACTGGACTAACAAAACTACTGTAGTTACTAGTATAAATATCAAGAGTACCAAATACTCTTTGGTTTAATCTGCCTTTATAACCTATTTCCCAAGATTTAACAATCTCTGGACCTATTTCTGGTAGATCTTTTACTTCTTGTCCGTAGAATCCTTCAATCTTTGGATCGGTAGAAGGGTAGAATAAAATAGAGTTTGATGTGTCAAGTGGTTCATAAACACCTTCATATGGTCTATAATAGTAGGGTGTTCCTATTGAATCGCGGGGAAAGACATATCCACCATCAGCACCTCGAGCATATACTTTAAAAACAGAAACTCTTGTTACAAAGATATCTAAAAATAATGCTTGATTTGTAGGTGTGTTAAACGCTGTAGCCCATGTGATCCTAAAATTTTGATTTTCTTTAGGTTTATAAGCCAAGCCAATCTTAGGGGATAATTGTAAACCATCTGTTTTATCTAAGTTTAAGTCCCAATTAAATGGACTGTATCCAGAGCCATAGCTTTGATTATTAAACTCAATAAAATCAGTTAATCGATCATGAATATCTAAGCGGGTGGCTTGGATTAGCTCGATTTTAGGGTTTAGCTTCCAGTTTATTTGGTAGTAGGCACCAAATTCGTTAACTGTATAACGATTATCTTCAGATGCTTCATCAATACCCTCGTCAATATTTTCATCTATTTTTCCATCTCCATCATCATCTAACCCATTTGCATAAACAATAAAATTCTGTTGTCCCAGCCAACGAACACCTGGTTCAATTTCTTCACCATAGTCATATTGGTTGTTATTATTAGAATCAACATAATTTGGTAAACCATCATTATTCAGATCATTAAAATCATCACTATCATAATCATTGTCAAGTTTGTCTGCAATTGCTCCTAGTACAGAATCATTATCACTTGAATCATTTGGAACACCAAATTGGGTTAAATTATCTGTATCCCATCTAGAATATCCCTCACCATCATCATACCAAGTGTTATCATTTTTATCATCAAAAATATATGGTGAACCTGCTTCGCCATTACCATTATTATCTCTTCTGTCAAGAAGATCTTTATCAGATAAAATTGTTCCTCTAGTATCAGGCAAAGTCAAAAAATAATCCAATCCCCATACAAATCTAAGGTCACCATTTTTCCACTCATTGAGATGTTGTAGTTGGGCACTGAATTTTTTTGATCGATCATAAATCACACTTCCTGTAGCAAGATTTCTTGTTGGTCTATCTATATTTCCAGAATAGCTTGAATTAAGGTATGTTTGAAGGAAAAAGTTTTTGTATCGTGTTTTTGCTTGATAATAGCGATAGACCCATCCATCAGCAAGATATCTTGCTATACCAGTAATATTAATATTTCTAGCCCATGCGTATCCATGTGAAAGACTTACAGTTAGATCTGAATTTGGTTCCCAATCCATGCGTAAATCATATCGATAGTTTCTTACGTTAAAGTCAGGAAAATCATTAATGCCATCATCATTAGCGTCTTTGTATATACTTCCAAGATTTCCATATTTTATTTTAAAATCTTTTTCATCAAATTCATCAACGCCATTTTCTCCAGGGCTTGGTTGGTTATTGCCATCAGTATCATTATTATCAAATTGATCCCAAGTCTCTACACTTTCTCCATCAACTATAATAGTACTATTATTCAAGTTTTCAAATGTTTCACCATCCCAAACACCGTTGCCTTCTCCGTAATCAGGTGCGATATCACCATCATCATCATAATCACCATCTCCATTTTCGTCGTTAGCTGGTATTCCATCTATACCATAATCCAGTAACACTGTCCCAAATATATAGTTTTCACCGACATCAGCATCGTAGACACCATTGCCATTTAGATCAACGAATGGTTCAAAAGGGATATCGTATGCATTGCCAAAATTATCTTTATATGGTCCCCAATCACCATCATCGTCAAGACCATTTGAACCCCAGTCATCATCAAAAATTCCATTATTGTTGGTATCAAAAACAATTTTCCCATTTGAATCATATGTGTAATCTCCAAATCCAAACTTGTGTTTATCATCTACAATGCTCCAATTAGAGTCAGGGTTACTATAATTAGTGGTAACAGAACTCAAATTTTCTAAGTTACTCACAACTCCAAATCTATCTAGCCATGCGCTACCTAATTCATCAACCTCATCAATATATCCATCGCCATCATTATCTATTCCATCTACCCATGCTTCTTCTTCATCATCAATCCCTATATCAATTTGCTCATCAATATATCCATCGCCATCATTATCATTTCCATCAGCATAATAATTACCAATTTTATCTTCAGTAACAAACCACAGAATAGTTCCATTATCAAGCTCGTATCTGTTAAACGGATCGGAAGAGGCTTCTTCAACCATTTCAGAAGTAATGGTCGGAGAACCATCTTCACCACCAGAAGCAGAAATTAAATCTCCCCAATAATGTCCAATCCATGATTCATTTGAACCAGGGACATGATTAATCATAGCTTCGCTAAAAATAGGGTTATTATCATTTTCAGGTGCCAGACGTCCTCCTCGATCTAATCTATCTTTTTTTAAATTGGGTCTTCCAATAAATGCTGGATCATGACCTTCATATTCATCTTCATTGATGTGGGTCCAGTCTTGTCCAGATAATGCCACTCCAGAAACTTTAAAACCAAGATTTCCAAATTTGTGCGCGGTTCTAAAAGTTAATTTTTTTAAAAGATCTGTGTTTTCCTGATTAAGCATTCCTCCTTGTATATTTATGCTGGTACCAGTATTTCTAAGTGGGGAGGAAGTTACAATATTTAACACTCCACTGTGTGCATTCGGGCCATAAAGAGCAGAGGATGGCCCTAGTACAACTTCAATTTGTTCAACATCTTCAAATGATACAGGTATCACATTATATGCTGTTAACCTTAATGATGGTACATTAGCCATTCTTCCATCAGTTAGAGTTAGTAGTCTAGAGCTAAATGATGAATTAAAACCTCTGGCAGTCATATTATAGCTATCAATACCAGATTGTGTAAAGTCAATACCTTTAGTTCCTTTTAGATAATCACCTAAATTGGTATTGCTTTCTCTTCTTATTTCTTTTTTAGATATAACAGATATTGCCGCAGGTGCGTCTTCAACTCTTTCTCTGCGTCTTGAGGCTGTGACAACATAAGTTTCCATTTGTATAGCTTCTGGGCTCATCAAAATATTTAGCTTTTTAGGATCTTTTCCTTCTAAAATGAGATTTTTTTTATATGATTTATAACCCATATATGAAACTGTTATAGTATAATTCCCAGGTGAAATTTGAGTTATCGTATATCTTCCATCAGTGCTAGTTGCTGCGCCAAGTGAAGTCCCTTCAATAATTACATTCGCGCCAATTAAAGGAGAGCCATTTGTTGAATCTGACACTATGCCGCTTATAGAAATTCCATAGATATTCGAAAAGAATATTAGCAGTATTGTTAGGTATCTAAGCATGTTTTATTAATTTATAAACTAAATAGCCTCAAAAATTCGAGGCTATTTAGTTTATTGAAAAATGAGGCTATGTTATTTCAATAATAACATTTTGCCTTTTGCAATACGGTTATCCGATCTAACTTCATAGAAATAAACTCCACTAGGAACTTTATTACCATTTTGATCTTGTCCATACCATGATATATTATAAGTACCAGCATTTAGCTGTCCATTTTGAATCGTATTTACTTTTTCACCAAGTAATGAGTAAATAGTTACCTGAACATCAGATGTACGTTCTGTTGCAAATTTTATTTTTGTTTCTGGATTGAACGGATTAGGATAGTTACCCATTAACTCAAATTTATTAGCAATAGGAGCACTTTCATCAAGTTCTGCAAGTGCTGTATTTGTCCAAAACGTATTAACTCTTTGGGTAGTATTATCAATGATGCAGCTATTATCAACCTCAAAAACCAAACGACCAGTACCCTCATATGGGTCATAATCATGCCCAGAATCATCAACTCTACCATCATAACCACAAGCTTGTTGAACACCAATTAATGTCATTGTTGGACCCGCTTCTAAAATACCAGCACATTGCTCTTCTGTTGCTCCAGAACCAAGACAAGCTACATAGTCAGCAGCTAAGCTAGGACCTACTTGGCTTGCTATAAGCGCAGAAGTATCAGCACCAACATAGACACTTGCAACTGAGTCAGCTGCGGCAGTTAATGAAACAGTTAAATCACCACCTGTTGCTACTAACATTCCTTGTAATACTGCAGGAAAAATTCCTGCTGCTTCTAAAAAGTTATATGTGAAAAAGTAACCAGTTGGTGCAAGAGGTTCATCTCCACTAAATGGGATGCCATCTGCAGCAGCAGGGTCAAAAAGATAACCGTTATAAGCTAGCACGGTACCAGAAGGCAACGTGTCGCCTGTAATTGGGTCTACTTCAAACGATGTAGGATCATCAGGGTTAACAGTATTACCTGTACCTCCAATAGCTGGAATTGAAAATGGTTCATCTGAGCCAGTCCAACTTAAGTTATACCAAAGATTTGTGTCTGGATGTAAATAAGCTAAATACATTTCAGTATTAGTAATGGTTACTGTGTCTCCAGGTGAAGCAAAAACTCCAAAAAAGTCATTAAGTTGACCGTCGTCATTGACTCCTAGCCCACTTGCAGTACCATCATGGGCTTCCCAATAGATCTCTAGGTCAGTAGGGATTGTGTGGTCAGCATCATCATAATCAACAGTTACCATACCCCAATTTTCCATATCTGTACCAACCCCGTAATCTACACCATACTGTCCACCAACAAGATCTGGAGCGCCAAATTGAGCAAACACAGAGGATAAAGAAATTCCCCAACCCATTGAATATGCATTTGGGTCATCTGGATGAGTAAAACCAGTTCCACCTGTCCATGTCCCATTTTCTGACACACCAGGAACAGTTGCAAAAGTAGAACAATTTTCAGCTTCAGTAGTAGGATAGGTACTTCCCTCATTAATTGTAAACGTTCCATCATCATTTAAATCAACATTCATTGTAACACCGAACAATGCTAAGAGTTGCTCGTTAATTAAAGGGACTAGATTTACTGTTACTGTATCTCCAATATCATATTCTGCTATGGTATGAGTGTAGCCTTGGCCAGCAGCAGCAGCAGCAGAGCTTGGCCATGATACTGTTACAGCATGAGAACCTGATAGAGAATCCTCAGGGCTTTCAAATTCTCTAACTACATGCGTGTATTCTACAATAGCAGCCGTACATTGCCAATTCGCCTGAATGGACTGGGCAATCAGAAATACAGGTGTAGTAAAAGAAAAAATAAAAAACATTGTTAGCAATTTTTTCATAAAAAGAACTCCGTAAGATTAATTATAGTAAATTGGCTTCATGATAGACAAGCCCTTATGGCTTAAAACTAAGTCAAGATAGGCAAATCTCAAAGGATTTTCATTTTTTTGTTTTATTAGCATTTCTATAGCTTCTTTTTGCCCATAATATATAAGAGCAATAGAGAAATATGATGCTGCCAAAAATAAAAACTGCTTCTATGATAATTCGTTTAATTAATTCATTCATCTTATTTGTTGACAAGTTATAAGACCTGTAAATTAAGTAATAATTTTTTAAACAAATATTTAACTTTTATATAAAAATGAAAATTGCCGTATTAATAAAACAAGTCCCTGGTTCGGAATCTGCTTTACCATTAAATGATAAGCAAACCTGGGTTGACGAATCTTCTGTTACTTATGTAATGAATCCGCCTGATAATTTTGCTCTTGAAGAAGCGCTTCTTATTCAAGAAAAAGTAGATGATGTTGAAGTCGTTGTTGTTAGTATGGGACCTGCTCGTGTTCAAAAAGTAATCAGAGAAGGTTTGGCAAAAGGTGCAGATAGAGGTATTCATTTAGAAGAGAATGAAGAGGTAGAAACAGATCCCCTCTCTATTGCTAAAAAGTTTTCAGATGTTTTAAAAGAAGAAAATTTTGATTTAATATTTTCTGGTTTACAATCTGATGACACTGGCATGGGCCAAACAGGAGTATTAATAGGAGAGATTCTTGGTATGTCTACGGCGACTCTTGCGATAGAAACAAAATTAGAAAAAGATCAGATTAAGATTAAAAGAGAGTTAGAGTCTGGATGGTTTCAGTGGGTGACATTACCATTCCCTGCATCAATAAGTATTCAGTCGGGTTTAAATACGCCACGCTATCCTTCTTTAAAAGGGATTATGGGGGCAAAGAAAAAAGAAATTAAAAGTGTCTTACAAGAATTGAATACGGATCAATCGCAAAATATAGATAATATTTTTGTTCCTCAAACATCAAAACAAACAGAGATAATAGAGACAGACGCTGATGCGGCAGTAGATCGTATTATTGAAATTTTAAAATCAGAGATAAAGGTATTTTGAGATAATGGATATTTTAGTTGTATTAGAAGATAGTCAAGGTTCATTACATCGTCTGAGTAAAGAAGCAATTGTGGGGGCACAGCAATTGGGCGGAAGCATCGCAGCATTAGCAATAGGTGATAATGCTAGTGAAATTTCTAATGTTTTATCATCTTACGATATCTCTGAGATAATTACTGTAGAAGATGAATTAGTTTCAACATATAATGCTGATGGATATACGGAGGTTGTTAAACAGGTAATTGAAAAAGAGTCTCCTAAAATAATTGTAGCTGGACATACTTATCAAACAAGAGACTTTATGCCTCGGGTTAGTGCACATTTAAATATACCTTTTATTCCAGATATAGTTTCGCTGTCAGATAAAGGTTTTGTAAAACAAGTATTAAATGCTAAGCTGAATGCAACAATTTCGAGTAACAGAGAGCAAATTATTCTTAGCTTCCAATCTGCTGCATTTAATGAAGAAAATATTCAATCAGGCTCCTGTTCCTCTCGTTATTTTGATGTTATTCTTGATGCCTCTATGATACGTTCTACATCTGAAAAACCTTTTCAAGAATCATTAGGAGATGTGGACCTAGAGAGCGCTGAGTTACTTGTCTCTATTGGAAGAGGTATAGAAAAAGAAGAAAATATTCCTCTGGCTTTTGATCTTGCTGAAGTTTTAGGTGCGGAGGTTTCTGCTAGTCGACCTGTAGTTGACTCTGGTTGGGTAGACTCCTTTCGTCAGGTTGGTAGTTCAGGTTGTAACGTTGCTCCAAAACTCTATTTTTCTTTAGGCATATCAGGTGCAATTCAACATGTTGTGGGCATGAAAGGTGCGAAAAATATTCTTGCTATTAATAAAGATAAAGATGCCCCAATATTTGAGATAGCAGACTATGCTGTTATAGGTGATATTCTAGAAATCATACCAAAACTAATTGAAAGTTTAAAAAATCAATAGATTTTTTATTTATTCCTTTCAATTAGGTCTTAAAATGTAAATTAAGAAGCTTTTTATCAAATTTACTTGACTTTTGATATATCTTACGTTAACGTTATAATAATTACTATTACGTTATTAAAAAGCTATAGGGACATATTTTGCTCACGACTATTGAAAAAATAATTTTTGTGGTNTTNGCTATNGGATGTTTAGGTACNTCNTATTTTACATTTAATAAAATGTTTCAGGNTATNGGGATAGGANNAAATCCCATAGATTGGANACAGGTNGCTAAGAATTGGCGNGNNGGTATTAATGTTTTTATTTCTCAAAAAACACTTTTTAAGACTCGACCTATTATAGGNTTTATTCATGCTTTAGTTGCTTGGGGTTTTTCATTATACTTGCTTGTAAATTTTATTGATGTTCTGTATGGACTCATTCCAGGCTTTAAATTCTTTCCAAACCATATTATTGGAGATATCTATAGACTATTTGTAGATATTTTTACGGTATTGGTACTGATAGGTGTTTTTTATTTTTTAATCAGAAGATTTATCAAAAAAGATAAGCGTTTAATTACTGAAAAACCTGTAATGCTATCAGAGGTTGCTGTCAAAGGAATGAAATTTGATTCATTATTGGTAGGCTCATTTATTATTGTTCATGTTGGTTCACGATTTTTATCTGCTTCTTTTGAAATTGCAAGTTCAAACTCTGATTGGTCTCAGCCTGCGGCAAATCTNGTTGCAAAATTNTGGATGGGNATGAATTNTGAAACTATTATTTTAATGGANCATATTACATGGTGGNTAGCTCTNGGNTTGATTTTNTTATTTTTACCTTATTTCCCTTTTTCAAAGCACGCTCATCTATTTATGGGTCCTATTAATATAATGGCCTCAACAGATAGAAGATCAATGGCTGCATTAGAAATAATTGATTTTGAGGATGATAGTATTGAGCAGTTTGGCGCTGCTCAGGTTCAACATCTATCACAGACGCAATTATTGGATGGATATGCTTGTATACAGTGTAGTCGGTGTCAGGATGCATGTCCAGCATATGAAACGGGAAAAGAATTATCACCATCGGCAATTGAGATAAATAAACGATATTTTTTGAATGAAAATTTAGATTTTCTTTCAAAAGGTCAATTGATTGATAAACCCTTGACTGAATGGATGCTAACGGAAGAAGCCGCATGGAGCTGCACTACATGCGGTTACTGTGTTGAAGTGTGTCCTGTTGGAAATGAACCTATGGTAGATATATTAAGGACGCGACAAGATTTAGTTATGATGGAGTCAAAATTCCCGCAAGATGCAATGGAAACTTTTGAAAAAATGGAAAACTACGGTAATCCATGGGGACTATCACCTCAAGATAGGGAAGTATGGATGGATGGATATAATGTTCCGCTTATGCGTGAAAAGAAAAAAGCTGATGTTTTATACTGGGCAGGATGTAGTGGTGCATATGACACCAGAGGTAAAGAGATATCCCAATCAGTTGCTGAAATATTGAATAAAGCTGAGATTGATTATGCGTGTCTTGGCAATGAAGAAATGTGTACAGGAGATTCTGCACGTAGAATTGGCAATGAATATCTTTTTCAAACTATGGCAGANCAAAATAAAGAGACTTTTTCTCAATATGATTTTAAGAAAATTGTTACTCAGTGTCCCCATTGTTTCACTACATTAAAAAATGACTATGCTGAAATGGGAATCAATCTTGATGTTGTTCACCATTCTCAATTTATAGATGAACTTATTCAAGAAAATAAAATTGAGCCACAACCTTGGGTTGATGANGATGTTACATTCCATGACCCATGTTATCTTGGTAGACACAATAATGAATACGATGCTCCTAGAAATGTTTTGCAATCAGTACTCAGAAATGGAGAGATTAAAGAAATGGAACAAGCAAAGTCTGAGTCTTTTTGTTGTGGAGCAGGAGGTGGGAACATGTGGTATGAGATAAAGACGGGTGAAAGAATTAACCAGAATCGCGTAAAACAGGCTGTTAATACTGATGCAAGTACAGTGGCTGCTGCTTGTAATTTTTGTAATATTATGTTAGAAGATGGAGTTAAGACAACACAGAATGAAGAAAATATAAAAGTATTAGATATAGCAGAAATGGTTTCTAAAGGATTATCTTAATAAAATTATTTGATTAACATTACTTTTTTCATTTGTCTATTATTTTTTGATCTTAATTCTATAAAATAAATTCCACTTACCCAATCTGAGCCATTGATTTGCAGAGAATGATATCCTTTTATTTTATTCATATCTAAAAATGAATAAACTGCTCTCCCTTTAATATCGTAAACAGTAATAGTAACTGATGAATTATTAGGAATATTGTAGTGAATATTTGTGATGGGATTAAAAGGATTAGGATATANGTCATGTAATTTAAATGGTGAAAGTATTGTATTATCGTTTATTGATATCATTTCACAATTTGAGGTATCTTGTATTCCTAAGTCATCAAGGGTAAAGCAGTTAGGATAAGGAGGACAAAATTGGTTTGAGTGGAGTTCCAGATATTCTAGATTATTATAAATATTGCATATGCTTTCAGGGAAAAATCCATTTAATTGGTTACCATACAGACTTAAATGTATCAGACTATCCATTTCAAAAAAAATGTTAGGTACTTCATCAGAAAATTGATTGTTATGTAAGTATAAATTTTCAAGATTAACTAGATGTTCTAGATCTATTGGTATCTCTCCTGTAAGTGAATTATCTGATAAATTCAGGGTTGTAAGGTTAATAAGGTTGCCAATGGATTCAGGTATAGATCCACTGAGTTCATTAAATCTAAGATTAATATAATTGAGATTTACTAGGCTACCAAGCTCTGAAGGTATAGGTCCAGATAAATTATTTCCTGAGAGATCTAATTCAATAGTATTATCTATAGAATAGCAGCTATCCCAAAGTGAGACCTCATTAATATTGCAATCAAATATGATTTCGTTCTTAATATAGCTTCCCCAGTTACAAAGTTGACCAACATTATTTATCCAATAATCCAAATTATTTTCAACATCANAAGGAGATCCATTGCAACTNCCAATAGACATTTCAGATAATNCCCATTCATTTGGGATTATATGCCAANTCCACGGANTGTTTATTNCACCATTACCTTCATNAAGAAAACCATTGATATGTAGNAGGCGATCATTNTCAGGAAGTGCTAACTGTGCATAACATTGTTCAATTAAATCTGAGTTATTTGTAGTTACAATAAAATTTGATTCATCATCCATATTATGAATTCCAACAGTAAAAAACACATAGCTGCTATCTAAGAAAGGATTACAGGAACTAGTATCTGCAGGAAATTCATAAACAAAATTTTGCCATTTCTCGCCGACAATTCTTGCTGGAAACCATGAGGAAGAATCAATATTCCCATTGTAACATTCCCAAGAACCTATAGTATAGGTTTCTTGATTTCCTAACCAACCAATGCTATCTGATAATGTATTTAATGTAATGGGTTCAAATACATTTACATTATCTGGGATTCGGAGATTGACTACTGTATTGAAGAAAGTATTTAAAAATGAATAGTCCGTTACAAGAGTATGTCCGACTCCTGGTTCCATTGCCAAGATCCATTTTGCTCCATCTGATCGGTGATCTAAAAATATATTCGTTAAATTTTCGATTCGGTAATCAAGATCATTTTCAGCAACAATCATGAGAGCNGGTACCTCTATTGCTGGGCCAGCATTTGTGGTATCATGATATCCACCTTTTTGGGTAATAAAGCCTGTTATTCTTTCAGGTATCCATTTTGTAAAGTGATAGGCAAATTGCCCTCCCCAAGAATATCCATTGATAAAAAATGGAACAAAAGAAATTTCTTGGTGTTCAGAAAAAACTGCGAAAGAGTCCATTGCTGCAATAACCGCATCTCCTATACCAGTATTCATATGCATATTATAAATATGAGCACCTAAAAGTGCAAAATTTTGACTTGTAGATANATTTTGATATGCAGTGTCAGTAACAATATTTCTAGAATCGCCATTGTTTGGATGCATAAACCAATATATTCCTTGAAGTGTATCAGTTGTATCGTTTATCCAAATTCGAAAATCAGCATAGTTATAGTTGGCAGTATCATTTTCAGGAATAGAAATATCAAATATTTCTGCTTTTATCCAAATTGAAAAGCACACCAAGATTATATATTTTTTCATATTTAATCTTTTAGGCCTATTTCTTTTAATCTTTCATCTAAATATTGTCTTGCAGTATAACGACTTGATAGGATGACATCATCCTTAGGATGAAGAAATAAAGGCATCGAGTAGCGACTTTTGTTCTCTATGTTATTATCAGGATTTACTACGCGGTGCGTAGTAGATGGAAAATATTTCCCAGAAATTTCTTGAAGCATATCACCAGAATTAATTGCCAAAGATCCTGGGTTACAGCTTACATTGTGCCAGTTACCATTTATGTCTTGAACTTGCAGACCGGGCTCTGTACCTGCTACAAGAAGAGTAATTAAATTAATATCTTCATGAGCACCACCTCTTATTGCATTAGTCTCTTCTGTACCATCAAGTGGTGGATAGTGGATGATTCTTAAAAGATGGGTTTTACTATCTATAATCATCTCTGGTAGCGGCATAGAAAATAATGATTTCACATTGTTTGGAGTTTGTTCTTGTATCCAGGAAAGGAGTGTAGATGTTAATGTAACAAGTTGGTTAAAAAGAGCTTTAGTATTATTGCTTAATTTGGCTGGAACTTTACCCCAAGTATAGAAATGATAAAATTCCTTTATATCGCTTACAGATGCACCTTTTGCATTTTCTGTACCTAAAGGGAAATAACCATCTTGTTTAATACTATCATAGATGTAATTATATTTTTTTTGATTATTAAAAAAGGTTTTCCATTCAGTGTAAACTGATTCAATGAGTTTGATATCAATAGGATGATCTGTTAAGACACTAAAACCAGTTTGGTGAAGTGATCGAGTAAATTCGTAGCTACTATTTTGACTTTTGTAACTTACCATTCGGACTTTCATATCCGAAACTTAAGTTTAATCTTTTAAACTCACCAACTGAATGCCTACCTCTTTAGATCTTTCAATAATACGTTGGTCACGATAGAATTCTTTATAATAGATTATTTTTATTCCTGCATTTGCAATTAGTTTGAAACAATCATAGCAGGGAGATGCAGTTACATAAATTTCCGATTGATTAATCCCAACACCATTTTTGGCAGCTTGCACTATTGCGTTTGCTTCTGCATGTGATGTCCTAACGCAATGACCATCCACCATTTCACATCCTGCGTCATCGCAATGAGGTAGCCCCTTTATACTTCCGTTGTATCCTGTAGACAGAATAGTTTTATCTCGGACAATGACAGCGCCAACATGTTTTCGATCACAGGTAGACCTAGTTGCGACCTCACGAGCAATATTCATAAAGTAATTTTTCCAGCTAATACGTTGCTTTGACATTAATTTAATTCTTCCCTATTGAATATTTTAACAGCATAACGGGGCTCACCATAATATATTTTACTAGCATATTGGGAAACCTGTGATGCTAAAATTAAGTATGCCCAGGTTGGTACAGTAACACTAGCACATCCCTTTATAATAACTTTTTTACCATCGTATTCTTTCATATCAAGTTCTTTTACCATTTTGCGAAAGGATTTTTCACGAATGATACCGTTATCAAGAAAATCATCTAAGAGTATTGTTTTCATTTGAAATATCCTATTATTTCTTGTAGAGCTGTACATAACTTATCAATATCTTGCTCATCATTATATAAATATGTACTTAGACGTGCAGTTGCGGTTTCATTCAACTTTGATAAAAGTGGTTGTGCGCAGTGGTGTCCTACCCTTAATGCTATGTTATATTCATTTAAAAATTGTGCTAAATCATGTGGATGTATATTTTCAATATTAAAACTAACTACTCCGATCCGGTTACTTCCAGAACCATGAATTTTAATATTATGAATTTTTTGTAATTTATCTAATGCATATCTAGTTAACTCTTTTTCATGATCTGTTATTTCATCCATTCCAATAGACTCTAAATATTCTACAGCTGCACCTAGACCTATTGCTTGAATGAAGTTTGGAGTTCCTGCCTCAAATTTATACGGTACCTCATTCCAAGTTGCAGATGTCATTGTTACTTTATCTATCATTTCTCCGCCACTCATAAATGGTTCCATTTGATCTAGTAAATTAAGTTTACCCCAAAGGACACCGCTTCCAGTTGGTCCTAACATTTTATGACCAGAGAAAGCATAGAAATCACATCCTAAATCTTTGACATTTATCTTTTTATGTGCCGCACCTTGAGCACCATCTATAATTATAATAGCACCACATTGATGTGCAATAGAGCTTATTTTTTCGATGGGGTTGATTGTGCCAAGTACATTTGAGACATGAGTTATTGATACTATCTTAGTATTTGAGTTAAATAAATTATTTGATTCGCTTAAATCTAATTCTCCATTTTGGGTAATGGGGATATATTTAATCTTCGCACCAGTTCTTTTTGCTAATTGTTGCCAAGGTATGATATTAGAATGATGTTCCATTTCAGAAATAAGTATTTCATCTTCTGGACTTAGATCACTGCTTAAAGAATAAGCAAGTAAGTTTAGAGATTCAGTGGCTCCACTAGTGAATATAATTTCTTTTTCAGAATCTGCACCGATAAAATTGGCTATTTTTTTTCGTGACTCTTCATACTCTTCTGTGGCTTTAGCACCTAAAGAGTATAGTGCCCTATGAACATTGGCGTTTGATTTAGTGTAAACAGAATTGATAGTATCCAGCACAGCCTGTGGTTTTTGGGAGGTGGAGGCATTGTCTAGATATATAAGATCCGAATTGGTAAAAATCGGAAAATCAGATTTAACTTTGCTCGCAAGTTGTGACATTACATCATGCCTAGTTCCAACTGGGCTTCTTCGCTCATCATATCTCTATTCCACATGGGTTCCCAAACTAATTCAACTGAAACATTCTCTACACCTTCAAGGCCATTAACTTTTCTATCTACTTCATCAGCAATTACAGGACCCATACCGCAACCAGGAGCTGTTAGGGTCATCTTTATCATTATTTCTTTTCCTTCTTGTGAATCTTCTATCTTAAGATCATATATCAATCCTAATTCAACAATATTGACTGGTATTTCTGGATCATAACATGTTTTTAATTGATCCCAAATTTGTTGCTCTAAATCACCTTTTGGTTTTGTAGCTTTTTCTTCTTTTAATTCGATACCCAATGCATCTGCATTTTCTGAAGTGATCTGCACCATATTCCCATTCATTATTACTGTATAATTACCACCTAAAGCTTGTGTTACTTTGACCAAATTTCCTGCTAATAGTTTTACCTCATCTCCTGAGGGGATCATATAAGCATCAACATCTCTCAATAGTCTTATCGATTCTTTTGGTATATTGTTCATTGGATTAACTTATGAATTCTTTCTACTGCGCTAGCAAAACCATTATTTCTTTGGCTTGTGACAGATCCTTCTAATCCAATCGAATGAAGAATATACTGGCTATCTACTGATAGGATTTCATCAGAAGTTTTATTATTAAATACTTTTTCTAAAATTTGCAGGAGGCCTTTTACGATTAAGGCATCAGAGTCAGTTCGAAACGAAAAAGTGGTATCTCCATTATTTTTTGCTACTACCCATGCCTGGGATGTGCAGCCGTAAATTTTATTTGATTCTACTCTATCTTCTTGTTTAAATGGTTTCTGATCTTTTGCCATATCCATTAATTGAACAAATTTATCTTTTGGATTATCAAAGATTTCGAATGTTTCGCGAAGGCTGCTGATCTCCGCTTCAATGCCAGCAGGTAAATCTAATTTTCTATCCATTTATCAAAATTACCTTTTATAAAATTTTTTAAATCGTGATTATCTACTGTATCTAAAATTTCAGAAATAAAACCATGAATTAGAATAGACTTTGCAGTTTTTTCATTTATACCTCTTGACCGTAAATAGAATAATGCATCTGGATCAATTTCACCAGTTGAAGAACCATGAGAGCATTTAACGTCATCTGCATCTATCACAAGTTGTGGATTGGAATTCATTTTTGAATTTTTTGAAAGTAATATATTTTTATTGGATTGGGTGGAGTTAGTTTTATGCGCATTTTTGTTTACTACTACTTTCCCATTAAACACTCCAGAGGATGAGTCTTTCAAAACAGTTTTAAAATTTTGAGAACTTGTACAATGTGAGCTTTTATGATTTATGAGTGTGTGGGTGTCTAAGTGCTGGTGCCTACTAGTTAGGCTAAGGCTACTTAAATGACACTCAGCACCCTTTCCATTAAGGTTAGAGCATAAACTTATAGAACCTAGATCAGATCCTAGACCAAAATGAGAAAGATGATATTTTGAGTTTTGATCTTGATCTAAATGAATATTTCCCATGTTTATGGCTTGCCTTGCGTCCATTTGTAATCTAATATGCTTTAGAAAACTATTTTCCTTAAGAGTGAAAAAGGTAGTTGCGTTTGAAAAATTTCCTGTATCAGAACCAAAGTGATGCTCTAATAATTGTATAGAACTAGATTCTCCAAGATCGATATGAATCCGCGGAGATATCATTAGTTGGTCTTCTCCTGAATTAATGAAAGTCAAAAGAATCGGGTTATTGACCTCTATGTTTTTATCAATTATCAAAAACATTCCGCTATCCATAAAAGCTGTGTTAAGTAAATCAAAAGGAGAGTAAGATGGTTGCATTACTTTTTTTGCAGCTTCAGAATAATATTCAAGGTTTGTTAATATTTTTATTGAATCTGGCAGATTTGTCAAATTTCTTTGATAGTGACCATTATAAAAAACAATTTTATATTTTTCTTTAATGATTGTATCAGAATATTTAAAATTTTCAGGGTGAGAATCAGAGATTTCAGATACGCGAAAAATGTTTTTCTTTAATGCTGAAAAATTTGTAAAACGAAGATTTTCCCAATATTTTTTCGATATTCCGTTATCTAGAAATTGTTTGAAAGCATTTTTTCTGATTGGATCAAAAATTGATGAAAAATACTCCCTTGCCAAAATTTTCTCAAATTCAGCTTCATAATTAGAATCCCTCATTTTTCTAACCAACCATATCCTTTTTCTTCAAGTTGTAGTGCTAGATCTTTGTTGCCAGATTTAACAATACTTCCATCAATAAGGACATGAACAACATCAGGCTCAATATATTTTAATAATCTTTGATAGTGTGTGATGACTAAGAAAGAACGTTTTGATGATCTTGATTTATTAACTCCATCAGAAATAATTTTCAAAGCATCAATGTCAAGTCCAGAATCTGTTTCATCTAATAAGGCTAATTTGGGTTCAAGTGTAAGCATCTGAAGAATTTCGTTTCTTTTCTTTTCTCCTCCAGAAAAACCATCATTAACAGCGCGTTGCAAATAGGATGGATCCATTTTTAGTTCTTTTAGTTTTTCTTTGATTATTTTTAGAAAACTAGCAGCGTCTAATTCTTCTTCCCCGTTATACTTCCTTTTTGCGTTAAGTGCAGCTTTTAAAAAATAGGTATTGTTTACACCTGGCATAACAACTGGGTATTGGAAAGACATAAAAATACCATTCAGTGATCTTTTTTCAGGTGACCAGTCTAGGATAGATTCATTTTCAAATTTTATATCACCATTTATTATATCATATCCTTCTTTTCCAGTGACGATATTAGAAAGTGTACTTTTCCCTGATCCATTTTTACCCATAACTGCATGAATTTCACCTTCTTTAATAGTTAGGTTTATTCCTTTTAGTATGGGTTTTCTATTTACCTCAGCCCGAAGGTTCTTGATCTCTAACATTTTTAAAGGTGAAGGGGTATTACCCTACACTTCCTTCTAAGGTTACTTCCATTAATTTGGTAGCTTCGACTGCAAATTCCATTGGTAATTCATTAAACACCTCTTTGCAAAATCCATTTACAATCATCGACACTGCATCATCAACGGAAATTCCTCTTTGGGCACAATAAAACAACTGGTCTTCCCCAATATTTGATGTTGTAGCTTCATGCTCCATTTTTGCGGTAGGGTTTTTTACTTCTATATAAGGAAACGTATGAGCACCACATTTATCACCAA
>PAPB01000005.1 GCA_002708715.1 Fidelibacterota bacterium | reverse complement strand
CTAGTAATAAAGACCATCCCTTCCAAAAATCTATTTCTTTTAAGCAGCAGGGCTGTGGCAAAGAGTCACGAAAAGCAAAAAACCATTCTTTATTAGTAAGATTGCCTCTTTCATACTCATCATGGGCATCCCAAGGGAATCTATTTTTTACAACGTCAATGTTTATATCAGTTGAGTCACTAATATACTGATATGTCCTCTCAGGATGAATGTCCAAAAGAACTCCACCAATATCAAATACTATCGTTGTTATCTTTTTACCATTCAAAAGGTCCCTCCAAATATCTCCAGAAATAGAGACTCATTGTTGTTCTATGTGGAATCCATTCTTTGGAGTGATCCATCATTTTTTTCGGGTCTACTAGTTTTTTTTTCTTATAATAAGCCGAATAACCTTTTTGCAAAGCTAAATCAGTGACTGGAAACACATCTGGTCTATTCAATGTAAACATCAAAAACATTTGTACAGTCCACACACCAACGCCTTTTATAGATGAGACAAGATCAATAATCTCTTGGTCATTTTTTTGATCGAGAACTGAATTTATACATGGGTTTTCTAAAAAATAGATAGCTACGTTCTTAATGTATCCGGCTTTCATATAAGATAACCCTGCAGTCCTAAGTTGTTCCTCAGATATATTTAATACATCTTTTGGTGTAGGATATTTATCCAATTTAAAAAGGGCTATAAATCTTTCATGAATTTTTTTGGCAGCTTTTCCACTTAGCTGCTGGTATATAATGGACCTTACTATTGACTGAAAATAGTTACTTTCTGGATGAAGGTTTGCAATTGGAGGATCGTAAAAAAGATCTTGAAGTGTCGGGTCTTTTTTCAAAAGACTCTTCACGGATAAAGAGATATCCAGCATTACTGTTTTCTACATATATAGATTTGCATATCACGCTCTTGACCTAGCGGAGAAAGATCATAGTTCCCAAATTTATCCTCTATTATGAATCCTTCTTCTTGAAATAAAATATCCATTTCATGCGGGTAAAACATTCTCATGCTATAATTGTATTTTTTCAAATCCATCTTCCCGTTTTTCTCGATATACCAGGTCAATTTATTTATCTGTGTCCCTGGATCATAATCATTTGTTTCCAAAATACGACATTGAGAATTTTCAAATTGAAAAAAATCTGTAGCAGGATATAGTTTATTTGCATCTCTGTATAAAAATTCTGGATCAGGCACAAAAATAGATAATAAAAATTTTCCTTTAGGACTTAAATGGCTTAGAACACATTTTAGACAACTTTTTGCATCCGCTATCGTAAGATTATGTAAGAAGGAATTAAAACCAATAAAAATAAAATCAAAATTTGATTCTAAATTAAATTTACGCATATCCCCAAAAATAAAATTTCCTTTATTCCCAAGTTTACTGTTTGCTAATTTCAAAAAATCTTTACTTAATTCTAGTCCAGTATAATCAAGCCCTAATTTAATAATTGGATATGCTAGTCTTCCAGTTCCTGAGGCTAACTCTAGAACAGGACCTTTATATTTTTTAGCAAAACTTTTGATCAATTTATAATCCCATTTGTAGTTAGCATGTATGGAATCATATAGTTGGGGGTTAGAGTAAATATCCACCTTCGAGATCTAAAATAGATTATGGTTAGTTTAAAACAACTAAATCCTTGGTAGTTTTATTCAAAATTTCGCAGCCTTTATTACCAATGATGACATCATCTTCAATTCTAACTCCACCCCAACCAGCGATATATATTCCAGGCTCAATTGTCATAACATTATTGGATTCTAACACTTGCTTACTTTGAGGACTAAACCTTGGTGAAGTATGTATCTCAAGTCCTAAACCATGTCCAGTACCATGTGTATAATATTCTCCATAACCCATTTCTTTAATATAATCCCTTGTAGCTGCATCAACAACTTTACAAGGAACACCAGCTTTAGCAATATCACATCCTCTTTTTTGAGCTTCTTTTACTATAGCATATACTTCTCTATGCTTTTCTGTAGCCTCACCGATAACAGGCGTTCTAGTCATATCTGCGTGATAACCTGCATATTTTGCAGCAGCATCAATAACTACAAAATCTCCTTTTTTAAATTCTCTTTCTGTAGGTATAGCATGAGGAAGAGCACCATTTGGTCCAGTTGCAACAATAGGAGAATATGCCTCACCTTCCGCATATTCTCGATACTTAGCAACCATAGTATTTGCAACTTGTTTTTCAGTAAAACCAGGACGAAGCATAGATAAAATTTCATCATAAACTTTATCTGTAACTTCAACAGCAGTACGTATACAATCTAATTCCATCTTATCTTTAACTGATGCTAAATCTTCTAAAATCATTGATGAATTAGTCCATCTTGTATTTGGAAACAGAGACATCATATTTTCATATAATGTATAACTCATATGATCACCTTCAAAAGCCAGATTTAACCCATTTGGATTTAAATTATTATCCTTAATCTGTTGTAAGTGAGTATCCATCCCAATAAATCGTTCAAAACCTATAACTTGATTTTTTGACTGTTCAATATAACGACCATCTGTTATAAAATATTGTCCTTCAGGGGTAAACAAACATGAAGCAGCAGAACCAGTAAAACCAGAAATATAACGTACATTAGTTAAATTGGTAATTAACATTCCATCTAAGCTCTTTTTATCTAAAACATTTCTAAGGTTTTGTTGTCTCTTTGTATAAATTTTTGTAGACACTACGACTTACTCCTTTTTTAAATTTTGAATCAAATCTTCAATGGTATCTCTTTCAAGCGCAATCAACTTTTTGCTTTCCCCCTTTTTTTCTAACTCATCTAAAACTTCTAATGCTTGAGAAAACAGACCTTGATTCTTTAGAACAGATACCAATGTAAAAGTAGCAAGCCTAGGGCTAATTTTAAGCGGGTCTGAATATTCTTCAATCGTAATTTTTGAAGGAGTATCCTTTTTTTTGATAATTGGAGAATTTTTTACTGATTCTATAATAATTTTTTTACCTTTAGAAGTCTGCTTTTTACCTTTAGATAATGGTTTTTTATTACCTTCAATTTTTAAAATAAAATCTTGAGCTGTTTTATGGTTCGGGTCTAGTCGAAGAACATATTTCCAAGATTTAAGTAGGCGGCTCTTTGCTCTTCCAAGAATTGTCTGAATCTCACATAATTCTAGTGCAGCTGATAAATGATGAGGCGAATATAGTAAAACATTTTCATATAACTTTTCAGCTTTTTTTAGGTTCCCTTCAACTTTCTCTATATTTGCCAAAAGGAATAAACCAGCAGCATCATTATTATTATACTTTAGACCAATATCACAAACTTTTCTAGCACGACTTATATCATTTTTATCAAAATATATTTTTGCTAAAACTGGAAATAATATAGTATCAAAATGATCTGCAAAATAAAGCTCTAATTCTATCTGATTATTTAAGTCCATATTATCTTCTATTTTTATTAACCCAATCAATTATATAATCTACTGTTTCTTGAACTGGAGTACCTGGGCCAAAAAGTTTTCCAACACCTTTATTTTCAAGTAATACCACATCGTTTTTAGGAATAATTCCACCACCTACTAAAAGAACATCTTTTAATTGATTTTTGTTCATTAAATCTAAAACATCTGAAAAAATAGTGTTATGAGCATTATTTAAACTAGATAATGCTATTACATCTGCATCTTCTTGTAGTGCAGCAGCAACAATCATTTCTGGAGTTTGACGCAAACCTAAATAAATCACTTCCATTCCAGCGTCTCTATATGCTGAAGCTAAGACTTTAATACCTCTATCATGACCATCTAAGCCTGGTTTTGCCATAACAATACGTATTTTTCTTTTCATGCTCATATAAGTTACGAGAGTACAATTTTAATTCATAACCAAGTTTAATTTCAAAAGCTTAACTTTTACTATCTAAAATAAAAGTTGCTGGACCCTGATTAATTAATTCGACATCCATATCAGCTCCAAATTTTCCCGTTTTTACTTGAATATTATTTTCAATCAATGTGGATATAAAATATTGATATAATTCTTCTCCAACAGATGGTGAAGCTGCATTTAAAAAACTTGGTCTCCGTCCCTTATCTAAACTAGCACATAAAGTAAATTGACTAATAACTAAAACCGAACCTTTAATTTCCTTAATTGACAGATTCATTTTATTATTATGATCATTATAAATTCGAAGCATAGCAAATTTATTGGCTATATAATCTGCATCTTCAAATTGATCCCCTTCTACTATACCAAGTAATATCACGGCACCTTGATCAATTTCTGCAATTATTTTGTTTTTAATTTTTACGTTAGCACTAATACATCTTTGAATAACAGTGACCATAAATTAATCTATCCAAACATTATCCTTACCATATTTAGACCTAAGAACACTAATAAAATTATTTGTAGATGAAACTGCTATGTTATGTGCTAAAACTTTCAAAGGACGAGAAGATCCTTGATTAGGTAAATGAAAAATTAATTTACAATCTCCTTTATTCTCTTTACAAATAGCCATCAAATCATCAATATCTTTAGATCCAGTATCACCAGAAGAGAATTGTATATTGATCCTTTGTGATAATCGATTTCTAACATTTTTTACTGGAATAATTTCATCACTAATTATTTTTAAATCAGAAAAATCTGATGTCTCCGAAGGCTTTCCTCTAACAAATACAACATTTCCTTCATTTATCAAATCTCCGTAAGCTGCATAAGAATCACTAAAAGATACAACCTCTGCATGGCCCCCTAAACAATCCATATCAAAAAAAGCCATTTCTCTATTTCTTTTATCAAAACGTCTAACAATTCTAGTAATCATACCCCCAACAGTAATAATATCATTATTAGAAATTTCGTGATCTTCTTCAAAATCAATTGTGGTGAACTCTTCCAAATCCGCTGAATGTTCTAATAATGGATGCCCAGAAACATAAAGACCTAAAACTTCTAATTCATTTGCCAACGATTCTTTTTCAAGCCATTCGGGATTATCTTGTAAGGTTGGTGTTTTTATTAAAGCCTCTTGTTCAGTTTGAGAGCCAAATAAATCTACCTGATTTCGATCCTTTTCGCTTTGCATTTGGTGACCATATTTTATAGCAACATCAACAGCTAAAAAGTTTTGGGAACGATTACCTTCAAATGAATCAAGACTACCTGACATTATTAAACTCTCTAATACTCTTTTATTTACCTTTTGCTGATCAACTCTAGCACATAAATCAAAAATCGTTAAATATTTTCCATTTTTATCTCGTTCATGAATTATAGTTTCAAGCGCCTTTTTTCCTACATTTTTTATAGCATTTAATCCATATGATATGCTAGAATCTGTAATGGGTCTAAAATCTTCAAAAGAAACATTTATATCTGGAGGTTTAACATCAATGCCCATTTTTTTACATTCATTAATAAGAACCACCACTCTATCAATATTCCTCATTTCACTTGTCAAATTAGCACTCATAAATTCTGCAGGATAATGCACTTTTAACCATGCTGTCTGGTAAGCAATATATGCATATGCAGTAGAATGACTTTTATTAAACCCATATTGAGCGAATTTTTCTATAAGAAGAAAAATTTCTTCTGACTTTTTCTTTTTTATTCCATTTTTTTCTGAACCTGCAACAAATTTAATTGATAATTCTTCCATTAAAGATTTAATCTTTTTTCCCATTGCTCTACGCATTATATCTGCTTCAGCTAAAGTAAAACCTGCAACTTCATTTGCAATTTGCATAACCTGTTCTTGATAAACAATTATACCATAGGTCTCCTTAAGGATAGGCTCAAGTAATTTATGAGAATATTTAATTTCCTTTTTTCCATGTTTACGATTAATAAAATTATCAATATTCTCCATAGGTCCTGGACGATATAAAGCATTCATTGCGATTAGATCTTCTAATACTGTGGGTTTAAGTTTTTTTAAAAACTCCCGCATTCCAGAAGATTCAAACTGAAAAACACCAATGGTATGACCTTTAGTAAATAATTCGTAAACCTTTGAATCATTAAATGATAATTTCTCTAAATCAATTGAATCTCCTTTTGCTTGAATTAAACCTAATGCCTTATCTATAACAGTAAGATTTCTTAGTCCTAAAAAATCCATTTTTAAAAGGCCTAATTCTTCAAGGCCTTTCATATCATATTGACTTGTAACATCATCTGTGTTAGACTTATATAATGGTATAAAATCAGTTAAATCACCCGGTGCAATAACTACGCCTGCTGCATGAATAGATGCATGACGATTCATTCCTTCAAGAACCTTTGAATGATTAATTAATTCTTTAAAATCTCCTTCAGCCATTTTCATTAATTCAGGGCTTTTATTTAATGCTTTATCTAAAGTTATATTTAACTCATTTGGTATGGCTTTAGCAATTTTATCTACTTCAGAAAAACTGTAGCCCATTACTCTACCAACATCTCTAACAACTTGCTTGGCCTTCATTTTACCAAATGTGATTATCTGAGTTACCGAATTTTCACCATATTGATCTTTAATATAATTAATTACTTCCCCTCTTCGCTCTATACAAAAATCAATATCAATATCTGGCATACTTATCCTATCTGGATTTAAAAACCGTTCAAAAAGTAAATCATGCTTTAAAGGGTCAACACTTGTAATCCCAAGCGCATATGATACAAGACTACCCGCAGCTGATCCTCGACCAGGACCAACAGGAATATTGGAGTTTTTTGCATACTTAACAAAATCTGCAGTAATAAGAAAATATCCCGCGAAACCCATATTTTTAATTACTCGTAATTCATGCCCCATCCGATTTTTAATTTCTGGGGTAATCTCTCCATACTTTTCTTTAGCTCCTAGTTCTGTGATAGATTGCAAATATTCATCAGGGTCAGAAGTATTGGATTCTGATGGAATAGGGAAATTAGGTAAATGAGATTCCCCTATCGGCAATGTCATATCAATGCTATCAGCTATTTTCCTTGTATTTTCAATTGCCTCAGGAAACTCCTTAAATAACTTATGCATCTCATCTTGTGATTTAAAATAAAACTCAGGTGTTGCATATCGCAATCTATTAGGATCACTTCTTTCTTTACCCGTACCCAAACAAATATGAATATCATGCGCTTCCCAATGTGATTGCTTTGCATAATGAGCATCATTTGTACAAACTAATGGTATATTTAATTCACGCGATAATTTTTTCATATTAATAATATTTTGTTCTTCTTCGGCTATCCCATGATTTTGGATTTCAAGATAATAACGATTTGGAAAAATCTCTGAAAACAACAAAGCTTCTTTTTTTGCTCCATCAAAATCTCCACGCAGCATTTTTTCAGGAACGATTCCTTTAAGACATGCAGACATACAAATAAGACCATCACTATATTTTCGTAATAAATCCATATCTATTCTTGGCCTATAATAAAAACCTTCAAGATATCCAGCTGTTACTAATTTCATTAAATTTTTATATCCAATAAAATTTTGAGCTAATAATATTAAATGATTATTCCCCCATCCTCCATCTACACGTGTCTTTTTTTCAAATCGAGATCCTACAGCTACATATATTTCACAACCTATTATTGGTTTTATTCCAGATTTCTTTGCTTCCTTATAATATGGTAAAACACTAAACATATTCCCATGTTCAGTAAGTGCAACTGAATCCATATTCAAATCATCTATAGTATTAATCAACTGATCAATACGTTGCGCTCCATCTAATAAACTATAATCTGAATGATTATGTAAATGAACAAATTCTGAAATCATAAAATTGAACCTATATAAATAGCGAAAAGACCCATAATAGTACTAAATTTTAAAATTTTAGCACCAAATATTGCAGATGGAATACCTGGTTTAATATATAATAAAAAGACAACAACTATTAAAGGGATCTCAACGCCTATCAAAACAATTATAATATACCAAAAACTATAATAATTATTATAATATGGTATTATAGCGAATAAACCTAGAAAAAAAGATAAAAATAAAACCAGTTTTTTTGTGTTATTTATACCATATTTTATTGGAAATGTATTATACCCTATAGACTTATCTCCATGTAAGTCTGATATATCTTTTATCAATTCTCTAACTAATGTTAATCCAAATGCCAATATACATGGAACCCACAAAGAATAAATATTACCAAATGCAGCACCACAAAATAAAAAAGATAAACCAATCACTAAAGAAACTGCGATATTACCAATTAATGGTATCCCTTTTAAATGAGTACTATAGATAATCATTATTGGCATTGATATAAGAACGCCAATAAATATAGCGGCATTTGATAATTGAAGACACAGCACAGAACCAATTAAAAAAAGATAAAAGCTGAATTGCAAGGCTATATTTTGTTTTACTTTACCACTAGGGATGGGTCTTAAAGGACGATTAATTTTATCAATTTGCAAATCCATCACATCATTAATAATATTTGCAGCAGATGTAAAAAACATAACCACTAAAGTTGTTAAAACTAAAGTTGAAAACTTGTGGAGGTTATTTAGAATAGTAACAGAAAAAATTACTGCAACACCAGAAATAAAAACATTAAGAGGTCGAATAATTTTAAAATAATAATATAATTGTTTCATTTTTTTAAATATTAATTCAATTTTAAAATTTTTTATTTAACAATCTATACTTTAGCAATAAAAACTCTATCATCTCCATTGTAATCCTTAATTAAGTCAAGATTATTATAATCCATATCATTGAATATCGATTTAACTTTATCAGAGTGCTCATTTAAACCAACCTCAAGAATGATCCAAGATCCAGGCTTTAAAATTTCCCTACTAATCTTAGCAATTCTTTTGTAGAACATTAAACCATTATTAAAATCTGTTAATGCAATTTTCGGCTCATAATCTCTTACTTCTTGCATGAGATAAGTCATTTCTTTTATTGAAACATATGGTGGATTTGAAACTATAATATCAAATTTTTTTAAAGGTAGTTCATTCAAAATATCCATATTTCTAAAATATACATTATTTAATGAAAATATAGATTTATTTTTCTCTGCTATATTAATTGCATCTGAAGAAATATCAATCCCTAATATATTTGAATCTGATCGTTCTAAAGCTAATGTAGAAGCAATGCACCCAGAGCCAGTACCAATATCTAATATTGTAGGATTATCTATATTTTTTATTTTTTTAATAACGATATCTACAAGCCTTTCTGTCTCTTGTCTAGGGATAAGAACTTTAGATGAAATTTTAAATTCTCGGCCATAAAACTCACAAGTTCCTGTTATATATTGAAGTGGTTCATGTTTAACACGCCTTTTTACCCATTGTTTTAAAATAATTAATTGGCTTTGGGTTAAAGGTTCTTCAAAACGTAAATAAATATCTAATTTACTACAATTTAATATTGAACGTAAAAACCACTCTATTTCTAATCTTGGGTTATTAAAATTTTTTTTATAAAAATATGATTCTGCCCAATCAATAATATCAATAACTCTCCATATTTTGGACATTTTTATAGTTTACAATAATTAAAAATATTTATTTAATATTTGAAGCCATTAATTCTTGTTGTTCGGCAATCTTAAGTTTTTCAATCAATTCTGTAAGATCTCCATCTAAAACTTCGCTTAAACGATATGATGTAAAATTAATACGATGATCCGTAATTCTTCCTTGTGGAAAATTATAAGTCCTAATTTTAGCTGATCGGTCACCTGTGGATACAAGACTCTTTCTTTCAGCAGCCCTTTCATTAGCAACTTTTTGTTGTTCTGCTGATAATAATCTAGCTTTTAATACTTTAAGTGCAGCTGAACGATTTTTATGTTGGGATGATTCATCTTGACAAGTAACAACCATTCCAGTAGGGATATGAGTAATTCTAATAGCAGATTCAGTTTTATTAACATGCTGACCTCCAGCACCACTTGCACGATAGGTATCAATTTTCAAATCACCTTCATTAATATCAATATCAACATCTTCTGCCTCAGGCAGTACCGCTATAGTTGCAGCAGAAGTATGCACACGACCGCTAGTTTCAGTCTTAGGGACACGTTGAACACGATGAACACCACTTTCATATTTTAACATACCAAAAGCACCTTTACCATTGATAGAAATTATTGCCTCTTTAATACCACCAATACCTGTATCCGATGAATCCATTACCTTACATTTCCAATTTTTTCTTTCAGCATATCGGGTATATATCCTATATAAATCTGAAGCAAATAACGCCGCCTCATCTCCACCAGTACCAGCACGGATTTCTAAAATTAAATTTTTGTCATCATTAGGATCTTTTGGTAATAGAAGGACTTTTAATTTTTCTTCTAAATTAGACTTTCTATTGTCAAGGGTGACTAATTCTTCCTTGGCCATATCTTTTAATTCTTCATCATCATCCTTAAGAATTTCATTACTTTCATCAATTTGTTTTAAAATAGAAATATATTCAGTGCCTACTTTAACAATCTTTTCAAGTGCACTATGCTCTTTTGCTATTAATGTTAACTGATCTTGATTAGTTAAAATCTCTGGTTTGGTCATTTGCTCTGTTAAATGATGATATTTTTCAATAATCTCAATAAGTTTTTCTTTCAATAGCAATCCTCTTCTATAGTTTTAATTACATTGATATATTAAATCATCAAGTTTAGACAATGGGATTATTAGTATTTTTTTAATATAAATTTTACTACATGATATGAGATGAAATCATAATATCACCTCTCTTAAATACAATTAAAAAAATAAAGTTTTATTTTCTATCGTATTTTTTATTGAATTTTTCTATTCTTCCAGCCGTATCAACCAAATTCTGTTTACCAGTAAAAAATGGATGCGATTTATTGGATATTTCAATTTTACATAATGGATATTCATTACCATCATCCCATTTAATAACTTCTGTAGTTTCTACAGTGGATTTTGTTAAAAAAGTGTAATCACATGAGGTATCTTTAAATACAACTAACCTATAATTTTCTGGGTGTACATTTTCCTTCATAAATTTCTCCTTAATTATGTCAGCTTTTCAAGTGATTGTTGAATAAGCTGCATTCCTTTTTTAATATTGTCTTTGTTCGTGGCATAAGAAAAACGAATATGCCCTGGTGCTCCAAAACCATCACCTGGTACAGTAACCACATTAGATGCACTTAAAATATACTCTGAAATATCAAAAGTGTCTTTTAATAACTTTCTTTCCGATCGTCGATTTAAATAATAACTAAAATCTGGAAATGCATAAAATGCGCCCTGAGGGATAGAACAATTTATTCCTGGTAATTTATTCAATAGTTTAATAATAAAATCTCTTCTTTCTCTAAATAAATTTAACATTTCCTTAACACACTTTTGATCACCATTTAAAGCTTCAATCCCTGCAAATTGACCAATAGAATTTGCACAAGAGGTAGCTTGGCCCTGCAATTTTGCCATTGCTTTAATGATTTCTTTAGATCCAGCCGAATATCCAATTCTCCATCCTGTCATTGCATATGTTTTAGATAAACTCATGCATGTTAAAACACTAGCCCCAAGGTTATAATCTCTATTTAATTTTTCAGTACTATTAAACTTGCCATTATAAACTAATCTCTCATAACACTCATCAGATATAACTATCCAATTGTGACGCTTAGCTATTTTTAACAATTCAATAATTGCATCATCTCTCCATACTCCACCAGTTGGATTTGATGGTGTATTAATAATAATACCTTTTGTTTTATTTGATATTTTTTGAAGCAGATCATCAAAATCAACCTCGAAATTATTTTTTGCTATCGTATTTACTATTACAGGAGTAGCATCAGAAAGATGGACAAATTCTGGAAAAGATACCCAGTATGGTCTACAAACAATTACTTCATCACCTTTATCAAACAAAGCTTGACAAGCAGTATATAAACTTTGTTTTTCTCCATTAGAAACCAAAATATTATTTGGATTATAAATAATATTATTTTCTCTTTCCAATTTTTGACAAACAGCCTCTCTAAATTCTATCATTCCAGGGCCCGCTGTATATTTTGTATATCCTTTATCCATAGCCATTTTCCCAGCAGTTATAATATGGTTAGGAGTATTAAAGTCTGGTTCACCGACTGAAAAGTTTATAATATCTAAGCCTTGAGACTTCATTTCTGCAGCTACGGTCGCCATTTGAAGAGTAAAGGATGGTTTTATTTTTTCTACTCTATTAGAAAATTTAAAATTTGTGTTGTTTTTTATGATGCTTTTCCGTGTTAAATCTTTGATCGTCTATATTATCAGAGAACTTATCTTCTTGGATAAAATTACCATCTGTATTATTTGAAAATATTTCTTTTGTTTTATTAGAATGATTATTGTGTTTACTATAAGATCTTTTATTTTGTGAATTATGTATATTTTTTGATCTTTTTTGTTTCTTCCATTTTTTATTTTTATGATTTTTATTGGTTTTAAACCGTGATTTAAAATGTTTATTTTTTGATTTTAAATCCTCAATAGTAAAAAACAAATCTTTATCTTGATCAGATAATTTTTCTTTATCAATTTTTTTACCAGTATTAATCTCTTTATAAATTGAACCAAAACCACGCGTTATACCATTACCAAGACCTATATAGTTTGGTAATATAATATTGCTTTTAAATTCTCCTTGAAATGCCTTCCATTTATTATCATCAACATGCTTTGGAACCAAATTATGAATTGTAACTTTAGCATATATTCCATTTTCTATTGAAGCACCTACTTCATTAGCTAAAAAAATTAAATTTTGACCTAATAATTGATTGAGATAAATAATTTTTTTCTTATTAGATAAAGATTTATATTTTCCAGAAGTTACCTTGTTAAGAGCTACCCAAGGAGTAACAAAACTATATCTCAATATTTGTTCAGAGAATATGAATTGCTGTTCATCATTTTTTATATCAAAATCTTTAATAGAAAAAGTAATATTACCAAAATCTAATTCTGTTAGGTTATCAACTAAAGATAATACTGGATCAACGCCCTCCTTGACACCAATAATATAAATATCTTCATTTAATATTTTTACTTGAACCCGTGGATATAAAAACTTATCTCTATAGGAACCATCAAGCATTGGGATAACTCTTTCACTTGGATATTTTCGCATTATAACTCCCTTAACTTGATATGGAGTTTTGCGAACAGGTTTATCTGTGACGATCCTTACAACAACGGTTTTTATGTTAGGAAATAAATCACTCATTTTTTATAAATTATTTTCTTAGAAAATCATTGGCTCATTGTATCTAAAAATTCACTATTAGTTTTTGTACGTTTCATTCTATCTTGCATAAAAGACATAGCTTCTTCTACTTTCATATCATTTAATAATTTACGAAGAATCCACATTCTACCTAATTCTTTCCGACCTAATAATAATTCTTCCTTTCTGGTCCCAGAGCGAATTATATCAAACGCAGGATAGACACGACGATCACTTAAACGTCTATCTAGAACTAATTCCATATTACCTGTACCTTTAAATTCTTCAAAAATTACCTCATCTGCTCTACTACCTGTATCAATAAGAGCTGTAGAGACAATTGTAAGACTACCACCTTCTTCTGTGTTTCTAGCCGCACCAAAAAATTGTTTTGGTTTTTTTAAAGCATTAAAATCTACTCCACCAGAAAGAATCTTTCCACTATGTGGTATCACAGCATTATGCGCTCTAGCTAAACGTGTTATACTATCAAGCAATATAACAACATCCTTTCCATACTCTACCATTCTTTTTGCTTTTTGCAATACCATATCAGCTACTGAAACATGACGCTCAGGTGGCTCATCAAAAGTAGAACTAATAACCTCAGCATTTACATTTCTTTTCATATCAGTAACTTCTTCTGGCCTTTCATCAATAAGCAAAACAATCCTTTTTGTTTCTGGATGATTATCACTAATTGCATTAGCTAACTTTTGGAGCAAGATTGTTTTTCCTGTTTTTGGCTGAGCAACAATTAAGCCTCTTTGACCTTTACCAATAGGTGATACCAAATCCATAATTCTCATTGACAAATCATTTCCTTTCATTTCCAAATTGAACTTGTCTTCGGGGTATAAAGGAGTAAAGTTATCAAACAATATAACTTCTTTAAGCTTTTCAATAGGTTCTTCATTAATAGATTCCACTTTTAAAAGAGCATAAAATCTTTCTTTAGATTTTGGTGGTCTAATTTGACCCGAAATTAAATGCCCTGTTTTTAAATTAAAGCGTTTAATCTGAGATGGGCTAACATAAATATCATCGGGACCAGGCATATAATTAAAATCAGGAGAACGCAAAAACCCATAGCCATCCTGCATTACCTCTAAAACACCTCTAGCAGAAAAGGCACCATCTTGTTTGCTATTAGCCTCCAATATTTTTATTATAAGGGATTGCTTATTTAGACCTGCAACTCCATTCTCTATATTTAATTTTTGTGCTAACTTCGTTAATTCACGAATATTCAAAGATTGTAATTCATTTAGATCCATATATTTAAAACCTATACATAACTTTAAGGAATAATAAAATTAATAGACTCCGCGGGAACAACGGGACACCATAAAATTACATTAAATATTATAGTAGTCAAAAGATATTTCAAATGTGTCAAAAACCTCATAAGCGATGTAATGAGAACCAAAAATTAAACCGATGCTTTTTTTATCAACTATTTTTTGAAGTATTCTTGACCCGCTTTTAACAGAATCAACTGGATTACTTTCTAAATTAAACGATTTTAATTTTTTTGATAATTTTTCAACATTAACCAATAACTTATTTTTATCCTGACAAACATAAAGTTTTTTAAAATATTGCAATAAAATATAAATACTATCTAAATCTTTTTCTTTTTTTATACAAAATAATCCATAAATGTAATATTTAGGATACATTTTTTTTAATGCCTCAAGCGTTCTTTTTATACCATCATAATTATGCCCAACATCATAAAAAATATTTTCTGATATTCTCTGCATCCTTCCTGGCCAGAATACTCTTTTCATGCCCTGAAAAATTACATCATAAGTAAAACTTGAATTAAGTTCTTTTAAAGCAGTAATCGCTAATGCAGAATTTTCAGCTTGGTATTCACCAATCAAAGGAGTAACATATTTTTCGCCATTTAAATTGAAATGTGTACCATCATAATCAATTTTAATATTATTAGGAACATTAGCTACAATCATTGATGTGTTCTTTTTTAAAACTTGTTTTTTAAAAATATCCATAATGACTTTGTCTTGTTTTGTAATAATCACTGGAGACCCTTCCTTAATAATCCCAGCTTTTTCTTGAGCTATTGCTTCAATACTATCACCCAATATTTCTGCGTGATCAAAAGAAATAGATGCTATTACCACTATAGAAGGAATGATCACATTTGTTGCATCAAGCCTACCACCAAGCCCAGTCTCTATAACAGCAATATCTACTTTTTTTTTTTTAAAATAATCTAACGCCATAACTGTTGTTGTCTCAAAAAATGTAGATTTAATTTTTTTAATTTCCTCAGAAGCTTTATCCATAAAAGAAATTATTTCCCCATCACTAATTAATTTTCCATCAACTCTTATTCGCTCATTAAATTTTACTAAATGTGGTGAAGTATATACACCAACGCTATAACCGCTATATCTTAATATACTTTCTATATGTGCACAAGTAGATCCTTTTCCATTAGTTCCTGCGATATGAATTATTTTTAAATTAAGGTGGGGATTACCAAAATAGTTTAATAACTGATAAGTATGTTCAAGACCTAATTTTATTCCTTCACGATAAAGAGAAAAAAGAAATTTTAAAGTCTTTGAATATTTATAAGTCAATATGAGATGTTTTGTTTATCTTTTTTAAAACAAATTGTAGAGCAACCTCATTAAATAAATCTGGATCATCAGTGACATAACAATCAATCTCATAATCTGTTAAATTTGACAAAGCATTTAATTTCTTCAAAGTTAAAAGAACTGTTTTTGCTGTAGCTTCCCCTGAATCAACAAGCATAGCCTTATTTTTAAGTACAGTATGAATTGTTGATTTTAAAAGTGGATAATGCGTACAACCTAAAATAATAGTATCTACATCAAGCTTTACTAAATTATTAAAATAATGTTTTGCTATTTGTCTTGGAATTTTTCCCTCAACCCATCCTTCTTCAACTAATGGAACAAATAATGGACAAGCCTGACTTATAACTTCTATTTCTGGATTAACTTTTTTTAACCTTTTACCATACGCATTAGATCGAATTGTAGCATGTGTTCCTAATACCGCGATTTTATTATTTTTACTAATACTAATAGCTTGTTCAACACCAGGATCAATAACACCAATAATAGGAATAGAAATAGAAGAGGTTAAATAATCTAAGACTAATGAAGAGACTGTATTACAAGCCACAACTATCATTTTACAATTTTTCTTTAAAAGCCATTTAGTAATTTCTAACGAATATTGCCGAATACTATCAATGCTTTTATTTCCATATGGTACTCTTGCAGTATCACCAACATATATAAATTTTTCATTTGGGAGTACTGTTGTTAATGCATTAACAACAGTAAGGCCTCCAATACCAGAATCAAAAACTCCTATAGCTCTGTTATCCATGTTTTATTCTTTAACCAATAATTTTTCTCGTGAAAATTTAAATTGTTTTATACCTTCATAAATTGATTCTGCTACACGTTGTTTATATTCAGATTGTTTAAGACGTTTTTCTTCAGTTGGATTAGAAAGATATCCTACTTCAACAAGGACATTAGGCATCGAAGCACCAACTAATACATAAAAACCTGCTTGTTTCACACCTCGATTTGGTGTGTCTAATTTTTTATCTAATTCTGATTGAATCATAGAAGCTAAATTTTCACTCTCTTTCATAAACATACTTTGCGCCATTGTTGCCATAATAAGATTTTCACCAGTTAAATTTTCATATTGCTGCGTTTTTTCCTCAAGCTTAATTACAGAATTCTCACGAGAAGCAACCTCAATAGCATCTTCACTTTTTCCAGGACGCAATAAATATGTTTCAAAACCTTGGACTTTTGAATTAGGATTCGAATTTGCATGAATGCTAACAAATAATTTACCATTGGCATCATTTGCCATTTTTGTACGATCAATTAAAGGTATGAAAACATCTTCTTCGCGTGTATATACTACTTTAATTCTGTTTTGTGCTAATAGTTTACCAACTCGTTTTGTTATATCCAAAACTACGTCTTTTTCTTTAGTGCCATATTTACCTCTCGACCCAGGGTCTTTACCTCCATGACCAGCATCTAAAACAACCGTATCCAAACGCCATCTAGCTTTTGCTTCTTCAACATATTTATCCCGATTGGCTATGGGTGTACGTAAGGTAATTACAATTTCATTAGGTTCTAAACTTTGAAACCATTCATGACTTAAAACTTTTGTTCCAACCTTGAATGCAACTTGAGCAGTAGAGCCTATTTGATCTGATTGAATTTCCCTTACAACTCCTCGTGTAATCCCAGTATTAATTGTTGCAGTATCAATAATTCCTCCTGATATTGTTAAATAGTACCAACCATGCTTATTAATAAAAGAACTAATCCCAGTTTCTAAAAAAGGCTTTTTTGTCCCCAATCTAATAATTGTACCATTTGATTTAACGTCTATAGCAATGTTTGTAATATCATATTTTATAACATCAATCTCTAATAACTTTTTAATAGGATCAAAGTTTACACCAGGCATAATAGAAGTTTTTAATATATTAAAAAAATCATTTGCAGGAATGTATAAATCATTTTCTTCAGTGCGTACTGCTTGAGTCATTTGAAAAGGCTTATCATCAATTATTATATAACTACTATTTCCAGAAATTTTAACTTTATTACCTGAAATATATAAAACCAACTTCTCCCTTTCCGCGTTTTCATATATTTTGGATGATAAAGATCTCGCCAAATCTTTTGATGATATAAATATAGGTTTAATATTGAGAAGGGTTTTTATTTCTGATTCAGTTCCTATGCGACGATTAAATACATGAACATCACCAACTAATATTGAAATAAAAATTATAACTAAAAATTTATATTGCATCTCTTATATGCTAACAAAATGATCTTTTAATAAAATAAATATAAAGTTATCAATTATAAATACTTACACAAAGGGGTAAAAACAAAAGCGCCCCAAATGTGGGGCGCTTATTGAGATCTTACATTAATTTATTTTTTTTCGTACCACATTACAAGAATCGCAAGAGATAATATTCCTGCAAATCCTGCATCACCAAACTGAGACATTATGCGACCCAATCCTGCTATTACTCCAAAATAATCATCAAATAGAATACCTACAATAATGCCGATCACTACTAGGGTTTTAGCTAAGTCAGTAAGTTGGCTTAACCATTCATTTACCTGTTGCATGCCTTTTAGCATAGTTTCCTCCTGTTTTCAGGAAAAGATAGATTGTTAAACAATCTTATCATCTTATCCTATGTGATTATGCAAGAAACGAGAGAAAAACCAGTAAAGCAAGTAAGCCTGCAAATCCACCATCTAAAAATGTATTCACAAGGTCTACAATACCGCCGATAGGATCAAAACCCGTAGAATAAATAATATTTACAAAAACAAATAATACTATTAGTGCTTTTATCACACCAACAACGCCAGACGCAGCGTTTTGAACTGTTGAAGTTACATCAGCCATGCCAATACCTCCTTGGTTTGGTTTCTTGGTTAAGATTACAACCTAGCGTTGTAATCTCAATTGCGTACGATCTAATTAACGAACAAGTCTATGTAGTGATTTTAATCGTTAATCATTTTCATTAACAGAATTTACTACAAATGTGGTAATGGACAATATTTATATTTACAAATTACTTTCTATATGAGAAATATGATTTATTAAATTTTTAAATACTTTTTTTGGTGAAATAGAAGCCATACAAAAACTACACAAACGCCAATGATCTCGAATATGCACACATGATTTGTCAGGGGTCACTACTTTTGCTAAATTATTATAAGGTTTTACTAAATTAGGATTTTGAGAGCCAAATAATGATATTGTTGGGATCCCAATGTAACTTGCTAAATGGCCTGCCATAGAATCAGGAGCTATAAGACATTTTTGAAGGCTTAACCATTCCATTAATTGAATTAAATCACCTTCAAAAACATCTACACATAAATCAAGATTTTTTAATTGTTGAATTAAAATTTTTGATTGATCACATTTTACTATACTTATTTTATTTTTTGGATATAACATCCGTATTAATTCTATCCAATATTTATCAAGCCAAGATCTTTGAATATTTGATGTCCCAGGATGTAAAACAATTGAACCTTCTTTTTTATATTTAATTAAAAAGTTTGATTTATCAAAATTTACACACCCAAGCTCCCGTATAAGTTCTTGAGCTCGTAAAAACTGATGAAGATTTTGGTTCATTAATTTTGGATGAGTAAAAAAAAACTCACCGCCTGTTGTAGAATATCCAAAACTAATTTTTGGCTTAGTATTCCATAAAAACCACGAATTTCGTATGTCTCCCTTAAAATCAATTGCAATATCAATATCAAAGGTTCTAAAACTTCTTGCTAAACTCCTCGTCTTAATCCATTTAAGTAGAGACCAATCCCAATTAGTCCATGGTACATCAACGCCAAAAACATTATCTGCTAAATTTAAATGCTTAGCTAATTGTTCTGAAGATTTATTACAAATTAAAATTATTTGAGCATCAGGAAATTTAATTTTTATTGATTTTAAAATAGGTGCTATAATTATAAGGTCTCCAATACGATGGTATTCTGTTACCAGTATAGTTTTAATTTTTAAAGATTTAATATTAAAATTTTTACGAAAAAAATTAAAAAATTTATAATATGGAGTGATTATATAACTTAATAAACTTGACCAAAATAAATGTTGAGATTTATAAACCATTTTAATTAAACAGATAAACCTATTGATTGATAATAAAAATACAACTTATCACCTACTTCACTAATATCATGATTATTTTTTACCCAATCTTTACCACGACTACCATAAGATATTATTTTTTTACGATTCAATATAAGATTCCTCAAAACTTTCTCAATGGTCTTATTATTAATATTAACAAAAGGGTGATCCTTAATAAATAATTTATACGCATCATTCATCTCAGTAAGCGTACATATACCCATTGATAATGATTCAATAGAATTCATACCATATCCCCATCCACCTTTATCACCAATTTGATCAATAAAAATATCTGACTTTTGTTTCCTTTCTAAAGCTATTTTATTAGATACCCCCTCTATTAAATCAAAATCTATCTTACCTTCTTGTGCTAATTTTTTACAAATTTTAATTATTTTATCAGAACCTTTATAAAAACGATTAGTAGGAGCATGAGCAACCCGTATTTTGTCATTCATTAATTGTTTTTCAGAAAATACAGATGTTTCAAAAGGAAGAAAAAGATATTCAATATTAGGATGTTTTTTTAATAAATCTAATTCATTTGTTAAGTTTAGATCTGCAACCTTATTAATAAATGGCATAACTCCACGACTTCTAAGATCTTCACCATGATAATGACATATTATTTTTTTCCCCTTTTCTTTTAACTTGCGAACAAAAAATTCATTTTTTAAAAAATCCATACCACTTTCAAAATGAATCACATCAAAATCATACAACCTAAATTCTTTAATCGCTTTTAAGATCAATGGTTTCCATATAAAATCTTTTATTTTAAGAAAATATTTATCAATAATTCCTTCTGGTGTCCAAATCGGAGGAAAGCCTACTTTTTCCTTATAATAACCTTCTTTCCCTCTATACAACTGATATAAAAAATTTCTAATTGAAGCCATATTAGAATTAGTAAAATTAAATGGAAGATTTAAACAGATATCTTCTTTATAACCTTTCGAGGATTGAAAAAAAGTTAATGTACGACATTCATTGCCTCGTGATTCATGTTCTTTTTTCCATAATGTTAATGTGCCAACTGTGTTTTCAGGGGATATATATAAAATTCTCATATTATATTTATATTAGGGTAATCTAATTTTTTCCAAGGGATTGTAATAGATTTTTTACCTGTTTCATCAGGTGGGTTTATAATAGTATTAATCTCTTCCCCTTTAAATACAATACTATAAGATTCAGATAAACCAATATAAAAAGTTAAACCTTGTAAATAAATGTTCTCTATAGGCTTTATACCCAATGGAGTATGCAAATTATCATTAAGTGTAATTATGGTTTTCTTTCCTACATTCCGAATATCATAAGATATAAAATTTGACAACTCCCAAAACTTTAATAATCTTGCAGTCGTAGTAATAAAAATATCATTTTGTATAGCAAAATCACATAATAATTTCAAATTTTTATATAATTTTTTAGAAATAGAATTGAATAAGTTTTCATTAAAATGTGTATATAAAATCATAATACCTTCATTAAAAATCAATCTTTTCAATACCCTAGGTTGAATTTGATCAGCAAACTCATTCAAATCCAACATCCCTGCATTTCCCCAAGCATTAATATAACGAGTAAACTCCCATATTTTATTTCCATCTCTTAAAAAAAGAGGATTAAATAAATTGTTACCATTATCATAAATAGGGTCTTTAATATTTCTATATTTTGTTTGTTTTAAAATCCATTGAATAAATTCCTTTGTTAAAACTGATATGTTTTTATTTGCATTTTGACCAATAATATGAGTGGTTTTACCTGTCCAAGCAAATTCACAACCAATTTTAATTAATATATCTGAATGATAAGAAGAATGATTCGGAACATCTCCATACATCTCTGGATAATCACCAATTTTTTGATGATTAAGACCTACTCCATGATTTATCCATACTGGTATTTTTAAATTATATTTATCACAAATTTGCATACATCTTTCTGCATAACTTCGATTGAAACCACCTTGATCAAAGTTTCCCCAAGAATGCAGACTATCTATATGACCAGACTTTAAATATGATCGTATGATAGGTGCCATTTTGGTTTCAGTGGTTGTTAATCCTTCAAAATATGATAATTGCGAAGATTGAGACCCATTGAAAAACCAAAAACTATTGCCTATTTCTAAATCTAAACCTAATCCATATTTAGTTTGTCTTTTAGTGTTTAAAAACTCCATAAATTCAACAAAGTTATTTAATGATGAAGCATTATCAATATCACTCGAAATTGCGAGAGCACATCGATAAGGAAATGGAAATTTCCTTAGACTAACATTCATTTTATATATTTTACAAATTTTGCTGGATTACCAGCAAAAATACTATTTTCAGAAACAGTACCTGTCACTACGCTTCCTGCGCCTATTGAAGAACCATCTTCAATTATAACCCCAGGTAATAAAACAGAATGAGCCCCAATTCTTACATTTCTACCAATATTTATATCACCGATATGTCCTGAATGAGGGTTTTCTGGTTCTTTCCTTGACTCTGAAAAAGCTTCTGTTGTAATAAATACAAAGGGACCAATCATTGTGTCTTCCCCAATATATATTTTAGATTTTGACCCAGCGTAAATATGTGTACCATAACCAACTGATATGTTTTTTTTAAAAAATATATTGTTAGGGTTAGTCCCAAATCTTACAGTAGGATGAATATCCGTACTTTTATCATATTCGCCTAAATTATTTTTCGCCCATATATTTCCTGTTATAAAAGATGAAAACAAAAAATAAACTTGTTTCCAAAAATACAAAGAGAAAATCAAACCTATCTTTTTAATTTTTTTCATTTAGATATCCTCCAATGTGATAAATCTCTATTTAATAATCTTGATAAAAGGTTAATATCTTCTTTAAAATATTCATCCATTTTTAAAATTGTATCTAAAGATAATTTAGGAAGGGGACTATTCTTAATATTAATTTTATGAATCTTTTTTGCTAATCCAAAACCTCTAGTTATCCCTATGTTTTTTTTTAATGATACAACCTGATTAGTAATTTTTGTTAATATAGGATTTTTAATTTTTTGCGTTGCATTATAATTTTTAAAATTTGGTAATGTTTCAGATTTAAGATTTAAAAATTTAAGAATTTTAAGATATTCTTTTTTTGTTGAAGATTTAAAATCATCAAATAGTATAAAATGTATTTTATCATGAGGTACGATTGACATTAACCTTTCAACCTGTAAACCAATTTTGGCAATTTCACCATAAAGAAATAATTGTTTATCAATACAAGAACCTGGCAACCCCATTCCTAATTTTCTTTTCTCTTGTAAAGACCAAGCAGTACTAAAATCAACTTCTGTCTCACCAAATACTTTTAACGATACTTGATGGAAAGAGGGAGCTATTTTAGATGGATTTCTTAACATGATAATAAATTTTGCTTCCGGGTAATAATTTAAAATTTTTTTTATAGCTATTTTAGAATAAAGATACAATGTAGATGATTCCCCAACAGCAGTGGGGTTTCCTTTTTTATAAGAAAAACATGTTAAATATTTTTTATAATTGCGAATACCTCCATTATCTATATCTGTACTAAAATAGTGCGGCTCTTTAGGATCAGACATCAAAACTTTAGAATGTGATTTTAAATATGTATGTAAAGATGTTGTACCACACTTTGGGGCTCCAACTATAAAAAAATTAGGTTTCAAAACGATATCAATTATTATACAAAGAGTTGATTTAAATTTTTTATATTAATAATTCTAAAATAAAAAATAACAAAAGTGTAAAAAAACATTATAGATATATTGACAATAAATGAATCATTAAAAACAATGAAAAGAGAATAACTAATAATTAAAAAAATTAAAATAATAAAAATGTTAATAAATTCTAATTTAATAGAAATTAAATACCTATTTATACCATACATCAATAGAGCCATAATGGCAAAAGATATGCAAGTTGCATACGCAGCACCCATAGCTCCATATTTTGGAATTAGTAAAAAACATAAACCAATATTTGCGATAGCCCCAAATAATCTTGTCCATGCTGCATACCTCGGACGGTTTTTCAAAAAAATACCTGGTGTTTGCAATAAATAAAATCCATAAAAAAAATAACTTAATCCTACCCAAGGAATAATGGATAAAGAATCAAAAAATTTCGGACCAAAAAATGTAAAACCAAAAATATTAGCTTTGATCAAATCATCTGACCAAAAAAGTAAAGCTAACCATACAAATCCAAGAACGGCCAAAACAATAGAATTAATTCTAGCATATATTGAACTATGCGGATTGAATTTTTTTTCCAAAAAATAAGGTTGCCAACCCATGTTAAATGCATTAACTAAAAGCAACATTAATACACCAACCTTATATCCAGCATTATAAATACCCACTGTTTCAAGATCAGTTAATAAATTTAAAATATATCTATCTGCGACCTCCATAGCCATAGCAAATAAACCAGCAGGAAGAAAAGGTAATGCAAAAGAAAAAATTGTTTTCCATTTGTCAATCGATAATAATGAAAATTTAAACCTTTGAATAATAAATGGTATAACTAAAAGAAAAACACTAGAAGATGCAATTAGATTACTCAAAAAAATACTAGCAATACCTTTTTTTAAAAAAACAATAAAAACGATATTACATATCAATGTAATGCCTACATTTAAAAAACTAATAACAATGAAAATGCGAGGCCGGTTTTCTGCTCTAAACGCAAGCATGGGAATAGACCAAATTGTATCTAAAAATATAATTAATCCCATCATAATAACATATGATGGTTCAAGAACACTAAAAAAAATAATAGAAAGTCCGTCTCGAAAAAACCAAAATAACATTACAAACGGAATTCCTGTAATAAATAATGAAACAATAACATTGGTCATTATACCAAATCTATCTTTAGTATTAGCAGGAACATAATTTTTTAGAAATGCAGCACCCATACCATAGCGCATGATAATATTTAGCAAAGGTACAAAAGTATAAAATAATGCAACAACTCCGTATTGATCTGGACTAAATTGATTTGTGTAAAGAGGTAAAAGTAAAAAAGTTATTAGACGGGTAACAATATGGCCAAAACCATAAATAAGGGATTGTTTCCCCAAAATTTTTATAGACATTTCTTTAATCTAATTTTAATTCTATGGTATCTCTAAATATACCACTTGCTCCAAAGTTTTCTTTAAATCTTCCCAACCCCATATTTGGTTCTCCGTTAATAGTAAAAATTCCAAAATCAAATACATTAAATTTTAATTCTATAGCCCATTGAAAAATATAATAAAACAAAGCATTAACTGATCTTAATTCAGAATAATCTTCATCATGGCTAATATAAAAAGCGAGCAAAACCTTTTTATTAATTTGAAAAGTGACAACTCCTGCAATCATACGTTTATTAAAATACGCAGAAAATAATTTAATTTTTTCAGGAAAAATCTTGAAGAGACTTTTTAGTTCATCTAAAGAATGTGTAGGCTGAGCTCCATGTCTTATTTTTAAGTTTTTTTGTAAAATATAATAAAAAGATTCGATGTCTTTTGATTCTTGCACAATAACACCTTTATTAATTGCTTTTCTTACTCCTCGCATATGAGAAGGTCGAAATTTTTTTGATGTGCTTTCTATTGATTTTTCTAAAAATAAAATACTTGTTATTTCTCTTTTTAAATATTGAAACCCAGTTTTAAAAAATCCAAATTCCATATAATTAGATAATCTTTGTTGGTATAAATTCGGAGGTAGAACTATTCTTAAAATATTAAATTTATTATTTTTTGCATATTCTACTAACTGTTGTGATAAATCTATTGCATCACCTATAGAAAGATTTTCATGCAAAGCAAAAGAACCTACTGTAGCCCCAGGATGAGAAAACAAAATTTTTTGACCATTAATGAAATTTTCTGCTGCTGGAAATACTGAAAATAATTTTCCTTTTTTAAATATCATTAGACTATGATCATTATATTTATTTTCAGGATGATAATTTAAAAATGATCTTAAATGGAAAAGTGTACCATTATTTGTCATTGGAATAAAAGTATCCCAATTATTTTCATCTGATGATTTATAACGAAAAATTTCTAACATATTTTCAATACTATTAAATTTACCAATTGTTTCATTATATAAAGTTTAATTTATAGTTATTGGATCGTGTTTAAACTAGATTTTAATTTGATAACTAAATTTAAGGGACAAAAAATTGAATACTACTATTGAAAAAATACATGCAAGAGAAATAATAGACTCAAGGGGAAATCCAACTATTGAAGTTGATGTTACCACCCATTCTGGTATTTTAGGACGAGCTTCAGTTCCATCAGGTGCTTCTACAGGTGAGCATGAAGCTATTGAACTTAGAGATAAAGATGATAATAGATATTTTGGAAAAGGTGTAAAAAAAGTTGTAAAGAATATAAACACTATAATAGCCTCAACTTTAAAAGATTTTGATGTTACAAAACAAAAAGAAGCTGACAATATTTTAATCAATCTAGATGGTACAGAAAACAAATCTAAATTAGGTGCAAACGCGATTTTAGGAACTTCTATGGCAATAGCTTATGCAGGGGCAAAAACATCAGATAAGTTTTTATTTGAATATTTAAGCAATACTAATTCTACTACCCTACCAGTTCCAATGATGAACATTTTAAACGGCGGAAGTCACGCAGATAACTCTGTTGACATTCAAGAGTTCATGGTAATGCCATTTGGCGCAAACACTTTTTCAGAAGCGCTACAAATGGGAGCAGAAACTTTTCATCATCTTAAAAATGTATTAAAATCTAAAAATATGACAACAGCTGTTGGGGATGAGGGTGGCTTTGCACCAGATCTAAGATCAAATGAAGAAGCAATAGAAATTATATTAGAGGCTGTAGAAAAATCCAGTTTAACACCTGGTTCAGATATTTATCTTGCTTTAGATGTAGCAGCAAGTGAATTGTTTCAAAACAATTGTTATAATTTATTTTCAGAAAATAAAAAATTAGATTCCCGCGGTATGATCGATTATCTTGGCTCATTAACAAAAAAATATCCAATCATTTCTATTGAAGATGGTCTTGACGAAAATGATTGGGATGGGTGGTCAACATTCACAAAAGAATATGGAAATAAAATACAAATTGTTGGGGATGATCTTACCGTTACAAATATTAAACGATTAAATCAGGCAATAAACCAATACAGCATGAATGCAATATTAATAAAATTAAATCAAATTGGTACAGTAACTGAAACAATTGCTGCTGTACACACTGCACAAAAAAATAACTTTGGTGCTATTATCTCTCACCGATCAGGAGAAACAGAAGATACAACTATCGCAGATTTATCCGTAGCAATGGGAATGGGACAAATAAAAACTGGTTCAGCTTCACGAACAGATAGAGTGTGTAAATACAATCAGTTATTACGCATTGAAGAGAAATTGGGTAATCAAGCAAAATTTGCATCAATGAATCTATTAGGACATATCAAATGAGTGGTTTCAGAAAAATGAAACAGAAAAACCAAAAAAGAATTCTTCAAAAACAAATTGATGAAACTCAAAAAAAACTAGTTCGAGGTGTTTTAGCATTAATTGGAATTGTAATGATTGCCACATTTTTATTTGGCGATCATGGATTATTTCAATTAATTAAATTAAAAAAAGAAAAAAAAGACATACAAAAACACATAACAAAATCCAGAGAAGAACGAGAGCTACTCATTTCTGAAAAACATAAACTTGAAAATGACTTAGAGTATATTGAAAAGCTAGCAAGAGAAAAATATAGAATGGCCAAGCCTGGAGAAAAAGTATTTAAAGTAATTGAAAAAAAAGATTAAACAATTATGAAGTTTCTTCTATCGTAACTTCTTTTTGTTTAGTTTGTTTTTTCCCACTGAGAGTTTGAATTAATTCTTCTTCATCAGTTCTTATCTTATCCCTAGAAAAAGCATCTAAATAAATTTCCACACGTCGATTATATTCCCTTAAACGATCTTTTTCTTTTCGTGTTTTTTTACCTTTAATAGTTTCAATTGATATCAAAGGACGATGAGGCCCATATCCTAAAGCAGAAAAGTATTTTAAAGGCATAGATGCATATTTATTCATAAGATTTACAACATTAAGAGAACGTTCCGTTGATAGCTGCCAATTAGTTTTATATTTTGTTCTTTTATCCTTTGGTATAATGGCATCATCAGTATGCCCCTCACAACGAATTTCAATAGCAAGCTCCTTATCTCTATTATCTAATTCATTTAATAAATTAAAATGTTTATCAGAACTGTCAGGTATAATAGAAGGATTTATTTTCATTAGATCAGTTTCTTTTATCAGCTCACCAATTTTGGCTATTTTCGATATATACTGTGGTGAAATATCAGGACTCAACTGTTTAAATAATTTTCCACGTATTGTGATTTTAACACCTTTTTTTACTCTTTCAACATCTATGTTTTTATCATCTAAAGCTGTTTCTATTTGCACCTGTGCCTTATCAAGCAATCTAGAAATCTCAATATCTAACTGCTTCTCTGCTTCACTAAGAATTACAAGGAGCAATACAAAAAAAGTAAGTAATAATGTGACCATATCAGCATAAGTAATCGCCCATGCCTGTGTATTTTTTTTTGGCTTAGCCATATTATAAAAACAAATTAATCACTATCTTCGTTTTTTACGCCCTTTTGTGTTTTAACTTCTTTTGGAACAAAATTCATAAGCTTTTCTTTTATAAGAATTGGGTGTTCTCCAGCATGGATCATTAAAATACCTTCTACAACAATTTGCTTATGTCTTATTTCATTCTCTGATCGTCTTTCTAATTTGGCAGCAATAGGTAAAAACATTAAATTTGCAAAAAGAACACCATAAAAAGTTGTAATAAGAGCCGTGGCCATACCTCCCAATAATTCACCAAATTTGTCTGCAACATTCACATCTCCTTCAGTAGCAGTAAAACCATTCATCATAATTATTAAACCCATTACCGTTCCCATCATACCAAAAGCAGGTGCATAGGTACCCATAAAAGTAAAAAGATTCGCCCCTGCTTCATGACGAGCAGATATATTATTTAATTCTAATTCCATTGCAGATTTTAATTTATTTTGATCTCGTTCAAAGGTGGCCTGCTCTAAATAATTAGCAAAAAATGGATCTTCAATTTTATGTGCTTCTTTCTCTAAAGCAAATAGACCATCTTTTCTCCCAATCGTAGCATAACCCAATATCTGATCTATTACACCAAGATAATTAAAATTTAAATCTCTAATTATTATACTTAATACACCAGGGATTGTCTTAATTCCTGAAGCTGGAATGGCAACAAAAGCCGATGCAATAGTACTACCTATCACCAGCATGAGAGAATTTAATGACCAAAACAATCCAATATTTGTAGAAAAACCAGCTTTACTAGGTTGTAATGCAACACCTAATAAAAAAACAATAAAACCTATTGTTATTCCAATGGGGCTTCCAAAATCTTTTTTCTTCTTATTTTCAGCCATATTTAAATTTATATTGAATACAACATGAATTTATATGCATAATTTTCTTACCCTAGAATTAAGCACCATTATAAGCAAAGTATCAATCTTTCTTTTTATCATAAGATAGTGACTGACTATTCTTATAAAGTCTGTCTTCTTCATCTTTACTTAGACTATCAAAACCTTCTCTATTAATTTTATCAAGAATTGAATTTAAATCTTTTTCCATTTCATATTTTTGTGAGATTTTTTTTTCTTCATTTTGAATTTTGAATTCTAAAAATTTTTTAACAATAGCAAACCAAAGCGATTGAAAATGAATCGGTTTTTTTAATAATATATAACCTATTACCATCCCTGATAAATGTGTTAAATGACTAATCTGTGTAACATTATTAAATGAAGAAAAAAAAGCAATTACACCTATACCAATAACAAACCAAATAGATTTAATAGGTATAATACCATATAAATAAACTGTTCTATTTGGATATGTTAACCCATAAGCAATCAAAACTCCATAAACAGCTCCACTTGCACCAACAATAGGTATTATTGAATATAATCCAAATATCATTGTCACTAATCCCGATCCTATTCCTGTAATAAAATAAAACATTAAGAAATTTTTCTTTCCCCATACATTCTCTAATTCGGTTCCAAACATCCAAAGCACAAACATATTAATTAAAACATGCCAAATATCACCATGAAAAAATATATACGTGAATGGTTGCCATAACATTAATTCGGACCATACCATCTTAGGCACTAAACCAAACACATTAAAAAATAATTGTTCAGACTTAGAAATAGTCTGTAATAAAAAGATTAAAATATTAATAGATATTAATGTTTTAATCGCATCAGTAAAAAACATCGGCTTATAAGACATTTGCCCAGGGTTTGATTGAAATTGATATCTCATATATTGAAATAATTTACAGCACTAAATTATTATAATGTATAATATTGAAATAATTTTATTTTAATATTTGTCTTACTACGGGAAGAGATTTAATGTTCTCTAAATTTTCAAAATGATAACACATTAATTTCCACAAATAATCACTTATGATTTTACTATTTTTTGATGTTATATCTTCCTTGGGAAGTTTATCAATATTACCAGATAGTAATGTTGCAATAATAATACTGCTACTAGAATCATTTTGAATATCTGGTAAAACCAAACCTGGTAAATCATGTTGATCTAAATTAGGTTGAAACCCAAGTTGCTTAAGTAATGCACATTCGTAAAACCAAAAAAGTAACTTAGGATTGCTTAATTTATTATTTAATAATCTTAAAACTTTAATTAAAACTTTAAATAAAACTGGATGAGGATCATTCTCTGATAGGGTTTTATTTGTAATCTCTAAAATTGTAATAGCCAATGATATTCTATACAAATCTTCAATAATATTTGGCCAATATTCTCTAAAATTAACTTTAGATAAAATTTGCAATTCTCTATTAGGCTTAGAATTATAAATAACATCTATATAACTAAGAGGCTGAAAATAAGGATATTTTGGAGACTTTTTACTTTTTGCTCCTTTTACAATGATATTTATCTTTCCATTTATTTTTGAAAAACAATGTGCAATTAAAGATGTATCACCATAAGAAAATGATTTTAATACGATAGCTGGAGTATCAATAACCATTTTATCTTAGGCTAATAAGCTTTCGCAAATATTACTTCGTGCTTGGCAGGCTTATCAGAAATAATACAATGTTTTCCAATTGGATTTTCATCAAAAGGTATACATCGAATTGTAGCTTTTGTTTCATTTTTTATTTGAATTTCTGTCTTAGTTGTCCCATCCCAACCACACCGAACAAATCCACCTTCTTTAATTATAGATTGAAACTCATTGTAACTAGACACTAAATAAGTATTGTCATCCCTAAATTTTTTAGCCTGAGCAAAAAGACTATCTTGAATCTCTTCTAATAATGATGGAATAATATTTACAAGTTCATTTTTTGATAAAAAGATTTTTTCACCATTATCTCTTCTTACCAAAACTATTTTTTCATTTTTAATATCTCTAAGTCCAACCTCCATACGAATAGGAACACCCTTCATTTCCCACTCATTAAATTTATATCCAGGAGTATTATTTGTCCAATCTTCATCAATTCGAACACCTAATTCTTTTAAAGATTTACAAAAAGAATTTATATAGTTTTTTACAATTTTTATTTCATCTTCATTTTTAGCAATGGGTATTATTATTACCTGCACAGGAGCAATTTTAGGAGGAAGACGAAGTCCTTTATCATCTCCATGTGTCAATATAACAGCTCCAACCAAACGTGTACTAACCCCCCAACTTGTAGCCCAAACATATTCTTCCTTATTATCTTTTGTCTGAAATTTAACATCAAAAGCTTTCGCAAAATTTTGTCCAAGATTATGCGATGTTCCAGCTTGCAATGCACGCTTATCTTTCATCATTGCTTCTATACAATATGTTTTTTCTGCTCCAGCAAATTTTTCTGAATCTGTCTTAACTCCTTGATAAACTGGAACAGCCAAAAAGTTTTCAGATAATTGACGGTATAATTCCAGTATTTTAAGAGTTTCATCTTGTGCTTCTTCTTGAGTCTCATGGGCTGTATGACCTTCCTGCCAAAGAAACTCACTAGTGCGTAAAAACAACCGAGTCCTCATTTCCCATCTTACAACATTAGCCCATTGATTAATTAATATTGGCAAATCACGATATGACTGAACCCATTTTTTGTACATAGACCAGATTACAGTTTCAGAGGTAGGACGAACAACAATCTCCTCTTCAAGTTTAGATTCTGGATCTACTATCACACCTTTTTCTTTATCATTTTTCAACCTTGTATGCGTCACAATTGCACATTCTTTAGCAAAACCTTCAACGTGTTCCGCCTCACGCGCTAAAAATGATTTAGGAATAAATAAAGGAAAATATGCATTTACATGGCCAGTACTTTTTATCATTAAATCAAAAGCATCTTTTATATTCTCCCATAATTGAAAACCATATGGTTTAATAACCATTGTTCCTTTAACTGGACCATAATCTGCAAGACCAGCTTTATTAACAACAGCAGTATACCATTTAGAGAAATTTGTTTTTTGTTCTGGTAGTTGATTACTCATATTAAATATCTTTAAATGTATAATTAAATTAGCGGTGAGATAAATACCCATAAAGATACAAATAAAAAAATTATGTTAATAAATACAAATTAATCACTATAAATACGTAAATAATAATTTTAAAAATGAATAATGCACAATTTTCAATATTACAATCATTAAAATTTGTTAAATATAGAAAACGTTATAATAAATTTCTTATAGAGGGTAAACGATTAATCCAATCTGCATTGAATAGTAATTTTGATATTGGACCACTATATTGCAGTGATACTTTTAAAAATGAAAATTCAGAGTGGATAAAAACAAACTTAAACGATAAAAAAAAATTAATAATAATTAAAAATAAACAATTGCTTAATATTAGCAATACAAAATCTCCTTCAGGAATAATTAGTTCCTGCTCAATACCAAAAGAAAAAAACTTACACCTAAAGCAAAAAAAATGGCTTTATCTTGATAAAATATCTAACCCTGGCAACATGGGAACATTAATGCGATCTGCTGCTTGGTTTGGAATTTCCAATATTGCTCTTTCACCATATTGTGTAGATCCATACAATCCAAAAACAGTACGTTCTGCAATGGGTGCGCATTTTAATATATCAATACATACAAATATTAATTTAAATGTATTTGTAGACTCTCATTCTATAATCGCTGGAAATTCCAATGGAAAAAATATAATTTCATTTTCATTCCCCAAAAAATGTGTATTAGTCTTAGGAAATGAAGCTCATGGAATATCTAAAAAAAATAAAAAATTTATTAAAGAAAATATATCTATAAATAAATTAGGCGTAGGTGAATCATTAAATGTTTCTTCTGCAGGTGCAATATTTTTGTATTTGCTATCTAATAATATAAACAACTAAACAAAAAAAATAAATCCAGACTGCTACATGAAATATTTTATAAAATTAAAACCTGCTTTTATAATTGTCATTACATCTATTTTAACTGCATTTATTGCAGGAGGTATAGTATTATGGATAGGAATATCTTACACTGAAACAAATCAAAAATCTTTTACATTTTTATCTTTTATAATTGGACAAGGATTTATGATTCTCCCTTTAATTTTTTATCTAAAATATAATAAAATACCAATTATATCATCTATACGTTTAAACCCCATAAGCTATAATATTATCCTTTATACAATACTATTATCAATAGGCATTATAATATTATCCGATGAAATCGATAGAATAATACAATATTTTATTCCTGCACCAGAATATATAAATAATTTAAATGATCTATTAAAGCCAGAAACATTTTATGGATTAATTTTATTATTTATAGCAGTTGCCATTCTAGCACCTTTAGGAGAAGAAATTATTTTTCGTGGATTTTTACAACAAGTTCTTGAGATACATTGGAAAGATATTACATATGCAGTATTATTTACAGCTCTTCTTTTTTCAATGATACACATGAATCCTTATTGGTTTGTACAAATTTATATTCTAGGTGTTATTTTAGGTTTTTTGGCTTGGAAAACAAATTCTGTAATACCTCCATTAATTTTACATGGGTTAAATAATAGCATGGCAATGGCGCTTTCCTTTTCTGAATCTATTAATAATAATATTTATTTATGGAATAATCATGTTGCTCCATGGTTTTTAATTATTGCTGTAATAAGTATTGTAATTGGTTTTAAAGGAATTAATAAATCTTATTAATAATGAAAAAAGAATTATTTAAACACGAGATTGTAATCCTCAAAAACACATATATACGTTTGTTGAGAAGAAATGCTAAAACAAATCTAATCAAATTGATCAAAAAAACTCATCCAGCTGATTTAGCAATTGTGTTTAGGTATTTTGATGATGAACAACAACATGAAGTTTTTTCTTTAATGAAAAACAATGAACATACCGTTGAATTTTTAATAGAATTAGATGATGTTTTCATAGGAAAGTTACTTAATCTTGAAAGCACAGAACGTATTACAAAAATCATACAAGATGCGTCTACAAATGATCAAAGTTACATAATAAACGCACTTAAAAATACACATGCTGAATCAATTATTAATCAATTAAAAATTGAAGAAAAAGAAGAAATTGAAGAAATATTAGCATATCCAGAAGATTCCGCTGGTGCACTTATGGAAACCGATATATTCACACTATATAAAAACACAACATGTAGAGAAGCACTAAAAACATTACAAGATCAGCAAGAAGCAGAAATGGTATTTTACCTTTATATTACTGACGATGATAACTCCTTAGTTGGTGTTGCATCACTACGAGCTCTTACAACAACAAACCCTCAAACACCATTAAAAGAGATAATGGTTAAAAAAGTACATAAAGTTGGACCTGAAACCGATCAAGAAGAAGTGGCTCAAATAGTTGCACAATATAATTATTTGGCTGTTCCAGTTGTTGATAGAGATAATATTCTTCTAGGTATTGTAACTGTAGATGATGTTGTTGATGTAATTAGAGAGGAAGCAACAGAAGACTTTTTACAAATGGCTGGAGCTGGAAAAGACAGAGAGATTCTGTTAAAATCTAGCTGGGAAAATGCAAAAATACGAATACCTTGGCTTTTTGCTAGCTGGATAGGAGGAATAATTGCTTCCTATGTAATTGGGAATTACCAAAATATGCTTGAAAATATTATTATATTAACAGCATTTATTCCTATAATTATAGGAATGGGGGGTAATATTGGTACCCAATCATCTACAATTATAGTAAGAGGATTAGCAACAGGACGAATTACAATCGGAAATGAAATAAAAATAATTATTAAAGAGCTTAAAGTTGGTTTAATACTTGGCGTATTATATGGATTAATGCTAGGTGTTTTTGCAAGTTTGCAATTTGTAAACTCGAATCCAATCATTGGAATAGTTGTCGGTTTAAGCATCTGTTTTTCTATGCTAATTGCCACTGGTGTTGGAACATTTACCCCTTTAATATTAAAAAAATTTGATATAGATCCAGCCATTGCGACTGGTCCATTTGTAACAACTAGTATTGATATTTTAGGTGTCTTCCTATACTTTATAATCGCTAGCTATTTACTTGTTATATAAAAATTGTTCTACCTTTTATTAATATGTACTGTACTTTATCTTTTTTTTATTATTTTTATAATATCTGGTTTATTTAAACATGATATATTAAAAATCTCTCATTTAGAAAACCTTCCATTTGTCTCTGTTGTCATAGCAGCAAAAAATGAAGAAGATAATCTTTCTCATTTAATTGATGATTTAATAAAACAAGAATACCCTTTAAATAAATTTGAAATCATCATTGTTAATGATAGATCATCTGATTCTACTTCTGATATATTAAAAAAAACATCAGAAAATTATTCTTTTATTAAAACAATAGAAATTGAAAAGAAATCAGAAACAATGACTCCAAAAAAATTTGCAATTAGCCAAGGTATTAAAATGGCAAAAGGGGAAGTAATTATAGCAACAGATGCAGATTGTCGAGTAGGTAAATTTTGGATTTCCAGTATGACATATAGCATCATAAATAAAAATGGAATAATTATTGGCTATTCAGAGATAAAAGAAAATTTAGGAACTTTTTTTGAAAAATATCAAAAAATTGATTTTTTAGCTATATTAATTGCTAATGCTGGAGCAGCTGGATGGAATCAATATTGGTCTGGAACAGGGCAGAACTTAGCATATTACAAAAAAGATTTTTTAAAAATTAAGGGTTTTGAACCCGTTAAAAATGATATATCAGGTGATGATATGTATTTAGTTCAATCAATTTCAAAATTGAAAAATGGATTCATTCATATTGATCCTAATTCATACGTTAAAACAAAAGCTTTAACATCTATTAAAGAATTTATAAATCAACGAACACGATGGTCATCAAATTCTAAATCCACATATCGTACAACTCCATTCTTTTTATTATTTCTCATAACTTCTTTCACCCAAAATTTTTTAATTTTGTTATCTCTTTTATTTTATCAACATTTATTATCTTTTTTTTTAATAAAATTTTTATTTGATACTTTAGTTGTTTATTTGGGAGCAAAACTATTCAATAGAAAATTTCATTTTGAAGTATATTTAATTTGGGCAATTTTGCAACCTATATATATTCCAATTATTGGAATATTAGGTTTAAGAGGAAAGTTTAGTTGGAAGCCATGAGATTGTTTTATTGTTTTTTATTTTTTATTTGTCTTCCAAAATGTCAAAATTATCAACTTACTTGTTTTGGTTTTCACACAACAGATATAAAACAAAAAATTTACCATTCAAAAAGAATTGATTTTGAAATTCAAAATAGAGGTTTAATGGATATAATTTGGCCAGCACATAATAAATATATTACTTATTTTGATTCATCAACATTTTTTTTAAAGTCATGGGAAAAAAACATTAATCAAGGAACATATAAAAATTCTCTTAATGCAAAAATAGACTCATCTCAATATATGTTATATAATAATAATCAAATTTTTAAAATAAATAATCCACTACATACTATTTTCACTCTTTTAGCAATGGTACAATCCTTATCCTCAAAATCTATAGATACAAAATGGTTTAACTATGAACATCAAGGCAGAATTGGAAAAGCAAGGTTCCTCTGGGCAGACTCTACAATGGTTTGGAATGGTAAGGATTCAATTTTATGCGATCATTATAGAATGGATATCAATATAAAAGATTCGACACACACAATTAAAACAACAAAAGATTATTTTATGGATAATATTTACCATTCAACGTATGTAAAAGAATTATGGGTAATGCGCGATAAAAAGAAACATATAATTAAAGCAAGTGCAAAAAGTCCTTGGGTTACTTTTATTGCGAGACTTAATGATTAATAATATAATTATTAAATTTATTTAACCAATCAGTATTCTTTTTTACCGTATGAATAAAATAAACTTTTTTTTAATATTCCTTATTGTGTCTTTTTCTGAATCACAACAAAATTCACTTAGAAAAAAACATCCATATAAACATAAAAATCTTATTGGTGAATGGATTTTTGAATCTATGACAACAATTAAAAAATCCAAACGAAAAGAAATAACTATATTATATAAAGATAGGAAAAATATTGAAAAATTAAACTTTAAAGATTCGGGAGCGATAGTATTTAATGTATTAAATGATGGTATAAAAAAAAATGGTGAAGGGGTATGGTATGCAGAAAATGATTATTTAACTATTATAGTTGACTCTGATACAACATACGGTACATATACAATTAAAGAACTCAAATTAACATTAGTAATAAATTACGAAAAAACAGAAAAATCATATGAATATGATACAGTTATAAAATATAATAAAGCAAAATAATCACACTATAATAACCTTTAAAATTATATATGCATCCTAAGACTTTATTAAAAATTTTTTATAAAAAAATTATATTTTGGGTGTTTCTTATAATAGTTATTACACTTGCTATTAATTATGGTATAGAAAAAAAGATAATTGTTTTTATAGCATTTATAGTTAGTGTGTTTACGGAAGCATTTGTAGGCATTGGTGCATTAGTAGCCGCCATACCTTTAATCGGACCTATGATAATAAAAATAATTACCATACCAGTTTTTTGGATTTTTAATGCAATGGGTACTTTAGTATCAGGTGTAGCTATTAAAAAAGGTTATGCTACAGAATTAGCAAAAGGCAGGATTTTAACCCTAGCGCTTCTGATAGGGATGATAGTTGGCTATATTATAGGAAATCTGATTCCATTATAATGAACATTTTAATATTACAAGGCCCCAATCTCAATCTACTTGGATTAAAGTCATCGCATTCTAAAAATCATTTAACCTTAAATAAGCTAAACAATGATCTTCGAAACTATATTAAAAATAAAGGAATAACTTTAAAATTTTTACAAACACATAAAGACTTTCAAGCTATTAATTTTTTACAACGCAATAGAAATAAAGCGGATGGATTGCTTTTTATCCCAACATCATGGGCAAAAAATCATCAAACTATATTTGAAACTATTCAATTAATTAATATAAAGACTTCCATTATTTATTTTGATAAACCATTTAATTTTGGAACCACTGAAAAAGATTCTATTATGACAGGTAAAAATATTAAGCCATTTAGCGGAGATCCTCTTTCTTCCTGTTTGAAAGGTTTAGATCAAATCATAAAATGAAATTCACTCCATTAAAAGTTTTTGTTTTTACAAGCATATTATTTGGACAAAATTATGAATATTCAAAAAATTCACCATTATCTATTCTTTCTACAATAGAACCAAAACAAAGAAAAATTATTTCAATAATAAATAAATTTAATCCACTATGGGTGGATTCATTAAAATTAATTTTGCCTTGTAAAGACATCCCTGTTCCAAGAAGAACCATGCGCCTACCTAATGCTCCAAGAACTTATAGAAATGGAACACATCGTGGAATCGATTTTTTTGCAAATTGGGGTACCCCTGTTCATTCTGTAGCTAAAGGTGTGGTTGTTAGAGCTGATCATAATTACAAAGAAGTTCCAGCTAATTTTAGAGTTAATATGCTTAAGGCAAGTGAAAAAGTAGGAAATACCCCTTCAGATATTTTTAATAATATTCTTCTAGGAAAAGCGGTTTTTTTAGATCATGGTTTTGATTTAATCAAAGGTTTTCGGGTTATTACAATCTATGCACATCTTTCATATATCGAAGATTATATACAACCAGGATATAAAATATCAGGGGGTGAAATTATTGGAAAATCTGGAAATACTGGAATGAGAGAAAGTACTATTGGATCTAAAGCGGGTTCTCATCTTCATTGGGAGATGATCTTACAGAAAGATAGAGAAGAAATTTACCTGGGAAAAGATGTTCCTAATCCCGAATTATATGAAATGTTAAAAAATATATTTAATTAATCAGGGATATTAAAAAATATCCCTGATTAAATATTCTTTATATTTTTTAGAAATTAACAACCATCTCAACAAGATTATTATTATCAAAATAATTGTTAACTAATCTCATTGAATAAGCAATATCTATTGTTAATTCTCCAATAGGAACATTCACCCCAGCGCCAAAACTAGCACCAAAAGGGGATTTTGTGATATCATCCCAATCATCATCAGAATAACTACCTTGATCTCCAATCACGCTTTGCATTGACATTCCCCCGCCAACCCAAACTGAAGATATATTATATTTTGCTGCCAAAGAATACCCACTAGTACTTAAACTATTATTAGTAAAAGAACCTAGTAATTCTAAACCAGCTATTGGCTTGTAATTTAGACCAATATCTAATTGAGCAGGTAATTCAAAAGATTGAGCTTGAACTCGAAATCTCTCCACAAGAGAACCCGATTCAGCATCTTCAGGAATGAGAGATTGCTCAAGATCAGAACCACCATATGTTAATCTTCCGCCTAAGTTTTTTAAAGCTACACCAACGCTGATTGGAAGTTCATTAAAATCATATTGTACTCCTAAATCTCCAGCAAGACCAGAGGCAGAAGTATTCAATATGGTTTCATTTACGTATTTTAAATTCACCCCAAAACGAACATTGTCAGCATATGCACGACTATAATTACCCGTTACAGTCATAAACGATGGTGAATAAGTAGCTCCTGTACCATCTGTTTCTGATGCTGTTGTTACTGGAATATCACCAAAATCAAAAGATTTAACTGATAAACCAACAGTACCAAAAGAACCTAATTGACTTACAAGCCCCATATATGAAACTCCAATATCAGCAAGATAATTCATGTTAGATACCAATAATTGACCACCAGCATCTAAACCGGATGTACCCGATGGATTCGCATACATAGCATTAACACCCTTTGCCATTGAAACACTAGCATTACCTAACGCAAGATTCATAGCTCCACCAGGAACTAACAACTGAGATGCACCCGCTGTACCTTGTGATTTTATAGCTCCTGCTGATAGTAAAGATGATAGCAAGAAAATCTGCATAACTATCAAAAGTTTTGAATACAATTTATTCATAATATTATCTCCTAATCCTCTTTATTAATAGACGTCAATTCTTTGCTCTGGCTGAACAATTCCAAGTTTTAAAACTTTAGAACCACCATTTGCAGTTTCAACATGAGCCAAATACATACCACTAGCAACTGGGACATCAAAATTATTTGTTAAATCCCACTCAAAATATTGAGTGCTACCAGTATGGGTTAAAGTTTTGACAGGCTGTCCTGCTAAATCAAAAATTCGTATTTTAGTTGTGCTACCATCTGCTGGTAGATGAGTAAATTGAACTTTTTGTTCTAGTGGATCTCTTTCTTCTGGATTATATCCAAAATAAGGATTTGGCCAAACATTGACATTATTAACCTCATATGCAACAGTTTGACCGTTTAATCCATCTGTTGAAAATGTAAACTTATCAGTTCCCGTATTTGGTTTGTTTGTAACCCATCTATATACACTACCAGTTGCAGGAAAATTAATGATAAGCCCTTTAGCGTAATCTCCACTAATTTTAACAACACCTAATGAATTAGCAGGCTCTAAAAACCATCCTCTTGCAAGAAAAGTTGCAGTATCGTCTGCTGTCCACTGAGTAGAATCAGCACTACTTAATTCACTCAATGCCACTGAATCAGGAGTGCTACCATAGCCATTCCAATTATTCCATATTGTTCTTGCCATTACTTCTGAACCAGCAAAATCAGGATATGCATATTCACTAGCAATAGTTTCATCATATCCAACAGTTCCAGGTGATGTATTATTTGGATTTCTCCAGTAAACCCAATCTGTTCCTGGATCATTCTCTGCTCCAGAATCTTCAAGTTCACCATGCCAATTATATGTACCACTTCCATCAAAATCATAAATCCAACAAATCATTTGATAATCATCACTAGGATCAGATAAGACTCCAACGTTCCACAATTCAAATGGCACATCAATAACGGCTCCTGATGTATATGCCAACCATGCTTTAGAACCAGTTTCAGTAAACCGCATTTCAAAATCATTAGGAATAGCGTTCGCCCAGTTACCTGGAGATCTAAACACCCTAGCATAATATGATTCTTGATCCGCAGGAGTACCACCACCTTGAGTTGCAAAATAATATCCACCGTTTGAATTTTCTAAAAACGGAAGTCCATCAGGATATGTTAACCAAACATCCGATTGTAACGCACTTGCATTAGGAGCATCAGAATTTTGTTCTAATGCTGTCACTCCATCATGAACCATATAAATACCATGAATACCGTTTGATGGACCATTAACCATAACCTGAACACCATCAAACACTGGATTTGCATTTTCTCCATAAGCTGTACTTGCAGGTACTGCAACACCATCTACAACATCTTCAAATTTTAATCCACTTTGCAAATTTGCACGCTCTACAACCATTGTATTGGTTGTTGTATTCATAACACTCCAATAAATAACAGTTTTAGTTTCTAAACCAGCAGCTGCTTGCCCAGCTGGATCTGCTGTTGCCATCCAAAGACTAGATACTGTATCTTGATAAAAGTGATCTTCATTAACACTAACTTCATAACTATCACCCGTTAGTTTTGTAGGGTCTACTACCTTAACTAATATTGAACCATCTGAAGTTCCCGCAGATCGAGCTGTTGCAACCATATCGCCTACACTAGCAGTAGAATCATGAGCCGCCCATGTACCTGATGCTTGTGGTTGAACAGTAATTACCTGATTTGAACTCTCTAAAGTTTTAGGAATACCATATTGATTATAACCATAAGCAGTCACAGAAAAATAATATTTTCTATTTGTTTTTAATGGAACCCCTCCTCCTAATTGATCTTGATCAATTAAAAGATGCCTTTGAATACCTGAGTTAGTACCATGCTGTACTGTCATAGTAACAGTTTCTCCAATATTAGGATCAAAAACAGCATCCATCACCTCTGCTACGCCATTATTTAAATCAAAAGTAGCAATTCTTTTTGTAGCACCTGTTCCAGATCCAGTCTCATGCTGATAAACATTATATCCTTCAAAAGTAAAATATGTGTCTTCACCTTCAAATGTAGTATCAATCTGCGTAATATACTGAACATGGTAAATTTCTGTAGTATCAGATGTAGTATCATCAACAACAACAACATTATATGTAGTGTCAACTGTTAAATGAACATCTAACCCAGTTAAATCAGAAAACCAACCCGTAGCAAAAGTAGTATCAAAAGATACCGGCACAGGTAATTTATCTATAACATCAATCTGATTATAGCTCTCAGCCGTACCATCCCATGATAAAAGTATTTCACTAGGCATTGTACTTACCTCTACTGTAGGGTTTGGAGGAGAAGCAGGCAAAGCAAACTGTATATCATATGCCAGCTGAGCTAAGAGATCAACTTGTTTAAGGTAATCAACAGAAGCTTTAGCTTCACCAGCAGCCGCATGCATAATAGCAAAAACAACTTCTTGAGAGTCAGATGGAGCCATATTAAACGGTCCAGCGTTCATAAGAAAACGTCTATCTCCCGAAGCATGTAAATCTGGATCAACCAAAACATCATCTGATGAGCCAGTGTCATCAGATGGATTTCCAGGGTGAACAAAGTTTGAACCACCACTTGCCTCAACAGGGAAAGGTGATCCATCTCTCATTAAACCCTGCATGTAATTATACACTTCTTGAACATCATTTGGATCTGTATAAACAGGGTCACCATTAATATATTTTGAAAATGAAGTCATTGATAAATTTCTATATCCTGGTACCTGTCTCCCATTAAAGAAAGCCGTATCCCCAGCACTTGGAACCATTGGACCTTGAAAAAAATCATAACCTACAGCAGGAGTTCCTCCAGAATAACTACTGTAATACGAATCATCACCATCATTCCAACAATAACCAAGACCAAGTGTTGTATCACAACCAACAAAATCATCTCCAGCATCACCTAAATCAGGATCTGACCAGAGACCGATATACATATCATCAATTGTATTACCACCCTTATTAACAATAAGTTCCTTTACAAACATCATATCACCAAAGGCATCTGGTCTATCAAAACCAAAAATTGTTGTCTGAACCTCAATCCCTAGTGGAAGTGTTTGAAATATGGTATGTGCAGTTGCATCTCCATCATTTCTAACAAACCATATTACCTGGTCACCTAGAAACTCTGGATGGTCTGTTCCACCTGGCATAGGTGAATAAACACCATCCCCATCTACATCAACCCAAGGTGCGCCATCAGCAACAGGCCAATTTTGAAAATCATAACTGGCTAATGGATCACCAAGATCTGATTTGTTCACTTTCCAAATCTTGTATGCAGCATCCGAAGAATTTGATCCATAAGGACCTGCAACCATCTCTGGGCCATATTCAGCCGTTGCACATCGTAGGTCGCCACCAACTTTACCAGCGTACCAAACTCCTGAAGCAAATACAGAGTATGAACTGTTTCCCTTTGGCCATTCCATTCCAGAATGTCCACTAATTCTATGACTTACGATCATACCATTATTCTCTAGATCATCTAAAACTCGATTACCATCAAACTGACCAGTAGTCGCAATTACAGATCTAGCAGCACTAGAATTACCAAATGAAGTCGTTGGTTCTTTTGCGTTCAAAACGCTAATAACAACCAAACCAACAGCAATTAAAGCAATCCAATTTTTAACTTTATTAAAATATGTGTTCATAGCTTTATTCTCCTTCTATCGATTACAAGCTTACACTAAGTCCAAATCGCAACATTCTTGGCGATCCATAATGAGATGGGTTCATAAGGCGATCATTGTAAAGCGCAGCAGCATCAGCATCAGGGAATACATTAGACTGACTTTTTAACCATGTCTGCCCTTCTGCAGTTTCTAACCAACCATCTGTGTCTGGCCTACCCGTTGTAGGAATAACATCTCTAACATTTTCGGTATTCAACGCGTTTAACAATAACGCATATACATTAAGTTTTCTACCCGCAACCATAATTCCTTTTTCCAATCGTAAATCTAAATTACTATACCAGGGCATTGAACCCGCATTAATAGCTGACAAAGGTCTATTCCAGCCACGATCAAATATTGTACTAACCATAGCAGAAGGTGTATACGCCTTACCACTTCCAAAACTATATACTGCGTTTACACCTACACCAGCTAATAACCCAGCAGACTCATTAGTCCTATAATCAATCATCACAGAACCAGTATGAGTTTGATCATAATCCAACCTATTAATAATTGTTGGGTAATCTTCACCAATCCATGCAATATTAAAATTTGAAGCTGGATCAGAACCAGTACCACGTGCTTCCATTAAAGTGTAGTTAAAATCTGCTAAGAACCCTTTCAACCTTCTCATTGAAAGATTAAAAGAAAGACCTCTAGTAACTCCAAAGTCACCTGTTCCATAATACGCTAGATTAAACTCAGAACCATTTAACAAAATCTGACGATTAACTAACTGCATATAATCAGATACTTCCTTGTAAAAACCAACTACATCTAATGCAGCAGAAGATCCAATTTGCTGTGTAAAACCAACCTCATATGAAGTTGTTCTCTCAGGCTTCATAGCAGGGTTTGGAGTCGTAACCATATTTCCTTGGCTTACGTTTGCAGATAAACGTGAATCTGAAAGGTAAACATAAGAAAGTGTTGGCTCCTGCCAATATGTTCCGTATTGAGCTCGGAATGCTGTCTTATCTGTTATAGGAAACGACATCCCCAATCTTGGATGAACAGCAGTATGAGCTTCAACATCAGCCCACCCTGTTCTATCAATACGATTATTAGTAGTATTAATATTGTTTAATCCCCCATCATCTGCCTTACCATCACCATCAGCATCAGGTCCCTGCGTATTAGGATTCCATGATTCAAATGATAAACCAGCTTTTACTACAACATCGCTATATTCTATCTGATCTTGCAAATAAAACCTTGTGCTTACAGGATTTCCTGGAGCAGACCCATGACTACTTTCATCGTAATCTTCTGTCTCGTTACCAAAAATATCATAACCAATGTTTGTGGTGTAAGCATTTCGATAGGCACTAAATCTCCAATCTAAAAGATCGGCATCCGTACCAGCGGTTCCATCACCATTATAGTCTCCAACTTCTGCAGCAGTAACCACTCCATCACCATTCCCGCCAGCAAGTTCGCTGTCGACCTTAGATATTTGTTCATATATTTCATACGCCTGACTTATTTGGTATACCCTGAGCTTTGTACTATATGATTCCACACCCGCTTTTAATTCATGCTTACCTAACTTGGTGTTGTAATCTAAACGTAGTCCAAGTTGACTTTCATTTCTAAATCCATAATTCCCACTCTGATAACCATGACCAGTAAAATATACAACATCTTGCACAGACAAGGCCTGTTTCCCATCATCTCTGTGGTAATAATTTGGACTGTTCCATTCAGTGGTTCTTCTACCATAATCCATCCAAGGTGTATCACTAACTTGATAATTAGAATTAATATTGCCATTATAATCAAATCTTTCTGAATTCTTCATGCTCAAAACAGCAGAGATATATGAATCTTCAGATAAAGTCATAGAACCATTCAAGTAATACATACTCATTGAGGATTTATCATTTGCGGCATTGTCCCAATTAAGCAATTGGTTATTGTTCCAATTATCTACGGCATCATAGGTGTAACCTGTCAAACCTAATTTAAGCCTTAAAGCACCAGCCATAAATCCAACATTTGTAGCATATCGTAATCTTTCAGAGCTTGCATTTCTTGATGGGCCCCATACGCGCTTGTAATTAGTTCCAACAACATAGGATGTATCCATTACACTATAAGTACCCGTAGAGTCTGTCATTTCTTTACCATTATCCCTCATCACTTTTTCATAATAAAATACATCTGGGTTCACTTTGGTATGATTTGTATCAGTATACACTGCTGTATTATAATCATCTAATGATTGAAAAGTATGAACATCGGCATAAGGATGAGATCCATAGCTAGGATTAGCGTCTGCTCTTTTTTCTTGCTCTACCATTACATAAAAAGATAAGGCGTCTCCGATTGGACCGCCTACTTCAAAGTTATTCAAAGAATATCCGTAGCTGTAAATTTTATTTGGATCTGTGCTTGCTTGTGTATCACCAAGGTCATTAACAGATTCAAAGCTACCACTAAGCGTTCTACCTCCAGACTTAGTAGTAACATTAATTACACCACCATTTGCTCCTCCATATTCAGCACCAAAACCACCAGCTTCTAATGATATTTCCTCCATTCCAGACTTACTCAATGAACCAGTAGCGTTTCCACCACCCCAATGATCTTTCATCAAAACACCATCAACATAATAAGCGTTGTCAGTGTCTCTTCCACCACGAACGTGGTTATCAACAACGCCAGCTTGTAAACCTACCATAGCATCTACAGACCTAAGAGGTAAGGACTCAATAACATCCTGGTTCACTGTTCTTTTGGTGTTTGTTGCGTCTCTTTTAACCAAAGGCTTTTCAGCAACAACGCGCACTAAATCACCCTCCAGAACTGTTTCAGACATCGTAGCATTTAATACGGTTGTTAAACCATTACTAACAATCACATTATCGAATACCTGTGTTTTAAATCCAATAAATTTAAATGCCACTGACTGATCTCCTACAGGAACATTAATTATAGTATACGCACCGTCTGCATCTACGGTGGCACCTACAGAGGTTCCCTCGACCACTACGTTAGCACCAACCAATCCTACGCCCTTAGCATCAACAACAGTTCCGCTAATCTTCCCTGCGTTTTGACCGATTAATAAATGAGTAAAAATAAAACTAAACAGTGTTAATCTATTTAATACCTTCATCGATTTCCTCCATGAATAGAATATTTACTTAATAAGAGGCGAATTACGGGTGCGCCTACATACACCACTATATTTAATGATTTTTTAATATTTTTTTAATCCCAAGTTTGAACGGTTATATATAATAAAGTAACTAACACTCTACTATTCCGTAAATCAGATGTGAAAATAAGTGAATGATAATTATTTGTCAAGTGATAAATAATTTATGCTTTTTTTTCAAAAACACCTGTTGTTTTATTTTTTATAACCTTGTCCCATTCAAAACAATAACCATTCATTGCTATGTAAACACCATGTGATAATGATTGAACAAATGCTAGTGCTCCACCAAGATTAAATAATCCATCGCTACTCCCAAACTTATATGGTATCATTGCACCAGTAAGCACCATAGTTTTTTTTAAATTTGCTTCTGCCAAATATTTTGCGGTTTTTGTCATGGTATCTGTACCATGAGTAATAACAATTTGATCGCTTTTAATATCTTTGCAATTCTGAACAATAATTTCCCTGTCTTTATCTTGCATATCTAAGCTATCTATAAGCATTAATTCTATTATTTCGACATCTATTTGGGCCCTACCTAAATCTAAAATCTCACGTATATGCGTACCGTTAAAATATAACTCCCCACTTATTTCATTGTACTCCTTATCAAAGGTTCCGCCTGTAACTAAAATTTTTATAACCATAATATGCTCAAATTATATCACATACTTTATTAAAAGATTTTTTTGTAATAGTGGGAACCTTTGCATTATTCGCTGGATAGCCAACAGGTATTAACAAAAAAGCTTTTTCATTTTTTGGTCTTTTAAGAATGGTTTCTAAAAAACCCATTGGAGCTGGTGTATGGGTTAAAGTAGCTAAACCAGAGTTATGTAATGCGGTTAATAAAAATCCAACAGCTATGCCCACAGATTCATTTACATAGTAATTTTTTTTTCTCTTTTTTTTATTAAAGTCATATTGCTTTTTAAAAACAACAATTAAATATGGGGCTTTTTCTAAAAATGGCTTTCGCCAATCAGTCTCAAATTGCTCTAAATCTTTTAACCATTCTTTAGATGCGCGATAATCATAAAACTTCTTTTCTTCCCTTTCAGCGGCATTCCTTATCTGCTTTTTTACTAACGAATCGTGAATAATAACAAAATGCCATGGTTGTTTATTTGCCCCAGATGGAGCACGTGAAGCTACTTTTATTGCATTAATAATTAAATCTACTGAAAATGGTTTATCTGAAAAATCCCTGACAGACCTTCTGGATTTTATGTTATAATAAAAAGATTTTGAACGACTAAGCATTTCTTTTTCTAATAATCGTTTGAATTGTAATTTTTGAAATGCCATAAATTAAATCTCATTGTATTTTATTGATTAAATTTACATAATAAATAGATGCTCTCTTTAGAAATACTAACTCTATCTTTTTTATTAATAACAATTCTACTTTTTTTCTTTCATAAAAATAGAAACTTCTTTCTTGTTTTTCTTTTGTTAACTATCGGCTTTGCTGCTTCACAATATTTTTTAGAAGGTTTTAGGTGGCAATTTTTACCCTGTGTATACCTTTTACCAACGACGTATATTATTCACAGATACCAAACTGAAAAAATTAAATTAATTTTTAAAGTTTTCATTTCCGTCTGGTTTGTATTTGCCATTATCATTCCTTATATAATACCAGTTTTCTCTCTTCCAATACCCAATGGTAAATATACAATAGGGACAGAGACGTTCCACTGGGTTGATTCTTCAAGGCTAGAATGGTTTACAAATGAAAATCCGAATGACTATAGAGAAATCATGGTTCAAATATGGTATCCTGGGATCAATAATTTGAATAAAAAAGTAGAACCGTATATGGATTTTATTAACCTAAGAGCAAAAACTATAGCAGCAGCAGGAGGACTCCCCTCCTTTCTACCAAGCCACCTTAACATGGTTAAAACTAATAGTCATAAAGGCATCACCTGCATTAATGAAAACACTAATCTGCCTGTTATTATTTTCTCACATGGTATAACAGGTTCTCGGCATCTACACCAAGCACTATTTGAACATTTATCAAGTCAAGGCTATGTTGTGGCTGCGCTTGATCATAGCTACGACTGCAACCTTACAGTATTTCCAGATAAACGTATAGCTGACTATAGATCTGAAATAACAGGACACCCAGACAGTATCAATATTCGAAATCAACAAATAAAGACTAGGGGTTTGGATATATCATTTGTTTTAGATCAGCTTGAAAAAATTCAATCTGGTATTATTATATCTAATTTAACAAACAAGCTTAACCTGAAAAACATTGCAATAGGTGGACACTCATACGGTGGGGCAACAGCTATAGTTTCAACTCAAAAAGATAATAGAATTAAAGCATGTTTTATTTTAGATGGTTGGATAAGCCCAGTACCCGATTCTATAATAACAACAGGATTAAAAACTCCTATTTTTTCTATAGGACGACCTCACTGGAAAGACTCAGATTATCCCAATAATTACCACCACCTTAAAGATCTAATATCAAACTCAAAAGACTCTAACTATAATATTGTTATACAAAACACATTACACTTAGACTATACTGATATCCCTTTATATTCACCAATTATCAAACATGTAATGGATGTTGGAAGCTTAGCACCTGAAATATCACAACCATTAATTAATAACTTGATTCTTGATTTTTTAGATTCATACCTTCTTAACAAACCTAAAAAAAACTTGAAAAACAATCTAAACAACAAGTTAGTTTCAAACCTGTAGATGTTAAAACACCCATTAAAAATAACACTCGGAATTATTTTAGTTTTTATAGGAATTATTGGTGGATTAATACCCATTTTTCAAGGTTGGGTTTTTGGTATACCTGGATTAATCATTTTATCTGAATATTTCCCACCTTTAAAAAGATTAGTTGAATGGGCAAAACACAAATATAAAAAAACAAAGAGTCAATAATACCCTTGTCTAATAAAAATATTTAAAATTTTACATTTTCTCTCTTTTGGTTTCAAATACTTTTAATGTAACCTTTCAGGCAATTTTTACCAATTTTATCAAACTAAAACCATATACCTAACCACATAAAGTTTTTTGATGCTAAATCAATCTTCTAATATTAGCGTAATTGTTGGAGCCCAATGGGGTGATGAAGGTAAAGGAAAAATAACTGATTTTTTCGCAGGTGAAGCGGATTATGTAGTACGATTTCATGGTGGAAACAATGCTGGGCATACTGTAATCGTTAATGAAAAAACATACAAACTACACCTTATTCCTTCTGGGGTAGTATATGGTAAACCTACATCTATAATTGGAAACGGTGTCGTTATAGATCCAAAAGCACTGTTAGATGAATTAGACTACATTAAAGAAAAAGGTATTAAACCCAAACTAATGGTTAGCGATCGAGCTCATGTAATTATGCCATACCATATTGCATTTGACAAAGCCCTTTCCAGCCACCAAGGTCAATTAGCTGCAGGAAGTACCGGAAGAGGAATTGCACCAGTATACGCAGATAAAATGTTTCGTAATGGTATCCGCATTATTGATCTATTGGAACCAAATGTCTTTGAAGAAAAACTTAAAAAAGGCTATTCTTTTACTAAAAACATTATACAAAAAGCACTTAATCAAGATTTCAATATAGCTTTCGATCAAATCCTACATGACTATCTTAATTATGGTAAAAAACTTACTCCTTATATATATGACACTTCCATTGAGCTCTACAATGCTCATACAACTGGCAAGTCTATTCTTTTTGAAGGTGCTCAGGGAATCAGCCTTGATGTAGATCATGGAGTATATCCATTTACAACCTCATCAAACACAGCATCTGGACATATTTCTACTGGTACAGGGGTCAGTTTTAGAAACATTAATCGCATCATTGGAGTTGTTAAAGCATATCTAAGCCGTGTTGGAGAGAGTCCATTGCCATCTGAAATACACGGTGAAAATGCTGATTTTTTACGTGAAAAAGGCGGTGAATATGGGACCACAACCGGCAGACCAAGGCGAGTGGGTTGGCTTGATCTAGTGCAAGTTCGTCAAGCAGTTAGAGTAAATGGACTTACAGAAATAGCACTCACAAAGCTCGATGTTTTAAATAACTTTAAACAACTTAAAGTATGTATAGCATACGATATTAATGGGGAGAAAGTTAAAGAAATGCCTGCCAGTCTAACACAATATCGTCAAGCAAAACCAATTTATAAAACACTATCTGGGTGGGAAGACTTACCTGAAAAAATTTGGGAAAAAGACTTTGAATCCTTACCAGACACGCTTAAAAAATATGTGGCTTTCATTGAAAACGAAGTAGGCTGCTCAGTAAAAATTGTTTCCGTTGGCCCTCAACGCCACGAAACCATTATAAGATAGTGGCGTTCACAAAAGAAACTATTGATTTTTCTGGGTTAGATAATGCTGAGATTAAAACTAAGTTAAACAAATTAAATATTCCTCTTTCGATTGAAGAAGTAAAAAAAATTCAAAATGATATGCTTGGTCGCGCACCATCGCTTGCAGAACTAGTTCTTTTTTCAATTCAAGGCTCTGAACATTGCAGCTACAAAAGTAGCCGAAAACATCTAAAAAAATTTACCACTGAAGGCCCTGATGTCGTTTTAGGTGCCAAAGAAGATGCTGGTATTGTAGCTATCACAGAAGACAAATCAGGGTACCGATGGTGTATAGTTATGAGTCACGAATCACATAACCATCCATCCCAGATTGTACCCTATGAAGGTGCGGCAACGGGAGTCGGTGGAAATGTTAGAGATGTAATGTGTATGGGGGCTGAAGTAATTGCCTGTACAGATTCATTTCGATTCGGTGAAATAAAAAATAATAAAACTAAATGGATTCATGATGGTGTTGTTTCTGGAATAGCAGGATATGGTAACCCATTAGGAATCCCCAATATAGGTGGAGACTTATATTATCATAAAGGGTATAATGAAAATTGTTTAGTAACACTAGTCACACTTGGAATAGTTAGAGAAGATAACATTATTCATTCATATGCACCAAAAAACGCAGATGGATATGACCTTATCCTTATTGGAAAACCGACAGACAATAGTGGCTTTGGTGGTGCTAGTTTTGCATCACTAGAGCTAGAAGAAGAAAAAAAAGAAAAAAACAAAGGAGCGGTTCAAGAGCCAAACGCGTTTCTAGAGAGACACTTACTTAAATCTACTTACGCCCTGTTTGATATTTTAAAAGAGAAAAACATGATCAACAAAGTTGGTTTTAAAGATCTAGGGGCAGGAGGAGTTGCATGCGCAAGTGTTGAACTAGCTGAAACCGCAGGATATGGATCAGAGATCTGGATGGAAAAAATACATATTAGTTTAAAAAACTTACATCCCTCTGTTTATCTATGTAGCGAGACACAGGAACGCTTTATGTGGGTATGTCCTCCAGAGTTAACACACTTGATTGTTAATCATTATAATACAGTTTTTGATCTACCCAATGTAAGCACAGGAGCAAGAGCATCTATTGTTGGAAAAATAAGGGATGATGGAAAATATATTGTTCATAACAACACAGAAGAAATTGTTAATGCCAAAGCATCAGAAGTAACAAAAGGATTTTTATACAACCGCCCATATAAAAAAAGAACTACTAATCACCAAGAACCAGATATTAATCCTAATGTTGATTATGACATAACACTACTCCAACTGCTTTCTCATGAAAATATATCGAGCAGAAAACCAATCTATGAAAAGTACGATAAACAGGTACAAGGACGAACACATATAGAAACTGGTACGGCAGATTCAGGTGTAATGTCACCCTTTAACTCTAAAAAGTATCCAAAAGAAATCAGAGAGATTGGAATAGCTTTGTCTACAGATCACAATCCACGATATGGACTCATAGATCCTTATTGGTGTGGAGTAAACGCTGTTGTTGAATCAATGCGAAATGTTGCTTCTGTTGGCGCAACTCCACATGCAATTACAGATTGTTTATGCTTTGGGAACCCAGAAAAACCACACCAAATGTGGGAATTTGTTGAAGCAGTAAAAGGAATTAATGATGCATGTATAAATATTGGTTTGAAACATTCTCCAAACCACCCTACTCCTATTATAGCTGGAAATGTTAGTTTTTATAATGAATCCAAAAACAATGCTATCCCCCCTAGTCCAATCATAAGTTGCCTAGGAAAAATAAAAAATATTAATAAATCAATTGCAATGAGTTTTAAAAATGAAAAATCAGAAATAATAATGATTGGAAAAAGAAAAAATGAATTAGGGGGCTCTGCTTTTTATAGTTTATATAACCAACTAGGAAAAAACATACCAAAGCCTAGCCTTAAAGAAGTTAAAAACCAAATTTTTGGTATTACAGATTGTATAGATAATGAGTTAATTATTTCATGCCATGATATTTCAGATGGAGGATTAGCAACCACCCTATGTGAAATGACATTTGAAAATTTAATTGGCTGTGAAACAATTATAGATAGCAAAATATCTAACGAGGCAATCTTGTTTTCAGAAACAGGTGGGTTTATCATTGAAACAAAAAAAGAAAATGTGAACTCTATAAAATCAATTTTTAATCAATATGATATTGATATTTATAACATTGGTTATACTGGGGGTAAAAAAATAAAAATAAACAATCTTGTTAATATATCAGTAATAGATGCAAAAAAAAGTTGGGATAACGGCTTGAGAGAAAAATTGTAATATTATAATGATAAATCTTTATGTCTAAAATAGATTATAAAACTGCGGGTGTTGATATTGATGCTGGCAATGAAGCTGTTGATTTAATAAAAAATAAAGTTAAATCGACCTTTACCTCTAACGTTCTCACAGGCCTTGGAAGTTTTGGTTCTTTGTTTAGTTTAAAAGATATTATAAAAAATTATAAAGACCCAGTTATGGTTCAAAGCATTGATGGTGTTGGTACAAAAACTATCATTGCAAGAAAATTAAAAAAATTTGATACAATTGGGATTGATCTTTTGAGCGCATGCGCAAATGATATTTTAGTTATGGGCGCAAAACCGCTTACATTTTTAGACTACATTGCCAATGAAAAACTTCAACCATCTATAGTGGATGAAATTGTTTCTGGAATGGTCAAAGGATGCAACGACACTGGTGTGTCACTTGTTGGAGGAGAAACAGCGGAAATGCCAGACACATATTTAAAAGGAGAACATGATCTTGTAGGGGTTATAACTGGCATTGTTGAAAAAGAAAAAATCATTACTGGTGAAAATATAAATATAGGAGATATAGTTATTGGTTTGCCATCGAGTGGTTTACATACTAATGGATACTCTCTAGCAAGAAAAGTATTTTTTGATATTGGTGGATATAATATTAGAGACACTATCCCAGAACTAAATAAATCTATAGGGCTTACACTTTTAGAACCACACATTAATTATACTAACCATATTTTCTCCTTAATAGATTCAAAAGTTTCTATCAAAGGCATTGCCCATATTACAGGTGGTGGTTTTTTAGAAAATATTCCAAGAATACTACCTAAGGGTTTAGATATAAATATTCAAAAAAAATCCTTCCCAGTTTTGCCTGTTTTTTCTTGTATACAATCAATAGGAGATCTAAATGAAAAAGAAATGTATAGAACCTTTAATATGGGTATAGGAATGGCAATAGTTGTTGATAAAAAATCAGTTTATGATACAAAGCAATTACTAAATAAACATACAACGCCTTATGAAATAGGAGAGGTTGTTTCTGGTGATAAACAGGTAAACCTTTTATGAAACACAAAATTGCAATAATTCAATTTCCAGGTTCTAACACAGAGCGGGAAACAATAATGGCATGTAATCGTGTTGGATTGCAACCTATAGAATTTTTATGGAATAAACCTGCGAAGCTACTATCAGAGTATAGTGGCTATATTATTGTAGGCGGGTTCTCATATGAAGATCGTTCAAGAGCTGGGATTATTGCAGCGCTTGATCCTATTATGAAACAACTTAAAATAGAAGATAAAACAGGCAAACCAATCCTTGGTATTTGCAATGGTGCACAAATTTTAGTAGAAAGTGGACTCGTTCCTGGAAGCGATGATTACAACGTAAACATAGCACTAACAGATAACAAAAGAATAGTAAACAACAATGTTATTGGTGTAGGATATTATAATACATGGGCAAATTTAAAAATGTCTAGTACATCTGATCGTTGTGCGTTCACCAGACATTTACAACCAAATGATTTTATAAATATCCCACTCGCTCATGGAGAAGGAAGGTTTATTATCAAAGACAACCTATTAAACGAAATGATTAAAAACCATCAAGCTGTTTTTCGTTATTGTAATAAAAACGGAAATATTATTGATGAATTCCCAACCAATCCAAATGGCTCTATTTATAATCTCGCAGCTGTGTGTAATCCAAAAGGCAATGTAATGGCAATGATGCCACACCCTGAACGAACAGTGAATGGAGATGTTGTTTTTTCTTCTATGAATGAATATATAAACAACGGAAACCCAACAACCAACCACTCTCTTTCTAAACAGACACTATTAAATGAATATTCTAATTATAATCCAAAAGATAATGTTTCTATATGGAAAATAAGTACAATCATTACAGATAATATTGCATTGTCTGTCGAGCAAACACTTAAAAATTTAGGATGTGATATTGCAATAGAACGACAAATTCATTGGGAAATTGAAACAGAATCAAACACACAAAACATATTAAAAAATATTGATGCTTCAGGCGAATTATATAATTCAAATAAAGAATTCATCAACACAACAAAAAAGAAAACATATGATTTATCTCTATTGGTACGACAAAAGGATGATGTCCATGGTAGAATAAAATATGAATCCCTAACACAACGTTTTAATATTAATGGATTAAAAAAAATCAAACGAGGCACGATCTGGAATGTGTCGCTTAATAGCGGTAATATACAACACGTATTAGATCAAATTTTTAACACAAACATACTACACAACCCACAATCACATGAATGCTATAGAATCAACTAAACATTATAAAAAAAGAATAAAAACAGAAATCAACAATACCCTAACTGAAACAAGTTTTGTTAAAGGAACTAAAAAGACAGGTAAAGTTCGAGACCAATATGAACTAAAAAATAAAATTGCACTAATCACAACAGATAGACAAAGTGCCTTTGATCGTGTTTTAGCATCGATCCCTTTTAAGGGACAGGTCCTTAACCTGACTAGCGCTTGGTGGTTTGAAAAAACAAAACATATCATCCCAAACCACGTGATAGATATTCCAGACCCAAACGTTACTCTAGCAAGAAAATGTGACGTGTTCCCAATAGAATTTGTTGTTAGAGGATATATAACAGGAAGCACAAGTACATCGCTCTGGACAGTCTATAAAAATGGAGATAGAGAATACTGTGGGAACTCCTTACCAGAGGGATTAAAAAAGAATCAAAAACTTAGTGAAAATATGTTAACTCCCACTACAAAAGAGGAGCACCATGATCGTCCTATATCCCCAGATGATATCATTAAAGAAAAATGGATGACTGAAGAAGATTGGAATTATTGCAGTAAAAAAGCGCTCGAATTATTTGCATATGGACAAAAAAAGGCCTTGGAAAATGGAATGATTTTAGTTGATACAAAATATGAAATGGGTAAAGATAGCAACGAAGAGATAGTGTTAATTGATGAAATACACACGCCAGACTCAAGTCGATACTGGATTGCTGATACATATGATGAAAGAATACAAAATAATAAAGAGCCCCAAAATATCGATAAAGAATTTTTACGTTTATGGTTTATAGATAATTGTGATCCTTACAACGACAAAACCCTGCCAGATGCACCATTAGATCTGGTTGCAGAATTATCAAGCAGATATATATATTTATATGAAACTATTACTGGTGGGTTATTCCCTTTTCCAGATAGTGAAAAATCTATACAAAGCAGAATAAATGAAAACCTGGAGGACTTAATATGAAAGCTATATTAATAATGGGATCAACATCAGATGAGCACCACGCTAAAAAAATAACAGATAAATTAGACAGCTATAATATTGCGTGGGAACAGCACGCAGCATCTGCTCATAAGGAGCCACTAAAAGTACTTGAAATTTTAAATGCTAATAAAGATAAAGAAAACATTGTCTATATCACGATTGCTGGTAGATCAAACGCTCTCTCGGGTTTCGTTGCAGCAAATTCAACATTCCCAACAATAGGATGTCCTCCATTCTCTGATAAAGCAGATATGTTAGTTAATATTCATTCTACACTACAAATGCCAAGCAATACACCCGTATTAACGGTAATTGATCCAGGAAACTGTGCCTTAGCAGTAAAGCGAATATTTGGTGTATAACCAACTCAGCGCCCTATCACCATTAGATGGACGCTACAATGATAGTGTAAAAGAACTAAGTACATATTTCTCAGAAGCTGCTATAATGCGCTATCGGGTATACATTGAGATTGAGTATCTCATTGCGCTTAGTTATGAAAAAAAAATTGAAGAGTTTCCCCCCCTAACAAAAGACCAAATCAAAAAACTAAGAACAATATACCAAAAGTTTGATATGTCATCTGCAAAAGAAATAAAAAATATTGAGCTAGAAACCAATCACGATGTAAAAGCTGTTGAGTATTATATTCAACAACAGACTCATCAATCACTTCACCCTTGGATACATTTTGCATTAACATCTGAAGATATTAACAATTTATCCTATTCTTTAATGTGGCAACACGGAATTAAACAAGTATATATGCCGCTACTAAAATCAGTTAATAGCGAAATTAAAAAATTAGCTAAAAAATTTAAAAACTCACCAATGCTAGCACTTACACATGGACAACCTGCCACTCCAACAACATTTGGAAAAGAATTGGCCGTGTTTTATGCTAGAATAAACCGACAAATACTTACATTAAAAAATCACAAACTTTCTGGAAAATTTAGCGGAGCGACAGGAACCTGGTCAGCTCAACTAGCAGCGTACCCTACAGTGAACTGGCCTCGATTTGCTTCACGTTTTATTAAATCTATTGGTTTAAAACCAAATCTAATAACCACCCAAATTGAACCCCACGATTCAATCATTGAAAGTTATCACAATATTGCACATATCAACTCAATAATGAAAGATTTATGTTGTGATCTGTGGTTATATATAAGTCGAGGTATACTTGGACAAAAAAAAATTGCTGGGGAAATCGGATCTTCTACAATGCCTCATAAAATTAATCCCATTCAATTTGAAAACGCAGAGGGTAATATAGGAATTTCAAATGCTATACTAAACCATATGGCAGATAAATTACCCATATCCAGAATGCAAAGAGACCTAACAGACTCAACTACTCTTCGAAACCAAGGCTCTGCCTTAGGCTATTCTTATCTTTCACTAAAAAACATTTTAAAAGGATTAAGTCGTGTTACTATAAACAAAAATAAAATGACAGCAGAGCTGGAAAATCATTGGGAAGTTGTTTCGGAAGCAATACAAACTGTACTAAGAAAATCTGGCCAATCTAAAGCATATGAAAAATTAAAAAAACTTACACAAGGAGAAAAAATAAACCGAAAAGTTATCGCAGACTACATACTACAATTAAATATACCACAAAAAGATAAAGACGCTTTGCTCGCTTTGACACCAGAAACATATACTGGCCTTGCATCTAAAATTTTCGAATTAGTATAATGTGTGGAGTTATAGGTTTATATAATACAAATTCTAATGTCGCAAACGATATCTACGATGGACTAATTCAACTACAACATCGCGGACAAGACGCAGCGGGTATCGCTACCATAGATGAATCAAAAATGCATCTATATAAAAACACTGGCCTAGTTACAGAGGTATTTAAATCAAAAAAGTCTAAAATTAACTTAACAGGAAAATTGGGGATTGGGCATGTTAGGTATCCAACAGCGGGCAGCAATGATGTTAATGACTCTCAACCATTTTACACTGCTAATCCTGTTAATATTACCTTAGCTCATAATGGGACATTAACAAACGCTGATGCTATCCGAGAAAAATTATTAAAAACACACTTCTGCCAATTTAACACAAGTTCTGACTCTGAAGTATTGATGAATTTTTTTGCTTACGAATTATCTAAAACAAATTTTAGAAAACTTACTAAGTCGCATATATTTAAAGCTGTGAAAGCGGTATATGAAGAGTGCTCTGGTGGCTTTTCTATTGTTTCTCTTGTTTCAGGTATTGGCTTAGTTGCATTTAGAGACCCAAATGGTATTCGACCTCTCTCCATAGGGCAAAAAGGAAAATCATTTATGGTGGCATCTGAAAGTAGCGCGTTAGCTGCTTTAGATTTTGATTCTTTGGATGACATCAAGCCAGGTGAAATAATTATAATTGAAGAAAATGGGGATCTAACAAAAAGAAAAATACAGAAAAAAAATGCACACACGCCCTGCTTATTTGAATTTGTATATTTTTCAAGACCAGACTCATCAATAGATAATATATCAGTTCATAAGTCTAGACTCCGAATGGGGGATTTTCTTGGTGAAAAAATTATAAAAGAATATCCAAAACTCAACGTTGATGTTGTAATACCTATCCCAGACACCAGCAGAACATCAGCAATGCAAGTAGCTTATAAACTAGGTGTAAAATATCGAGAAGGTTTTATGAAGAACAGATATATTGGACGAACATTTATTATGCCTGGGCAAAATATGCGACAAAGATCTGTAAAACAAAAATTGAATCCTATTGATATAGAGTTTAAGGGTAAACGAGTTTTATTAATTGATGATTCAATTGTTAGGGGTAACACATCAAAAAATATAATAAAAATGGTTAAAAAATGTGGTGCTAAAAAAGTTTTTTTAGCCTCTGCATCTCCTCCAATTCGTTATCAAAATATCTACGGCATAGATATGCCTGCTACAACAGAACTAATCGGATATAAACGTTCGATAAAAGACATAAAAAAATACATTAAAGCCGATGAATTAATATACCAAAACCTTGAAGATTTAAAACGAGCGGCAACTATTGGAAACCCCAAAATAACAGAATTCGAAGATTCGGTTTTTACAGGAAATTATCGTGTTGGAAAAATCACAAAAGACTTTTTAAAAAACTTAGAAAAGACTCGATCAAGTTTATCAAAATAATAAATAGATATGATATAAAATGAGTGATAAAATTCTTGTCATTGGCTCTGGTGCGAGAGAACACAGTATAGTAAAAGCAATTGAAAGGTCTTCCAGAGAAGTTGATGTGTTTTGTATTGCATCAAATATGAACCCAGGAATTGCTAACCTATGTACAGAATTTATTATTGATGATTTCAACAACCCTAAAGTTGTATCCCGCTACGCTAATGAAAATGATGTTTCCATAGGAGTTATTGGCCCAGAAAACCCTCTTTCTAAAGGAATTGCAGATACTCTTTGGGATACAAAAATAAAAGTGGTTGGTCCTAAAAAACATCTAGCTCAAATTGAAACATCAAAAGCATTTACAAGAAACTTATTAAAAAAATATAAAATACCAGGAGGTCCAAAATACAAAGTATTTAACTCTATTAGTGGCGTGAAAGATTTTTTAAAAGAACTTGGTGAAAATTATGTTGTGAAGTTTGATGGCCTTGCGGGTGGTAAAGGTGTAAAGGTGGCAGGGGATCATCTGTCATCTCACAGTGAAGCCTTAGAGTATTGCAAAGAATTAATAAGTAAAAAACAAGAATTTGTAATTGAGGAAAAATTTATTGGTCAAGAGTTCTCTTTAATGAGTTTTTGTGATGGAGACACTTTAAAACACATGCCAGCAGTTCAAGATCACAAAAGAGCATATGAAAATGATAAAGGGCCAAATACAGGAGGAATGGGAACGTACTCAGACACAGGCCACTCTCTACCATTCCTACAAAAAAAAGACATCGAAGATGCATATAAAATAAATCAGGCAACAGCAGAAGCACTTAAAAATGAATTCAAAGAAGGATACAAGGGAATACTATACGGTGGATTCATGGCAACAGAAGAAGGTGTAAAACTTATTGAATATAATGCAAGATTTGGTGATCCTGAAGCTATGAATGTTTTATCAATTCTAGAAACCGACTTTATGGATATTTGCGATGGGATTACGATGGGGAAACTTGAAGAATTAGATGTTACATTCAAAAACAAAGCGACAGTTTGCAAATATGCTGTACCAGAAGGATACCCCGACAACCCTGTAAAAGGTGAAATAATTGATGTTTCAAAAATCGAAAATGAAGACCTCCTGTTTTACGCATCAGTTGATATTAAAAATGGAGTTCTTATTGAATCTGGTAGTCGAACAGTCGCAGTTGTAGGTGTTGACGATACTATTGAAAAAGCTGAAAAAATAGCCGAAAAAGAAATATCAAAAATACAGGGCCCTCTTTTCCATAGAAAAGATATCGGAACAAATACACTGATCCAAAAACGAATTAAACACATGGAATCTCTAAGATGATCCGCCTTGGTGTTCTTGGGTCCACAAATGGTACAGACCTCCAGGCGATACTAGATGCGATTGAATTAAAGCAATTAAAATCAAAACTAGCTACAGTTATTTCAAATAACAAAAAAGCCTTTATATTAAAAAGAGCTGAAAAATATAGAATCCCCTCATATTATATTTCTCACAAAAATATAGATCGTGAAACCTTTGACAGAAAAGTAACCGAAATTCTAATAGAGCACAAGGTTGACCTAGTGCTTTTAATTGGATTCATGAGAATTTTGTCAAAATCGTTTTGTCAAGAATGGAGAGGAAAAATCCTAAATGTACACCCCTCCCTCTTACCTAAATATGCAGGTGGGATGGATACAAACGTACATGAGGAAGTATTAAAAAATAAAGACGATGAAACTGGATGCACCATACATTTTGTTACTGACGAAGTAGATGGAGGACCTATTTTTATACAAAAAAAATGTTCTGTTGATCCAAAAGACACCATCAAATCCTTAAAAACAAAAGTTCAAAAACTTGAAGGAGAAGCTTTCTTAGAAGCCATTCCTTTATTTGAAAATAAATATATTTTAAAAAATGAATAAACAAGAAATAATAAAAAAAATACATACCAGATCTACCTCTACAATGGTTGAAAACCTTGGAATAAAAATAATAGATATCGGAGAAAATTTTGTCTCTGGGAAAATGCCTGTAGATGAAAGAACGAAACAGCCTTTTGGCCTTCTTCATGGAGGAGCAAGTGTCGCTCTGGCAGAAACTCTAGGTAGCATCGGTGCTGGTATGAATGTAGATCAATCATCTCAATCTGTTGTGGGAATAGAAATTAATGCAAACCACTTAAAAGCTGTAAAAACAGGATGGGTCTTTGGTAAAGCAACATCAATAAGAGTTGGGAGAAAAATTCAAGTGTGGGAAATAGATATTAAAAATGAAGATGGTGACTTTGTGTGCAAAAGTCGTTTAACCTTAGCCGTAATTGAAAAAAATGATTAAAAACCCAACATTAAATAAAAANCCNNTACAAATAAATAGNGCCCTCTTATCTGTTTTTGATAAAGAAGGCATAGTAGANTTAGCACAACTCCTNGTAAATAAAAATATTGAAATATTATCTACNGGNGGCACAGCAANNACACTCAGAGAAAATAATNTCCCCGTGGTAGATGTNAGTGACTATACAAATTTTCCTGAAATTATGGACGGNCGAGTTAAAACAATAAACCCTCTTGTCGAAGGAGGAATCTTAGGGCTTCGAGACCAACATGTTACAGATGCAGAAGAAAATAAAATTCAATGGATCGACCTTGTTATCTGTAACCTTTATCCTTTTTCAAAAACTATATCCAGGAAAGATTGCGACCTTGCTCTTGCCCTGGAAAATGTAGATATTGGAGGACCAACCATGATTCGGTCTGCAGCAAAAAATGTGGGTTGGGTTACTGTTTGTGTTGACCCTAAGGATTATTCACTATTAATAGATGAAATTAAAAATAACGAACAAGTTTCTTTTGAAACTAGAAAACATCTTTCATCGAAAGCTTTTGGACATACTGCTCAGTATGATACCTTGATACACAATTTTCTTAAAGAAGAAAGTCTTTCAAACACTTTCTCACTTACATATAAAAAACATTCTGAAATGCGATATGGAGAAAATCCACACCAATCTGCAGCATCCTATAAAATTCCAGAAAATAATGAGCCAAACATATTAAATGCTGTTATTCATCAAGGGAAAAAACTATCTTATAATAATATAATGGACGCTGATGGAGCTCTTGCCTGCGTAAGAGAGTTTAACGAAACAGCGTGTGTTATTGTTAAACACGCCAACCCTTGCGGAGTTGCAATTGGAGACAACCTCCTTGATGTATATAACCGAGCATTTAAAGCAGACTCTTTATCAGCATTTGGTGGAATAATTGCGTTAAACCGTACTTGTACACAAGAAGTAGCAAAAGCCATAACAGAGGTATTTGTAGAAATTGTTCTCGCTCCAAATTTTGAACCTGACGCCTTAGAAACTTTAAAGAAGAAAAAAAACCTTCGTGTATTAGAAGTTGGTGATTTTAATAAACGTAAAAACAAATTAGAGATTAGAAATATAGATGGCGGAATCTTAGTTCAAGATACGGACACAAAGATTTTATCTGTGAGTGATTTTAAAATCGTAACAACCAAACAACCCACAGAAAAAGACATCTCAAACTCTCTTTTCGCCTGGAAAGTGTTAAGACATGCAAAGTCTAATGGAATATTAATTTCAAAAAACAATACAACCATAGGGCTTGGTGCGGGTCAAGTAAGTAGGGTTGATGCCGTACATATGGCACTAAAAAAAGGTGGTGAAAAAGTAAAAGGGGGTGTCCTTGCATCAGATGCATTTTTCCCATTCCGTGATAGCATTGATACAATTAAAAACTCGGGTATAAGCACAATCCTCCAACCAGGTGGATCAATCCGCGATCAAGAAGTTATTGACGCATGCAATGAATATGGTTTTGCTATGATATTTACTAACACCAGATGCTTTAAACATTAGCACGCCCAAATAATTACCTCTCATTAAAATCTAATAAAATTTTCTCCCTAGAGATAAAAAAGATTAATAAACCAAGTTACAAGTCCATTTACATTTTTCATTCCTAACATAATTCTAACAATTGATTAATAATTTTTATCAAATCATAATTGATTAAAAAATGATAAATAAAAATTTTATATGAGTAAAAGCTCACAAATAATAGCATTTAAAGTGTTAAGTATTTTTGGCGCTCTTTACCTATTTCTTGTTGGGATTAAAGGTATGTCCTCTGCCATTAAGCATATGGGTTCTGATGTGGCAGAGTCAATTTTTACAACAACCAGTGATCCTGTAATTGCTCTTTTTATAGGTGTTTTTGCAACTGTTTTATTTCAAAGTTCATCAACAACAACTTCACTAATTGTTGGAATGGTTAGTAGCGGCGCACTTGGTTTAGCAGGGGCCGTACCTATGATTATGGGTGCAAATATTGGCACAACTGTTACCAACACTATTGTTTCCATGGGTCATATAAATCGTGGAAATGAATTTCGTAGAGCTTTTGCTGCTTCAACAGTTCATGATTTTTTTAATGTTTTAGCCGTACTAATTCTTTTCCCTCTTGAAATGGCATTTCATGGGATTCAACGTTCTGCAGAGTGGATATCAAGTTTAATGTTTGGTAAAATACAAGACGTTGAAATATTACAAGCAAAAAGTCCTATAAAAATTGCTATTAAATCAGGTGCAAAATTTGTTGAGAAATTTACATTTGATAATGATATAGTATATCTTGTGTTGAGTGTGTTTATAACCTTTGCTATGTTATATACTTTAGTAAAAATATTACGCAGTTTGGTTTTAAAAAAAGTAGAAGGTTTTTTTGATCAGTATATTTTTAAGACAGCACTTCGAGCTATTGGATTTGGAATCATATTAACTATTATGGTACAAAGTTCTTCAATAACAACATCAGTTGTGGTACCTCTTGCAGGAGCAGGGGTTTTAACATTGCGTCAAATTTTTCCTTTTACTATTGGTGCTAATATTGGCACCACTGTAACGGCATTATTAGCCGCTATTACTGGAACTGTTGCCGCACTTATAGCTGCAATTAGTCACTTNTTGTTCAATATTTTTGGAATNATTATTATTTATTGTAATCCATATTTACGAAGCATACCTTTAAAAGGTGCTGAATTAATTGCTGANTATGCCACAAAAAATAAATTTATTCCCCTTGTTTATTTATTGATTGCTTTTGTTGCTATACCTTTATCCATAATTTTACTAGGAAAATAAAACAGGAATCGCTTTTATGTCACTATTTAAAGATATTGTAAAAATTTGGAACTCAGATGACCTGTTGTCTCAGGCATGGGATGAATCTTATGATATGATGGTTTTATCTAATGAAATTTTTACAAAAGCCATAAAATATTTAAGAAAAAATGAAACACTAGAAACAGTAAAAGCTTTAAAAAAACGAGATGTAGAAATTAATCTTTTTCAACAAGATGTTCGCAGAAAAGTGGTAACACACTATGCTGTAAGTCAAAATATTGAAGACCTACCAAATGGGTTAGTTCTTTTAAATATGGTTGTTGATGTAGAAAGAGTAGGGGATTATACTAAAAACATTTTAGATCTTTCAATTTATTACCCAGATACTATTAAAGCAGAAGATTTTTCAAAAGAATTAGCAGAAATAGAAAAGGAAGTTGCATCTAGATTTGAAAAAACGATTAAAGCCATAAACTCACAAGATGCTGAAGTTGCTAATTCTCTTATGTCTTCTTATAAAGATGTTGTTAGCGCATCAGATGAAATAGTAAAGGGGTGTATTTCAGGAAAAATATCGCAAGGCAGTGAAGCAAAAACAGCTTCTCTGGCCCTATATGCTCGATACTTAAAACGAATTGCTGCCCATCTTAAAAATATATCTACTATTCTAGTAAACCCATTTGAGGCTGTTGGATATAAAAAATAATGAAAAAGGTTATTTGGCTTTACCTTTCATCATTTGATATTATGTTTGCAATACTATCCTGGATCCAAGAAGGAGGCATCATTCCAGATGACATTGGCTGGTCAAAAGGAATTTTTGCATGTGTAACTGGAGCTGTTTTATACAATGTCATACCCAAAAAAATGAAATGATTCTATTTTTTTAAATAATTAAAATTTAAACTGAAAATTAATTACAACAGATTTGTCTNTGACGTTATTTTCAGGTTTTGTCATTCTAAAATTAGGCGCCACAGTTAATCCTTCTTCAAGATTGTAATGTGCACCAACAATAATAACCTGAACACCATCATTATTATTCAAGGTGTTTGGATCAACTTGGTCTAACCTTGCTAAAAATGAAAATCTATCAAAAAGTTTATAAGTTCCATAAATAGATATAATTTGACTACTAATATCATTTTCTTCTTTTACATCAAATTCTAAACCACCTCGAAAACCNAAACCAGCATAACCACTAAAAAAACCGANCACNGTTTTATTTTTAACGNTATCATTAATGTCATATGGTTCAAATGAAAAACTTGATCCAATATTAAACCCATCATTTTTATTCAATTTTGATTCTCCATAAACAAAATGGGTAGAAAGTTTTTTATGTGAATCATCTTCGGCTTTTTTATAACCAGTGCCATTTGTAAATAAGGCACTAGTTGATAAAAAACCAATNTTGCGATAAANACCTAGACCTAAATCTGCAGAAGAAGAAAAACCATAGGTGTCCATTGGCATTTTTTGTATAAAACGATGCCCCCATGTGTTTTCCATGGTTTTAAACATATTCATCCCTTGCATACCAATAGCGACATCTCCAAAATCGGTTTTCCATGTAACAGCAGCAACTTTTAAAAAAGCTGTGTGTACACTTCCTCCATCATTTTTACCCATATCATATGTTACTTTATAAAAAATTGATTCATTAACATCATTGGCAAACGTTAGATATGCACGTTTCATATTAAAAGCATTATTAGGAATGTCATCAAAAGTAGATGTGTAGTTATAAAAAACTTTTCCACTTACCTTGCCTTCTGCAAATAACAGAAAACTAAATAATATATAAAAATTAAAATATGTAATTACTTTTTTCAATTTTTCACCTCTTATTTTTTAATTGTAGAAAATTAATTTGTTCCTTTATTTCACTATTTACCATATAAATCACAGACTTTGAAATATTTTTTTAAAAAGTGTAAGCTTTTTTTAAATAATAAATATAATTAATTATTGTGGTAAACAAATTGTAAATAGCGTACCTTTTTTCTTTCTACTTTCAACATATATTTCACCACCATGAACAAANGTTATATGTTTTACAATAGCTAGACCAAGGCCCGTACCCCCTTGCCTGCGACTTCTAGACTTATCTATTCTATAAAATCTTTGAAATATCCTTTCTCTATATTTCTTTGGTATATATCCACCATAATTATGAAATGTNATGAAAATCTTTTTATCAATAAAAGCTGAAACCTTAATACTTTTAGATGGATCCCCATACTTAATTGCATTTTCTAATAAATTGATAAAAGCCTCACGAAGAAGCTGTGCATCGGCTTTTATACTAATAGATGGTTTACATTCAACCTTTATTATGTTATCGTTGTTATCCGCTTGGTTTTGCACATCACTAACAGAACTTTTAATAATATCTAATAACTTTTGATTATTTAAATAAAAAGTTTCTGTGTCTTCCATTGATTCAATTTTTGAAAGCCATAATAGATCATCAATAATGGCATTTAATCGATTAGAGTTTTTTAAAGCTTTATTTAAAAATTCTTTTCGTTTATCTTTCGGTATTTTTGATTGTTTTATGGTTTCTAAAAAACCTACTATAGATGTAATTGGCGTTTTTAATTCATGGCTAACATTAGCTACAAAATCTTGTCGGATTTTTTCAAGTTGCTTTATTTTAGTTATATCACTGATAACAATAAGAATGCCAGATTTTTCTGATTCAAAAATCGAACCATTTGCTATAAAATATCGATCTGTGTTTTTTTTAATTTTTATTTCTTCTTTAAGTGGTTTTTTTAATGCTAATAAATCATTTGCAAACCCTAAAANTTTTTTGTCCTTTATGATTTTTTGCATTTTTTTTCCAACTGGGTTTTTTGATTTTATNTCTAAATAATCTTTACCAGTTTTGTTTACCATCAAAATACACATATTATTATCAATGGCGATAACACCTTCAGACATACTAGAAAGAATAGCATCTTGATCTAATTGAATATTTATATCTGTTTTATTAGACAATCTCGGTATAAGTTTTTTTGTTATTTATTTGATTGAAAACGATATCCAACCCCTCTTATAGTTTGAATAAAATCCCCCGCTTTTCCCATTTTTTTTCGCAATCCAACAATTTGAAAGTCAACAGATCTGTCTGTGACAGCATAGTTCTCCCCCCTTATTTTATCAATAATTTGATAACGAGTGAAGACCCACCCAGGATGAGATATCAAGAGATATAAAATTTGAAATTCTGTAAAGGTTAATTCCAGATTTTGGTTGTTAATAATTACCTCTCGTGTCCTTGGGGTTATTTTGATTTCATTTAAATAAATAGGNGCTTCAGAATCATTTTCATTAACAGTTCCTCTTCTTAATACAGACTTAATCCGGGCTAATAAAATTTCAAAACTAAAAGGTTTTGGTATATAGTCATCAGCTCCAGATTCCAATCCTTTTACTATGTCTTCTTCTTGGCCTAATGCAGTTAGCATTATAATTGAAGTTTTTTGTAGTTTTTTTTCAGATTTTAAAATTTTACAAACATCTAAACCGTGAATACCGGGAAGCATCAAATCTAAAAGCACAAGGTTGGGCTGNTCTTTTCTTGCTTTTTCAATACCNTCTTCTCCATTTGTTGCAACAGATACTGAATACCTATGATTTTCGAGATTGAACTGAAGAAGATCTGCAATGTCTTTTTCATCTTCAATTATAAGAATATGTTTTCCTTTCATTTTATATAAATAATATTATAAAACAATTGTTAGAAATGTATTAGTTAAAAAAATTATTCCCTTATTACGTTATCACGTTATTTTTTTTAAGAGATAAATAATAATTAATGATATAAACAATGTGTGGAAAACTATTTTTCATTTTAGAGTCTAAATTATTTATTGGTACCCATCGACATTTCGAAATTCCTTCTTTTATATCTGGGATAAGTGGATCTTTAAGTGAACCATGAAATTGTAAAAGATACCAAGTAGTATGTTTAATAATTATTTCTTTATTAATCTTTTTTAAGTATTTGGTTGGAGCTAGCTTCCATTTAATGATCATTTTATTTTTAGGAATACCAGTTTCTTCAAATATTTCTTGAATTGCAGTTTGTTGCTTTGTGNAGCTCTTTTCTATCTTCCCTTTAGGTANATCCCATTTTTTATTTTTTTTTATTAACAAAATATTTTCTTCTTTATATACAATGCCTCCAGCAGTTTTATTAATTTTATTATTCATCACCTTTTATCCTANATAGAAGTTCATATTGTTCTTTACTTAAGTTTTCAAATAAAACATTATTAACATTTAGTTCATATTTNGGCAGNTCCCTATTCCATTTTTTAGTTTTAATGGTTTTTTTACCNGAATATTCTATTTTTGATAAAACATACCGCATGGCGTTTAACCTTGCTATCATTTTATTGTCAGAGTTAATTATAACCCAAGGAGATTTAGGTGTTGAGGTCTTTTTAAACATATGTTCTTTAAATTTGGTAAGTATTTGCCAATTTTTATTTGCTTTCCAATCATTAGGTGAAAGTTTCCAATATTTTAGAGGGTTAATTTCACGAAGATGAAATCTAAGTTTTTGATTTTCTTTGGAAATAGATANNTAAAATTTTATTAAAATTATACCATCTTCCATAAGTTTTTCTTCCCATGAATTAACTTTATACATAAAATATTTATACTGTTTTTCAGTACAATATTTCATGACTGGTTGAATAATAGCCCTAGAGTACCAACTACGATCATAAAAACAGATGTTTCCTTCTTTAGGCATGCGTTTATTCCATGTACGAAACCAGGATTTTTCTTGNTTTTTTGAAGGTACACCCAATTCAATAACTTCTACGGTTTTAGGCATCATATTTTCAATAAATCTTTTTATAGTAGAACCTTTGCCTGCAGCATCTCTACCTTCAAAAACAATAGCGATTCGTTTTTTTTCTTTAACAACCCATTCTTGAAGTTTTAAAAGCTCTACCTGTAATCGTTTTTTTTCTTTTTTGTATTTTTTAGGAGTAAGGGCTTTGTATTCATTTCGATTGTATATAATCATACTAAAATTTAAATATTATAATGGAGTTAAGTATGTACTATGTTATTTAAAATTTAAAAATTTTTGTTAATTTAAGTTGTTTTTTTAAAATTATTTCATTTTTTAATTAGTTGTTTTTATTTTGTTTATAATCGTTAAATAAAAAAACGATAGAAATTATGATGTTCCTTAAAAGGAGGGGAATAAAAATATTAAGTTAAAAAAAATTATGAATGAAGATTTGCTGTTAATTATTCAATTTTTTATGATTTAAAAAATTAATTAAATAAATTAAAAAAATAAAAATTTTCTATTTGATAAAGTTATAAGATTTTATGAGAAAAAATATTTGAAGAAAAAATATATTGATAATTAAAACTGAATACACTGATGACAAAATAAAATAATTATTTGAATTTTTAATTTATGTTTAGTCGTTGTTTTTATTTGGATTAAGGTTCATAATAATTTAAAATAATTACAATATGTTAGTTATTAAATTAATAAATAAACAACTTTTTTATAGATTACGATATTATATATTTTTCTTTTATCTAAAAATTACAAATTAGTTCGAAATTTAATTTCAATAATTAAAAGATAGTTTTTGGATGGATTAGTTGTACCAGCAATCAACAATTTAAATAAGTATATAATACTCACTTTTTTAAAATTAATAATAAACTTTTGATTTTTTTAAGTCTAAATAAAGTTTTATTTAATTAATACTTCCTTAATTATATACCGTAAATAACTGTTTTTATTTGTTTTAATATTGCTTCATGTTTGGATCAATTGAAATTGCCCACTCATTGATACCACCAATTACATTTACAGCATTAATATTATGATGGGTCAAAAAGTTAGTAACACTTAATGATCTAATTCCAGAGTGGCAAATAACAGCATATGAAGTTTCACAGTTTAAAGTGTCAATGCTAGCCGGTATTTGTGACATAGGAATAAAAAGAGAACCCTTAATACTGCATATCTGTATTTCAAAATCTTCACGAACATCAATCAAGGTAATTTTTTTTTCTTCTAATAGAGTTTTTAATTCAATTACATTAATTTGATTCATTATCACACCTTGCGTTCATCTGTGATTATTCCATGCACACCCATGCCTAAACAAGCATTAATGGTTTTAATGTTATTAACGGTCCATGTTAAAAGCTTTATTTTTTTAGCTTTACAAAAATTTAATAAACTATAATTAAGCATGTCTGCTCTAGGGTTAATATATTCTGGGTGAATCCAATTAACCACCCAAAAATATTTATATGACTCTAATAACAAAGCAGTGGGGGCAGCCCTAAAAAAAACCTTTAGATAGATTAAAATCACCGGACTGAAGCTAGAGATAACATACTGTCTTTTGTTTAATATTTCCTTGTAATTTAATATAGCCCGGGCTGAAGACACATCAAACCATGATTTAAACTTTAATTCGACATTAACACCTATATTAACCGGAAGCTTTGTTAACACATTTAAAAAATCTGGAACCCTATAGGCACCTTTATGCCTCGTGTATATACCAGTAAACGCGTCTTTTAGGATATTAGAATCCAAATCAAAAAAATACCCATTCAAATCAGTCTCTCTTTCAAGATCCATATTGTGGGAACAAAACAACACACCATCTTTAGACGAAACCACATCCATCTCTATCCAACTGAAACCATTATCTACTGCCCCAAAATAAGATTCCAATGTGTTCTCAGGGGCATCCATAGTTAGACCTCTATGAGAAATTAATCCATAGCCCGGGCCCTTTTGTTGTTTCTTCTCATCAGCTTTCCAAAAAAACCGATATGAAAAAACATAAAACAATATTACTATTCCGATTAAATACATTACAATTTTGGAACCAACTTTAAATGGTTAAAGTCTTTTGACTTAATTATATACTGTTTATCAAAAACAGTTACCCTATATTCACCATTATGGAATAGATCCGCTTGGTTTTTATAAAAAGGGCTTTTGTTCAACCCCGATTGTCCAGTAGGCAAAACCATATGTGTTTCATTAAGGTTTGAAAAATCAACAACCCTTCTCATAGACGCACCTGATGTTTGATGAAAAGGTTTAGAGTAAGAGAATCCACCAGCATTTGGTGTTAGCGACGAGCCACCAGACCTATACGGACCAACATTAAGAGAAAATAAGTAGTTTAATATTTTAATTTTAGAAAGAACATGTTTATGGGTTAATGAATGAGAATCACCCCATTTCCAGTTGGCTCTATTCTTTCCATACCTACCTACAATCTCTTTATGTGTTTCACCTAAAGTAGACACTATTATTTCGTCTATTTTCTCTACTTTGTCTTTTGTGTTTATGTCATCCAACCAACTTGAGTCTTTTTTTAGAAACAATTCTCGAAGCTTTCTATGTGTTAGATATTTCAATGAAGTATAAGCCTCTAAATAAGAATCACCTAATAAACTCAGCTCGTCACCATATACATTTGTAAAAAACAACTTTATAAACATATGAAAATATAATGCCCCAACTGAATTAACATCTTCTACAGCATCCCAGTTTTCTAATTCATACCTGGCCCTTGATTGCCCCTCGTTGTTTTTATCAATATTAGCTTCCAAAATATAAGGCAACACATCCTTTGCAAAGTTTGAAGTGTGGTCTAGCTGAATTAACTTCATGTCATCTATTGTGTGCCTATCCTTATCTCCTAACATCTCCCTAATTCTATCTGCCCTACTTGGGTCTGCCCACAAGCCTGATATATAATAAGGAAAACTTTTATCTATCGTTCTATTGTTAGCTGTAGAAATAAATCCCTCATCCGGGTTTAATATATAGGGCATAGCCTCAAAAGGAACTTTCCCTTTCCAGTCAAAGTTTTTATCATGGCCCGGGCGTGGTACCATACTAAAACCTTCACGACGAATTGGAATAAAAACAGCTGGCCTCCAACCTATGTTCCCACTGCGATCTGCATAGACAATATTCTGCCCTGGCACTCCAAAATTTTTCACAGCATCAGTAAAATCATCCCAGTTTTTCATTGTTGTCATCTTGACCCACGCATCCATTTCATTTGTTATCCAATGTCCTGTCCAGGACATTGTTATTACGCTTTTATTATTTAATAATGGGTGTATATTATTAATAACAGGACCGTGAACGGATGTTCTTATTGTAATTACTGTGTCCCTTCCATCGCTCAAAGGAATAGTTTCTTTTTCAATTAAAAAGTCCTTCCACTCATTATCATAAAAATATTGATTTTCATTATCTGGATTAATTTTTTCAATAAAAAAATCTAAATCGTCAACCATACTATTTGTAAACCCCCACGCAGCATCTTCATTTTGACCTATTACGGGCATCGGGATTCCAGCCAAACAAACGCCAGAAACATTAAAACGACCACCGCTAAGATGTATTTCATACCATCTGGGTGGTTGTGAGAATGCTAAATGTGGATCGTTGGCCAAAAAAGGTTTTCCAGTAATTGATTTTTCACCTGAAACAACCCAGCTATTTGAACCAATATCAGCACTAAAATCTCCAAACAAATCTCTTAATATAATTTCTTGTTTTAATATTTCATCAAAAATTGGTTTTGTAGTTTTGTTTAAATTTTCCGATATCGTAGGAATGTCATATTCATCATTTGGAACTAACTCTTTTAACTTCTCTTCACCAAAATAACTTTTAACAGCGCCAAAGACAATTTCAGGTTTCCATGATCCACTCATTTCATGAGCCATCATTCTTGTATAGCCAGCAACAATAACCGGATCCCATTTTGATGGAGAAAAACCTAGCAATTTAAATTCGAGTGGCAAATTATCTGATGATTCTTCAATCCAATGGTTTATGCCATCACAAAACGATTTAAATATTTTTCTATTTTCTGGCTTCATGTTTTTTATCAATTGTCTAGCAACCCTTTCAATTCTCCAGGTTTTTAAATAAATATCAGTTTTTAAAAAGTCCTTTCCAAGGACAGAAGACAGCTCTCCTTTAACTGCAAGTGCAACCATTGAAAGCTGAAAAAGTCTTTCTCTCGCGGCTATATAACCAGCTGTAAAAAACAAATCTTTTTCATTTTCTGCAAAAACATGAGGCACACCATATTTATCAGTATACACATCTACTTTTTCAGAAAGCGGATGCAAAGCCTTTACACCTTTATATTGAGGTAAGGGGTGGTAAAGCCAGCCCCATACACCTAAAATAACCGCCAAAACCCCTACTAGGCCTAACCATTTAATTTTATTTTTCATTTTAAATCCTTATTATTTAAAATCACGATTTGTGTCGAATAAAAGCCAATGGTCTGGATCAAGCTCATATTTTTCTTTTTTATTTATCGCAACTCTATGGGGTTTATTATTAAGGACTAATTTCCTGGTTGTCTTTCCACCATGTCCATTGTAGGTTATTTCTATGGGCATAACAAAACCTTTGTTCTCCCACCAAAAATCTATTAACAATTTTTCTTTTAAAAATTTTTCTTTTACATTTAAAATTGGTAGTTCACCTTGATATAAATAAACATCAAAGAACCACTGTAAGTCTAATCCTGTGTTTTCTTCTATAAGGGATATAAACTCTTTTGTTGATGTCTGGTTTTTTTCTAGTTCTTTTGGCATGCTTATGTACTCTTTTAAACTAGACCTAAAAATCTCATCTCCAATCAAATATCTCAACATGTGTAAAACATGTGCACCTTTATAATACACATCATTCCCAGCTGGATTCTTAGTGGTTCCGTTTTTATCCATAACAACAGGGTAATCATTTTTAATGTTTTTTTTATACCGTTCATCCACAAACTGTATTGCCATATCCCAGCCAAATTTTTCTTCAACAAACATAGCCTCTGCATAAGTATCAAACCCTTCATGAATCCAAAAATCTGACCAATCAGCAACACTTAAATAGTTTCCCCACCATTCGTGTCCCATTTCATGAAATAAAATAAAATCATACCCCAGTTTTGTTTTTTTATATGCATTTCCATACGCATTTATTGTTTGATGTTCCATTCCCCAATAGGGTGTGTGCACAAGTCCAAATTTTTCTTTTATCCATGGATATTGACCAAAGGAATTGGCATAAAAGTTTAAATACTCTTCAGTGAGATTTAATAATTCAACTGCACCTTTCTCAGCTTCTGGTAAAACATAATAAACAATTTTAAGAGGCTTATTTAATATATAACCTGTCTTTTCTACAACATTAAAACCTCCCAATGTAAAGTTTATATTGTAAGTGCTTATAGGATATTGTGTTTTCCAATGCCAGGTTGTCCATAAATCTTTTTGTTTTTTTGAAACCAACAGTCCATTGGCAACAGCCTTTATTGGATCTGGGGCAGTAATTTTAATATCAGCGCTATCTGCTTTATCGCTTGGGTGCTCTTTACATGGGTACCAGACGTGTGCTCCATTCCCCTGACAAGAAACACCAACCCACGGATGCCCACTTTCACTTGTTTCCCATGTAAAACCACCATCCCAAGGTGGTCTTTTTGCTACAGGCGGCGACCCACCATATTTTATTACAAGTTGATGAGTATCAAATAAATCTATATCTGGATTTGGAATAAAAATCGTATGGTTTTTATGCTCAAAGTCCAAATTCATTCCATTTATTAAAACACCAGAAATAGTAAAGCTTTGATAAAGATCAAATTCAAAAACTGACGTAGCCTCTAAAAGGGTAAATTTTATTTTAACCTTTCCAGATATAAACCTTTTGTATGGATCAACCCTAAGATCTATATCATAATGATGAACATCTATTGAGGCTTGACTTTTTGAAAGGACCCCACCACTACTTAAATCAAGACCATTTAAAAATACACTAGAAAAAAAAAGATGACAAAATAAGGTTTGAATTTTCAATTGTTTAACACTTGGTATTGATATTGAAAAATTCCATTTTTGTTATCCACTTCAATTAACTGTAAGAATTTTAATTTAAGCTCACACATACCAGAAACATCAAAAAGCCTTACACCTTCTCCAAAAACGTAAGGATGGGGGGTTATATAAAGGTGTGTTAAAAAAGATGCAAACTTATAATATGTTTTACCACCGCCAATAATAAAACATTGTTTATTTTTTATATTGTTTAAAATCTCTTGAGGTTTATCATCTTTATGAACAACAACGATATCTCTTCCACCTAAAAGACTTGTTAAGGTTTTAAAGGTATTAGAACCCATGATCACAGGGTGGTTCATGGTTTGTTTTTTAAAAAGAGGTAGGTCCTTTGACCAACTAGTAATTTCTAAATTATGCCTAGCAATAAAACCATCAACAGTAACAGCTGCTATTAAAATAACATCCTTTGGCATTAAATGTTATTCGTATGACCTAGAGCTCTTCCATGTGCTTAAATCATTAAAAGATGTTTGCAACCCTGTAACGTTTTCATGATTTTCAGCAAAGGATAACACATTAATCATTTTTCTAGTTTGTGGGGAAATCGCCATAGTTAAAACCTCTGTGACTTTCTCTTTATCTAATGTTTTTAAAACAGATATTGTTTTTTCATCGCGCATATAATCAGCATCGTGTTCAAAAATAAGGGTTTTTAATTTTCCCGCGCGCTCTGCAATACTCATAGGAGATTTTTCTAGCTTTTCTATTTCAGACTTAATTAATTGTTCAAATGTGTTTTCGTCCATCTCTTTAAAAATATCAGGTGTTGTAGCAATAAATTTTTCAGCGCGCTTGTTGACTTCATCCGCAGAATAAACACCAGATTGAATTAAAAAACTTAAATAAAAAGTGTTGTCTTTATTATTAGGATAAGAACCAACGATATAGCCAAGCTGTTGATTGGTTCTCATTTCTGTAAAAAAAGGTTGCTGTAATGCGGTGCCTATGACCTTTGTTATTGCTCTAAGTTCTGGTGTCTCATTTCCGATAACGTACTCTCTGTAAAAACAAGAGTTATTTACACGCAATTGATTAACATATTGTATGCTTTCAGGATTTTTCATTGCTAAATATTTCACATCGAAAACGTCCTCTCTCGCAACACCAATCGTATTGGTTTTGTTTTGAAATAAACTAACTACAGTTTCCGCATCGCTCTTTTCAAAATCACCATAAACCATAGCTTCAACAAAGGTTTCTTTAAACAATGTTTTTCCATATTTTTGTACACTAGCCAAAGTAGAAGACTCCGCAACGGGGAGAGACTCTTTCCAAGTGTATTTAGTTTCCATGAAAAGATCGGATCCAATTTCTCTAGTTTGTAAATACGCATCTGAAAGAGCAAAGTTTTTATAGTCTCTTATTGTTTTATCTTTAATTGCCAAAAATTGAGATTCTGTAACTGAAAAGTCAGTCATGTGCTCTAAAATAAGCTTGTAAAGCGTTAAAGCAGACTCTTTATATCCATTAATATCTAAATAAACACCCTCATACCCCTCTTTGAAAGAAAAGTTTAAACCAGCCTGTTTTGCAGGATAACCTAATTCGTTTAAAGACTCATTAACACACTTAGCATATAGTTTTGAATATACACGGTGCTTTAAGCTCATTTTATTTTTAGGAAACATTATTTTCAACCCAATAACACCTTTCGGTCTAAGAAATTCGTGGTCTTGTCCAAAATACACCCTTGTTCCACTATCATCGTTTAACACTTTCGGATACATATTTTCGGCATATTTTCGCACAGGGACAGAAGCCTTTTTAGGAATAAATGGGTTTTGTTCAGGAATTAAAAACTCATCACGATGTTTAGTTTTCACTATTTCATTATAAAAATCATTGTCTTCATTATAGGAATATGGTGCTTGATAAAAATGTTCAGTTTTATCCGTGTTGACGCCTTTTGCGATTAACATGGTTAACATATTGTCTGGTGTAATATGAGATAATAATTTATTATAATCTTCAGGAGACCCATCGGAATATATGTAATTTATTCTACCAACATCTTCAAGGGGATACATCATTGCTTCGTTTGCAAGTTGCGTTGCTCTCCACATACCTTCACCCTTACTAGCATAAATTTCATTTAAAGAAGCCATAGACTTAAGCTCATCAAACACATATTTTTTATGCCCTGATTTTTTCATTAAAGCAACATAATCCATAGTTGCTTTTATAACCTCTCTGTAATTTTCCTGTCCACTTTCTGTAAGCCCAATTCTAATAGACGCATTACCATAATAACTGGTTTCAGATCCCGCACCAGCAGATAAAGAAATAGCCCACCCTTTTAATTTTAAATATGACAATAAACTTCCTTTACCTTCATGTCCCAATATAAAACCAATTTGTCTTCCTGGCTTACTGTTGTATAAATACCGGGTGCTTGGTAAAGAAAAAATCATATTCAAGTTTCTAACGTCTTTAACAGGATCAATCTGAACAAGCCTAAAAGTGTTTTTCTTTTCAAAAAAATTAGAATCATATACATTTCGATCTAGGTTATGATTTTTTATTAAAGAAAAATATTTTCTGCACCACGACTCCATTTCTTCAAGTGAGTGTGTGCTTAATAAAGAAACACCCATTCTATTTGCGCTATAGTGCCTGTTATAAAAATCAATTAATTCGGTTCTTGTAATATCTCCAAGCGTTTCCAAATTACCTGTACCAAACTTTTGTTCTGGGTGACCTTCTTTTGTAAATAATGACGATATGCGATATTGTCTCCAATTATCATTCATAATGTTTTTTTGATGTTCTGAATTAACCGCGTTAACCTCTCTAGCTGTATACTCTTCTGTGAAAAGCGGATTAATAAAAAACTGAGAAAATCTATCTAGGGCTCCCTCAAAACCATCTGGTAAAACTTGAAATTGATAATTGGTGTGATCGCTTGCGGTATATGCATTAGAATATCCGCCATTTGTTTTTAAATAGCTACTGTACTCATCAACATCTGGATATTTTTCAGTTCCTAGAAAAAGCATATGCTCCAAAAAATGCGCAAGACCTTGTCTTTCCTCAGGGTTATCAAGAGAACCAACCTCTACAGCAACTGATGCGGCAGACATATTAAAATTAGGGTCTGATAACAAATAAACCTTTAACCCATTATCTAAAATTAATGTTTTCGATTCAGACCTATCTAATGGATGTTTCAAAATTTTATTAGTTGTACAGCTTATTACAAAAACAAATAAAACTACTGTGACTTTTTTTATCATATTTTTTTTCCATTGATTTTATGTATCTAAAGATTTTTCAATTATATATACAAGGTGTTTACGATGTGCTTTTGTTTGATCGTTTGTACCACTTGTTTTAGAAGCATATTTTTTGATTCTATTTAAGTTATCAAAAGCAAGTGAAACTGAAACATGGTCAAACTTTACCTTTCCTTTGTTTTTAACAATTTGAATCAATCTTTTTGTGTATTCAGTCTGTAGATTAATTCTTATAGTGTTTACATTTGAACCCGCATCAGCAGAAAAACATGCCAAGGTTAAATCTTTCATCATCTCTGCTAAACCATATGAGTTCCCATATAACTCTGTGTTTGATATTCTTTTAAGAACATTAACATGCAACAAATGATCAAATAAGTTTTTTTGCATATTTAAATACATATCATGAAGACCAGGATCTTTTGTTCCGCTCCACCCCCTACGTTCTTTTTGTAGCTTATTATAAATGTCTGACGATGTTTCAAAAGCATCAGGTGAAAAAACATATTTTGAAAGCAACGTCATTGCCCATTTTTGCTTTTCTCTAGGAATTGGAACAAATGGGTCACTCTTACCTGTTTGACCAACCATAGAACGATCCATATATAGCCCCCCTACATAGCGAGATATGATTCTATTGCAATTAGAATATTCATTGTTTAAAACAATATATGCATCCCTTAAAGCATGAAATGATTTGCCTGGTTCTAAAAATTTCTTTTCTAATGTTGGAATAGTAGATTTAATAATTTCCATTCGTTGTTGTGCATAAGCAACTGGATCTTTACTCATGTCTGAAATCATAATTCTTGGATCAATTGCTTTTCCAGGAGATCGCATATCATCAGCATCATTACCATATCTAAATTCATTTTTAACTGACTTGTCAAGTAGTGTTTTTAATCGCTGTTTTTCGTCTTCAGGGTTTTCTAATGATACCGCATAACCATATTCAATCGCCCACAAATCATATGGACCTGGAGTTGTTGAATAAAATTGTCCATGATGTTGAGAATCAACCCCAATGTTAGCAGACACATAATCCATTACAGATGATGTAAGGCCTATTGGTTCTGTTATGTTTCTATCATGTATGTTTTTAAAACTATGCAGATTGCTAGCATAAAAATTATGACTTAATCCTAAAGTATGACCAACCTCATGAAGCGTCAACTTAACTAAACTTTCATAGATGATTTGATGTTGTTTTAAATTAGAAAAATCAGACACATCACCCATGACCATCGTTCCAAACAAATTTCCCTGTTGAATAAATTCACCAGCTGAGCACCCAACTTCTGGGTCTCTATTTAAACCATCATTAAAAGTATCATAAATTTTTTCATATTTAACTCGATTTGTAAAATAAACATATTCCAACATAATATCTGCACCAAGAATTTGTCCTGTTCTGGGGTTGACAAAACTTGGCCCATAACCACCAAATGGCGGTCTTGGAGAAGACGTCCACCGAAGAACATTATATCTAATATCTCCAGCATCCCACTGCGCATCATCTGGTTGAACCTTAACGTCAACTGCATTTATTAAACCCGCTTTCTCAAAAGCCTTATTCCACAACAAAACGCCTTCTTTAATTGCGTCTCGAAACTCATGTGGAGTCGTGTTTTCAATCCACCAAACTATTGGTTCTTTTACAACAGACCTCGATTGACTGGGATCTTTTTTTTCTAAATGCCAACGATGTATCATGTCTCGATATGGTGTTGGATCATTTGCCGATGTCATATCTGTTATTTGTGTAGTAAAATACCCCACCCTTGGATCTTCAAATCGTGGTTTATAATTGTTTTCAGGTAGCTTTATAAAACTATGCTGCAATGTAACATTTACAGATCTCGGATCAGTCAAGCCAACATCTGAACCCCAATTAGTAGGTGTTGGATTAGTATATACATACTGTACAATAAAGTCCGTGTTTTGTGGATAATTTTTAATTTCAGAATATTTTGTTCTTTCTTTAGCTAAGCGACCCAATTTAAATGGGTTTTTATTTACCCCTCCAGGAATAAAACCCCTTGTTATCTGATGCAAAGCTTCAGATAAAAAAACATTATCAACATTAATTAAATATTTTGATTCTTTTTCAGCTATTATCGTAGACGAGGCTAAAATTGCACTACTTACATTAGAGTCAGATGAACGACTCAACGGGTTTTTTGGATCAAAGTACATCGAGTTGTTTTGAACCTCAAACTCGACACGGTTAAAATAACGGTTAAGTTTTATAATTTTTGACCCACGATAACTTCCTTTAAAAACCCCAGCATTTAACTGACCATTTAACCCATGAACAAAATGAATATATTCTTTATCTAGTTGTTCTTTTGCAATCAACATATAAAGTTTTCCATTTGTAGAGTCTTGATATATTGTAAACAGGCCTGGAATTTCTTTTGTGTTTTTTAATGCCTCCTCCATTGTTTTTTTCTTTTGTTTTTCAGGGGGCTTCGGTTTTTCTGATGTGACTTCTTCATTTTTTAAGCTTTCTTGAGATAAAGAAAAGGAAATAAAAACGGAAAATAGTATACTTTTTTTAATCATTTTTTTTCTTCTTTTTAGGAATAAAAAGATCTGTAATTGTCCCTTCAAACATTTCTGCTGCAGATGCAACTGTTTCACCAAGGGTGGGGTGTGGATGAACGGTTAAGCTTATATCCTCTGCATCAGAACCCATCTCTAATGCCAGTGCAATCTCAGAAATAATATCTCCCGCAGAGGGCCCCACAACACCACCACCTAAAACGTGTTTTGTTTCAGGGTCAAATAATATTTTTGTTTTCCCTTGAGACGCATTTAAAATCATTGCCTTCCCACTGGCCGCCCAAGGAAACTCGCCTAGTTCATATTTTATACCTTGTTCTTGTGCCTCGTTTTCTGTTAAACCAACCCACGCAATCTCTGGGTCGGTATAAACAACACTTGGAATCGCTCTGGCATCCATAGCAGATGAAAGACCAGAAACCACCTCTGCTGCTACTTTACCTTCATGCGTCGCTTTGTGCGCAAGCATAGGATTACCAACAATATCACCAATGGCATAAATATTTTTTACAGATGTTCGTTGATACACGTCAACAGAAATAAAACCATTCTCGTCAATTTTCACATCCGTATTTTCAATGTTTAACAAATCCGTGTTTGGTTTTCTTCCAACAGCAACCAAGACCCTTTCAAAAACATATGTATTCGTTTCTTTTTTGTTTTCTATAAAGACTTTTAATTCACCATTGTCTAAAGCTTCAACTTTGACAACTTTTGAAGAAAGCATTATCGATTCAAATTGTTTTTTTAACTTCCTCACAAGAGGTTTAGTAATGTCTGTGTCTGCTCCAGGAATAAGCTCTGACATAAACTCAACAACCGATACTTTCGAGCCCAACGCAGAATATACTTGACCAAGCTCTAACCCAATAACACCACCACCAATCACAAGCAAAGACCCAGGTATGCAATCAAGATTTAAAGCTGTTCTTGATGTAAGAATAGAAGGGTGATCAGGAAGATTTGGAATCATTGAAGATGTAGAACCTGATGCTATTATACAGTTTTCAAAACTAATTTTTTTATCTTTAACCAACAATTGATTGTTAGATAAAAACGAAGCGGCTCCACATAAAAACTCTACCTTTCTTGCTTTTGCAAGTTGAGCAATTCCTGTATTAAGTTGAGTAATTATTTTGTTTTTATAACTCCTTATTTTTTCTAAATCAATATTAGGAGCATCAAAGACAACACCAACTGAAGATAAATGATTAGCGTCATCTATAACTTTAGATATGTGTAATAAAGCCTTTGATGGGATACATCCTCTGTTTAAACAAACGCCGCCCAGAGCTTTATCGCGATCAATAAGAAGAACCTTTTTCCCTAAATCGGAAGCTCTAAAGGCAGCCGCATAACCTCCTGGCCCAGCGCCAACAACAACAACATCCCAGTGTTTATTTTCCACCACTAATCTTTAAAGCTTTCTAAGTCAGACAACACTTTAGACAACCTTGTCGTAAAAGCAGCTGCAGATGCTCCATCTATTACACGGTGATCATATGAAACACAAAAAGGCATTATATATCTAGGTTCAAAACTACGAGTTTCTTTATAATACACAGGTCTCCATTCGCTTTTTGAAACGCCTAAGATTGCTACTTCTGGTGGGTTTACAATAGGTGAAAAAGCTGTTCCGCCAATCCCACCCAAACTAGAAACTGTAAAAGTGCTTCCTGTTAATTCATTGGGTTTTAATTTTTTTTCCCTAGCTCTTTGACTTATATCCATTAATTCTTTTGAAAGATTAAAAATCGTTTTGTTGTTTACATCCTTCATCGATGGAACAATTAATCCGTTGGGCGTATCAATGGCTACGCCAATATGAAAATATTTTTTTAAAATCAGGTTTTCATTCTTATGGTCTAGGGAACTATTAAATCTTGGCATTTCTTCTAAAACAATAGACGCAGCTCTTAATAAAAAAGGAAGAAAAGTGATTTTTACATTATCTTTTTCAGCCGCTTTTTTTAATTTTTTTCGAAATAATTCTAGCTCGGTTATATCAGCGGTATCATATTGAGTTACATGTGGTATCTCTTGCCAAGCGCCTTGAAGCCTCTCTCCTGTTATTTTATTAATTTTTGTTAATTTTTGAACCTCAACATCTCCCCACTTTGAAAAATCAATTTCTTTTTTCATTGTAGGGGCAACACCAGACCCAATAGCCATTTGTATTTTTATATATCTGTTTAAATCATCTTTGGTGATGCGACCTTTTGGCCCAGAACCACTTAACATTTGTAAATTTATCCCTAGTTCTCGCGCTAGCCTACGAACACCAGGAGAAGCAAAAATGTTTTTACTTGTTTTTAAAGCTGGCAGTTGTTCTAACTGAGAACTTTGTTCAACCTTTGGTTGTTCTGGTTGTTCTGGTTGTTCTGGTTGTTCTGGTTGTTCTGGTTGTAACGCTTGCTCAACATCTAGCTGACCTTTAGAAGCAACCTCCAAAACCATTAAAGGTGTCCCCTTGTTTACATTGTCTCCAGGCGATACTAAAACTTCTTTTATCACTCCTGAGTTCTCTGCTGGTATTTCCATTGATGCTTTGTCTGACTCTAAAACCAGTAGCGTGTCATCTACAGATACTTCATCACCAATGGAAACGGTTACTTCGCTAACTTCAGCGCCATCTATTCCTTCACCTAGATCTGGTAGTAAAATTTTCTTTATCATTCTTCCTTCCTATACAGTGATTGGGCTAGGTTTTTCAGAATCTAAACTATATTTTTTCATAACTTTTTCCACAACATTCATTTCAACTTTGTTATCATTAGCAAGAGCTCTAATTACAGTAAGAACAATATAATACCTGTCTACCTCAAAGAAATTTCTCAACGACTCCCTTGTTTCACTCCTACCAAAACCGTCAGTTCCTAGAGCATAATAAGGACCAGGAACATAAGGACCAATTTGTTCAGAAACCATTTTAACATAATCTGAAACAGCAACTGTTGGAACGCTGTTTTTATTAAGACTTTTTTCAAGGTGAGATTGTTTTTGTTTTTTATCGGGGTGCATCAAGTTCCACCGCTCTACTTCTTCGGCTTCTCTTCTTAATTCACTAAAACTAGTAACGTTCCAGATGCCTGGCTCTATATTCCAATCTTTTTTTAATAATTCCGCCGCCTCAATAGCTTCTCTCATTAATGGACCGCTACCTAATATCCTAACTATTGGCCTATCTGTTCCTTGAACTTTATACAGACCCTTAACAATATCTTTTTGTATGTCTTTTGGCATAGAAGGGTGTTTGTAGTTTTCGTTTTCTAATGTTAAATAATAAATTACATCCTTATTCTGTTCAACCATCTCCTTTATTCCATGATGAACAATAACAGCAATCTCATAAGAATACGCGATATCATACGCTCTAATATTTGGAGTAGAAGCCGCTGCCAAATGACTGTGGCCATCTTGATGCTGTAGTCCTTCTCCATTTAAAGTAGTTCTTCCTGCGGTTCCTCCTAATAAAAACCCCCTGGCTCTCATATCACCAGCAGCCCAAATAAAATCCCAGACTCGCTGAAAGCCAAACATGGAATAATATATATAAAAAGGAATCATATGTATCCCATGATTACTATAACTCATTCCCGCCGCTATAAAAGATGATATAGCACCAGCTTCATTAATACCCTCTTCTAATATTTGCCCATTTTTGGCTTCTTTATAATACAAAAACTGGTCTGAATCTACTGGGTCATATAGTTGACCGGCATGAGCATAAATACCCAGCTGTCTAAACAAAGGATCCATGCCAAATGTTCTTGCTTCATCTGGAACAATAGGTACGATATGTTTACCAATTGTCTTATCTTTTGCAAGAATTGTTAAAAAACGAACGTATGACATTGTAGTCGAAACTTCACGCTCTCCACTCCCGTCAAGCATTTCTTGAAAAATTGAAATTTCAGGAACGCTCAACTTTGAAGCTTTTTGATTTCTATAAGGAAGTGGCCCACCTAAATCTTTACGACGACTAATTAAATATTTATATTCATCAGAGTTTTTAGAAAAACGATAAAAAGCAGCTGAAGAAGCTTCTTCATTTGAAAGAGGAACGTTAAACCGATCTCTAAAATAAAGTAGCTCATCTTGATTAAGTTTTTTTTGATTGTGGGTTATGTTTCTGCCCTCTCCAGCCTCTCCTAAACCATAGCCCTTAATCGTTCGAGCTAAGATGACAGTAGGAGAGCCCTTATGATTAACAGCCTCTGAAAATGCAGCATAAACTTTAACAGGGTCATGACCACCCAACCTTAAGTTTTCAATCTCTTCGTCGGAGAGATGTTCGACTAATTTTAAAAGCTCTGGATATTTACCAAAAAAATGTTCACGTATATACGCTCCACCTTCAACAACATACTTTAAAAGCTCACCATCAACCACCTCATCAATCCTTTTCAACAACAACCCACTAAGATCTTTTTCAAATAAATCATCCCAGTCAGAGCCCCAAACAACCTTTATAACATTCCAACCAGCACCACGAAACGCACCTTCTAATTCTTGTACAACCTTAGAGTTTCCTCTAACAGGGCCATCCAAGCGCTGTAAATTACAATTTACAACAAAAACAAGATCGTTAAGGTTTTCTCTAGATGCAAGGGTAAGCGCCCCCGTTGCTTCTGGCTCATCCATTTCTCCATCACCCAGAAAAGCAAAGACCTTTCTTCCTTTGTTTTCAACAAAACCTCTATCAATCATGTAGCGCATAAACCTTGCTTGATAAACAGCCATCATTGGGCCAAGCCCCATTGAAACTGTAGCAAACTGCCAAAAATCTGGCATCAGGTATGGGTGTGGATAGGATGAAAGACCACCTCCTTTAGATAATTCTTGACGAAAATTGTCTAAATTGGTTTCCGTTAAACGGTCTTCAAGAAAGGCCCTTGAATAAATACCAGGCGATGCGTGTCCTTGAAAAAAAATCATGTCTTGCCCAGATGGGTGGTCTGGACCTTTAAAAAAATGGTTAAAAGGAACCTCGTAAAGAGTTGCTGCAGAAGCAAAAGTTGATATGTGTCCACCAATACCAGGTTTTTTTTTATTTGCCTTGGTAACCATCGCCATTGCGTTCCAACGTACAATTGTTTTTATTTTTCGCTCTAAATCCCTATTGCCTGGATAGTCTGGTTGTTGCCCAGGAAGAATTGTGTTCAAAAAAGGAGTAGACGTGTTAAATGGTAAACGAGCTCCTTTAGCCTGAGCAAACTCAATTAATGTCTCCAATAGAAATCGCGTTCTTTCAAACCCATGTTCTTCAAGAGCATCTTCAATAGACTCTATCCACTCTTGTGTTTCCTGCGGATCAATATCTTGATGTTTTTTTAACATATATGAAAAATTTAATAAAAATTACAACTTTGAATTTAAAGCATAATTGCAATGGATACATAAAGGGTTCAAATAAAAATTACACCTCTATTTTTTTCCAGTCTCCTTGATAAACCTTCCAAGTCATAGCACCTGCAAAAAGACACATATAAACCGGAAACAACATCCATGGTGCAGAAAAGCCAAACCCTAAAAAAACACCTATAAAATAAGTTCCAAAAACAACGACAACCCAAACAAGCAAAGACTCTACAACGGCAGGAAAAACCGTATTTCCAGCGCCAATAAGAGCAAACATCAAAACAAAGCCAACCGCATCTAAAAACTGTAATGCACCAACAATTTGCAAGCCCCAAACTCCCATTTCAATTATGTTTTTGTCATCAGTAAAAATGGACAAATAAAACTCAGGAAAAAATATAAACGTCAACCCTAGTGTGCCCATCCCATATTCTGCAAGTCGAACAGACTCTTTAATACTTGAAACAGATTTTCTGATTTTTTTTTCACCCATATACTTACTAACAAGCGTAGAGCAAGCCATTCCCACACCCATAGCAGGCATAAAAGATGCATGCATTATTGTAAAAATTATATGAGTTGTTGCTAGTTCAACAATTCCAATTATACCAACAACCTTTAAAAAACATGTCCAGCCAAAAGCAATAATACACTCTTGAACACCCATCGGGACCGCAAGGGTAAGCTGACGTTGCATCATAGCCCCGTCATAAGAAAAAGAAAAAATCTTAAATCTTTTTTTCACATCACCCGAAAACAAATAAAGAAAATAATGAAAAACCATCCACGCGGAAGCAATTAAAGTAGCTGTTGCTGCGCCCTTAACCCCCATTGCAGGAAACGTAGTCCAGCTCCACAAAACAGACAAAAAAGAAAAGCTAGGTAAGGCTTCTTTGAAGAAAACCTCTATTCCTTCTGATCCATAAATCAACGCAGCATTTAGATAAAGATTAATAAGATTACTAACCACTGTAACCGTCATGTGGAGTTTGGTTTTTTCTACCCCTGTATAAAAGCCAACAAACACAAAACTATAAACCGAAAACAAAAGACTAATGAAGACTACAGTGGTGTATTCTATAGCGAGTTCAATAGCAAGAGGATCTGAAAGAAAAAACGGAACAATCTCTTCTGCCCATTTCCAGCCTATTATAGTAATTGGAACGCTAAAAACAGTGGCCATAATTAAACCATTGTGAAAGGCTATGCCTGATTCTCTTTCTTTTTTTTGACCTAGGCGCCTTGAGGAAACGGTTTGAACGGCTGTTCTAATTCCAAGCGCAATACTCATCGGCGCCCAAACCAACATTCCACCCATCCCCGTTGCAGCTAAAGCCTCAGGCCCCAAACGACCAACCATTGCAACATCAAAAATACTCATTAAAACGCGACTAACATTGCTTAAAACAACGGGATAAGATAAAAAAATTATTTCTCTAAAAATTTTTTTATCGTTTGGGAGAAAAACCTTAAACACAATTAAATTTTTTTAATAGAGATCTTTTTGTTAAATAAAAAGATTTTTGTTTTACTACAGATAGGTGCTAGAGATAAAACTCCAACTTTTTTTTTGGAATCTACATTTTTAATTTTTTTTACTATTTCTAATATTCTTTTAGCGTCTTTCATGACCACTCGACTTTTTCTATTAATAATAATAAAAATTCCTTTCGGCCCCTCTTGTAGTTTTATTCTATTTGAAAGGTTATATTTTTGCGGATCAATTGTGACCATAGACAATATTTGATTTAATTATATTTATGAAGTTTGTTTTATCTCCAGAAATTAAAGAATATAAAGAAAAGGGATTACCTATTTTAGCTCTAGAGTCTACAATAATTGCTCACGGCATGCCATACCCAGATAATTATACTTTCGCTAAAAATGCAGAAAAAATATGCAGAAAAAATAAAGTTGCACCTGCAACAATTGCTATTTTAAACGGAAAAATCCATGTTGGCTTAACAGACAAAGAATTGAAAAAAATCTGTGAATCAAAAAACATTTTAAAAACATCAAAAAGAGAAATTCCTATTTTTACAGCCAAAAACCTAAATGGGGCAACAACAGTTTCTGCTACAGCATGGATTGCCTACAGGTGCGGAATTTCTGTTTTTTCAACTGGCGGAATTGGAGGCGTACACAGAGAAGTAGAAAAAACATTTGATGTTTCTCAAGATCTTAAGTCATTATCGGAAACACCAATTATCTTAATTTCCGCGGGAGCAAAGGCAATTTTAGATCTACCAAAAACAATAGAAGCGCTTGAGGCGCTTGGGGTTCTGGTTGTTGGTTATAAAACTAAAACCTTTCCAGCTTTTTATAATCGATCTAGCAACTTAAAAATTGAATATAGTGTAAAAAACGAAAAAGAAGCCGCCTCTCTATATTTTGAACAATTAGATTTAGGCTTACGGTCTTCTTTATTAATTGTTAACCCAATACCTAACAAAGATCAACTTTCAGAAAAAAAAATAAACACAGCTATTAAAACAGCACTTAGCGAAGCTAAAAAACACAATGTTTATGGAAAGGCCTTAACCCCCTTTTTATTAAAAAAGATTATGAAAAAAACCACTGGTGAAAGCTTAAAAGCAAATATTGCCTTGGCTCTTAACAATATTAAGCTTGGCGCCAAAATAGCAAGGGAAATTTCAAAATATGACAAACTGACATCTTGTTGAACAAGGAACGGGTTTTGTTAATAATATTATAAAAGCACTCTTATGAACATTATTAAAAACTTTATGTTAAAAAATCCTTTTCTTAGTATGGTAACGATCTTCCCTTTTGCTCTTTTTATAACTTTTTTATTGTTTTCGTTTTTTTTTCAAACCGTACTTCCCATTATAATCTCTCTTTTTTTAACAAAAAAGATTTATCACTTGTTCATTAAAAAAGAAAAAAAGGGATACCGTGTTTTTAGTCATCTATGAAAGCTTGTAAGTTAAAGTCAGATATAGCAAGAACCTCAACTCCAACATAGTGCCAAACAGGCGAAAGAAGACCACTTGATTCTGAAACAAGTTCTTTTAGCATGGTTTTTTTGTTAAATCTTTTGGGCCCAACCGTGTGTACTATGATTTGTTTAAAACCATTAATTGCTGTATAAATATTTGACATATCTGGAAACATGGGAAGGTCTTTTGCTGACTGAACATTAATAAAAAAGTTAAAACCAGAACGATTAACATGACCAATGATACAAGCATTTTTAATTTCTGGTTTTATTCGATCCACAATAAGAATTTTTTTTATATAAAACTTGTTTTTTAATCCTAAAAAATTAACTGGGTTGATGTGTGTTTTTGAAAAACCCTTAGGAACAAAAATTGTTTTTTCATTAACTTTATAAATATTATGACCATGGCATATTGTTTTTGATGTGTAACTTGGGGGGTCGTAAACGCTATATATATTTTTAATCATACAACATTAATCTAATCAACCAATGAGATACTTCATCATAGTTATTTTACTTTTTGTCTCTCTTCGAGGCCAATGAGCGCTTTGAACAAACCCGTCAATGCCAGTTGGCAATTCTGATAGGGGGGTTGGTCTTTGGGCTGGCCAGATAATGTTTGGACTAAATAGCGTTAATGATCACATCAACTGGTGGCACGAAAAACTGCCTGACAGTAATGAAAATTTTGAACACGAAGGCACTCTAACTTCAACTATTTTAATACCAAATCTCACAATAGGATTAACAAACTATATAAACGTCTCTTTTAGCCAAATTGTTGGATATCGACAAATGGGTTGGGATGGGCCAGAAACATCTATTCACCATAGAGATGAGGGATCGAACTCTAGCTTTAACAACGCAATTGGTGGGCTTTTTGGAGACTTTAAAATAATGACAAGGTATCTAATTATAAATGATGGTTCTGGTCCAGGTCAAAGACTGTTTTTTGGTGGTGGTTTTTCAATTCCATCAAAAAACACCCTCACATCAGATCCATTTTTTTTACAAAACAAAGAAGAATCAAAAAGCCATCGACACTTTAGTATTAGCGATGGCTGTTATAAAGCATCAGGTGAAATTCAATATTATAAAAAACAAACACGAAACCCTGTTTTTATTGGTGGTTCTTTTCTTTTTGAGGCGCCTATTATAGAAAACAAGTATGGTTATAAAGCACCAAAATTTTACGAGCTATCCTTAACAGGGTTTACAAAAGATATAAAAACAATCAAAGCTTCTTTTGGCGTAAGCATTAGCTTAAAACATACAGAAAACGCATACTGGAACAGCTTAAAAGCACCAAACTCTAAATCAACAGTTTTTTCAATTGGGGTTGGCTCCTTAAAAACCTTTGACTTTGCATCTGTTAGCTTGAATATAATCAAACCATTTTTTTTAAATAACAAGTCTTCTTTAATAGGGTCAGAAAGTGGCAACATAGACCAAGAGCTAAGCGCTTTACAAGTTTCGCTTGGTTTTCGAAAAGTTTTTGATTTTGTTATTCCGTGGCTTGATCCGACGAGCAACCTTTAACCCTACTTTCTTTCTCCAAATAAAATGGTCCCAAGCCGAACCTGGGTGGAGCCCTCTTCGATCGCAATTTCGTAATCTCCACTCATTCCCATGGAAAGCTCTTTTAAGGTGTTCGTTTTTAAAGTTTTTGAAATTTGATCTCTTAATTCTCTCAAACAAACAAAAGAGTCTCTAACTAAGCTTATGTCTTTGGTGTGTGGCGCAATTGTCATTAGGCCTTCCACACACACATTGTGTACATCAAAACACATTAATATTTCTTCTAAATTAGTGGTGTCAAACCCATGTTTTTGTGGCTCTTTACTTGTGTTAACTTCAAGAAGAACAGGTGTTATTTTATTTAACTTTATACTTTCTTTAGATATTTTTTTTAATAATTTAAAAGAGTGAACTGAATCAATTGTATCAAATAACTTAACGCACTTTTTAACTTTGTTTGATTGTAGGTGACCAATAAATCTTTTTATCAGTTGAGGTGTTTTTTTAAAAGATTGAAATTTATGCTCAGCCTCTTGAACTCTGTTTTCTCCAATAGAATTAATTCCAACTTTTTGTGCATCAACAATTGTTTCAAAAGAATGGTTTTTGGTAACCCCAATGATTTCTACAGAATTATTAAATATGCTTCTTTTTTGAGCTAATCTGATTTTGTTTTGAACAAAAGTAAGCCTTTTTTTAAGATCCACAACTAGGTAACAACGACGTCTTCTGTTTTTTCTTTAACGGGTTTTTCAACGCTAATAACCCTTGTTATTGAAGAAATGCTTGTCCCTTCATCTAGCTTCACAAGCTTAACGCCTTGAGTAACCCGTCCAATTGTTCTTATGGCAGCAACTGGTTGTCTCATTAAAACACCAGAATCTGTTATAATTATCAAATCATCTGAGTCTACAACTTCCATAATATTTACCATGTTGCCAGTTTTATCGGTACATCTCATTGTCATTACGCCTTTTCCACCACGGGTCTGTGTTCTATATTGAATTACATCCGTTCTTTTCCCCATTCCTTTTTCTGTTGCAACAAGAATAGTACCTTCTCTTCGAACAACAAGCATACCAACCAACCTGTCTTTATCTGAACCCAGCTTAATCCCCTTAACGCCCATGGTTTTTCTACCGCTTGGACGAATATCATTTTCTGAAAACCTAATTGACTTACCTTCATAGGTTCCCAATAAAATATCGTGTTCACCGTTTGAAATTCTTGCCTCGATTAGCTTGTCCCCTTCTCGAATTTCAATAGCATAAATACCACCCTTACGAGGTTTTCCATATGCTGACAAAACTGTCTTTTTGACTATCCCTTTCTCTGTTGCCATTACTATATAATGCTGATCATCAAACTCTTTAACGCTTACAAACGCTTCTACTTTTTCATTTGGTTCACAACCAATTAAATTAACAATTGCACGGCCTCGGGCAGCTCGTCCTCCTTGTGGAATATCGTACACCTTAAGCCAATAACACTTTCCTTTATCTGTAAAGAAAAGCATATAGTTGTGGGTGTTTGCTATAAACAGATGCTCAACAAAATCTTCTTCTTTGCTCATGGCTCCCTGTACACCTCTGCCACCGCGTCTTTGTGATCTATAGGTGTTTGCAGCTGTTCTTTTTATATATCCTTTATGAGTAATGGTCAAAACAACCTCTTCTTCCGCTATCATGTCTTCCATGGAAAAATCTGAGTCTACTGGTATAATTTCTGTGAGCCTTTCATCACCATATTGGTCTTTTATATTTAATAGTTCGGTTTTAATAATATCCATTCGTTGTTTTTTGCTTTCTAAAATCCCCTTTAAATGAGCTATTATTTTTATAACATCTTTATATTCATTAACAACCTTTTCAACTTCAAGATTTGTAAGTTTTTGTAACCTCATGTCTAATATTGCCTGAGCTTGTATTTCAGACAAATTAAAACCATTCATTAGTCCTTCTTTTGCCTGCAGCGGGTTTTTACTTCCTCGAATTATTTTAATTACCTCATCAATATTGTCTAAGGCTATTTTCAAACCCTCAAGAAGATGGGCTCTAGCTTCAGCTTCTTTTAACTCAAATGTCGTTCGCCTAACAACAACCTCATGTCGAAAATCAATAAAATGATTAAGAATTTCCTTTAAGGGCATTATCTTTGGAACACCATTTACAAGCGCAAGTAAAATAATTCCAAACGTGTCTTGAAGCTGGGTGTGTTTATATAATTGGTTTAAAATTACCTCAGGAACAGCGTCTCTTTTCGTTTCTATAACAACCCGAATGCCGTCTTTATCTGACTCGTCTCTTAAATCGGTAATACCAACAATTTTTTTGTCCCTAACAAGGTCTGCTATTTTTTCTACCAAGTTTGACTTGTTTGTTTGATACGTCACCTCAGTAATAACTATACTATCTTTTCCATTTGGTGCGCTTTCAATATGCGCGCGAGCACGCATTTTTATTTTACCCCTCCCTGTTTCATAAGCGTTTTTTAATCCATCTAAACCCATAATTAAGCCTGCTGTTGGAAAATCGGGTCCTTTAATATGGCTCATAAGCTCTTCTGTGCTTACATCTTTATTTTCAATTATTGCAACTAAACCACTAATAATCTCTTTTAAATTATGAGGTGGAATTTTTGTTGCCATTCCCACTGCAATGCCTTCAGATCCGTTGATTAACAATGTGGGTATTTGAGAGGGTAAAACCGTTGGTTCTTTTAATGTTTCATCAAAATTTAAACCCCAATCAACGGTGTCTTTTTCCAAATCTTTTAACATTTCACTAGAAAGCTTTGTCATTCTTGATTCGGTATATCTCATAGCAGCAGCGTTGTCTCCATCAATAGATCCAAAGTTTCCTTGCCCGTCAACTAATTCATATCGCAAAGAAAAATTTTGTGCCATTCTAACTAAAGCATCATATACCGAGCTATCTCCATGTGGGTGATACTTACCAAGCACATCACCTACAATTCTTGCAGATTTTTTATAAGGGCGATTCCAACTTGAACCCAACTCACTCATTCCATATAAAATTCTTCTATGCACTGGTTTTAACCCATCCCTTACGTCGGGCAAAGCTCGAGAGACAATAACCGACATTGAATAATTTAAATAACTTTCTTTCATCTCATCCACAATATCCCGCGGAAGAGTGTTGTCTCTATTAAAATCTACCATTTTTATTCCTGTTTGTTTTTATACGTCTAGGTTAACAACAAATTTTGCATTTTTTTCTATAAAAGTTCTTCTGGCTTCAACATCACTACCCATAAGATTTTGAAATGTTTCCGCTGCTTCTGCTGCGCTTTCAACAGAAACCTGAAGAAGTGTTCGGGTTTCCGGGTCCATTGTTGTTTCCCATAATTGAGTTGGGTTCATTTCTCCTAAACCTTTATATCTTTGCATAGAAACTTTTGTGTTTTTATTGTCTTTTTTCATCCTTTCTATTAAAAGATCTCTTTCGTTATCATCGTATGCATATGCTTCTTTTTTACCCTGCGAAACTCTATAAAGAGGGGGAAGAGCTAAAAATAAATATCCACCATCTATAATTTCTTTCATTTTCCTATAAAAAAAAGTTAATAACAGGGTTCTTATATGAGAGCCGTCTACATCTGCATCTGTCATGATAATTATTTTATGATATCTTAACTTTTCAGGGTCAAAATCCCCAGCTGATTTTTCACCTAAATCATCTTCAGACCCACCAAAACCAGCACCTAAAGCGGTTATCATAGATTGGACTTCGTTGTTTGATAAAAGCTTGTCTATTCGTGCTTTTTCAGCATTAATAACTTTTCCCCTAAGTGGTAATATAGCCTGAGTTCTTCTGTCTCTCCCTTGTTTTGCTGACCCACCAGCTGAATCACCCTCAACTAAATAAAGTTCAGAAAAAGCTGGATCCCGATTAGAACAATCCGCAAGCTTTCCTGGCAAAGAAGACCCTCCAAGCGCACTTTTTCGTCTTATTAGCTCTCTAGCTTTTCTGGCTGCGCTTCTACTTCTTGCGGCCAGCAATGCTTTTTCAACAACCCTTCTTCCAATAGATGGATTTTGTTCTAAAAAATCTAAAATTCCTTCATAAACAACCTTATCCACTAAGCCTTTAACGTCACCGTTTCCAAGTTTAGTTTTTGTTTGTCCTTCAAATTGAGGCTCTGCAACTTTTACACTAATAATCGCAGTTAACCCTTCACGAAAATCTTCACCTGTTAGTGAAATTTTTTCATTTTTCTTTGTTTTAATTAAGTTGTTTTTTGCTGCATGGTTATTCATTGCCCGAGTTAAAGCTGAACGAAATCCAGATAAATGCGTTCCGCCTTCAATAGTGTTAATATTATTTACAAAGGTTAAAATATTATCATTATATGTATTTCCATATCTTAAAGCAACATCAACAGGAACTTCCCCTGTTTCGTTTTTAACAACTATAACTTTATTGTGGAGTGGGTTGTTGTGCTCGTCTAAATATTTTACAAAATCACTTAAGCCTCCATTAAACTTAAAAGAATTTGTTTCTCCATCTTCTGTTCTTTTGTCTAATAAAACAATTTCTAAACCGCTGTTAAGATAAGCTAATTCCCGAAGACGTTCAGCGATAATATCATATTCAAACACTGTTGTTTTAAAAATTGAGCTATCAGGAAAAAAACACACTCTTGTTCCCGTTTTTTTTGCAGCGCCCGTTGTTTTTAATTTGTTTTGAGGTTCACCAATTTTATAGTCTTGTCTGTGAATTTTTCCATCTCTTTTAACCTCAACCCACAACCATTCAGAAAGCGCATTAACAACAGACACCCCAACCCCATGAAGTCCACCAGAAACTTTATATGAACCCTTATCAAATTTTCCGCCTGCATGTAAAACAGTCATAACAACTTCAACAGCGGGTTTTTTTTCTTCTTTATGAATATCAACAGGAATTCCTCGACCGTTATCCTCAACCGTTACAGATCCGTCTTTATTAAAAACAACTACAATTTTATTACAAAAACCAGCAAGAGCTTCATCAATAGAATTATCTACAACTTCATATATTAAATGATGGAGCCCTCTTTTACCCACATCACCAATGTACATTGCGGGTCTTTTTCTAACTGCCTCTAAACCCTCTAAAACCTTAATGTTCTCTGCGCTATATTGTTTTGATTGTGTTTTTTCGCTCATATAAATCGAATGTCCTTAATGGTTTTTTTGTTTAACTTTTTATTAATCATTTTAATTATGTTTTCTTTTTGTAAATACAACTCTTGACGCCATACCGCGCTTTTTGTTTTTACTGTTAAAATTCCAAATTCTACCTTAGTGGGCTCTGTGTTTTTATTTATTTTTTTTCCAACAACCTCACCCCAAACATCAATTGCTTTTTGTTGATTTAAACCTTGTTCTAAGCCGTTTTTTTTTATTAAACGTTTTATTGCGCTAGCAATGTGTTGCAATTTGTCTCCAGTTTATAGGTGTTTATTTTCTTATCAGATAATAAAAGGCCACTTTTTTTAATATTAACTAAGTCGGTTGTTGTTATGATTGTTTGAATTGGCTCGCCTAAACTTGATTCCATTTTATTAAGAAAAGCTACAAGCTTTTTACTTTTATTTAGGTCTAGTTTTGAAAAAAGATCATCTAACAACAGGGTTGGTTGTGTTCCTGTTTTCTTTTTTATAATATTCATTTCTGTCAACTTTAATAAAGTTAAAACTATTTTATGTTCACCTTGAGAACCAACGTCGCGAATGTCTTTATCATATAGCAAAATATTTATATTGTCTTTATGGGGACCCGCCGTTGTTCTTTTTAAAACAATATCTCGCTTTATGTTTTTTTTTGTTTTTTTTTCAAACTCTTCTTTTGTTAAAGCGTCTTCTGAAAAAAACAAATCTATATTAATGTTATCGTTGTATTCTTTTATAACCCGAACTAACTCTTTTTTAAATTCAAAAAAATGTTGGTTTTTTAAATCCCATAATTTAACCCCGACATCAACCAATAGTTTGTCCCATTGGTTTTCTAGAACTTCATTCTGTTTTGTTTTATAAAAAGAAGAAAGCCAGGCATTTCTTTGTTTTAAAATTCTATTATACCTTTGAAGCGTATTTAGGTATTCTATATTAATTACTGAAAACAGTCTATCAAAAAACAACCTTCTTTCTTTGGGGCCCCCTTTTGTTGTTTTTTGATCTTCTGGTGATAAAACAACAACATTGTTTTTACCAATTAATTCTTTACGATTTGTTATTGTTTTACCATTGATTTTTATAAGCTGTTTGTTTTGTTTTGTGTTTTGAATGGCTATTTGTTCTTTTTTGTTTTTGGATAAGAACACTCCCTTTACTATAAAACCGTTTTTTCCTTTTTTAATAATTGTTTTTTGTTTATGTGTCTTAAAGCTTTTACCCATAGACAATACGGTTATTGCTTCTAATATTGAGGTTTTTCCAGAGCCGTTTTGTCCCCAAATCACAGTAACTCCACTAGAAAAACTAATGTTTTTTTCGGTGTGGTTTCTAAAAGAAAACAAAGAAAGTTTTGATAAATACAAAAATAAACCAGTAATTGATTTTTAATCATTTAGCCGTATAGGCATTAACAACATTAAGCTTTTTACGTTTTCCTCTTGGTTTGTATTTCCAAATAGCGCAGCACTCACAGGCGTATTAAGTTTTATTGTTATTGAGGATCCAGAAACATGACTAACAACATCTTTTAAATATTCTGCATTATAACCAATTGTTATTTCTTCACCATCAAAGTCTCCAACTACACCTTCTTTGGCTTTAGAAGATTTTTCTGGATCTTCTGTTGTAATAAAACAACCTTTATTACCAAGAGACAGCGCGACTTGGTGTGTAGATTTATTAGAAAAAATTGAAACTCTTCTTATTGCCCCTAATAAAATGTTTTTTTCAATAATAAATGTTTTGTTGTTCTCTTTTGGAATAACACTATTATAATCTGGAAATTTTTCATCAATTATTTTTGTTAACACTTTGTTTTTATCTTGTTCGGCCGTCAAATAATTATCACCCAAAAACATTGTTGTTTTTTTGTCAGAAAGCTGATTTAACAAATAAGATAAAAACTTTTTGGGAACAATAACCTCTCTATCTATTTCATTTGTTTTAAAATCATTTCTTGAATATTTAACCAGTCGATGACCATCGGTAGAAACAGCCGTAAAGTCTTTTTGGGAGAACCTGAACAAAACACCTGTTAATGCTGGTTTTAATTCATCTCTACTAACAGCAAATAAAGTTGAATTAATAATATCTTTTAATATTGTTTCATTTATTTCAATTTTCGTACTGTTTTTTTGTTCTGGGGTTGTTGGAAACTCTTCAGGTTTTTTGGCCATAAGATCATAGGTTCCAAGATCTGTTTTAATTGTGGTTTTTTGTTTATCATCAACAGATATAGTCAATCTGATATCTGGTAATTCGTTTGTTATTTCTAATAAGGTTTTTAAGGGTATTGCTGCAGAACCAATTTCTTCAAAGCTTGAAGCTATTTCTACCTGTATTGTTATTTCTAAATCTGTTGTTTTTAAAATTGTTTTTTTTTCACTGACATCAATTAAAACACAACTTAAAATAGGTAGAGTTGATCTTGTTGGTGTTGCTTTTGATAATTTTTGTAATGCTTTTTGAAGTTCAATTTTAGAAGTTGAAAATTTCATATATATTTAAATTGTGTTTTTTATAAAGATTGGTTGTTTTTTTTAAACAATAAACATTTATAAAAATACCAAACTGTTAGTTTTTTAAAAAGGGTTTTAAGAAACTAAATTTATATAAATATTAATAAATTTATTTTATTAAAATATTATTTATAAAGAATGTTAAAATGTGAATAAAATAACAAAGTTTATTTTAAAGTATTAATTTTTATGGATTTAATTATTCAGCAAATTTGTTTATATCTTTTGTTTTAATGTAAACAATAAAACACTTATACACATTTTTTTTCATTTTTTTATTTTTCATTTTTTTATTTTTTAATAATTATTAACAATGTGGATAATTATTAAAACAATATATTTATATATATATCTTTTCTTGAGTTGATTATCCAGTTTTCATACCAATCCATTTTTTTCTTATTTAAAGCCATTGCTTCTATATCAACCCAATGATCAGTAATATTTGGTCTTCCACCTTTTTTAATTTTATCAATCCACAATAAATGAAAACCTAAACTTGAATTTATTGGAGGACTACATTCTTTAATTTTAATATGTTTTATAGCTTGACCTATTTCAGGAATTGAAAAATTGTTAGGATCAATCCAACCTAAGTTTCCGCCTACATTTTTTGTTTTTTCGTCTTGTGAATATTTTTTAGTGTAGAAAACAAAGTTTTCAAAAGTTTTAATTGAGTCCTTTTGAAGTGAAGTTGCAAAATTAAAATAAAACTCATTATCTTTTTTTGTTATAACAGGAATGTTAAGTATATGTCTAACAAGAATTTTATCACCTTTTTTATCAAGGGTTTCAATTAAATGATAACCAAAATCTGTTTCAATGGGGCCTATAACAGAATTTAATTCAGCTGTAAAAGCAGCAGTTTCAAAGCGCTTAACAAGTAAACCTCTTTTTACCCAACCTAAACTTCCACCATTGTTTTTTGATCCAGGGTCATGAGAATGTTTGTTTGCTAAAACAGAAAAATCAGCGCCGTTTATTAATTCTTTTTTTAATTTTTCTAAAAAGAGAAAAGAGGTTTTTTTAGAACTATCACTAGGTTTTGTTTTTATTAAACAATGTCTTATTTTTGCTGTTATAGGAATTGTTGGCAAACTGTCTTTATATGTTTTATAAAAACTTAAAACATCAGACCTGGTTACTTTTATAGAACTAATCAATGTTTGTTGATATCGTTCAGAAACTAGTCTGTCCTGCATATCATACCAAAATTCTCTTTTGAAATCTTTTAAACTTTGGCCAAGAATTTCTTCAGCTTTTTTTTCACTCCCAGCTTGAGCAATAAGCATTTCAATTTGTTGTTCTAAAGCAGAGTTAACCTCTTTTTCTTCTACAATAACAGAGTCCAGTTCTGCCTTTTTAAGTATTATTTTTTGATCTATCATTGACTGTAAAACGGAAGATTGTAAAGATAAAAATTTTTCAGTTTCTTTTTCTGGGTCTATTTTATTTTGAATAAGAGACATGTTAACCATTTGAGCCAGGTCGCTTTTTAAAACAATGTGTTCTTCTATTATTGCAGCAACACCATCAATTGTTTGGTTTTCTTTTGAAAAAAGGAAAGATAAAAAAATAAAAAAAACAACAAATTTCATAATTATTGATATTTAGGGTTAATATAAATTTCAAATTGATTTTTAATGCTATCTAAATACAAAAGAGACTTTTCTCTCTCTTCTTTTTTGTATAATCTTTGATATATTTCATCATATACAATATCAAGGCCGCGATAAGAACCTTTTTCGTATTTTTTTATTATTTTAAATAGATGATAACCTTTTTTTGTTTTTATTGGGCCCACAACAGATTCATTTGTTTCAAATATTTTTTTAAACACAGGGTCTATTCTGTCTTTTTTAATAATTTTTGATTCAATTAAATAATTAATTATGGGTGTTTTGTTTTTTTTGTTTTCATTGGTCACAAGTTTTTCTTTAATCGTTTTTGATAAAGATATCTTATTTGTTAGATAGTGTTCTATAAAAGCCTCATCAGCGCTACGAATAAAACTCATTTTGTTTTCTTTATAATAAGCTAAAATGTTTTCTTTTGATATTATAATATTACTATCAAGGTTTTGTTTTAAAAAAGAAGCTATAACAAGGTCTTTAAAAAAAACATCTCTTTTTTTTATAAGCAGACTGTCTTTATCAAAGTCCTTTTCTTTTGCTTTGTTTAATAAAATTGTATTATCTATCCAATTAGACACAAGACTAGGAATGTGTTTTTTATTAATAGTTTTATTAGCACTTAGATTCTTTAGTGTAAGTGTTTTGTTGTTAACCCTAGCTAAGACAGGACTATCTTGTTTTTTTTGTGTTTCACAAGACATTAAACAAACCACGATAATTAGGGGGTATATTACCAAAACTAAACCAAGCGTTATTTTATTAATTTTATAAAAGAAAACAAGAGACTCATTGAAGGAAAAAATTTTTTAGTTTTAAACCGTATGATTAAATCAAAATCTTTATTGTTTTCATATTTGTAACTTACTAATCTTTTATGCTTAAAGTTTTTAACGGTTTTAAAAAAAGCGTCAATATCAAAATCTAGATTTTGATTTTTAAAAAACAAAGATAAGGTTTCATTTGATGCTTCTATTTTGCTTATTAAAGAACCTAAAAGCATTGTTTTTACTTTTACAGTGTTTATTAAAACAATGGTTTCTTTTGGAGGCGGGCCAAAGGCGTCATTTAAGTTGTTTTCTATTTTTTTAATTTCTTTAATGGAAGAAGCTTTTGAAAGCTGATAGTAATAGTCAATCCTCATTTGTTCTCTTTTTATATAAGAAGAGCTTAATTCTGCTTTTTCGCTAATTATTAAAAGAGGTGGCTTTTTATTTTGTTTGCCCTTTTTAAGGGTCTCTACCTCTTCTTTTAAAAGTTCGCAATACATTTCAAACCCGACTGTTGAAATGTGACCACTTTGTTTATAACCAAAAAGACTACCAGAACCTCTTATTTCTAAATCTTTTTGTGAAATGTTATATCCACTACCGAGCGCTGTGTTTTTTTCAATTGCTTTAAGCCTATTATACGAAGAGACATCAAGTTCTTTTTTTTGAGGAATTAGCAAAAGGCATTCTGCCTGTTTCTCTCCCCTTCCAACACGACCCCTAATTTGATATAGTTGTGCAAGTCCAAAGTTTTGAGCGTTATTCACTATAAGAGTGTTCGCGTTTGTTACATCTAGCCCAGACTCTATTATTGTGGTGCAAACTAAAATATCAATTTTTCCATCAAAAAAGGCTAAAACAACTTCTTCTAGATGCTTGCTTGACATTTTTCCGCTTGCGCCTTCTATTGTTTGACTTTTAAATCTTTGTTTAAGTTTTTTAACTATTATTGGTATTGTTTTTATATCGTTGTTTAAAAAATATATTTGACCCTTTCTATTCAACTCCCGTTTGATTCGATTATATATTAAGTCCCAATTAAAATATTTAACAAAAGTAGTGATTGGTTTTCTTGAAAGCGGTGGTGTTTTAATAGTGCTAAGATTTCTTATGCCGACTAAGGACTGTTGTAGAGTTCTTGGTATAGGCGTAGCTGTTAAGGTCAACACATCAACGTTGTTTTTAATAGACCTAATTTTTTCTTTATGCTTAACCCCAAAACGATGTTCTTCGTCAATAATTAACAGACCCAAGTTTTTAATAAAAACATCTTTTGATAAAACTCTATGGGTTCCAATAAGGACATCTGTTTTGCCTTTTTTTAATTGTAAAATTGTTTTTGTTTGTTCGGTTTTAGATTTGAAACGAGATAAAAGAGACACCCGAACTCCAAACGGTGAAAGACGTTCGTTGCAGGTTATAAAGTGTTGGTCTGCCAGTATTGTTGTTGGGCAAAGCAGAACAGATGTTTTGTTTGATAGGCAGGCTTTAAAAATAGCTCGAATTGCCACTTCTGTTTTTCCAAAACCCACATCACCGCAAATGAGGCGATCCATTGGCTTGTTTTTGTTCATGTCTCTATATACGTCTAAGATTGCTTTTTTTTGATCTGGCGTTTCAAGAAAAGAAAAAGAGCTAGACAGGGCATTCCCGATATCGTTTTCTTTAACATAGTTAAAATTTCTTTTTTGAAGTTTTTTTGAATAAAGAGAAAAAATCTCATAAGCAACCACTTTAACAGAAGTGCGTGTTTTTTTTATTTCGCCTAACCATTTTTTAGAACCAAGAGTTGAAAGACTAGGTTTTTTTCCTGTGCCCACATAGCGATGAATTAAATCAAGATTTTCCATGGAGACAAAGACTTTGGTATTGTTTTTATATTCAAGTTCAACACCTTCAATAACCCCTATCTTAGATCTTTTTTCAATTGGGCCAAGATAAGAACCAACGCCAAAAGATTTATGAACAACAAGGTCGCCTTTTGTTAGTTGTGAAACGCTAGTCTTTGAAAAGTTGAAAACATTATTAGAGCGGCTTGGCTCCCATCGGTTTTTTTGTGAATATGTACCTAAAAAATCATTTTCGCTAAGAAAAAAAACCCCTAGTTTTTTAGAAAAAAAACTTTTTTCAATTGATCCATATATGAAATTAGGTTGTACGTTTTGAAAAACCACGGGGGCTTTCTTTGTCTGAGATATAAAAAACACATTTTTAAATCCATTTAATGTTTTGTTAATATCAAATTGATTGTTTTTAGTTGTTTTCTTTGGAAAAAAATACGTACAAAAACCTAAGTTTTTCTTTTGCTTCTCATTGTTAAAACTTAAGGAAAATAGGGCGTTATTAATCTTCACGCTTACCAGCAGGGCAGCAGGGCAGTAGTCTATAAGGTTAATATTGTCAGACACTTGTGTTTTTTTAAAACCTTGAACATAAACACGGTTTAGTTTTTGAAGGGAGAGTTGTGATCTAGGGTCAAAAGAACAGATGTTATCAACTTTGTTAAACTCAAATGAAACACGTATAGGGTTTTTTTGGTGTTTTGGAAAAAAATCAACAACGTCACCTTTTTGAGAAAAAGAGCTGGGTTGTTCAACCATATCTACCTTTTCATGCTCTAAAGACAGTAAAAACTCAACAAAACTCTCCTGGTTTAAGGTTTCCCCAATGGAAAAAGAAAGAACTTTTTTGTTTCGGGCCAAACCTGTGGGTATGTTTTTTTTATTAAAAGATCGCGGTGTTCCAAGGCACGAAACCCCTCTTTTTTCTGACAGCCTTATCAAGCTTTCTTTTTGATATCTGTCGTCTTCTTTTTCAAAACCAGGAACGCGGTTTTCTTTTTCTTTTAAAGGGAAATATGTAAAAACAGCAGAGCTGTGTTCTTTGGCTGTGTTATAAAAATCAAACACATCGTTATCGTTTTGAAACTCTAAAAGAAATTTTTTGTCGGTTTCTAATACAAGCTCAGATAAAAAAACAACTAAAGCGTCCTTTGTTAGGCCCGCTATGTTTTTTTTGTTTAAGAAACCAAAAAATTTATTTTTTTTAAAAACTGTGTTTTGTTTGTGTTTCACGTGAAACAATTATTTAATTAAATAAATATTTAAAACAGAAATATCAGCTGGGGTTATTCCTGCTATTCGCATAGCTTGGCCAAGGTTTTCGGGTCTTAACAGTGAAAGCTTTTCAATCGCTTCCTTTGAAAGGCCTCGCATTTTTTTATAGTTTGTTTTTTTTGGTATTTTAAGTTGGTTGTTTTTTTCTATTTGTTTTATTTCTTTTAGGTGTCTATTTATATACCCTTCATATTTTATATCAGACTCTACGTCGTACATAATGTCTTTTTCTAGCCATTTGGGTATGGTCGTTTCTTTTTGTGTTGTGTTTTTTAGTATGTCAAAAATAGACACGGACGGTCTTTTTAAAATGGTTTTAGCAGGCGTTTTTTGTGAGATGTCTTCTTTGTTTTTTAGCGTGCTTTTATCAATAGATGTGTCGAGTTTTTTTTCTATCGCGGTTTTCAGGCTTGTTATGTTTTTAAAAAGCTGAAGGCTTTCTTTTGTTAGTAGTTTGTGTTTTTTTGAACATAAAAACAACCTTTCAAAGGTATTAGAATATCGCAACAGTAGCCTGTGTTCTGCTCTTGATGTAAACATTCTGTATGGCTCAAGGGTGTCTTTTGTTATTAAATCGTCAATCATAACACCGATATAGGAAGAGCTCCTTGATAAAACAAGGGCTGGAAGATGCTTCTTTTTGTTCGCTGCGTTAACACCGCATATTAAACCCTGCGCTGCGGCCTCTTCGTAGCCAGAGGTGCCGTTCATTTGCCCTGCAAAAAACAAACCGGAAACATCTTTTGTTTCAAGCGATGCTTTTAACTGCGATGGCGGAAAAAAATCATATTCAATTGCATAACCAGGTCTTAATAGTTCAACCTCTTTTAAGCTTGGTATTGTTTTTAATGCAGCGACCTGTGCTTCTTCTGGCAGGCTTGTTGAAAACCCGTTAATGTATATTTGGTCAGAGTTTTTCCACTCAGGTTCAAGGTGTATTAGATGAGAAGGTCTGTTTTCAAATTTAAAAACCTTGTCTTCTATTGAAGGGCAATATCTGGGGCCGATGCCACCAATGTCTCCAGAAAACATTGGAGAAAGGTTTAGGTTTTTTTTTATTATGCTGTGTGTTTCTTCGTTCGTGTTAATTGTATGACAGGGGTCATTCGGCGGGTTAAAAGCCTTTGTTGAATAAGAAAAAGGCATAGGGTTTTTGTCGCCAAAAGATTTGGTTGTTTTTGTCCAGAGAATACTGTTTTTTAAAGCTCTTGGGGGTGTTCCTGTTTTTAGCCTTCCAGTTCTAAATCCATAAGAAGACAAAGATTCGGTTAGTCCCTCTGATCGTTCTTCCCCCATTCTACCCGCCAATATTTTTCTTTCTCCGATATGAATTATTCCAGATAAGAAGGTTCCCGCAGTAACAATCCCATTGGAACACTTAATGGTTTCACCAGACCTCAATTTGAACCCCCTTATTTTATAATTTTTTATTTGTATGGAAGTTGCCTCGCCTTTAATAATCGAAATTGGGGATTTTAATACTTTTTGTAAGGCGATTTTTTCATAGAGCCTTTTATCTATTTGGGCTCTGGGAGACCAAACAGCTCTCCCCTTTTTTTTGTTTAATGTTTTAAATTGAAGGCCAGAAGCGTCTGCAACTTTTCCCATAACGCCTCCCAAAACATCTATTTCTCTTACTATTTGTCCTTTGGCTAAGCCACCAATTGCTGGGTTGCAGGACATTCTTGCTATCGCTTGTGGGTCCATTGTTATTATAGCAGTTTTGCATCCTAAAAAACTAGAAATTAAAGCCGCTTCTAAACCCGCATGGCCACCACCAACTACTACTATATCAAAGTTTTCTTTTATCAATTTGATTTATTTTCCTACACAAAAGTCAGAAAAAACCTTTTTTAATATGTCGTTAGTTGTTGTTTTTCCAGTAAATAGGTCTATTTTTGAAATAGCGGTTCGAATCTCAAACGCTATGATCTCAAGCGCCATGGGTTTGTTCGTAAAATGATTAAGAGATTGGGTTATATGGAGGTTTAAGCTGTCAACAGCTTCTTTTTGTCTGATGGTTGTTATTAGTGATTCGTTGGTGTTTGTTTTTAAAAAGCTAATCTTTTCTTTGATGTTTTGTTTAAGCGCATCAAGGCCAGACTCTTTTTTAGCAGAAACAGAAACCACGGTCTTTTTTGTTCCTTTGTAGGGCTGCAAGTCTTCTTTGTTATACACTAATATTTGTTTTTTAAACCCTTTAATATCAACAGGTTGATCCGTGTTAGTAAAAACAGAAATTATTATGTCAGAATTTTTAATTTCCCGTAAAGATCTTTTTATTCCTTCCTTTTCAATTTTATCTTTTGTGTTATGTATTCCAGCTGTATCAATCAATGTTACTGGTATTCCATCTAAAGTGGTCTCCGTTATAATTAGGTCTCTTGTGGTTCCAGGAATGTCGCTTGTTATGCTTTTGTTAATATTAATCAACTTGTTAACAAGAGTTGATTTTCCCACGTTTGGTTTGCCAATTACAGAAATTTTTAATCCTTTAGTATACGCATGCCCTTTTATAAAAGATTCTTTTAATCTGCTTGTTTCTGTTTCACATGATTTTAATGCCTTTTTAATTTTTTCAACAGTTTCGTTTGTAAGGTATTCTTCTTCTGAGACATCAAACTCAAACTCTAATGTTGAAAGGCAAAAAAGCAAGCGGCTTTTAACCTTGTTTATTTTTTTTGTTATTCCCCCTAAAAGGTTTTTGGTTTGTCTTTCTGCTGCATCTATAGATTTTGATTTTATTAAAAGACCAACTGATTCCGCTTGTAATAGGTCTAGTTTTCCATTTAAAAAAGCACGTTTTGTATATTCCCCAGGATGGGCTAGTCTTCCCCCAAAAGAGATTATTTCATTAATAATAGATTCTGAAATGTTTGGATTGCCGTGGCAAGAAACTTCAACAACGTCTTCTCCTGTGTATGATTTTGGAGCATAAAAAGCCGTAAAAACAACCTCATCAATTTTTTTATTATTAACGTGTATTGCCAATTTTGTAGGCTTTAGGTGTTTCAGATTGGTTTTTTTATTTGATAATTTTCTTGAGAAAGTTAGCGCTTTATCACCGCTAATTCTTATTAATGATATTGCTGAAAAACCAGTTGGGGTTGCTTGCGATACGATAGTGTCTTCCAATACAATCTCACCGCTAAGTTTTTGGTTTTGCAGGCATAAGTTTTTGTTGTGCTATTGTTAACACATTAAATAATGTGTAATAAAGATTTAAACCCGAAGGAAAATTATTAAAAATTAGAAAAAAGAAACCTGTCATAAAATATTGCATCATTTTTTGTTGAGGCTGTTGGTTGTTGCCGCTCATCATTCTTTGTTGGATAAACGTTGAAATAACCATTAAAATTGGTAAAAAAGCAATATGTGAACCATATAACGGTATTGTAAAGGGCAGGTCAAAAATTTTATCAGGCGCTGATAGGTCTTTTATCCACCACACAAAAGGTTCGCTTCTTAACTCTATGGTTGTTCTAAAAACAATAAAGAGAGCAAAAAGCAACGGCATTTGAAGAATCATTGGTAGGCAGCCGCCAAGTGGGTTTACCCCTTTTTCCTTATAAAGTTTCATAGTTGCTTGGTTCATTTTTTGAGGATCGTTTTTATATTTATCTCGAAGGGCATTAACCTGTGGTTGGATTTGTTGCATTGCCGATGTTGATTGGTAGCTTTTTTTTGTTAAGGGAAAGACCAAAATTTTAACCAAAAAAGAAAAAACAATAAGCACAACTCCGTAATTAGGAATATACTCATGCATTCGTTTTAGTGAATATAAAACAGCTTTTGAAACAGGCCTTATAAAAGACCAGCCAAAATCCATTATTGCTTCTAATCCAACGTTTAGGTTTTTGATTTTTTCGTATTCTAACGGACCTATGTATAACATAAAGTTTGAGTTTTTAAAACAGTCAAACGTAAAAGACATGTCATATTGCTCTCTATTGTTGTTTGAACCAGATAAGTGGGCAGACCTTACGTTGTTTGGGTCTTCTGGCATTAAACAAGACACAAAATATTTAGTCCTAATTGCACCCCAGTTTGTTATTCCGTTAAAGTTTTTTTTCTCTTTGTTTCCTGGTTTCGTTTTTAGCTCTTCTAACTCTTCTCCTTGGTAAATATATGCTTTAAAATAAGTTTTATCATCAGCGGTGTCTTTTTCAGTTGTAGATAGACCGCCATTCCATGAAAAGCCGACATCTCTATATATCATGTCTTTTATATCATTAAAGTCTAGATTAATATTTATTGTATAATTGTTTGGGTTAAAAGAAAATATTTTTTTAATAAAAAGGCCATCAAAAATTTCAAATTTATATTCTAGTGTGTTGTTGTTTCTATTAATTATTCGTCCAGGCTCTTTTGTTTTTGTCCAGTTTTGATTTAAGTCTATTGTTTCACCATCAAGGTTTTTTAGCTCTATCGTAAGGTTTTGAATTGAATTGTTATTTATAATGTTTACCAATTGACTGTCTGATGTCAGGTAGTTTTTAAATCTAAAGTTTTTAATCGTTCCGCCAGCTGCGTTTGAAAAAGTTGCGGTGTATAGAGGAGTCTCTATTGTTGAAAACAACTCTGGGCGCTTGGAGACCTTTTCGATTTTTTGTTTATAAGTGGGAGCGGTTTGATCAAGACTTGTTTTATTTAGGGGTTTAATTTCAGGTGTTATAGTTTTTAATGAGTCGTAATTGTTTTTTGTCTCTAGCGGTGGGCCAAAAATCTCCATGTATTTAGGCGTAAATAGCAAAACGAGGGCTATTAAGAAAAAGGCGATTAATGTGTTTCTGTCCATTTTATTTTACTGGGTCATGACCACCCGGATGAAGTGGGTTGCATTTTAGTATTCTTTTTATAGATAAAAACACTCCAACTAAAGCACCCTTTGTTCTAATAGAAGCTAAGGCGTAGTTAGAACAGCTAGGGTCAAAACGACAGTTTTGTCCTAAAAAAGGCGACACAGACACTTGATAGCTTTTAATTATAAAAGATAATAAAATTACAAGTGCGCGATTTAGCGACTTTATAAAAATCACGGGGAAAACTAAAGGGCGAGTCTTTTTCGGCCTTTTTTTCGACGCCTTTTTAAAACTGTTTTTCCGCCAACAGATGACATTCTTTTTCTAAAGCCATGTTTGTTGCGTCTTTTTCTATTGCTTGGTTGGTATGTTCTTTTCATTATGTTGTTATCTTTTGCTTAAAAAATTACAAAAGAGATTGGTTGAACACAAAAAGTATAACATATAAAGTTTTGTCGCGGGTTTTACAAAAAGAAATAGAAAAATTGAGCTAATAATTGTAATTTTTATATAGAAATAAATGTGGATAACTTGTGGATAACATCAAATACGACAAAATTGCCGCTTGGAAAGTAGTATATAATAATTTAAAAAAGGTTCTTCCAGGTCATGCAATCCATGCTTGGTTTGACCCTATTAAACCTATTTCTTTTAATAGTGAGGTTATGGTTTTAGGTGTGCCAAGTCAGTTTTTTCTTGAATGGATTGATTCACATTATAGCGATCATGTACAAAATGTATTAAATAATATTTATAATAGCGGTGTTCAATATCGTTTCATTGTTCAAAAAAGTCAGCCAGAGATTATTAAAAATGAATCCATAGAAAAAGAAACGCCCAAAAAATCAACTAGTAGGTTTAATAATTTAAATTCTAAATACACTTTTGATAAGTTTATTGTTGGTGATAATAATGAATTTGCGAAAACTGCCTCAGAGTCTGTTTCTAAAAACCCAGGAGAAAACAATTTTAATCCTTTAATTATATATGGTGGCGTAGGGCTTGGAAAGACTCATTTAATGCACGCGATTGGGAATAGCGCTTTAGAAAAATTTCCATCTCTTAAGATTGTAAACATCACAAGTGAACAGTTTACATTAGATTTTGTTAATAGCTTAAGGAAAAATAAAACCATCGAATTTGCTCAAAATTATAGGTCTGCAGATGTTTTACTTATAGATGATATTCAGTTTTTTCGCGGTAAAGAACAAACCCAAGAGCAGTTTTTTCACACTTTTAATGTTTTACATCAAAGTGGAAAACAAATTGTTTTAACTGCAGATAAATTTCCGGGTGAGATGAAAGGCCTTCAAACAAGGCTTCTTTCTAGATTTCAATCAGGGCTATCTGTAGATGTACAGCCACCAAACTTTGAGGTTCGGGTAGCTATTTTATTAGAAAAAGCAGAACAAAACGGTCTTACGTTAGATTATTCAATAATAGAATTTATTGCTAAACATATTAAAAATAATGTTAGAGACCTAGAAGGAACAATAATCCGTATCTTGGCTAAATCATCCTTAATGAATATTGAAATAGACAACAACCTTGTTGCGGATGTAATTAAAGAAAGAGTAGGGAATGACTTTGGGAATGATGTTTCAATAGAAAATATCGTTAAAAAAGTTTCCCAACTTTCAAAAGTGTCTGAAAAAGAGATTATTGGTAAAAGTCGGAAAATGGAAATAGCGGAAGCGAGACAACTATCAATGTATCTGTGTAGAGATATTATGGGTACTTCATTAATGAATATTGGAGTTTATTTTGGAGGTAGAGACCACACAACTGTAATGCACGCGGTTAAGACAATTGATAATAAAAAAACCACCGATATTAAAATGAAAAAAATGATTACTTCTGTAAGGCAAGAATTAGGGTTTTCTTTCTTATAAAAAGTGTAATAAAATTATACCGATTAAATATAAAATTTGGTTTAAAATAATTATTGGTGGCCATGTTTCAAAAGTATTATTTCACAATAATTATGCAGGCTATCTAATTTGGGAGAAAACAAATGCAAAAAAATAGCGTAAATAAAGTTATACTTGTGGGCAATCTTGGGCAAGACCCAGAAGGCAGGTTTACACCACAAGGTACGGCTGTAACTAATCTTAGTATAGCTACTAATGAATCTTGGAAAAATCAAAATGGTGAATTTCAAGATAAAACTGAATGGCATCGAGTCGTTATGTATGGTAAGATGGCTGAAACCGCTACTGAATATATGCGTAAGGGAATGATGGTTTATGTGGAGGGCAGATTACAAACAAGAGAATGGGAAGATCAAAATCAAAACAAAAGAAGAACCACAGAAGTTATGTGTGATAATTTTACCATGTTAGGTAGAAGGGGAGATAGCGTTTCTCCATCTTCATCTCCTGCTCAAAAAGCAGCAGAAGAAGAAGATGATGATCTACCATTTTAAATTTTTTAAATTATAAAGGGCGCTTATTAATATGAGAAAATCTTTTGGCCCTGAATATCTTTCACAGCTTTCACCGAGACCACAATGGTGGAGATATTTATTAACATATGTATCTTTGTTTTTGGGGTCTGTTGTTTCAAAAACAAAAATAAAAGGAAAATGGCACGTTCCAATTAAAGGGCCCTTTGTTGTTGCTAGCAACCATTTTAGTAATTATGATCCTTCATTTTTTACTTATGCAATTCAAAAACCTATAAATTTTATAGCGGCAAGTGATCAAGAAGTTGATTGGTGGCTTATTTGGGCGCCTTTTTTATATGGATGGATACCAGTAGACCGAAAAAAACTAGCACCATCAACAATTAAAAAAGCTTTAAGCGTTCTTAAATCAAATCAAATACTTGGTATTTTTCCAGATGGTGGAGTGAATGATACAATTCTTGGAAAGCCCAAAAACGGCACAGTTTATTTATCTACTCTTGGAAAAGCACCGATTGTTCCAATTGCAATATATGGTGCTGAAACTGCTTTAGAAGATATATTAAAAGGTGTTCGACCAAAGGTTTATATTAATATTGGTAAACCATTTGGCCCGTTTAAAATAACAGGATCAAAAGAGAGTAAAAATAAAATGCTTACTAAAATAGGAAAAGATATGATGATTCGAATAGCAGCGCTTTTACCTCATAATAAACAAGGCCCATATATTGGAAATTCAAAAATAAAAAGATATCAAAAAGAAAATGGTTTTATTCCTAATAGTCTTTAATATGCTTTGTTTATTGATTTTTTAACTATTAGAAAAATGCCAATAAAGACAAATGGTGCGCCAACTAGATAATTAAGAGGAATTTTTTCGGAAAATAGAATCAGTGCCAACCCTGTAGCAATAATTGGCTCACCAAGGGGTATTGTTGCTACGGTTGTTGGTGATAAAAATTTTAATGTATAGTTTAATGAATTGTGGCCTAATATTGAAGGAACCACTCCTAAAAACAAAAACCAGACAATGTGGTTAAAGTTAAAATCAAAAATAGAAACGTGTTTTATTAAACAAATAAACCCAATAGTTATTGCTGCATAAAAGAACAAGCTTCGACCATATGCCAATGTGCTATTGTTTTTACGAACTTCTTTTGCTAATAAATATGTGTTTGCAATACAAAAACCGCTAAATAGAGAAACGATGTTTCCCATTGGGTTGTTTTCAAAAAAGTTTAAATCTGTCCATTGAATAATTAAAACGCCAAAAACTGTAATTAACAATGGTAAAATTAAATTTTTTGATATCTTTTTTTCTTTTAAATATGTTAATCCCACAGTAAATAATGGACCAGTGTTAGCCAACAGTGTGGCGTTTGCTATAGAGGTGTTTCTAACGCCCCAAAAAAAACACGCAAAATGCAATCCAAGAAAAACACCAGCAAACATAGTTGTTCTATTTGCTTTGTTTGTTAAGGGGACTGTTTTTGTTAATAGGCTATAAACCCACAATATTATACTTGCTATTAGCATTCTCCAAAACGCTAAGGTTAGCGCTGGTACAAGTGGTAGATAACGTATAACTAAAGAAGTAGAGCTAACTGATAAAAGGGCGATGCTCAAAATAAAGTAAATACGAAAAACCAACTTTTTATGAATTAAACCTTTCTAAGATAAAAGAAACACACGCTGTTAGTTTTTTTGCAAATGGAATATGCAAAAATTCATTTGGTCCGTGTGCATTAGAGGACGGTCCTAAAACGCCAGTAATAACAAATTGTGCTTTAGGAAACTGTTTTCCTAGCATTGCCATAAAAGGAATTGTTCCCCCTTCACCTATGCAGCAAAAAGGTTTATTAAAAAAAGCCATAGATCCATCGTTCATTGCTTTTTTAAGCCAGATAGATGTTTCAGGCGCGCTCCACCCAGAAGCTGGTTCATCAAAAGTTAATTTTATTTTAGAACCATATGGTGGCTTTGTTTTTATGGCTTTTTCTATTGCTGTTTTTGCTTTTTTATGATCAACCATTGGAGGAATTCGAATAGAAAGTTGAAGCTCCGTATATGGCCTTAAAACATTGCCTGCATTTTCTGAAGGTGGTAGTCCCCCTGCTCCTACAATGGACAGGGCTGGTCTCCAGGTTCTCCTTAAAACACCTTCAATGTTTTCATTGGTAGAAGGCTTTGCTCCTTTTACCCACGGAAATTCTTTTACTAAATCACTTCCGATAATTTTTACATATTCTTTTGTTTCTTCAAGCCTAAAATTTGGAATTGTAACGTTTAATTCGTTTAGTAGTATTTGACCTGTTTTTTCGTTTTCAATTCTTGAAAGAAGCTGTCTTGCTATACGAAATGAAGAAGGAACATATCCGCTAGCACCACCTGAGTGTATACCCTCTTTAATTATATCTACTCTTAACTTAGCCCCAATTAATCCTCTTAAAGAAGTGGTTGTCCAAAAACGTTTGTAATCACCAGCACCAGAGTCTAAACAAATGACCAGATCGGGTTCTGCGATTTGTTTTTTGCAAATATTCATATAGTGAGGTAGGTCAGGAGAACCACTTTCTTCACTAAATTCAATTAAAATCAAAATGCGCGGTAGTTGTATTTTTTGGTCTTGTAGCGCTTGAACTGAACATAAAGAAGCAAACAAAGCATAACCATCATCTGCTCCCCCTCGTCCATATAGTTTTTTATTTTTTAATACCGGTTTCCATGGACCCATATTTTTATCCCACCCCTCCATTTCCGGTTGTTTGTCAAGGTGCCCATACATTAAAACATTTCCATCTTTTTGTCCTGGAATATCAATAAGGATTAACGGTGTTCTTCCTTTAGACTCTTTAATTGTTAACGATGCTCCTTTTGGAAGGTGTTTTTTTGACCATTTAGTTGCAAGGCTTAGGACTTTATCCATGTGACCATTTTCTTTCCAATTAGAATCAAAGGAAGGTGACTTGTTGGGTATTTTAATATATTCAATTAACGTAGGAACAATATGGTCTTCCCAAAAAGAATTAATGTTTTTTTCTAGTAATTTTATATTCATGTTTTTTAGTTTTTTGTGATTAGGTTTTTATATATAATTCCATTTTTCATAACAAAGACTACGTTTTCCATGTTTTTTATGTTTTCAAGGGGATTTCCTTTAACAGCAATAATATCTGCAATTTTTCCTTCTTCAATTGTACCTAAGTTTTTTTCTTCACCAATAAGCTCCGAGGCTGTTTTTGTTGCAGATACAATTGCTTCCATTGGGCTCATACCCGCCTCAACCATATAGTTAAATTCTTTTGCGTTTTCACCATGGTAAGAGACACCAGAGTCTGTTCCAAATGCAATTTTAACACCAGCCTTGTACGCTTTTTTAAAAGTACTTTTTAATTGTGGGCCTATTTTGATTGCTTTAGGTCGAACTATTTCTGGATAGTAACCACTTATTTTTGCTTTTTCAGCAACAAATTCTCCAGCAGAAATAGTAGGCACATAATATGTGCCCTTTTTTTTCATTAATTTTATAGCTTCATCATCCATTAAGGTTCCATGTTCTATTGATCGTACGCCTGCTTTTATTGCTCTTTTCATCCCTTCTGCACCATGCGCATGTGCAGCTACATGCATATTATAATCTGAAGCGGTTTTAACAATTTCTTTTATTTCATCCTCTTTGAATTGTGGGTTTTCACCACTTTTAGCCACACTTAACACTCCACCAGTTGCTGTTATTTTTATTAAATCTGCTCCATTTTTATATTGTTGTCTGACTGCTTTTCTTGCATCGGCTATTCCATTAACGACCCCGCGCTCTGGACCAGGATCTCCTGCCAGTTCAAAAGCCATGCCGTTTGTGGGATCGGCATGCCCACCAGTGGTTGCTAAAGCTTTACCAGCGCTAAAAACTCTTGGCCCAATTACCCAACCTTTTTCTATTGATTTTTTTAAAGATGTATTTATGGGTCCACCAAGGTCTCTAACGGTTGTAAATCCAGCCATAAGAGTTTTTTTTGCATAAGAAATAGATCTAAAAGCATAGTCGTCTACATTCATGGTAAAGCGTTCTATATATTTTTTTGGATTAGATTCACCAGACAAATGCACATGCATATCCATAAGACCAGGCATAACAGTATAGTTATTAAGATCAATTGTTTGGTCGCCATCTCCTGGATCAACATATCCTTCTACAATATCAATAATTTTATCTTTTTCAATTAATACGCTGTATACAGACTTAGGACTTTCCGAATATCCATCGATTAGTTTTCCAGAATGAATAATTGTTATTTGGCACCAAAGAGAAGAAGAAAGAAAGAAAATAAAAAAAGCACTAGTCATTTTGAAATTAACTTGGTTTTTGAAAAGTTGCGCTTTTATAAATTAATTTGTTTTTGATAAATGAATCATATACGCCAGTTCCTTGAATTCCCGCGTAAGACATAAAAACAGGTTGAATAATTTTTGGAACGTGTTTTTTTATTTTTTCTTTACGATTGTCACTGAGTTTNTTTAATGCTTCAATTACGTTTTTTGTTATATCTTTTTCTTTTNTTTTTATTANACCAGATTTAATAAAGNANTCAAACANNAATGGCATTTCTTCGGTTTTTCTAAAGTCTGACCAAAGAAAAAAACCACCAGGCTTTAAAACCCGTTTAACCTCNGATAAAAACAANGGAATNTCTCCATAACAGTGAGAAGACTCCACATTGATTACAGNGTTAAAAGAATTNTTTTCAAAGGGAATGTNTTCTGAGTCACCTATGCAAAAAGAAAGATTGGGTTNNCCGTGTTGTGTTTTACAAAGCCTTACGGCNTCTTTCGATATATCAATACCAANAACTGATTTTGGTTTTAAATATCTANAAATATATGANGACCCACCTCCTCGACCAGANCCAANTTCTAAAANTTGTTTATCAGATAAATCTTCTTGNGTAGCAGTATGGTGATAGAGTTGTGCTGGATAGCGTTCTTTTTCATCTTTGAGTTCAAGNTTTACAACAAGNTCTTTATCATAATAACCATAGTTCATAAAATAAAAGTCATGTTCATAAGATTTTTTAGCGAAAANATTATACCAGTTTTTCCAAAACCAACGTTTTGTTTTTGGACCTAAATGAATAAACCATACGATTGTTTTTTGAATCAATTTAATTTTTCCTTAATAATTTTAATAAAAAAATCATTTTTTATTTTTGCTTATTGCCTTAGAAACTTTTCTTTCAAGAAAACCATTGAAAAANAATTTTAAAAAAGGAATAAGANATAATTTTTTAGGAACATAAANAGTTTTTAAATCTTTTTCGATTGCTTGAATNATAATTTTAACACATTNATGAAGAGAGACCGCTTCATTGGTATGTTTTCGCACAGAACNATCTTGTTTTTTTCCATCAGCGCCAAAAGAATTCCCTCTAAGGTTTGTGCCNTTTATCCAGCTTAGCACCGCTTCTAAAATTGTTATTTCGTTTTTGTTTTCCATTCTAATGGTAGAAAGGAAGCCATGTAGGGCGTGTTTTGATGCAACATANCCAGAGTGATTTGGGAAGCCCATAATAGCTTGACCTGTAGAACAGCTAATTATTTTTCCTTTTGATTTTTTTAAATAGGGTAGGGCTGAGTGTACACAATAAACTGAACCCAAATAATTTGTATTCATTATAGTTTTAAAAAAACTAACATCTTTTATTTCATCAAACTTTGCCCACATGCTTACCCCGGCGTTAAGAATTAGACCATCAATTTTATTATAAGACCGTATGGTTTTTTCTACCATTTTATCACATTGGGTTTTATCTGTAATGTCTACTTGAACAGGAACGGCAGAACCTCCGTTTTTGTTTATTTTTGTGCATATGTTTTCTAGTTTTTTAAGGGTTCGCGCAGCGCAAACAACTTTGGCTCCTTTTTTTGCAAGTTGATGAGCAAGTTCAGCTCCTATTCCTGAAGAAGCCCCTGTAATTATAAAAACTTTTCCTTTCGTAATCAATTAGAGGGGGCGGTTATAATTAAAAAAATCAATCGCTAAAAACGTTGTTTGCTATGCCAAAAATATTTGTTGGGTCTTGCGAGGATTTTATGTCTTTTATAAGGCTTATGCTTCCTTCGGAAACCGTATNAGNCATAAAGTCTTTNCGAAGTTTTCCAACACCATGGTGGTGAGAGACAGAGCCACCATTTTGAATGATTGTTTTTCTTAGTTCGCGTTCTATTTCACCAAAAATCTTTTCAGCATTTTTAACGCCTTTAAAGCTTATGGCAATAGTGTTATACATACAAGCGCCACTNTGGTAGACCTTAGATANTCTTGATCCAAATAAAAAAGTTCCAGGAAGGCTGTGCTTTTCATGGAGCTCTTTTAGTTTTTTNGTTACGGCTTCACTGACTTTAATTACATCGGACCAGGGAACAGCACTTTCAAGTGTTTCGCCAATAATGTTTTGATCCATAAAAAAGTCTCGTATGTATGCTATAGCAAGGGTCAAATTATAGCCACTTTTTCCTTGACCCGCGCCTGCAAAAACAGGGTTGTATTTCTTTGCTAAAATTTTAAGGTTGTTCTTTTGNTATTTCACTTCTTGATTAGAGCCCTCCATTTTAAAAATAGCAACAACACATTTTTTTGGGTCAAAGCCCTTTACTTTAAAAACGATAAAGTTTTTAATAGAATCAATAAACTTATTAAATCCTGTCTTTTCTTCTTTTAACGCACTTGCAAANCTTACCATAGAGTTATCCATAAGTCTTGAGCTTGCTGGAATTAGATTAGAGTGGGCAACTTCATACATAAACNCTACACCATCTTCCCACGAGTGAAATAAAATAGATTCAAAGGTAGAAGCTTCGGGTTTTTTATGTATTCTTATGGTGGCTTTTGTAATTATACCAAAATTACCCTCTGAACCAAAAACCATGTTTTGTGCTTTTACGCCGATGGAAGATCTTGTGAGTGGTTTGATTTGGTTTATTGTTCCTTTTGGCGTTATAAGGGTAACGTTTTGCACAATATCTTCGATATTTCCATATTTATGTTTTTTCATTCCAGACGCATTGGTGGATATCCAGCCACCAAGTGTTGAAAACTCAATACTGTCTGGCTCATGTCCTGCGGTATAACCAAGCTCTTGCAACTGTCTTTCAAGATCAATTCCTAAAATTCCTGATTGCACGGTGGCAAGAAGATTTTTTTCATCGATGTGTTCAATTTTATTCATTCNTCTCGTGTCTACTGAAACGACCATACGATGTTCTTTTTCTGGTATTTTAAGAGCGTTAGAAACACTTGTTCCCCCTCCGAATGGAACCAAACAAACATCATGTTTTTTTGCTAAATCAATTAGTTGTTTTGTTTCTTCTTCGTTTTCAATATAAAAGACTAGATCAACGAAACTATCTAGTTGTGAGTATAAAACTTTATAAATCTCATCCGATGTTGTTTGTCCGTGACTATGTAAAAGTCTTTCTTTATCATTAGAAGAGTATCTGTCTTCATCAAACAAAGAGACCAATTCATTCATAAAGGCTTGGTTTACCTTTTTATCTGAAACGTGTTTTTGTTTTATCTCATTTATTTGTGGTTCTGGTAAAACCTCTATGCCTAAAACNTCTTCTGCAAAAGGGATAAGACCAGGAAGGTTTTTTGCACATATATCGTAACGGTTTCCAGAAAGAGAAACTACTTTTTCACCTTTTGAAANAAATGCAGAATCTTTGTATCCCCATCGATGACCCCAGTTAGTATTATTTACAGCGAAAAATTTTTTTGATTTATTCATATAATAATTTAGTCTTTTCTTTGATTTGATTTTCTAAGAATTCTGTCATTTTTTTAATAGCTGTTTTTATTTCATCATTATTTGGGTTGTCTTTTTTTANAAACATATCAGGGTAAATAGGCTTTAAAATGTATACTTTTATTTTTTTTGGCCAGCTAAAAAAAATTTTACCACGAGGCCAAACNTTATGTGATCCATAAATAACAGCAGGTAAAATTGGTTTTTTTAAATGAACTGAGAATTTTGCTGTGCCAAGGTGGAAGGGTAGGACAACACCAGGCTTTCCTCGCGTTCCTTCTGGAAACATAATCAGGTTTCTCTGTTNAAAATCCATAAAAGCCTTGCACAGGGAAAGGGTGTTTTCTATTGAAAACTTTCTAACGCCATTTATTTTTCTATCAATTGGGACAAGGTTCATCACCATGTTTATCGAGGTTCTTCTTAGCCAACTATCAAAAAAATAATCTTTAGCCGCTAGCATAGCAATTTGGTTGTAAGTTTTTTTTGTTGCAACCGAAAGCAGAGCTACATCAAGGTGACTGTTGTGATTGCTACATGCGATAAATGAACTATCAGGGATGTTCTCTCTACCGTGGATTGTTACAGGGGTGTATATAGTGAAAACAATTTTGGAATAATAATAAAATAATGTTTTAAATATTTTATAATAAAAAGGTTGTTTTTTAACTAAATAAGAATATTTTGGATTGTTAAGAACATCCATTTTTGTTTTTATTTTCTTCCATATTTCATATGGGCATCTGTCCAGGTATGTGATCCAATAGCACAGATAAGAGAGATTTCTAGAGAAAGTGTTGCTCCAGCAATAATCTCAGCTAATTTACGTGATGAGTGTTTTCCCTCTGAGCAGCCTAAAAGGTCTAGGTTGTTCTTTTGCATTTTTAATCGGGTTCCTCCCCCAACGGTTCCTACAGTTAGAGAGGGCAGTGTTAACTTAAACTTTAGAGCATCATCTCGTTTTTCCAGACCCACATGGGCGACGCTGTTTTCTGCTGCGCATGCAGCGTCTTGCCCTGTTGCTAAATAAATTGCGGTAAGCGCATTTGAAACATGAAGNCCGTTCCCATGGGTNCCCGCCATACTGGAAACAATGGGAAAAAAGCTCCAAGCATCAAANAAAATGTCTGGATCAATTTTTAAAATTCTTCGCATCACGCTATTTTGTATTGTTGTTTCTGCGGTGACTCCATGCCCACGTCCTAAAATCATATTTCTAACAGACGCTTTTTTATCACTGTTCATGTTAGATTCNAGAAAGTAATTNTGNTTGGTTTCTTTTTGGATGTATTCACATGCNACTTTCGCTGCCAGTGTTACCATGTTCTGACCAGCTGCGTTACTAGTGTCAAGAATTAGATCAAGTATGACATAGTTTTGAACTGTGTATTGATCAATTCGTAAAACCTTTCCGTGATTGGTTGTGCTTTCTGCTACTGATTTAATTTTTTCCTCATTTTTTGTAACCCAAACTTGAAAATCCGCACTTTCTTTTATATTGTCAAAGATAAAAACAGGCGCACGAGACAGNTCCTGTCTAAAGTGATTCACTTTTATTCCACCAGAAAGGGTGGAGGCATAGATACCTCTNTTCATTGACATTGCCANAGTTCCTTCTAGTGTACANATAGGAACGCAGAATTCACCCTTTGCATATGAACCNTCTAAAACCATTGGCCCAACAACGGCCATTGGTACTTTCATAAAACCCACATGGTTTTCTATAATACCTTGCAGGTCTTCTGCTTTGTCTTCAAGGGTGTCGTCTATTTCTATTCCCGCATATTCTTTAACCCAAGACTTTCTTGCTTCAGTATCTTCTTGTTGGTATCCTCGTGGAATAGATGTGTTTTTTCCGTTTTTTTCTTCAGCCATTATTGATTTCTTTTAANTATTAATTTNTTGATATTANAATGTAATAAGCGCTTATTTTCTTAACTATGAATCCCAAGCACATCGTATAAATATACAAGTAGAGTTAAACCTATTCAAATAAAAACAGATCAATTACTATAATGTAAATATTTTAAAGTTATACTGCTAATATCAAAGAAAAAAGAAATAAACCACATAANCCAAGAGATCCAACTGTTCCCCGAGTGGTTGACTTTGCTCGTAATCTTTTGACCTCTTTTTGATATGTGGATTTATATAATTTCTTTTTATGGTTTTCCATTGGGCTATGTGGGTAATTAACGTTAGCAAAGTTTGATGATAATTTTGCAAGATTTGTTGGCACGATAAGACCAAATAAGCCTCCACCGANAAAACCCGCAAATGCAAAATCGTTATTTAAAACTTCCATTGTAACAACACCCATTATGCTACCAAAAATTCCCGCAGGAAGGGCTGTTGCGCCAAAAGCACCCCATAATAAACTCTTGTGTTGATTGTTGGCATCTTTTATTGCTCTTTTGATAATATCCTCTTCAGGAAAAAACAACTCCGTATCAATTTTTTTTGTGGTGTCTGTGAATTGTGTTTTTATTTCTGAATCATATTCTATAGTGTTTTTTTTTGGCAACGCATCTATCTCTGGATCATATTGTATAGTACTCGTTTTTAATGTCTTGCCTGTCTCTGGATCAAATTGTACAGCACCTCTTTTTAATATCTCACCTGTCTCTGGATCATATTGCACAGGATCTGTTTTTAATATTTCTCCTGTCTCTGGATCATAAACATTTTGTGCGATGATTGATTCTTGGTGCATTGGGGACGGGAGAGGTTCTAATGGNTTACGTTTAGTAGCCCNTGGTTTAAGGANGCTTGTTCCGATGCTTGCGCTGAAAAGAGGATAAATTTCTGTATAGTTTAGGTATTTTTCTCTATCTGCTGTGGTGCCCCAATTGGAATACACATTGTTTGGGAATGAAAAATCAGTTTTAAATGAGTTTTGAATTAAAGAAAAATCTAACTGAAGTTGTATTTCGATGTTTTTAAATTTCGCAAATTGAGTTCCTAATGTTATTCCTAAACCTTGACTATAAAAANNGTAAGAAACAATGGAGTCTATTTNNNTGTATGTATTATAATAATATTCANNNGNATCATAATTTTCATCTATCTCATNCCAAAATACGNGATCTTCTAAATTACCGGATGCGAGGATTCCGTGAACACCATAATAATCAGGTTTTTTATTGTTTGTAGCAGTTGTTAGTGTTGGTCTAATGTGAAGTGTTTGTCCTAATGGAGAAAAATTTATTTCTATTTGTCCTCCTGCTTTTATTGGTCTAGCCTTGTCTAGGTTTAAATATTTTCTATAGTCGTAACCTAGAATAATCCCACCACCACCTGCATAATCAGCACCAATACCTAAGTATGGACCAAAGTCTGATTTGCCAGTTCCTTTTAAATATGAGGCTTCGGAACGAAGACCGAATACATTTGTGCTAGCTAATGTTCTTATACCCCCAGGAGTCCAACCACCTATTATATTTGCAGTTCCACTTACGGATAAAGCCGTTTCGTCTTGTTCTAATATTTTTTGGGTTCGTATATGTGCGTTGTTGTGGCACCCAACACAAAACAAACAGATCAATAAAAAAAACAATATGCTTTTTTTCATAGTTGAAAAATCACTTGTTATTAANACAGCATTATTAAAAGCAAAACATAAGCAACACATCCAATTACTAAGTNTTCACCTAAGGTTCTTGAGGAGGGGTTATAGTGTATTATTTTGTTTAAAGTTGTTTTTTCTGTTTTTAAAGTGTGGTTTTTTTTGTGTTTTTTTAGCTCTTCTGGAATTTGTTTTTTGACTTCTTTTTTAACTTCTTTTCTTATAAATCTAATGATTTCTTCTTCGGACATTGATGTTAGTTCAATCTTATCGCTAGAAGAATTAAAAGATTGGTTTTGCGTTGTGTTTGTTTTTTTTTCTGGTTTCTTTTTTTTATTAAAATTAGTTGGCTTGGATTGTTGAGGTTTTTCTTTTTCTTTTTTTTGTTTGACCTGGCTAAAAACTTCAGGAAGGCTTGTTTCCCATTCTCCAGTCATTGGATTAAGCTTTGGTGGGAAAAGAATATCAGCGGTAACGGTGTTTTTACTACAGTCATATTCAAAAACATTGAAAGAACTTTGTTTTGTTGCAGATTGAATATCATCACATTTGAAATAGTTAATGTTTTCTTCTATTAGTAGGTGGANGTGTTCCATGTAGGTTCCAACAAACTCACCACTAACCGTTGATCCGTTTTTCAATTTCACTTGAATGATGTCTTGTCCATTTAAAAACGATCTAGAGAACAAAAAAACAATCAGAATGTATTTATTCANTTAATTTTCCCGAGATATCAATTTTTAGAGACTTATAAAATGTTTTTTTACCAATGATAAAACCTAAGATGGTGCCCAATNTTGAAGTAGCTAGAACAGTNCCATTGTTTGGNTTCGGATGAGAAATTATNGTTGCGATATATCCAGCNCCTCCTNCTAANATAGCGACACCTGTAGCAACAAAAAGATCCTTGTTGGTTGGTGGAAGAAAAACANAATNAATATTGTTATGATCATAAAAAGAGGGAGAGCTGTTTATNGAAAGGACGAAATCTGTGTTAGTTATATCTAANAAAACACCCTGAANAACTTTTNCATTATTGGATTTAAAACTAATCGTTTTNCCTTTGTAGNTCTTCTTAAGGTTCTCTAACCTGATTTTTTTAATATTATCGGAATTTGTATATGCCTGTCCAAAAAGGAATGAAAACATTAGGGAAGACAAAACTAGTCTTGTTCTGAAATTCATCAATATTAGAACTCAAAAAATTCCCAATAAAAATCAAGGTATGGTTGTTGAAAATGTATACCAAATCGGAAAGTTTCACTAACAGCATATTGCACCCCAAAATCAAAGTCTATTAAGCTAGGTGCTCCCCATGGAGAATCAATTGAAAACACAGCTGAATCATCATCTCCAGTATAGTCCCTCCATGTTGTGCGAAAATCCATTGTTTTATATCCATTATCAATCCAGGCTAATGCTAAAAACTTGAGGTCTTTTCTTAAGTCATATTCAAGGCCAGCCCAAATTCGATAAGGGACTTTATATTTTGAATCTTGATTCCAAGAAATATTATAACCTGTAGAAGTGTCTCGAATAGATTTATTTAAAAGATTGTCTCTGCTCATAAAAGCATTTGAAATTTTTGCACCAGCAGACCAGCCAACTTTTCCTCTACCAGATGGGTTTGTTCTTCGTGATGAGAAGACTATATAGGCTTGTGCGAAAAGATGTCTATCATCATCATTGGTAACCTCTTTGATACCTATAGAAGGTAGTCCGTCTGTTCCGTCCATTTCATTTAGAGACCCTAAAAGTTTATCGTCTTGTTTTGAGTGTACATTAACCGCTTGAGAGTATTTACCAACTATTGCGGTTGAGGGATATCTACGGTGTATACCAGCACCCCATGACACGGCTAGTTCCTTGCTTGCAGATTTTTTATGATACATGCGCATCTTGGCATGGAGATTGAGATCTTTGGAAAAATTAGACCCAAAAAGCGATGTCATCATAAAACGATCAGTTAAACCATACCCTATAGATAAACCACTAACGTAGAATGTGTTGGCCGCAAGGGGGAAAGCGGTTGGGTCTAAAAAGATGTTCATTAATTCGTCTTTGCCTTGATAAAATTGTTTTTTGTTTTCTGTTTGTGTATCTAACACCCCTCCATAATAACGTTTCATATTGGCGATATCTCTTTTTTGAATGACAGCATCTCCATATTGAGTNCGAAGGATAAACTCTTCCTCTGTCTCTCCAAGAACNACACCGTTAAAGAGCTCTCCTTTTTTATTTTTTATTTCTGCTGTTTCATCTAAAAACTCATTCTTAGGAATTGAAAAGGTTCCGCTACTTGTTTTTAATGTTGCGGTTTCGGTATCTGCGGATATAATCTCTCCATCACGAACCGAGCCATCACGAAAGTGAAATTGTTTTTTCATTCCAANATCTATAATAGAGGCAGATTGTTTTTTTATTTTTNGGGGAGTAGAAANTTTTCCAGACTGGAATGCTTTTATTAGCTCTGCACCCTGGTTTCGNGTGAGGCTTGTTAAGGTGGCTCCATAGTTCTGCATTAAATAGTCGTTAAGGTCTTTATTAGAAAANCCCGCTGATGTTGCAAGGGAACGTATTGCAGATTTTTGACCTGGTAATATTTTTCCATCTTGNGATAATAAAAAGGATGTGAAAAGTATAGCAATACCGATGTATTTAAGCTTCATTTTATCTCCTAGCTGTTGTCTTCTATTCTGTTGCAGATTTGTTTAACTAAGCTTAACTTAATTTAAGTTATATTTAAAAAAAACAAAAATATTTAATATTNTATTGTGAGGTTTTATGGATTCNGCTTTAGAAGTTATTAATAAAATTATGCATAAACATAGATTTAGGCACAAACGAGATGTTGCTGAATATTTTGGAGTAACACCGCAAGCCTTAAGTATTTGGATTGCAAAAAATCAAATTCCACCAAAGCATTTATTAAAGCTTTCAGAGGAAGCAACGAAGGATATGTCTGTTGCTATTTCTTCCACTATGAAGAAAAATAATTTAAGCTCTGCTGAAGAACTACGGGCTGTTGTTGATTTTCTTATGCGAGAAAATATCGCGTTGAAAGATGAGTTNCGTGATTTGAAACAGGNCACAAAGAANANATCTNAAATTTCTAATCGCGNTAAGNTCTTTGATCGAATTGCCTCAGACACATTATATATTTCTGGGAGATTNTCTGATGGAATCATAACAGATCTNGATGGCAAATGGGAAACAGTTATGGGTTATAAATATTCAGAACTAAAAGGGACACCATATGATGGTGAAAACCTTATCCATCCAGAGGACCTTAAGGGAATAAAAAAAATTGAGGAAAACTTAAAAAAATCTACGACAGTTTCTTTAACTCGCTACAGTACGATCCAGCGATGGAAACATGGAAAAACGAATGAATATATTATGCTCAGTATGGTGTGGGATGTAAATGTTGAAGAAGACATAGGGCTTATTATTTGTAAGCCTATCGATGGGTTTATTAGTGCATAAAAAAACANTTTAGTACATTTTTTTAAATAGATNGAAGGAAGAATGAAATATTTCATTAGTATTTATATTTTATTTAATTTTGCTTTTTGTCAAAACAAACCATCTGTTAAGTTTCAAATTGGTAATCATAAAGAAGATAAAAATAATATATTGTATGGTNANTCTGGCTCTTATCATTTGCAATTAATTAATTTAAAAAACGCAGATATAAAGAGATTNAATTACCCTAGCCAAAAAAACTGGTTTTATGATATGGGTCCATATAATGATGTGTGGGGTTCGGATATCTTAAAAGTACATAATAAATCTCCAGGNCTTTTTTTGAGCTATTTTCCATTTANNAACCCAATACTTAGTTTTAATTCATTTTTACAAAATAAATATTCTGACAAAAACCAAACAGTGTATTTAAACCTTTTCGGATTCAATGTAAAAAAAATAAAAACTTTTAATACAGGTTATCATTTTTACGGATCAGAATGAGAAATATTTTTAAAGATGTTTTGTTCTCTGTTGCTCGTGAAGATTACANGATAGAAGCCAACATAATTAAAAACTATAGTTATAATAATATACTAACGGTTTGCTCGGGTGGTTGTATTCCTCTTTCTATAAAAGTATTGTATCCAGAGATTGATATTGTAGCCTATGATATTAATCCAAACCAGATTGATCATTGTAAAAAAAAACAAAAGGCGGTAGCCAATAAGGATTTTGATAGTTTAAATATTGGAAAAAAAAACGATTTTTGTTTAAATCAATTTGGAAAATTTGAAAAAATGTTTCACTTGTTTAGAGATTCATTTATTAAGAACATAACCAACCAGAAAACCATTGATAGGTTTTTTAATTATACGACATCTAACAAAGANCGAAAGGCAATTATAGAAAGATGGAAAAAGAATGATAGGATTAAAATCCCATTCCAGGATACTTTTAATGATGAAATGATTGAAAAGGTATTTAGCGATCAGGCAACAAAGCAAGCAACCCCAGGTACATATGTACAATATTTTCAAAAAAAAATATTAAATGAACTTCCAAAACCTTGGAGTTACACTAATCCGTTTTTACAGCATATCTTTTTGGGCTATTATATGTCCGAAAAAGCTTTTCCTTATATGGATGGGGATAAAAACACAAGGATTAAATTTTTTCAGGGAAACATTTGTGACATTTCCAACATTGAATCATTTGATTTTGTTAGCCTCTCTAATCTTTTTGACTGGAGCAGCGACTCTTTTGTTTTACAGTGTATAAATAAATTAATTAGGCTTAAAACAAGATCTGCAATTTTGCTCAGACAGCTTAACAATCATCGAGATTGGTATCCTTTTTTTAAGGATTATTTTAATGAAGATAAAGATTTTGATTTATATTGGCAGGAGCAAGATAGAAGTATGTTTTATGATCATTTTAGATTGTTTATAAAAAAATGAAACTACAATATAATATTGTTAGTGAAAATAATTTGTCTGCATATATATCAGAGCTGAGATTAATTGAAAAAGACATTACATATCCGCTTGAAGATGGCCTAGATAGTTTTTTTATTGATCATGGTGAAGACTATAGTCCATTTTTTACTCAACAGGGATTTAAAACACGATTTTTAATTATTTTAGATAATGATAAGGTTGTTGGTGGCGTTGTTGGGGTTTGGAAGCGAATAATTGTAAAGCAAAAAGAATATAATGCTCTATACGCATCTGATTTAAAATTAAAGAAAGAATATAGAAATAAGGGCGTTGTTAAAAATTTATTATGGTATTTGTTTATTAGGTGGCCTTTTAAAAAAGATTTTAAAGGTTGGGACTTTATATACTTTTGTGCTATGCAGAGACTAGGTCGAGGGGTAGATGCGACTTTTACAGGTGGACATTTAGGTAGATTAACAAAACACCAGAGTTTGTTAAATATTTATATATTAAAATCACAAGAACTTAAACAATTAAATTTTAAAAAATTATGTTATGAGCCTAAGGATGAGATTAACCTTTCTCCAAATCTTAAGAATGATATAATGTGGAATGAGGGAAAAAAAAACATTGTAACCACTAAAGAAAAATCTTTGCTGAAATTAGGACACATAAACCCAGAACTTTTTTATTTGGAGAACATTGATAGATTAAATATTGCCATAAATACCATACTTGAAAAAAAGGGTGCTCAGTTGTGTTTTGCTGTTGACAATAGAAATAAATTTGTAATTAATCAGCTTGAAAAACAAGGCATTGATACACAGACAAAATGTAAAGTGTTTTCATTTTCTCCATTTTTAAACCCATTTAATTATTCTGATATAGTATCTCTTTCTACTGGAGAAATTTAAATGAAGGGTTTTATTTCTAATCTTATTGAGTCGTCTCCAATTAACAAAATGCCTTATTTTAAATTTTTAAATGATGGAACAATGAGTAAAAAGTTTTTTATAGAAAGTCAAATTGATGTTTTAGAAGCTGTACGGTTTTTTTCTAAGCCGATGTTTATTATTGCAAGTAAACTTGAGACCTACGAACAACGACAAACAATTCTTAAAAACATAATTGATGAACATGGAAATGGAAATTTAGATGAGGCACATGGAAAAACATTTGAAAAGTTTTTGTTTTCATTCGGCGTTACTAGGGAAACGATAATAAACAGTAAATCAAGCAATGTGGTTATGTCCTTTAATAAATCTTTGTTATTGTGTGCCACAAATGAAACCACAATGAGAAGTATTGCTATGATGGGTATAATTGAAGAGCGTTATTCTACAATGTCTGCAAATCTTGTTAATGCAATTTTAGAACGCGGGTGGATTAATAAAAGCCAACTTAACCATTATTCATTACATGAAAATTTGGATGTGGAACACGCTCAAGGTTTTTATGATCTTATTAGCGATGGGTGGCGCTCACCTATATCAAAAAAAGAAATTAAAAAAGGATTAATTATGGGCAACTCTCTTATAGGGAATTTATATAATGGCCTTTTGAAAGAATAATTATTAACTATATTTAATGTTAAGTCAAGTTTCTGTAAAACATAAAGCTCCTGCATTAGTAAGGTTATATAATTTTTTTCTTTTAATTTTGAGCAAGACACATTTAATTGATTGTACTATAAACAAAAATGCGTTTTTAAAAAAATTAAATGATAATACTAGCCTCATCATTAGAAACGCACTTAGTCGTTTTATTGATAATGTAAACACCAATGATTTAAATCCAGCAACTCAATTATTCATAAAAAGCGAACTCAATCGTTCTTTATCCAATAGAATAAAAATTGCAAACATTCTTAGCAATAAACCTTCATTAAAAGAAAATGATTTTTTAGACCCAATTTTTATAATTGGATTACCGAGAACTGGTACAACGGCATTGCAAAACATATTTTCTTTTTTAAGTGACTATCGGGTTTTGAAATTATGGGAGCTACATTATCCAACGAGTAGCTTGGAAGGTGATTTGGCCATAAAAAAAGCAAAATATCAAACAAATAAGTATTCGTTTTTACAAAATTTTTCTAAACCAGAACAAAAATATATTCACCCGGTTGGTGCTGAACACCCAGATGAATGTTTTAGGTTATTGTTTAATTCTTTTACGTCTATTGCTATTTCTTCTGCTTTGGGCTTAGATGATTATGAGAAGTGGATATTAGAAATCGATATGGTGCATACATACGAAGAATACAAAAAACAACTAAGAATTCTATCACAAAAATCATTAAAAAAGCATTTAGTTTTAAAAGCACCAGAGCACTTATGGCATCTAGATTCTTTGTTGCAGGTGTTTCCAAAAGCACGAATTATTATGACACACAGAGACCCTTTAAAATCTATTGCCTCTTATGCTAGTATGATTTCTATGTTTAGAAGAACAGCATATAAAAAATCAAATTTTGAAGAGCTGGGTCAATATGTTGCTAGCGTTTTTGAAAAAGGGTTAAGTAAGGTTTGTTTACTTAGAAAAGACAAAACCTTAGAGGATAGAATAGTAGACGTTCACTGTAACGATATAAAAAACAACCCAGTTAAAGTATTAATGACAATAGATAAAGTCCTTAAAACTAACATCAAAAACAAGGACCTTAACAATTTAAATAAAAGATTTAATGATCAATTATTAGATTATAATTGCAAACATAATTATAGTTATTCTAATTATGGTATTAATAAAAAATTAATAGAAAAAAAATTTGAGTTTTATAATCATCGAAAGTACATGATGCTCTAGGCTATTAATGACTTCACTGATTTATTTATAAATTGTACAATAAACTCTCTAAATGAAAAAATTATAGTTGAGTTTTGTTTTTTGAGATCTTCTTTAATAATCTCATGCAATTTTTTCAAATTATACCATGGTATGTTGGGATACAAATGGTGCTCAATATGATAGTTTTCATTACATAAAAAGAAATCTACAATAGGGTGAGCTTTAATTGTACGTGCTCCTTTATAAGGGTCGTGATAATTTTCTAACATTAGATGCTGACTCATTCCTCTGATGTTCATCATAAAATGAACGAATATCATGGGTATTAACCAACCATGGATTAACCAATTTCTAGGTATAATGTTTATAATAAACCAGATAAATAAAATTATAAAAATTATATCTTTAATGATGAGAATTTTGTCTTTTTTAGATCCCTGTTTAAAGCCCTGATAGGGTATGATGCTTAAAAATGCTATGTATCCAAATAAAAAATACCCCCATTCCATTATTGCAATTATGTATTTATTTGATACATATGTTTTTAATAGACCAGGATCTCCTTCAATGTTTAAATAGGTGTGGTGTTTAAGATGTAAGACTCGGTATCCTGCTAGTGATTGGAGAACAAGATATCCAGACACACTACCAATGAAGTTATTAACCCAGATTTGCTTGTGCAGTGTTCCGTGAACACCTTCGTGTGTGAAAAGACAGATAGCATGTAGCGATGCTCCAGCAAGAATATAAAGAGGTATGGAGATCCAATATCCATAGAAACCAAAAAAATCATAAAAATAAATAGAAAAGTATGCAGCTAAAATATAAAAAAACAACAACAAAATGATTTTCAGTAAATATCGGTGTTCTAAAACCATTAGATTTTTTATGTTTTCAGATTTTATTATGTTATTTGATGTTTTTTTTTGTTTCATTAAAAAATTAATATATGAAGGTTTTTATAAAGGTACTCAATATAATTTATGAATCAAAAGTACGGTTGTTAAAGATAAAAAAACAAAAGAGACTCTTGTTGCATTAATATTTTAATTAATTTTTTGGCACTTAATATTTATAAATGAAACGATTTAATACCTATATACTGCTATTGTTAATAATAATTTTTTTATTATCGACTATTTATTATAATAAAAAAAACAATGGTATAATCAACTATCAAAATGAATTTATCCAAAAGGAAGAAAAACGTTTTGAAAGTCTTCAACAACTCACATTCTCAGGAGAAAATGCTGAGGCTTATTTTTCTTTCGATGGTAAAGATTTAATTTTTCAAGGTCACGATGGGGACTCTCTTTGTGATCAAATATATATTAAAAACATTAAAACGGGTAATACTAGATTGGTATCTACGGGACAGGGCACTACAACATGTGGTTATTTTTTATATCCAAAATGTGAAAAAGCTATATACGCATCTACACACCATAAAGATATTAATTGTCCCGCAAAACCCGATTATAGCATGGGGTACGTTTGGAAACTTTATCCTGATTTTGATATATTTTTAACAGATTTAAAAACGGGATACTTAAACCAATTAACCAACTCTCCTGGATATGATGCGGAAGCAACGATTGCGTTTGATGGTAGTAGAATTCTTTATACATCTATAGTCAGTGGAGATTTAGATATTTGGTCTATGAATCCAGACGGTACAAACAAAGTACAACTAACAAATCAATTAGGTTATGATGGCGGAGCATTTTTTAATAAAGACGCTACGAAAATAGTATGGAGGGTGTATCATCCAAAAACTAAAAAAGAAATTTTAGAATATAAAAATTTGCTTGCAAAAAACTCTATTCGCCCGATGGCTCTTCAAATTTGGATAATGGATGCGGATGGCTCAAATAAAAAACAAATTACTAATAATGGATCAGCCAACTTTGGTCCATATTTTTTTCCAGGTGGTGATAAAATAATTTTTTCATCTAATTTACATGATCCAAAAGGAAGAGATTTTGATCTTTACTCTATTAATACAGATGGCACTGGTTTGGAAAGAATAACATTTTTTGATGGTTTTGATGGGTTCCCAATGTTTAGTCCGGATGGAGAACATCTCGTTTTTGCGTCGAACCGTAATCAAAAAAAAAGAGGTGACACAAATCTTTTTTTAGCTAAATGGAATTATAAATGAAACAACTAATTAAAATATTTTTTTTATTAACTTATGTTTTTTCTCAAAATTTTGAGGAAGATATTGCCTATAAATTAGTTTTAGAAAAATTAAATGGATCAATCCCAAGTGCATTTGTAAGAGAGGCCTTTTCTCATGATAAATTAGAAATACATAAAGTAATAGCTGAGCGTTTTGCGAAACCATACGAGAAAAAGGCATGGACAGAATACAGAAAGATTTTTGTTAAAGAATCTAGGATATCAGCAGGAGCTAAGTTTTTTTCTGAAAACAAAAAATTAATAGGTGACGTAGCGAAAAAATATGGAGTTGATCCTTTTGTTGTTGTAACAATTGCGGGCGTAGAAAGTAACTATGGAATACATCACTCACAGTATTCGGTGTTTAATGCTCTCTACTCACAAATACATGAGATCCCAAGAAGAAGCAAGTGGGCGACAAGAGAACTTGCTGAGTTTTTAAAGTATTGTTATAATGATCAACTTGATCCGCAAGAGATTGGTGGCTCTTATGCTGGTGCATTTGGATTTGGTCAATTTATTCCATCTAGTTTTATACAATACTCTGTTGATTTTAATGAAAATGGTGTTAGGGAGCCCTATAGTTGGCCAGATGTTTTAGGTAGTATAGCTAATTATCTTAGAATGAATGGTTACAAACGAAACAGCAATAACTACAAGAAAAGCGGAGACATATATAAATCAATTTATGCCTACAATCATGCAGATAATTATGTGATGGCAGTACTTGAGCTTACTGAAAGGATTCGTGAAAGAAGTACAGGAGTTCGTAATTATAGAAGTGATTCAGTAACTGAAATGGAAAGGGACCGTATTCAAATGTATAAAAAAAATAATTGGGCCCCCGATGAAACGATAAATATGGATGCCTGGTAGATAACTTAAAAAGTCACATTTAAATTTATTTTTTCTCCATTTCTCTCTATAACCATCGGAACAGTCATTCCAGGTTTTATAACACTTAATCTATCCATGTACTCATAAATATCATTTATAGTTTTATTGTTTATGGATTTAATTATATCACCTTTTTGAATTCCTGCTTTAGCTCCAGGTCCATTTTTTTTTGAAATTCCATCTACCTCTAACCCTATTTGCATGCTTCCATAAGAGGGCATAATACCTAAGGTGACATTAAATTTTCGTGGTGTGCCCATTTGCCCTGTTTTTGGTCCTGCTTCTTGGAAAACCGTTCTTTCTGGTGTTCTAGAAAGATAAAAAACCAAGTCATAAATTAGATCTAGAATCTGCTTTTGCCCTTTAAGGTTTATAAGTTTCCATGTATCGTCTGGTGTATGGTATTCATTATGAAAGCCGCTAAAGAAAAATAAAACAGGGATGTTTTCTGAATAAAAAGCTGCATGATCACTTGGCCCAAAACCAGGTTTGTTCATATTAAGTATAAATAAACGTCCGTTTTTTAAACTATCTAAAAGTGGTTCAAAAACAGGTGAAGTCCCTACGCCACCAACGGTATAAGTAGAGTCTGACATTCTACCTATCATGTCCATATTAATCATAGTTGTTATGTTTTTAAGATTAACAGGAGAGTTTTTTAAAAAATGTTTTGCTCCCAACAGTCCTTTTTCTTCTGCATCAAAACCAATTAACAAAACACTTCTTTTTAAACGATTTTTTTGTGATGAAAGTTTTTGTGCTAATTCGAGTAATCCAGCAACTCCAGAAGCATTGTCATCAGCGCCAGGGTGAAGTATTTCTTCGTCTGGCTTTCTTGAACCTGAACCATCACCTCCGAATCCAATATGGTCAAAATGTGCGCCTATAACAATATATTCATCTCGAAATCTTCTATTCCCGCTATAAATTTTTCCGACTATATTAGCTCCTCTTGTTATTTCTGGATCAAGGGTAATTGTAGCATCAATTTTTAGATTTCCTAATTGAAAGTTTAAGGGTTGAAGATTTTGATTCATTGTTTTTTGAATTTGTTTACGACTCCAACCAACCCTATTAAATATTTTATCGGCTTTATCGTTAGATAAAATTAAAGCTGGAATAATATCATTTTTATATTCTGGTATGTATTGCAATGGATATAATTCTTCATCTTCTATTTGTGAAACAAAAATTACTCCTTTTGCCCCATTATCTCTGGCGACTAACATTTTTTTATGCATTGTTGAATGTTTGGAGTATATAGAATGTTGATTGTTTCTTTCAGGGCTATTTCTCATAATTATAACCCATTTGTCTTTAACGTTTATACCGTTATAGTCATCCCATTTTAATTCTTTTTCTAGTATTTGAAATCCATACCCAACAAAAACTGCTTCGGATAAAAAATGACCATTTGCTGAAAAAGAAAGAGGTGTATAATCAATTTCAACATCAAGGGTGTCCTTATTAATTATCAGATTGTTTTTATCTCCAAGAAAAACTCCTGTTTTAATATTAAATGGTTGTGTAAAGGAATTCTCAAAAGCTGGTTGTACGTTATAGGATTTGAAATTTTTTATTAAATAAGCAATTGCATCTTTACTTCCTCTAGATCCAGGTAATCTTCCACCTCGGTTTTCATGGGACAAATAACGAATATGATTCATTATTTCATCTTCAGTAATGTTTTTTGAAGGTTCTTTGCTTTTGTTTATTATTAAAAACCCTATAAGCAATAGAAGTGAAATAAAGGCATAAATTGATCGACTCGATTCATTCATATGGAATAAAAATTATTATGGAATACGTGGGATGGCAAAGATAAAGGAATTAATTTTATTTATTGAAAAACCACATAAAAATACAAACTTTTCCAGAATATTTGCCAAAAAGATCAAATCCTTTGAATTCTTATTATTTTTTTTCATATAAAATTAAGATTATTAATCAATCAAAAGAAAACATCAAATTGTTAAGTCGTTATTGGCATATTACAGATGGACAAGGAAATTCAGAAGACATTCATGGTCCAGGTGTAATCGGTAAAACCCCTACAATTCTCCCAGACAACTTTTTTGAATATACTAGTTTCTGTCCGCTCCCTACGCCCGTTGGATTTATGGAAGGCAGTTATCGAATGGTTACAGAATCAGGGTTAGAGTTTGATGCAATTATTTCTCCATTTAAATTGATAGCACCTCAATTTTTAAATTGATTTTTTTAATAATAACTAAACATATATTTTATTGTAAATGTAATGAAGACTAAAATTATTGCAACAGTTGGTCCAAGTTGTTTTAGTAAAGATAAAATACAGTGTTTAATTGATAGTGGGGTGACTTGTTTTAGAGTTAATCTATCACATGGGAGCAAAAGCGAAAAATCCAAGTGTTTTGATCTTATTAAATCTTATCGATTAAAATCTGGTATCCGCCCTACTCTCTTAGCTGATTTAGCGGGTCCAAAGATAAGAGTGAAGAGGCTTGAGAATCCCATTTCAATTAAAAAAGGTGAGCTTTTATATATTAGTAGTGAGAAAATTGGAAAAAACGTAATTCCTATTTCTGGGGGTATAAAATTTCAAAAAGTAAAAAAAGGAGCTAGGGTTCTTATCGATGATGGGAAGATATCATTAGAAGTAGAAAAATCAATTTCTAATCAAACTTTATCCTGCATAGCTTTGTTTGATGGTATTGTTGAACAAAGAAAAGGAATTAATTTCCCAGGAATAGAACTAGACCTTCCATCACTTACAGATCAAGATAAAGAGGATCTTCAACTAGCCTTAAAAAAAGGAGCAGACTGGATCGCTCTTTCATTCGTTAGGTCTCCTTCTGATTATACATTGCTTAAAAATGAAATAAAAAAAAGTGGACACAGCACTCCTGTTTTAGCAAAAATTGAAAAGTGGGAGGCTGTAAAAAAGATGAATGATATTATTGACACCTTTGATGCCGTAATGGTTGCCAGGGGGGATCTAGGGGTTGAGCTACCCTTAGAGCAAGTTCCCGGGATTCAAAAAAAAGTGATAAAAAGAGCAATCAAAGCTGGGAAACCAGTTGTTCTTGCAACTCAGATTTTAGATTCCATGACTAAAAGACCGGTTCCCACACGCGCTGAGGTAAGTGATATAGCAAATGCAATATTAGATGGTGCCGATGCTTTAATGGTTACTGGTGAAACGGCTGTTGGAAAACACCCTGTAAAAGTCATAAAAGTATTAAGCCGTGTGATTCTTGAAACAGAACAAAATATTAATTATAAAAACTTTATAAAGGATATAAGTAAAAAGAGGCTCAATACTGCTCAGGCTATAAGTCACGCCGCTTGCACAGTTGCTTCTAAACAGAGAATAAATAAGATTATTACAATGACACATAGTGGTAGCACAGCCCGCATGGTTTCTAGATATAGACCATCCGCTAAAATTATTGCTATGACCCCATTTAAAGAAACCTGTAGACAGTTGGGAATAGTTTGGGGTGTGAGTCCTCTCTTAGTAGAAAATTACAATACGTCTGATGATATTCCGTTAATTGTTAATGCAATGTTAATGGGAAAGAAAACATTAAGAAAAAATGAGAAATATGTAATAACTGGCGGTGTTCCTGTCGGTGTACCTGGGACAACTAATTATCTGTCAGTATTGAAAGGTGTTTAGAATTTTTTAGAATCAGTGATTTTCCCAAGATTAACACATACGTATTTTTTACCTCTTCTGACTGGTGGGTGAGACAATGCACATTCCTCTGTGCACACAAAATACTCTTCCTCCAAATTTTTCTTCCCTTTATTATTATAATATGTCCATTTCCCAACTTGGAACCCACCCTCATAATTACCTTCATATTTCTTTTGTCCATTTCGATAAAAACCATTCCAAGACCCATGAGGCTTTCCTTCTACATAGTCTCCCACAAATTTTTTCTTACCATCTTCGTACCAGCCGGTCCAGGTTTCAGACCTCCATCCATTGTTTATTGATCCTTGCTCTTTTTTTTGTCCGTTTTTATACATTTTAAATCCAGGACCATTATATACTTTTTGGGTTTTTATTGAAATAAACCGTTCTCCACGCTCAAACAACACTTCATCTACGTTTACTGGTGTATCTGATGAGCACCCAAAGAAAAAATATAAAAATAAGATATATAATACTCTCATTATTGTAACCGATTGATTGCTATAATCTAATAATGAAAGAGTATAGGGGAAAGATTTTGAATTATCCTATTCAATTACTATTTCATCTGAAAATACCCAGGCTTTTCCACCAGAACCTGCATGCCAATTTGGACATATTTCTTTATTAACAGCTTTTATTAAAATATATCTTGCTGATTGGTTTAATTCATTAAAGATAACTTCTTTACGGTTTGGATCGCTGTAGTGCTCCCCATCTTCTAATACATAACTTTTTTTATTTATAAACCTTTCTCCATCAGAAGAAAATGATATTTCTACTATTTCTGGTAGAAATATCCAAGATCGATGTGACTCTAAAAATCCACAAATTATAGTATTCACTTTTGTAGATTGTTGTAAATCAACAAGAATTTCCATGTTTATCTTTTCCCATCCTTGCCAGTATCCATCATTATGGTTTGTTGTACCAATTAAACCATCAATAAGGTTTTGTTCTCCCGCTCCAGAATATTTTTTTACATATTTTGTAATATAGTTAACAGTCTTTCCCATAGCCTTATGGAAATAAAAAGTTTTTTTTGAAACAGCGCTAAGCGTTCCATCTGGTTTTGGTATTACTGCTTTGATAGTTGTGGTTTTTGTAATTGGAAAGTTTTTATAAAATATTTTAGAACCTTGATCAGGTTGATCTTTATTAGTTGTGTAATAAATAGGTTTACCTGGATGTTCAGAGCTAAGAGATACCAAAACAGGTGACTGTTGATTGTCTTGAACGCTATTGATGTTCACTTCAAATGATCCATCTGCATAAGTCCAATTTAATTTATCAAATCTTTTTTGTAGGTCTTGCAGTCTTAAATAAAAATCTTCATAAGTATATTTTTTAGGACCAGACCACAAGACTTCTGATAATGCAGTCATTCTAGGTAGCACTCGATATTGTGCAATTTTTGGAGTTTGAACATACTCTGTCCAAAGGTTGCCTTGTCCACCGAGTATATGTTTTGAATTATTACTGTTAAGCTCTTTTGGAATGGGGTCAAAAGAATAAACTGTTTTTAATGTTGTCATCCCACCAAAAGCAGCGGCAGGTGCGTTTTCAGGATTAGACTGATAATAATCAAAATAGCAATGTGAAACTGGGCACATAATTACATCATGACCTGATTTAGCCGATTGAATTCCACCTTGGAATCCTCTCCAGCTCATTACCGTAGCAGACTTTGCTAGTCCACCCTCTAAAATTTCGTCCCATCCAATTAGTTTTTTATTTTTTGATAAGATAAACTTTTCTATTTCTTTTATAAACCAACTTTGTAGTTCATGTTCATTTTTTAAATTTTTTTCTTTTATTCTGTTTTGACATTTTTCACACTTTTCCCAGTTTGTTTTTTCAGCCTCATCTCCCCCAATATGGATGTAAGGTCCTGGGAACAAAAGAGAAACCTCTTCTAAAACGTCTCTAAGAAAAGAAAAAACAGCATCGTTTCCAGCGCAAAAAATATCAATATTGGGCCAGTAAGAACCCGGGTTAACAGGTATGTATTTATTATTGCATGATAATTCTGGATATGCTGCAAAGACTTCTGACGTATGTCCAGGCATTTCAATTTCAGGAATTATCATTATATTTCTTTTTTTAGCATATGCTACAACATCTTTGATTTCTTCTTGTGTATAAAAGCCTCCGTAAGTTGCTTGTTCTTCTGGATTTGCTGGTGATTGTTCTTTCCATGGCTCATGTCTTCTGTCAACCCTCCATGCAGATTTTTCAGTCAACAATGGATATTTTTTTATTTCAATTCTCCAACCGTTATCATCTGTCAGGTGCCAATGAAATACATTCATTTTATGTAATGCTATCATATCTATGTAGGTTTTTACGAATTCGATATCGAAAAAATGACGTGACACATCAAGATGCATACCACGATAACTGAAAGAGGGGGTGTCGATAATATCGCAAGAAGGAATTGCTGTGTTGTTTGGTTTTATTTTTTTTTCAAGGTCTGGATCACATAACTGTCTAAATGATTGAAACCCATAGAATAAACCTGACTTTGATGAAGCTTTTAATGTTACGGATTTTTCATCATCAATTTTTAGTTTATACGATTCTTCTTTCAAATTATGTTTAGGGTTTAGACTAATATTTATTTTATTCTTTACATCATGCGTAGAATGTTCTATTTTTAATTTTTTTAAGGGTCTTAGATAATTTTGGAATATTTCTGCTATCTCTTTTTCATCTGTTGAATTGTTTTCAATATAGATTCCATTAATTGAAAGCAAATCAAATGATGACCCAGAACTTTTTAAGCTAGTTGGTTTAGGGATAATATTTATAGATGATTTTGTCATGGTGTTTAGATTGTTATTACAGGAAAAAAATAAAGATAATATACAGAAATACGAGATATATATTTTTTTAATAGTAATTTTATAAGGACCCAAACTAATTAACTTTGTTTCTTTTTTGGATCGCAACAAGGGAAATAAACTCATATATAATATTTGCTGCTAGTAAACTTGTAATGTGAGCAGGGTCATAAGGTGGCATAACCTCAACCATATCAAAACCAATAAAATTAATATTTTTTAAACCTCTAACAAATGATATAGCATCATAACCAGTAAAACCACCAGCTTCTGGAGTTCCTGTTCCTGGTGCATAAGCAGGATCTATAAAATCAATATCAAAAGTTAAATAAGCAGGTTTATCTCCAATTCGATTTTTAACTAGAGATAATGCTTCTAAAACACCTATAGAATGCAATTCTGGACCAGTGATTGATAATAAACCAGCGTCTTTCGACATTGTATAATCTTTTTTATCATATAAAGGACCACGTAATCCTATTTGGGTGGAAACAGAAGGGTCAATTAAATTTTCTTCTATAGCCCTACGAAAAGGAGTGCCATGTGTATCTTTATTGTCAAAATATCCATGCCATAAATCACTATGGGCATCGAAATGTATTAAGCCAACTGGTCCATATTTTTTTTTAATTGCTCGAAGAATTGGTAAGGATATAGAATGGTCTCCACCCATAAAAATTGGGATAGCGTTAGACCGAAGTAAGGTTTCTACATTGTTTTCAATTAATTTATGTGATTCAGGAAGATACCCTGGAACAATTGGAAGGTCTCCGAAGTCTATACCGCTACAATATTTAAAAATTTCTATTTCTTGTACAGGATTATAGGGTCTTAGCAACAGAGAGTTATCTCTAATTCCTGAGGGCCCAAATCTTGCACCTACACGAAAAGTTCCACCTGTATCAAAAGGGACACCAGCAAGTACAAAGTCCACGCCATGAAGATTAGTAGTATGGGGTAAGCGCATAAAAGTTCGAATTCCCTCAAACCTAGGAAACTCCATTGCATCTAAAGGTATATGTTTTTTTTTCATATGTTTATTTTGTATTTAGTTTTTTACCAAAAAATGAAATAATTAATATCTGAGAAACGATTCCTAATATTAAAAGAATCCACCAGGGGGCTCCAAATCCTGCAGGAAGCGTACAAAGCAATAATGCTGCAGATCCAGCTGATATTGCATATGGCATTTGTGTCCAAACATGATCCATTAGTTCGCATCCAGATGCCATTGAAGTTAGGATAGTTGTATCTGATATTGGAGAACAATGATCTGCCCAAACAGCACCAGTAAGTACACAAGCAACAGATGAATACATTATATGGTAATTTTCTGGATTAGCACCTCCATGGTTTTCCATTACAGCCCATGCAAGTGGGACCACAAGAGGCATAAGAATCGCCATTACCCCCCAACTACTTCCTGATCCAAAAGCTGTTATGGCTGCAACGATAAATATAATTGCTGGTAATAAATTCATGGGAATAGCATTGCCTAATTTTGATACAATGTATCCTGCAGTTTGTAGATCTTTTGATACGTCTGCTAATGCCCATGCAAGTAATAATACTAGTAGGCCCATCAACATAAACTTCACCCCACTAAACCAAGCGTCTAATGTTTCATTAACCGTTAAAGATCCTCTAGTTATTGATAATAAAGCGGCTGTAATAGCACTTAAAAGAGTAGAGTGCATTAACGCTGAAAAAGTATCAGAGCTCCCTAAAATATCTTTTAATGTTGATCCTTGACCTGAAGAAAAAACAAAATAAAACATAGAAATTATAAGAACAGTAATTGGTATTATTGCGTTACTTGCTAAATATTTAATATTTTCTTTTACATATAAATCGTTTTCTTCAGAACTAGTTTCTTTATCTTGAGATGATGATACATTTGGAGTATACTTTATACCTTTTCTGGCATTTTTTTCTGCTTCCACCATTGGACCAAAATCTCTTCCTGTTCCAACAACTAAACCAACCAATACTATTGCAAGAAACGGATAAAAACTATATGGTATGGAATTTAAAAATAAAGTATATGCTGACTGGTTAAAACCATTAATATTTAGCAATGCATCAGAAATAATTCCAATTTGGAATCCAATCCAAGTAGTGATTATTGCTATTGTGGCAACTGGAGCAGAAGTAGAATCAACAATATATGCAAGTTTCTGTCGTGATATTTTAAGTTTATCGCATAACAGCCTAGATGTGTTACCTACAATCAATGTATTAGAATAATCATCAAAGAAAATAATTAAACCAAAAAACCAAATAGATATTTGTCCTTTTCTAGGAGTGTCTGCTTTTCTTATAAGGTGTTTTATAATGCCATGCATACCACCATTTCTATAAATAACGCCAACCATACCACCAAGCATAAGTGTAAAAAGCATTAAGACGGCATGGTCTCTATCTATAAATGTATTTAGTATATATATGTTAAATGAGTTAAGTAAAGATGATATAATATTGCCCCACGTAAATGCATTAATTGACCAAACGCCAAACCAGATAGCAACAAACAAAGAAGGGACAACGGATCTAGTGGCAAATGAAAAAACAATAGCAATAAAAGGTGGAAGAATAGAAACCCATCCTGGAATAACAGATTTTTTACCTTCGTAAATTATATTGGATTCTCTGGTTAAGAAAAAAGGAAACTCTCCATTTTTAGAAACACTTATATTTTGAAATGAAAGAGTTGTTTTTGTTTGTTTTTCTGGGGATAAGGTGTTGTCGTTTATATTTAAAGTATAGTTAAAATTTTCTGAAAAATTTCCTGAGAATGATATATTAAAAGGGATGCTTTGTAGAATAATTTTTGGCACTTCAATAGTTATGTTTTGTCCACAAATAAAACAAAAAACAAAAATTGACTTTATTAAAATTTTTTTCATTACAACTGCTTTATTTAAGGTAAACTAATTTCTTTGTTTTTCTTTCATGTGAAGAAGCGATAGAAAAAAAGTAAATACCAGAAGAGACATTATCACCTAGGTTGTTTTTTCCACTCCATATATAGTTATGATAACCCTTGGGGTGGTTGGGTGTTGTTGTTTGCATAATTTCATTGCCTATATTATCTATTATAGTAAAGGTTATGGTTTCTATAAAAGGTATATGATAAAGAACATTTGCTCGGGCATTAAATGGATTAGGAGATATTGATTTAATTAAGATGTCCTTATTTAGAATGATATCATTTTCTGAAATATTATTAGTAGAAATGGGAGAAAACTGTATAGCATCAAAAACAACAAAAGACCCACTTGAAGAAGGACCTACGATATCTCTAAGTATAATACTACACTTTGATCCAGTAGGTATATATATTGAGGATATAGAGTTGAAGTTTCCTTGATTTATATTTTGGTTAACTACTACGGTGTTTCTTTCACTAATTCCATACTCATTTTTAATGTTAATTTCATATATTGCTTCTGTTACAGCATCTAATCCTGTAGGTATAAACACTTCAATGTTATATTCTCCATCACTTTCTAAATGAGGTACCCAGATTGCGTAGTGTCGACTTTCTTCTTGCGAGTTTACTGTTGGACTTATCCAACAATCATTGTTGTATCCAGAGCTTAAATATGTCCAGTCTGGACCTTGAAATCTTTGAAAACCATTGTCTCCATCATCAATTAAACTATTAGAAACCCATAGCCATTCGCTTCGATTTCCACGAAATTGTTCTATAGGGTCTATTGAATTATGCCACCATCCAAATGGATCTACTGAATAGGGCTCATTAGAATCAAAAAAATAGCTACCTTTTCGAACTTCAAAGTGAAGGTGTGAATTAATAGCGCAGCCAGTATTTCCAGTAAAACCCAAAGTATCACCTGTTACTACGTTATCTCCAACGCTAACATTTAAAGGGGGCATCATATGAAGGTATACAGTAAAATAATCGTTGCCGTGTGCTAATATGATTGTCCCTTGATCACCATTGGGAGTGATCCCCCCAGGACATGGATCAGCAGGCGAAGAGAATGAGGACCATAAAACATAACCATTAGCTGGTGCTAATATAGGTGTGTTTAAAGGCATGAAGTAATCTATACCCGCATGTCCATCGTAGCAGGAAGAACCAGTTAAACAGTCTGGATAGATAACATTATTGTTAAACTCGACACCATCAAATCTTAAAAAAAGATCATCAGCTTGGTTTGACAAAGGATGATGGTGATCTACGTGGTTAGATGCAGGATATTGCTGAAAGCTAGGTTGTTGAAAAGGTTTAATCTCTAAAAAGGGTTCCTGGCTAATGATAATGGAAAAGCACGATAAAAAAATAAAATTTTTATATGATCTAATGGATAATTTTTTCATTGTAGTCTAACTTTCATTGAAATATACCATTATCATATTAAAGAATTGAGTATTAAAAAAAGGATTTAAAATGAAATCAGCGTATTTATTCTTTTTTATTTTTATATGTTTAAATAATAATTGTTTATTTGGTACAGAGATAGATAGTTCATTTTCTGTAAAATGGAACAATGATTCTTGGGGTGCGGGTGGTTTGTTTCCTGCTGGTCCCCCTTGGAATATGGTTGGACCATATGATTTTGATAATGATGGTTTTGGGGATTTTGTTGTTGCTAGTTCTTATGCTGGCCAATACTGTAACGGTGTATATCACTATGAAGCAATAACCAATGACTCTATTGAAATTCAGTGGGTTTATACTTTTTACGATTTAAGTTGTGATTATGACGCATATTCAAGTGTGGCTGTTGGTGATTTGGATGGTGATAATAACAAAGAAATTATATCTCTTGTGGATACAAGTCCTGGTGTTTCTGGTCAAGATGGATTACAGGTGTTTGAGTGGAGTCCTGATTCAATGTCTTTTTTATCTACTCCTTCCTATACATGGGATATGGGACTTGATAGTGTGTGGGAAGCTGCACAGATTTTGGTTGAAGATTTGGATGGAGATTCTAAAGATGAAGTGGTGGTCTCTATCATGGATGGACCTTGGACGCAATTAGGAGTTGGTGGAAGTAGTAGGCTGATGATTTTTGAATTAGATACAATTATTTATGACACAACATTTAATGATGATGGTACAATAAACCTTATTAATGATAGTGCACTTTTTACAATTGAATATGAAGATGATTCTTGGACAAATTGGAGTGGATATAATATTTCGATAGGAGATCTTGACAATGATGGTCTTACTGAAGTTTATACAGTAGCATTTGATTTTTACCATGTTATTGTTATTGAAAACACCATGATAAATGAATACGAATACCAAACAGATTTCTATGTTAGTTCTGAGGCTTATGAATTTGGAAACCAAGGCCTGATTATAACTGATATCAATGGAGATGGTAATAATGAATTATTTGCTGCAACATCAGGAACTAAATCAGGAGAACTTCCACTAACCCCAGGCAGATTATATGTAGCGGGGAACATTAACGATGTAAGTCTTTTGACTTTTTCAGATTTTAATTATTTTGCGAGTTATGAAGGTGGGCTTCGTCAAGTTTCTAGTGGAGATCTTGATAATGATGGTAACTCAAATCTTTATTTAGCTGGTCACTATGATGAGTCCTTGTATGATTGGGAGTATAGTGGAGAAGATCCGCTTGATGTATTAAGTTATACAGAGCGCGTTATATTTATGGATGACACAACGGATGATGGTGGATTTGGCTTAGATCAGGGAAAGGTTCGAGTTGCGGCTTTATTTGTTGGAGATTTAGATAATGATGAAATAGGTGATTTGGTTTTTACTTCCGCAAGCTTTGCAGCAGATAAGCCACATATATATTTTCTTGAACATAGTGGAATGCTTGGTTTCTCAAGTCAAAATAAGACCGTCCCAAATAAAATATCTATTTCACAAAACTATCCAAATCCATTCAATCCTGATACAAAGTTTATATATACAATTAATAAACGAGATAACGTATCGTTAAAAATATATGATATAATGGGTAGGCTTGTGTTTACTGTGTTTGATGGTTTGAGAGAACAAGGAACTTATGAAGAAAACTGGGTAAGTAGAGATCAAAACAATCAACCTTTGTCTAGCGGTATATATTTTTATAATCTTAAATCAAGCGGGCAAAGCATTACAAAAAAAATGATTTTAAATAAATAATTTTGATTTATATAATCCAGAAATTTATTTAGATATACATGTGTAAATTTTTTGGAGATAAAAATTAATAAAATCATTTTATTATCCTTTTATTTTATTTTACTTCAATGTAGCCCGTCTGTTGATGATGAAAAAAAAGAAAATATTTTTGTAATTGCTACTTATGATGATGTGAAAGATTGGGACCCTGCTACGGCATTTTCACTTGAGGTTTTTCCTATGTCAAATATGTATGAACCTCTTTTGTGGTATGATGCAGGGTCAAAACCTAGCAAATTTTTACCAGGACTTGCGGTCACTTACTCAAAATCGAAAGATGGTTTAACTTGGACATTCAATTTAAGAGATAATGTATTTTTTCACGATGGAACAAAGTTTAATTCAGAGGTGGTAAAGTTTGTTGTAGAGAGGAATAAAAAACTTAACGGAGGTGCAAGCTATATATGGTCTTCTGTTGAACAAATAATAATAAACAACCCATTGCAAATAACCTTTATTCTTTCGTCTCCTGTTCCTTTCGACAAAATAGTAAGTTCACAATATGGCGCATGGATGTATTCGCCATCTATTACTAATGTTTCTAAGGATTCATTGCTTAAAGGTTTTGGGGCTGGTACTGGACCATATCAATTGAAAAAATGGGTTAGAAATAAATATATATTATTAGAAAAATTCGATAAATATTGGAAAGGTTGGAAAAAAGAAAATCATTATGATTCCATTTTAATTCAAGTGGCATCAGAATCTTCAACCCGCTTACAAATGATTCAAAGTGGTTTAGCGGATTATGCTGTTTTAATACCTACTCAATTATTAAAAACATTGGAAAATAATCCAAATGTAACGATTTCTTATCACCAGTCTTGGACAAATGAATTTTATCTTTTAAATACTAAAAAATATCCCACTAGTGATTTATGGTTTAGAAGGGCCATAGCTTCTTCTTTGGATCGTAATACTTTGGTTAATTATGTATATAAAAACACAGCATTAGAAGCAAAAGGATTGATACCGCACAGTATACCACTTTATAATGAACCAGATAGTCTTTTGAAATTTGATTTAGATATTGCAAAAGATTATTTAAAAAAATCTAAGGTTAATTTAATTAATACAAAAATAGACCTATCTTATGTATCCACCTATGAAGAATATCGATTAACTGCATTTATGTTATTAGACAACCTTAGAAAAATAGGTTTAGAACTTGAATTGAAACCTGGTCTATGGTCAACAAATTGGGATAAGGCAAAAAATTTAGATACAGCACCTAATATTATATCTATGGCTTGGTGGCCAACTGTTTCATCACCATCAGATTGGTTCTTTGCATTATATAACACCCAAGAAAGCCCATTATTTAATCTTTCTTATTATAGCAATGGGCATTTGGATTCTCTTACAAAAAAAGCTTGGGAGTTAGAATCTATTGAACCTGAAAAGGCAAAAGAGATATATAAAAAAATTCAAAACATACTTATTGATGATTGTGTGGTTATTCCTGCGGTAGATATTAAAATACCCTCTATTCGTAAGAATAACATAAAAGGCTTAAAAAGCAATCCAGCATATTCAACTATATTTATATATGAACTAAGTAAAAATTGATGTATAAATATATTTTTAATAGAATAGCTTTAATGGGTTTGATTATGTTGATTGTTTGTAGCATAACGTTTTTTATTGTTCGTTGGCTACCTGGTGACCCTGTGTTTTTGTGGGTTGGTGACCACCCTACTAAGGAACAAATAGAGAAGGCTAGAAAAGACTTTGGTTTTAATGAACCGATATACAAACAATATTTATCCTTTTTAAAAAAGACTGCCAAATTAGATCTTGGTGTTTCACTTCGAACACGGCAACCCGTAACAATTGAAATATTAAACAGGTTTTTTGCTACATTTGAACTGGTATTTTTTTCAATGTTAATCGCTATTATTTTAGGGTTCCCAATGGGATTGGTATCGGCTTTAAAACAGGAAAAAAGATTTGATTATTTTGCAAGGGGCTTAGGGTATATAGGGTTATCTCTTCCTGTTTTTTGGTTTGGTATGATTTTGCAATTAATTTTTTTTGGAATCTTGTATTGGTTACCACTTCAGGGTAGATACTCTGGTATGGGTTCTTTAGACGCTCCATTAATTTATAATAGTGGTTTTTTATTAATTGATAGTTTTCTTTCTATGGATGTAGATCTTTTTATGGATGTATTGAAACATATAACCTTACCTGCTTTCACTATGGCATTTGGTGTGTTGGGAATTGTGCTACGTACAACTCGTTCAACAATGATAGAAACTATCAATACACCATTTTTTAGTACGTTTAAATCTTTTGGTTTTAATGATGGTGAGATTATTAGAAAATCAGCATATAAAAATACATTTATCCCAGTTTCTACTGTAGTAGGATTAAGTTTTGGCCTTATGCTTGGTGGAACTTTTTTAGTTGAGTCAATTTTTGATTGGCCTGGCTTAGGACAATTCAGTGTTTTGTCAATTTTAACAAGAGATTTTCCTGCAATAATTGGTGTTACTATTCTTTATAGTGCTATATATGTAATCATTAATTTTTTTATAGATCTTTTTTATGTTATTGTTGATCCTAGAATTCGCCATTAAAGTGAAAAGCTTTTTTCAAAAACTTATTTTAAGAAAATCGGCATTTTTAGCTTTTTTATTTTTACTTGGAATCTTTCTCTTATCTGTTTTTATTCCTTTTTTGTCTCCCTATTATGAAGATATATATGGAGCGGTTCATTTTAAAGCCGCAGGTCAACCACCTTCTTTTTCCCATTGGTTTGGTACTGATACTGCAGGGAGAGATATGTTTACTATTACTATTCGCGCAGGTTTTTATTCTTTAAAAATAGCATTTGGCGTTGTTTTTCTTTCGGTTTTGGTGGGTTCCCCAATTGGAATGTTTTGTGGGGTTGCGAGTAAACGAATTGATGAAATAATAATGAGAATCACAGATGGTTTTCTTGCATTTCCACCATTAATACTACCACTTGTCATTACAGCGGTTCTTGGTCCATCTTTGAATAATGTTGTTTTGGGAATTTCTGCATCATGGTTTCCTTGGTACGTTAGAATAGCCCGATCTCAAGCATTAATTATTTCATCTTTAGACTATGTGTTAATCTCAAAAAATATGGGTGCTAGTAATTTTCATATTATAAAAAATCATATTTTGCCAAATGGTTTTAATCCAATTTTGACACAAGCTACTATCGACGCGGGTTATGCAATATTGACTGCTGCTGGTCTTTCTTTTATTGGATTAGGAGCACAGCACCCAGATGTTGAATGGGGTTTATTAATTACACAATCACGTGCACAGTTTTTAAATCATTGGTGGGAGGTTTTTTTCCCTGGAATTTTCATATGTTTAACAGTGGTTTCATTTAATATTATTGGCGATCAATTTCGCAACTTCACAGAAGAAAAAATTAGATAATGAGTAACCTTCTTTATAAAATTAAAAATTTAGAGGTTAAATCAGATGATCATACAGTTATACTAGATAAAATAAATTTAAATATTAACAAAGGTGAAAATTTGGGACTTATAGGAGAGACAGGTAGTGGGAAAAGCATGCTTGGTTCAACTTTAATGGATATGGTACCAATGGGTTGTTCTATCACAAGTGGTTTTGTTAAACATTATTTTGATTCAGATAAAAGTATATCAACTCTCAGGGGAATTAATTTGTCTAAGATATCCCAAAATCCAATGCAAGCATTGAATCCATTACAAACAATAGAGAAACAGTTTTTTATTATTCTTAATAAAAGGTATGGTTACAAAAAAAATAAAATAAAGCGACAAATTACATATTGGGTTAAAAAAGTACATTTACATGAAATTCCAAACATATTAGAACGTTATCCTCATCAACTTTCTGGAGGTCAAATGCAAAGGGTTATGATTGCGATGGCAATGTCTGTTGAGCCTGAGTTTATTATTGCTGATGAGATAACAACTGGTTTGGATACCAATATAAAAATGGAAATTTTAAATTTAATGTTTTCTTTTCAAAAGCAGTTTCAATTTTCTGTTTTACTTATTTCTCATGATTTAAATACTGTTATTAAATACTGTGATAAAATCGCAATAATAAAATCGGGTAAAATTATAGATGTAGGAAAAACGGAAATGATTATTGACAGCAATAATGATAGATACGTAAAAACATTTACAGATAACTTTAAAAAATCGTTAAATGAAATTCCAACAAAAATTAACAAACAGGAATCAAATACAGTTTTATATATTAATAATATAAACAAATCATATAATTCAAAAGTGAATGCTGTACCCACTTTGAAAGGTATTAGTTTTGATATTAATAAAGGGGAGACAATAGGTGTCATTGGTGAATCAGGAAGTGGGAAAACAACTTTAGCGAAAACCATTTTAAATTTATTAGAACGAGATTCTGGTGATATAGATATTTTAAAAAATGGTAAAAGAATAAGTTTAACTAAACCCACTAGAGATATTGGAGTAGTCTTTCAAGATAGCCAAGGTTCTTTAAATCCTAGAATGCGGGTTTATGATATATTGTGTGAGCCTTTAATTTTAAATGGTGTTAAGGATCAATGGATCATGAAAGAAAAAATAATAGAAGAATTAGATAAGGTTAATTTAGACCACAGTTTATTAAAGTCTTTTCCTCATGAATTATCAGGAGGTCAAAGACAGCGGATTTCTATCATTAGGTCCTTGTTAGTAAATCCATCCATATTGATTTTAGATGAGCCAACCTCAGCACTCGATACAATAACTCAGGAAAAAATATTAATCTTATTGAAAGATATACAAATACAAAAAAACCTTTCTTATATTTTTATATCACATGATTTAGGAGTTGTGTCAGAACTATCTGATCGTATTATGGTTTTATATAAAGGAGAAATAGTTGAGTTTGGAAACACTAATAATGTATTAATTAACCCTTCAAACGACTATACAAAAAAATTAATAGATTCTAACTCATGGATGAGTAAAAATTAATGGTATACAAATTTTGGAGAAAATATTAAATGGATAAACTGATTACTATTGCATCAATTCAAATGTTTGTTCACAAAGAAAAAAAGAACAATTTACAAGAGATTGAAAAACATTTAAGTTATATTAATCGAGTTTTTCCTCAAGTAAACATGGTTGTTTTTCCAGAACTTTCTGCAACAGATAAGCTCGTAGATATAAAAGATCAAGCAGAAAAATTACCAGGGAATTTAACTGATTTTTTTTCAGGATTAGCTAAAAAGTATGGAATTTGGTTGGTACCAGGAAGTATATATGAACGTTCTGGAGATGATATTTATAATACATCTTTTGTATTGTCACCAAAAGGAGACTTAATCGGAAAGTATCGTAAAAGATATCCCTGGTGTCCTTATGAAAAAATCACGCCTGGCACTGACCCATTTGTTTTTACTATTGAAGGTGTAGGAAAAGTGGGCCTTATGATTTGTTATGATTTGTGGTTCCCAGAAGTGGCAAGAGATATCGTTAATTTAGGAGCTGAACTTATTTTAGTTCCAACAATGACAACAACAGGAGATAGACCACAAGAACAAGTAATTGCTCGCGCAACGGCTATTACACAACAGTGTTATATTGTCTCATGTAATGGTGTGGGGTATGGAGGTGTTGGAGGATCTATTATTGTTGACCCTGATGGTAATGCTTTACAAAAATCTGGAGGTGGTCCTTTTATGCAGACTGCTATAATTGATTTTGATAGAGTTAAAACACTTAGGGATAACGGTGTTGCTGGTGTAAGTCATCCCTGGAAAGATTTTCGTCAAAACAATCAAACCTTCGCAGTGTATGATAAAAACACTAAAGGTTAATTGGTAATTGTTATAATTAATAATCGGTGTAAAGATGAATGAACTAAAAGACTATTATATTTTTATTGTTTCTAACCATTTTCTTAAATCAGCAAGCTTGATTTTAATATCTGTATTTTTTGCAAAATTTGTTGATATAATTTTTACTATTATTTTTAAAAAAATGGTTGATAAAACTCAAACAACTTTAGATGATAGAATTCTTCAATTATTACATAAGCCTATTTTTTATTCAATTCTTTTTATTGGGTTTATTTTTTCAATTAAAACAGCATCCTTACCACAGTACATTGATTTTGCATTAATTGGTTGTTTAAAAACAGCAACAATAATTATCTGGTTGTTTGTTATTTCAAAAATTTTATTGATGTCTATGGAGTGGGCATCTCGAAAAACTACTACTAATTCTTTATTACAAAAAAACACAATACCTCTTTTTAATAATTTAGGAAAGATTGCTATTGGAATTTTTGGTATATATTTTATTTTTTTAAGTTGGGATATTAATATTAATGGTATCCTTGCTTCAGCAGGTGTTTTGGGTGTGGTTTTGGGTTTAGCAGCAAAAGATACTGTTTCTAATTTTTTTGCTGGGATATTTTTATTAGCAGATGCTCCTTTTAAAGAAGGTGATTATATTTTATTGGAGTCTGGTGAAAGAGGCTATGTAACACAAATGGGTCTTAGGTCAACACGATTTATGACGCGAGATGATATTGAAATAACCATACCAAATTCTGTAATTGCAACATCAAAAATAGTTAATGAAAGTGGTGGTCCTGGAGAAATAGAAAGGGTGCGGATCACTCTCTTAATTTCTTATGATTCCAATTTAAATGATGTAAAAGCAATTTTAATTGATATTGCAAAAAACAACACCAATGTTCTTAAAGATCCTAGTCCTAGAGTTCGTTTTAGAGAGTTTGCAGATAATGGGCTTAAACTTCAGCTTCTTTTTTGGATTCAAAAACCTGAAATGCGAGGAAGAACAGTTGATGCAATTAATACTGATATTTATGAACAATTTTCTCAAAGAAACATTTTTATTCCTTATCCCACTATGAAAGTTCTTCTTCCCGAAAAATAATTTTAAATTATTTATATATGATCCCATATAATTTTCTTTTTCTTTTTCTTTATTTTTTAATCCTGATTTCTATAGGTTATTTTTCTTCAAAAAAAGTTTCTTCTATTTCTGACTATTATGTTGGAGGTAAAAAACTTGGTTATTGGATCGCATCTTTGTCTGCAAGAGCGACAGGTGAGTCGGGTTGGCTTTTAATAGGTCTTACTGGAATGGGAGCTATAATGGGTCTCAGTGCTTTTTGGGTTGTTGTTGGAGAAGTATTGGGTGTTTGGTTTTCTTGGCAGTTTATGGCAAAAAAATTTAAGAAGATGACTGATGATTATAAATCTATAACAATTACAGATTTTTTGGTAAGCCATTTTAATTCAAGGTCAAATCTTCTTCGTATTATTTCAGCTACGGCGCTTTCCCTCTTTGTTGTTATTTATGTAAGTGCTCAGATTGATATAACGGGAAAAACTTTCGAATCTTTTTTAGGTTTAGATTATTACGTTGGTATAGCTATTGGTTTTGGGATAGTTGTTTTTTATATATTATCTGGTGGTTTTGTTGCTGTTGCGTGGTCTGATTTTTTTCAAGGTATATTAATGTTTATTGGTCTTATAATATTACCTCCAGTAATTCTTCTGTCTTTAAATAATCCGTTTGCTTTTTTTTCAGGTTTAAAAGAAATAGATCCTGGACTAGTTAATATTTGGGGTCCTGGTGGTTTTAGCTTAATAAATATTGCTTCGATATTAGGTTTTTTATCTATAGGTGTTGGTTTTATGGGCTCTCCTCAAGTATATGTTAGGTTTATTGCTATAACAAATACGAATGAAATTGAAAAAGGAAAATGGGTAGCTATTGGTTATACATTATTAACTGATTCTTCAGCGGTGTTAATAGGTATGTTAGGAAGATATATGTTTACAAAAAACGGTTTTAATCCTGAGCTTATTTTAGGCGGGGGTGGTGAGGATGTTCTATCTTTAGTTCTTAGCCAGGTTATGCCAAATGTAATTGTGGGAATATATATTGCTGTTATACTATCTGCTGTAATGTCAACAGTTGATTCTTTATTAGTTGTTGCATCAAGTGCTGTAACAAGAGATTTTTTTCAAAAAGTATACCGTCCAGAAATTGATGAAAAAATACTTGTGAAAATCTCTAAAAAAGTTACTTTTTTGTTGGCAGGTTTTGCATTATCAGTGGCTATTATTGTTTCTATCCTTTCACCTACAAGAACAGTATTCTGGTTTGTTATTTTTGGCTGGTCTGGTATTGCTGCTACATTTTGTCCAGTTATAATTATGTCTATTTTTTGGAATGGTTTAACAGAGAAAGGAGCTATTGTATCAATGGTTACAGGTTTTTTATCTGTACCTATTTTTAAATTTTTTATTCCAAGTATTGATTATATTGGACCTTATTTTGATAAGTTGGATGTTATGCTACCATCAGTAATACTAGCAATAACTACCGGTTCCTTTGTAAGTGTTTATTTTAATAAATCAGTTTAAAGATTTTCAGCTGTTGTTCTAGTAGCGTTATAATTCCATCCTCTTAATACTATTTGAACGTTGGTGTGGTTATTATCTTTTAACACCTTATCTTTTCCAGAATATAATTGAATAAGTATTGTTTTTCTAGGTTTATTAGATTCATTGTTCATTGACCCATGAACCGTACATGAATGAAAAAACAAAACATCTCCGTGATTTGCTTCAATTGCAGTTGCGGATTCCAATGAATATTTTTTATGTAATTTCTTTATATAGGAATGCCCATCTGAGTTTTTTACTTTACCTAATTTATGAGATCCTGGAATTAGTTTTATACAACCCATATTTTGTTTTGAGTCAGAAATATGTACAACTGCAGCTATCATTGTATTTTTTTTTGTTGGGAAGTAGGACCAGTCTTGATGTAATGGAAAGGCTGATCCAACAAGAGGTGGTTTTAAAAACAATTTAGTATGATGTAAGATTATATCTTTTCCAATAAAAGATTCAGCCAGGTTTAATAATTTCTTATTTTGAACCATTTTCATCATAATAGATGAATAGCTTTGTACATTATGCGTGTGTATAATTTTTGATTTAGGTGAATCAATATTTTTTGTTAAATCACTTCTCCAATGAGCGTTAATATTTTCTCCGCTATTTTCTAATTGAAATATGATTTTATCAAATTCACTTTCAAGTTTTTTTATATCTAATTTGCTAAATAATTTTTTTTCTATATGATATCCATTTTTTTTGAACTGAGATGTGATGTTTTTTTTCACAGCTATCTCTTGTAAATAATTGGTGCAATGGAATGATCTTTTAATTGATCTAAATAATTTGAATTTTCACCCTCTAATGGTATTCTTTTTGCCTTATCTGTGCAAAAATGAACAACCATTCCTATTCTTGGATTTTTTTCTTTGTTACCAATAGATGAGTGGTATGTCTGGGATGTGTGAATACTTATTTCTCCAATTTTTAATAATGCATCTACTATTTTTTGATTTTTATGATGTTTTTTTATTATTTTGTTTTGATCATTAATATTTTGATTGAAAAAATCCATACCATCAATATTTTTCCAGTGATTTGATCCACGAAGAAACCTAACGGGTCCTGATTTATTAGATACATTAGATAAAGCGATCCATGCTGTAAAAAGGCCATCATATGTCCAGAATGGCCAATATTGAGAATCTCTATGCCATCCAGCATTACCTTTCTTGTTTTTACTGTGAGGTTTCCACACAACCTGCGAGTGCCAAACTTGAACCGATTTTGCATTTGTGTTTTGCGCTAAGTGACTACCAAAATCTTTGTTGGTTATTAAGTTCCAGACAACTTGGTTACAAAGATGGGGCTTATCTATTTTTATAATTGAATATGGATCATCACCTGGTTGCCAAAACCTATTTTCTGGTTTGCGACCAGTTTCATATTTACCATTAATAATATCCCATAGTGCTTCACGAGCTAATAATGATTCTTTATTTGAAAAGATTTTGGGTAAAAAACAAAAGCCATCTTTATTAAGACAATATGTTTTTTTATTAACCAATATAAAACTCCGAATTATTATTTATATAATGATTTTACCCAGTTTGTTTCATCTTTTGATAATACCTCACCCAAAGATGATGCAATATTTACTTGATTACTGTTTCTTTGCCCTAATAAAACACAGCCAGTTGGTGAGTCAAAAAACAAAGAATTAATAACTCCGTACATTATTGGATTTTTGTGTTTTGAAAATTTTTTTTCTAGTTTTTTACAGTTGTCCAAAATTTTTTGTATTATTTCTGGATCATAAAATTCTTTAATTCTAGATCTGTGGTCACCATCTTTAAATTTTGGAACATTTTTATATTTTCCCGTTAATAATCCATGTTTTAATGGAGAAAAAAAACAGACTCCAATATTGTTTTTTATTACAGCTTTTTTTAATCCAGATATTTCATAATCATTATCCATAATATTTCTATATGGTTGAATAATATCTGGGTTGCAACGATCTAAGTATTGTAAAATTCGTTTATTTGACCAATCAGATAATCCTATAAAACGAATTTTGCCTTGATCTTTAAATATTTTTAAAATGTTCATAGCATCATCAAAATACTCACCTTTTTTTCCAAAATTACAATGGTGTAAATACATTAGATCAATACAGTTTGTATTTAGATTTTTAAGAGATGTTTCTATTTTGTGTTTTATATGTTTTGGATGATACCAATATGGATATGGTCCTTTATCCCATCCAACTTTAGTGGCTAAAAATATAGATGTTCGCGGTATGATTTTCCACATACTTCCGATTATTTTTTCTGATCGTCCTTCGCCATATACATCAGCAGTATCCCAATGGTTTATTTCTTTCTCCCAAGATTTGATTAATGCTGCTTTTGAATCATTATCATCTTGATTACTCCAACCAATTGATATTTTCCCAATTTTATTTGAGCCCCCATATGACCATGTTCCTAAACTTATTGCTGAAACTGATACATTTGTTCTTCCTAAGGTAACTTTTCTCATATATTTTCTTTTTTATTGAATAATAAAATTATAACAAAGGGTGGTAATTTCACGATTATATTATGAATTATAATACAATAAAAGTTCTTGATATTGGTCATTCCAATTTAAAGTTAGATGAAGCTCAATCATTTCTCGAAACAAATATTAGCCAGGTATCTTATGAAGGTAATATTAAAATTATTAAAATAATCACTGGACATGGTTCAGGGGCACTTAGAAAATCTATACGTCAATGGTTAAAAGATCAAGAAGGGAGATTCCAAGAAGTAATATATGGGGAAGATTATCATATGTTTAATACTAAAGCATCTGATATGAGATATGAATGTAAAATAGATAAAGATCCAGATTTTGGCAGAAAAAACTCTGCAATTACGTATGTTTGGCTATGGTAAAAACTTTTATTAAAATTAATATAAGTAAAAATTATGGTTTATAAATCATCTAAATATGATTCTCTTTTTAAAAATGTTATACCTAATAGCGTTGATGGAATAAAAATATTTGGAGCAAATGATCCCTATATAATAAAACAAAATTATGACAATGTTACAAACCTTGAAAACAGGATTTGGTCTGAGCTTTTTCAAAATCTTGAGTTTTTATTAGATCAATATGCTTCAAAAGAATATTTGTTAGGCCTTCGATCTCTTCCTATACCTAATAATATGTTTCCTAATTTTAATTTGATATCACCACTAATTGAAAACGCAACAGGGTGGACTCTTTTACCGGTTGCGGGATTTTTAGATGAAGAGTTGTTTTTTGAGATTAATACAAAAAGGCAATTTCCTGTTACCGATATTATTCGAAAATCTCCTAGGTTTGATGAAAAATATTCAGAAGCTGAAATAAAAAATGATGCTGGTTACACACCAGAGCCTGATATTTTTCATGATGTGCAGGCACACGTTCCTTTTTTGATGAATAAAGAATATGCGCAATTTATGTGGGAAATTGGTTTACTTGGTTATGAAATTATAAAAGATAGAGAAGGTTTAGGTCCTGATTTGGTAGCCCACAATTTAAAACGATTACAAAATTTTTCTTGGTGGACATATGAATATGGTTTGTTGATTAATCAAGGAAAAACTGATAATTATCGAAGATATAAAAATGATATTAAATATGAAATATATGGTGCTGGTATAATGTCTTCATTTGATGAAGTAAACAATGTTATTGCTTGTGCTAAGGGGAATTCAAACCAGTCTAAGTTTATACCTTATGATATAGAAGAAATTGTAATGACGTGTTTTGATTATAGCCATATGCAAGATAGGTATTATGTAGTTGGTTCTATGGAAGAGTTATATAAATCATTCTCAGATAATAAAGAATTATTTTGGTTCAAGGGGTAAGATGAAATGGCTTAATTTTTATTTATTTATTTATTTATCTTGTAATAATATTTCTTATCATCGGATGGCAACGGAAGATCCTAAAGGTTTATTATTATTAGAAGATTCGTTAAAACGTGAAAAATTAAATAAAAAAACCATTAAAGCTTTGATTACTGCTCATAATACAATTGGTTTATCTGAATTAAATAATAAGAATTTTGAAAAAGCAAAAAGTCATTTTTCAAAGGCGCTTATATATTCAGCTCATGATACATTGAGTCGTTATAATTTATTTATTGTTCAGGGACACATTTTAAAAAAGAGCGGGAAAAAAGAAAAATTATGGAATGCTATTCAAACTTATCATAAAGCCGCCCAATTAAAACCAAACAATGGCGAGCCATATTTTTTTATAGCAGAATCATATAAAAAAATTGGAGATAAAGAATTTGATCTAATATCAGAATCATATCAAAAAGCTTTAAAATTAAACTTGCCCCCACAAATGAAAAAAATAGCAATCACTGAATATGCATTAATTATTGATAGAGAAAAAAAGTTGAAAGAATTCTGGAAATAATTGAAAATCAAGATAATTTTTGCTAGTAAAGATCATATTTATAATTTCTTGACACATTGCAGATTTTGCGTTAAAATCTTTAAGCTTTAGCGCATTTAGTTGCTAAAAGTGTTCATAATCCGAGGTAAAACATGACACTAATGAGAAGCATAAATAGGCGATTTCTATTCGCTACGATTTGTACTATGCTTTTAGGGGGAACCTTAATAGCAAAGGGTAAACTAACTTTAACTGGAAGAATATTAGATTCAGATGGTGATAAGGTAAAGAAAGCAAGTATCACACTTCGTAAAGGAACCGATGTTGTCAGTGAGGAAACAACAAAGGGAAACGGGAAGTTTAAAATCAAAAAACTTGCAGAAGGCGATTATGTTCTAGAAGTTTCACATGAAGAATCTGGTTCAGCTGAAAAGGCATTTACACTATCCGATGATTATGATATAGGTGATATAACTATATCTAATCAACCGCCTCCGAGTCCTAAACCAATAGTTAAGGAAGAGAGTGGATCTGTGGTTAGTCCTGGTAATCCCATATCTGTTCAAGTCCCTCAAACTATTGAGGCTATGGGAAGTCCTAGTAAAGACTTTATTATAAATGAATTAAATTTTGAAATTAAAAAGTTGAATGCTGAGATAAAACATCTAACACAAGATTTAGATGATTTAAAAGCATTAAGTAAAATGTGGGTTAATCCTCTCACAATTTATTCTAAAGAAATTATTCTTAAAAATGGGAGCACTGTTTTTGGGAAAATAATATATCAAGATGATAAGTCTCTTAAAGTGGAAACCCTTGTCGGTTATCTTATTGTTGATCGTGCACAAGTTGTTAGAATTGTCGATAATGTTATTACGGAGGATACTCAGGAGTATGTTCCTGAACAAATACGAGAAAGCTATACTCCGCCTCCAATGCCAAAACTTGCTCAGCCAAGATATACTTCTTCTAATAATTCAGCTCGCATGGCTAGTACAAAAATGTCTGCTAATTGTGTTTTAGTTGGTAATATATCTGAGAAAAAAGACAGTCAAGGTAATATTATTTTTGATGGTGAGATTAAAAATATTGGTGGTCGTCGTGCAGATTTTGTTAAAGTAGATTTTGTGTTTCGAAAGAATTGGAGTGGGGAAACTAGGACGTTAACTACATTTATTAAAGGTTCTTATAATACTTTTGATACGGGTATAGTTTCTGATGCTAGTTTACTTCCTGGTGCAAATGGAAAATTTGATTTATATGTACCGCAAGACTTTGGTACCTTCATAGGTTATTCATATGTTATTGACTGGGAAGAATATCAATAGAGTTTGGAATAATCATACTAATGAAAAATAAAATTATATTTATCTTTATTACAATGTTGGGAGGTGTTTTATTAGCTGGAACAAGAGTTGCCTATTCTCGGCCAGGAATGATGATGCGGATACCTACTTCTAGTAATAAGGTTGCTCCTTATTTATTTCGTACAGGTTTTAGTACAGAGATACATAACTTTAATCCTTTTAATACAGCAGGTGGTTTATTTTTCGATATGGAACTAAGTAGAGGTTTCAGTTTTGGATTTTCAGCAGTAATTCCTGGTGATACTAGCCATGTCAAAGAATTGCCAAACGGATATTCTCTTGAAAATTCTACATATAATCCCCCTGTCGAATTTGGGTTTCATTTTCAACAACGGGTTTACACATACAATGATATTTCTTTATCGGTTGGGTTACAGGATGTTGTATTTGAAAGTGAACAAAAATCAGATGAAATTTTAAGTCTTAACACATCATTATTATCCCTTTTTACTGTTCTTGCAAGTGAAAAGGATTTAGGAGATTATAAAATGAAAACCTATATGGGTTTTGGAACAGGTGGGCTTGCTCCCACTGATCCAGACACTATGTCTTTTGTTGCTAGTGATCAGAATACGGAAGTATCTGATTCTGTTACTACAACAAATAGTGGGGTTTTTGTTGGATTTCTTCTAAAGACCCCATTTTTTGTTCAATGGGGTGGAATGGATATTGTGGGTGAATTTGACGGTACAGGTGTCAATGTGGGACTCCGCATCCCCCTTACCTCGGATTACCGCCTGAACCTAGGGTTCACCCACATGGAAAAATTACCAGAATGGGGTAATCGTTACTGGAATGGACATCCGGGTTTTACCCTTGGGCTTGATATGGCTGTTCCAAGAGACCCTAGGGTGCGTGTCCAGAGTGGTCCCTCTGGTCCTACCAATATTTATCGTCAAGGAGAGGGTTCAGGTGGATTCGATAGTATGCCATTACACAGGGATTCAACCATTGCAATGGCCAATGTAGCAGTTACAACCCTTAGAGATTCTATGGCCTTAATGAATAATGAGATGAGAAATTTGCTTGTTCGCCTTAATGCAATGGAGCAAAACAGTAGATTTTTGTCGGACTCATTAAATTCGTTAAAGCTAGAAACAAATGTATCAGAAAAGAATATGAATGAGGCAATGAGGTTTTTATCTCGCTCTCTAAGACACTTCTATGCCGGAGACTATAGAGAAGCCTTGAAGGAAGTAGACCTCGCCCTTGAATTAAATCCTAATTTAGCATTAGCCTATGCCAGAAGAGGGTCAATCTATTATAAATTAGGAGATGTTCAGAGAGCCACAATAAACTGGAACCTAGCCTTACGACTAGATCCAGAGTATACAGATGTTCGTAATATCTTAAAGGCTCTTAATGAAAATAAATTAAAATCTACAAGTATGATCGAGGAGTGACCTTATGGATATTGCTCTAATTATTGGTGTTGTATTAGGAATGGTATTTATGATAGGCAGTATTGCCTATGCGCTGTTTGTTGAGGGTGCCGCCGGTGGTTTTGGGAACTTTGTTTCTATCCCAAGTTTTGGTATTGTGTTTGGAGGGATGTTAGCATCGGTTATGGTAGCGTTCCCAATGTACCACGTTGCCGCACTTGGTAAAGCTATTGGCGCGGTGCTAAAACCAGCTGATGATAAAATGGGACCACTTGTTGATGAGGCTTGTGATGTAGCGGAGTTTGCAAGAAAGGGGCCAGCAGATCTAGAAAAATCTGTGGATACTATTAAAACATACTTTTTTAAAGATGGTGTACAAATGGTTGTAGATGGATACTCACTAGAGGAAGTAACAGACATTTTAGAAACAAGAATTGAATATCGTGAAAAACGCGAAAAAGTACAGACCGATATGCTTAAAGCAATGGGTGACCTGTCTCCAGCGTGGGGCATGGTAGGGACCCTAATTGGTCTAGTTCTTATGCTTGCAGGGTTTGGTGGTGAAGGTGGTGCTGACAACCTAGGTGGTGGTATGGCTGCGGCATTGATCACAACGCTATATGGTGCGGTATTTGCAAATCTATTTTTCTTACCAATGGCACAAAAAATGGGCAATAAGACAACTCAAACATCTATGTCTGCAAACCTTCTTGTAGAAGCCGCGCGACTAATACACCAGAAAAAACACCCAATTATCGTGCGAGAAAAGCTGAACTCTTTTATCCCACCTGCGGAGTGGAAACGGGAGTAGTCTAAATGGGAATGACACCCGGAGAAAAAAAGGCCTGGAACAAGGGCTTTGAAGAGGGAGTAAATTCTGTAGAGGAGGGGCTTCCAGGATGGTTTGGAACCTTTGCCGATATGATGACGCTCCTCTTTGCTTT
>PAPB01000004.1 GCA_002708715.1 Fidelibacterota bacterium | reverse complement strand
AAAATAAAATTATATTTATCTTTATTACAATGTTGGGAGGTGTTTTATTAGCTGGAACAAGAGTTGCCTATTCTCGGCCAGGAATGATGATGCGGATACCTACTTCTAGTAATAAGGTTGCTCCTTATTTATTTCGTACAGGTTTTAGTACAGAGATACATAACTTTAATCCTTTTAATACAGCAGGTGGTTTATTTTTCGATATGGAACTAAGTAGAGGTTTCAGTTTTGGATTTTCAGCAGTAATTCCTGGTGATACTAGCCATGTCAAAGAATTGCCAAACGGATATTCTCTTGAAAATTCTACATATAATCCCCCTGTCGAATTTGGGTTTCATTTTCAACAACGGGTTTACACATACAATGATATTTCTTTATCGGTTGGGTTACAGGATGTTGTATTTGAAAGTGAACAAAAATCAGATGAAATTTTAAGTCTTAACACATCATTATTATCCCTTTTTACTGTTCTTGCAAGTGAAAAGGATTTAGGAGATTATAAAATGAAAACCTATATGGGTTTTGGAACAGGTGGGCTTGCTCCCACTGATCCAGACACTATGTCTTTTGTTGCTAGTGATCAGAATACGGAAGTATCTGATTCTGTTACTACAACAAATAGTGGGGTTTTTGTTGGATTTCTTCTAAAGACCCCATTTTTTGTTCAATGGGGTGGAATGGATATTGTGGGTGAATTTGACGGTACAGGTGTCAATGTGGGACTCCGCATCCCCCTTACCTCGGATTACCGCCTGAACCTAGGGTTCACCCACATAGAAAAACTCCCTGAATGGGGGAATAGATATTGGTCTGGTCATCCAGGTTTTTCTTTAGGATTAGCAATGATGGTACCAAGAGATCCGTTAAAAAGAATTCGTAGTGGTCCATCAAGTCCTACAAATATTTATGGTCCAGGAGAAGCAGGGTCTTCTGGTGATAATACTATTTCATTACATCGAGACTCTACTATTGTAATGGCAAATGTAGCAGTTGAGACTCTTAGAGATTCTATGGCGTTAATGAATAATGAAATGCGTAATCTTCTTGTTCGTCTTAATGCAATGGAGCAAAACAGTAAGTTTCTTTCAGATTCCTTAACTTCAATGAAGTTAGAAACAAATATTTCTGAAAAAAATATGAATGAAGCAATGAGGCATCTATCTCGTTCTTTACGTTATTTTTATGCGGGAGACTATCGTGAAGCTTTAAAAGAGGTCGATCTTTCATTGGAATTAAATCCTAATATGGCTTTAGCATATGCAAGAAGAGGGTCGATCTATTATAAATTAGGGGACGTGCAAAGAGCTACTATAAATTGGAATCTTGCCTTACGTTATGATCCTGAGTATACTGATGTCAGGAATATTTTGAAGGCTCTTAGTGAGAATCAGTTAAAATCAGCAAGTTTTAATGAGGAGTGAGTAAATGGATATAGCTCTTATTTTAGGTGTTATTTTTGGATTAGCTGCTATGATTGGCAGTATAGCCTATGCCTTATTTGTTGAAGGTTCAGCTGGAAGTTTTGGGAACTTCGTATCTGCTCCGAGTTTTGGAATTGTATTTGGGGGTATGATTGCGTCTATCTTTGTAGCTTTCCCTATGTATCATGTCACAGCTCTTGGAAAGGCTATAGGAGCTGTACTTAAACCAGCAGATGATAAAATGGGTCCTTTAGTTGAGATGGCTGTAGAAACAGCGGATGTTGCTAGAAAAGGTCCTGCTGATTTGGAAAAAGGTGTTGATGGTATTAGAAACTATTTTTTTAAAGATGGTGTTCAAATGGTTGTTGATGGATATTCTTTAGAAGAAGTAACTGAGATTATGGAAACAAGAATTGAATATAGAGAGAAGCGTGAAAAAATTCAGACTGACATGTTAAAATCAATGGGTGATCTTGCGCCTGCGTGGGGAATGGTCGGAACCTTGATTGGTTTGGTATTAATGTTAGCGGGTTTTGGTGGTGAAGGTGGAGCTGATAATCTTGGTGGTGGTATGGCTGCGGCTTTGATAACTACATTATATGGAGCTGTTTTTGCAAATTTATTCTTTTTACCAATGTCGCAAAAAATGGGTAACAAGACATTGCAAACATCTATGTCTGCTGCTTTACTTGTTGAAGCGGCCAGATTAATTCATTCTAAAAAACACCCTATTATTGTTAGAGAAAAACTTAATTCATTCATTCCTCCAGCAGAGTGGAAACGGGAATAGTTTGTAATGGCAATGACACCAGGAGAAAAAAAGGCCTACAACAAAGGTTTTGAAGCTGGAGCTAATTCTGTAGAAGAAGGCCTCCCTGGATGGTTTGGTACTTTTGCTGATATGATGACACTGCTTTTTGCTTTTTTTGTTTTACTTGCTGCTATTTCAACTATGGATCCTGTTAAACTTCAGGAGATGGCTAATTCAGAAGGAAAGTCTTTAGGAAGTAAAATCAAAAAAGATGGAGCAGCTGAAGAAGAAGGTGAGTTTGAACCAATTGAAAATTTGGCTCAAATGAAGAAAGAAATGAAAGAAGCCATTGAAGAAATGAAAAAAGAAAATCCAGCAGGTGATCCTCCTATCGATATTCAAACTAACTCAAAAGGATTGGTGGTCAATATCAAAGGTGATTTTGCTTTTCCTTCTGGTAAGGCTGATATGAAGGGTGAGTTAAAAAAATTATTAGATGAAGAAATTATTCCTAGAATAAAGGCTAGTCCTTTTCAGGTTGAAGTTGCTGGGCATTCAGATAGTGATGCTATGCCTAAAAAATGGCAAAAATTTTATAAAAGCAACTGGGAACTTTCTGCGGCTAGAGGTGCAACTTGTGTTAGGTATATGATTGAAAAAGGTGTCCCAGCACCGCGCTTATTAGCAGCTGGTTATGGTGATTGGTATCCAAGAGGTATCGATAGTATAAAAAGTGTTAATCCAATGTATAACCCTTTAACACTTACATGGGGAGACAAAGGAATGCCCACGGATGCAAAAGGAAATTCGCTGCCTACTGTTTTATCATTAAATAAAACAAAAAAACAAAAATCGGGGAATAGAAGAATTCAAATTACTTTTATTAATCCTCCACATCATGGCAAGGGCCGATCAGCAACTGATTATAAAGAAGCGGAAAAATAATTTATTATGCGGAGTTTATTAAACACATACCAAGGAGTTTCACATGAAAAAGGGTAAAAAATATTTTTTTCCTATTATAAGTGTGCTAGCAACAATCACATTTCTTTTTTCACAAAGTGATGGATACCTTTCTCAAAAATTGATGGTAGAAAATAATATTCGAGATAGGGTTAAAGATGCTTTATCAAAACTTATTGAGTCTCATAAATATGTAATTAATGTAGATGTCGAATTAGAAGTTCTTGAGGAAATAAATGAGCAATTTACTTATTATGCTCCAAGAGCAAATGCAAAGAAAAAAGAAACAATTTCTCCAGCACAAGAAACGGCTAATGCTTTAAGTGAGATTCAACAAAAAATGGTTCAAAACGATCTTGAATCTCAAAATGATAAATATGCTATTGGACTACCTATCCCTGGTTTTGAGGTTGATGTTTCAAATTCAAAAAGTGACTCTCGTCCATTACCTTCTTCTAAGCCTATTTCTCCTAAAGCGTTGAAGGCAACTTATCAAGAAGTTGAAGAGGATGAAGAAGCTGAAAAAGAAGTAGTAGATAAAGTTTTTTCTACAAAGAGACCAGCCAAAACAATAATAAAAAGAATGGATTTATCTCTTATTCTTCAAGAAGGAGCTGCACCAGAATTAATTGAAAATATTCGTCAATTAACTATGGCAGCAGCAAAATTTGATAGACAAAGGGGTGATAAATTGACGATAATGACAGCTAGTTTTAAAGAAAGGCGTGATCAACGTACAGCTGAGCAGGTAATGTTAAAAAACATTGCTGAAAAAATAGATCACATGGAAAGAAAAAGATCTTCTGAAACAACAGATTGGCGGGATGATATAAGAAAATATAAAGAAGAGGTTTTACTAAGAAGAGAAGAAGACTTAGCAAATTTTCAGTCTCAACTGGAAAATCTTGATAAAGCTAGGTTGCAAGAAGCGGCTGAGTTTGAAAAGAAAGAGATGGCAAGAAAAGATTCTATTAGAAATTCAAAATTAGAAAAAGAAATACAAGCTTTAAAGGATATGTTATCGGTTAACACATCACAAGAACAAACAAAAGCAAAACAACTTGATTCAACAAGATTTGCAATGCTAGATAATGAAATGCAGAGTTTAAGAAAAACGCTTTTGCAGGCTGTCTTACAAGATTCAATAGAAGCGCAACAACAAGCGCAAGCAAAAATTGCTGAAGAATTAGCTGAAAGGGAAAAGGAAAAAGCATCCAGAGATTCAATAATTGCTGATAAGATTGCTGCTTTAGATAAGGTGCAGGCTGATTTGGAGCAATTAGAAGCTGAAGCATCTCAGGGAATGGATAAGAAAATGATAGCTATTATTGCTCTTTCTGTTGTTAGTATTATCCTACTTGTTTTAATGATTTTACAAAAGGGTAAAAAATCTTCTCAGGCTCAAGTGCCATCCCCACCTATGCCGCCATATCCATATCCACCACCGACTAGGAGAAGGAAAAGACGTAAGAAAGAATCTAAAAAAGAAGAGACTAAAGAGGTACCTAAGGAAGAAGCACCTAAAGAGCAGGAACAGCAGAACAATGGTTCAGCTCCAGAAGGTCAGCCTGTTTCTGCAACCCAAATTGCAGCAATGGAAGATAAAGTTCAGTCTGAAAACGAAGGGAGTCTTCAATTAGATGAAGATCCAAATGTATTAAAAAGTGAAATTGATGATATACGGAAATCCGTAGTGTCAATGAGTGTTGGGCAACCCGCAAGGACATCTACTATTGTAAAAGAATGGTTAGAACAACCTGCCCCAGAAGCGTCTGCTGCACCTGAACCTGAAGAAGTATCTTCGGATGATAGTGGTGATGAAGAAGAAAGCGGAGAAGAATAAAAGGTAAGGAATAATATTATGATTAATGATTATAATTCACTATCTGGACTGCAAAAGGTTGCAGTGTTATTTTCTGTAGTTGGAGAAGGTTTGGCTATGTCTTTAATAAAAGGCTTATCTAAGACTGAAGTGCGTAAAATAAGATCCACGTTACAGACTTTAGGACCGATATCATTCAGTGTTAAAAAACGTGTTATGGAAGAATTTTATTTTGGATTTTTAAGTGAAGATGTCGGTGCAAACGGAACAGATGGGAATGCAATACATCCCTTTGAATTTTTAAAAGATTTAACAGATGAACAATTATTTGCTTTGGTGAATAAGGAAGACGCTCCTGTTGTTGCAATGACATTAGCTCAGTTAGAGCCTGAAAAAAGGATGCAAATTGTTAATAAGTTTGACCCTGTACTAAAAGGTCAGGTTTTAATTGAGTTGGGTTCCCTTGATGATGTTCCATTAGAAGGTGTTATTGAAGTTGGTGCAAGATTGAAAGAAAAATCAACTTATTTACCTAGGACTACTGAATTTTCTCGAGGTGGAGCTAAAGATATAGCTGATATGCTTGGCGGTATGGATTCTGGTGAGCAAGAGCGCTATATGCAAACTCTCCAGAATGAAAACCCCGATTTAGCTGGTGAGGTTAAAAAATATTTCCTTACATTTGAAGATATTCTTGAGAAGTTCCCAGATAATATAAAAAGAGAATTGTTTGTTGCCCCTGATACAACAGATTTAGCATTGGCTGTTAAGGGTCTTGATCAGGAAGTAATAGATGGGATCATTGATATGTTACCACAGAAAAAGCAAGCCATGTATGAACCGCTTGAAGGTGCAGTATCTAAAAAAGAAATTGACGTTAAAAGAAAGGAGCTTTTTTTAGATAAAGCGAAAGAGATGGATAAAGAAGGAACAATTAGTATTGAGGATATACTTGGTGGCGGAGAAATGGTAGAGTAAGCAATAACGTATATTTATTAAAAAGCCTCCGTAAGGAGGCTTTTTTTTATTAATTAAATTAATTCAGCATGTGCAGCTGCTAAACGTGCTATAGGAACTCTAAATGGTGAACAACTAACATAATCTAGATTGTTTTCTTTACAAAATAAAATAGAAGAAGGATCGCCGCCATGTTCTCCACAAATTCCTATTTTTAAATTATTATTTTTTCCTCTGCCATAGTTAACTGCCATTGTTACTAATTTACCTACACCATTCACATCCAAACTTTGGAATGGATCTTCTGGTAGAATTTTACGCTCTAAATAGTCAGGCAAAAACGATCCTATATCATCTCTACTAAATCCAAATGTAGTTTGTGTGAGATCATTTGTTCCAAAACTGAAAAACTCAGCGTGTTCTGCAATTTCATCTGCAGTTAGACATGCTCGTGGTAGTTCAATCATTGTTCCTACTAAATAATTTAATGTTATACCATATTTGCTTTCAACTTTTGATGCAACATCTCTAACTATTTTTTCTTGATCTATGTATTCTGTAACTGTTCCAACTAATGGAATCATTATCTCTGGTAAAACGTTTAGACCATCTTTAACAAGTTCAGCAGTCGCTTCTAGAATTGCTCTTGCTTGCATTTCTGTAATTACAGGATACGCGATTCCTAGTCTACAACCACGATGTCCTAACATAGGGTTTAGTTCATGGAGACTTGCAATTCGTTGACTTACTACCGATTTGTTTATACCAATTTTTTCAGCAAGTTCATCAATTTGTTTATTATTCAAGGTTATAAACTCATGAAGAGGAGGGTCAAGTAGTCTAATAGTTACTGGTTTCCCTTCCATGGCTTTAAGCGTTCCTTTGAAATCTTCTTTTTGAAATGGTAGAAGCCCCATTACAGCTTCTCTTCTATCTTCGTTATTATTAGATAAAATCATTTTTCTCATTGCTAATATTCTTGTTTCATCAAAGAACATATGTTCAGTTCTACATAAACCTATTCCTTCAGCACCAAATTTAATAGCTTGTTCAGCATCTTCAGGACTTTCGGCATTTGTTCGTATTTTGAGTTTTCTTATTTCATCCGCCCATGTCATTAATTCCTTGTACTCATTGTTTCTGTCAGGATCAGCTGGGATTAGCTTTAATTGATCTAGATATATAACTCCAAGGGTGCCGTTCATGGTTATCCAATCACCCTCTTTAACAACCACGTTACCAACTGTTAATTGTTTTTTTTCTAATGAAATATTTAATTCATTACAACCTACAATACAACATTTACCCCAGCCTCTTGCAACTAGAGCAGCATGGGAGGTCATTCCACCTCGTGCTGTTAATATTGCTTCAGCAGCATGCATTCCGTGAACATCTTCAGGAGAAGTTTCCTCTCTCACTAAAATTACTTTTTCACCTCTATTATTCCACTCTTCTGCATCATCCGCTGTAAAAACAACACGTCCTTTTGCACCACCTGGTCCAGCTGGAAGTCCTTTAGTTAATTTTGTAGCACTGTTTTCACTATCTTTGTCTAAAGCAGGGTGGAGTAATTCATCTAATTGGTTAGGGTTGACTCTCATTATGGCGGTTTCTTTATCAATCATATTTTCATTAAACATATCAACAGCCATTTTTATTGCAGCTACACCATTTCTTTTTCCAACTCTTGTTTGTAGCATCCAAAGTTTTCCTTCTTGAATAGTGAATTCAATATCTTGCATATCAGAATAATGTTTTTCCAGTCTATTTTGTATATCAAATAGTTCACTATATATTTTTGGCATTGTATCTTCTAAAGAAGGAAGATGTTTTGTGTCTTCAGTTTTTGTGTCCTCGTTAAGTGGATTAGGAGTACGAAGTCCAGCAACAACATCCTCTCCTTGTGCATTGGTTAACCATTCTCCAAAAAATTTATTTTCTCCAGTAGCAGGATTTCTTGTAAAAGCAACGCCTGTAGCTGATTCTTCTCCAGTATTACCAAAAACCATTGTCTGAACATTTACAGCTGTTCCCCATTCTTCAGGTATATTCTCTATTTTTCTATAGCTGATAGCTCTAGCACCATTCCAACTCTTAAAAACAGCTTCAATACCACCCCATAATTGAGTTTCAGCATCATCTGGGAATTCTGACCCAAGGGAGGATTTAATTTCACTTTTAAATATATCAATTATGTTTATCCAGTCAGTTTCGGTCAGATCTGTATCATTTTTTAAATTATTTTTTAATTTATAAGAAGATAAATGGTGTTCTAATTTATGTCTAATCCCTTCACCTTCAGGTGGTTCCATTCCAGTAGCTTTTTCCATTACTACATCTGAATACATTGTTATTAATCTTCTGTANGCATCATAAACAAATCTTGGGTTNTTNGTTTTTTTAATNAGTNCAGGAATTGTATCACTTGTTAATCCAATATTTAAAACTGTTTCCATCATGCCTGGCATAGATTGCCTAGCACCTGATCGTACAGATAGTAGTAAGGGATTATTTGAATCACCAAATTTTGTTTCCATAATTAACTCAATCTCAGACAAGCTTTGTTTTACTTCTTGTGCTAGTCCTTCAGGAAAAGACTTATTGTTTTTATAGTACTCTGTACAAACTTCTGTGGTTAATGTAAAGCCAGGAGGCACTGGAATACCTAAATGATTCATTTCAGCAAGGTTTGCACCTTTCCCGCCTAAAAGATTTTTCATATCAGCTTTGCCATCAGCTTTGCCATTTCCAAAAAGATATACGTATTTCACAGTAAAACTTCCTTTTTATTGTATTAAAAACTAGTGCTAAACTTATTTAAAAATCAGGAGAGAAATATCTAATCTCTTTTAAATTTCCATTTTTATCATAAAAAAACCACTTNTCAACCATTTTTCCGCTTTTATAATCCCCTTGCATTTCTTTTTTTGTTCTTTCGTGATCCCACCAACTGGTCCAAGTAGCATCTTTTTTACCATTGGCGTAGTAACCTTCTGTCATCCTTCCATCTGTGAACCAAGCAGTCCACTGACCTTCTTTTGTACCATTTGTAAATGATCCTTCTTGAGATTTATTTGCTTCATCATCATAAAATACCCATAAACCATCTGCACTGCCTTCAACTAGTGTGCCNTCTTTTTCTTTAATNCCATTTTTGTAATAAAATGTCCAATGTCCATTCATTANACCTAAGTCATATTGACCATGTGATTTTATATGTTCATTATCATACCATTCTGTCCATTGTCCATGTTTTTCACCTTCTTTATATCCACCTTGTTCTTGTTTGCCACCGCTCCAAGGTTTTTTAGGTTCTGGTAATGGTATGTCAACAATAAANATTTCTGGAACATCTTTTCCACTTGGAAACCATTTAACCCATTGTCCATCTNTTTTTCCATNNTTAGTTCTTCCTAAAAANAAATAATCTGCNTCTNTATTTTCTTGAGTAATAATACCTGTATAAGGAANNTCTTCATTTATTTTATAAAAAANCGATTCACGTTCTACTAGATCTTCTAGAGCNACATGCTCTAATCCNGTTCCAAAATCAAAGTCAAAATCTTTTTNGCCTTNTGCGTTCCAGTAGGTCCAAAGACCATCAGGNAGNCCTNCTTTAAAAAANCCTTCTCTTTGCATTGTNCCATCTTTATAATAATATGTTGTAAGTCCTTCTTTAATGCTTTCTTGGTGAAAACCTTGTTCTCTAATTTGATCGCTATTAGGATACCATATAACCCAAGGTCCGTCAGGAGAGTCAGATCTATAGGTTGTCATTGTACTGCGGTGTCCGTTTTCCCAAAATGTACTTGGTCCATCTAATTTACCCCTGCGATAAAATTTTTCGAATAATAATTCCTCAGGTGTAAGCCATTCTGTAAATCTTCCATCTAAATCACCTGACAAAAGAGTCTGTTCTTGCCATGTTGATCCGTCTTCATTGTAGTATGACCATAAGCCATCTCTTTTATCATTAATATAGTTTCCTTCATATTGTTTTATACCTGTATCGAACCAACTAGTCCAGATACCATTTCTTTTTCCATCTAAATAGTGTCCTTCTTCTTTCTTNTTATCATTTAAATACCACCACCAATTCCATAATTTTTCATCATTTTCTGCAACATATGTACCNCCATTATAAGACCATTTACCATCAGTNAANTGTAANTTATGATCATGCTCATACCATGATGTTTCTCTTCCGTGGGGTTTNCCATTTTGATATGATTTTTCTAATTTTAAATGGCCGTTTTCATACCANTATTTATATAAACCATCTGTATNTCCCATTTCAAATTNNCCTTGTTCTTTCATTGTNCCATCTTCNTACCATAGAGTCCAATNCCCATGTTTTTTACCACGATAATACACTCCNTCTATTTCTTTATTTCCATTTCTATACCATTGNANCCACTGNCCATCACGTCTTCCTGATTGAAANCTNCCTAGTAATAAATAATCTTTNATTCCTCCTGTTTCAATTACAATNCCAGTNTATGGTTTATNTTTNCCTATTTTGTAAAANANNCCATCTCTTTCTTCAAGNTCTGCTATACGAACTCGTTCTAAACCAGTTCCATAATCAAATTTAAAATCAACTGANCCATTTCCAGTATANTATGTCCAGTTNCCNTCTTTTTTATTNCCTCTTATTATNCCTTCTTTATCTTTTTTCCCATTATCATGCCAAACTGTNATTTCACCATCTAGGATACCATTAACATAGGTTTCCTCGCTTTTTTTATTGTTGTTATTACTCCACGATGTCCATAGACCATGCTTAACATTGTTTTTATAATTACCTTCTTTATCTTTATTCCCATCGGGGTGGTACCATATCCATAATCCATTTTTTTTACCATTAGCATAGGACTCTTTAGATTTTATTGTACCATCATCATATCGCAAAGTCCATATTTTGTTTTTTACATTTTGTTTATATTGCCCATCAATTGTTTTATAATTTTCCTTATTCCAAAACTGATAAGGACCATTTTTTGTACCCTTATCATAAGTTATTATTTCAGTTTTTTGTCCAGAATCAGACCAATAGGTCCATTGATTGTTAAGGTAGTTATCTACATATGAACCACTTTTTTCTTTTATTATTCCACCTTGGTACCATGATGTCCAAGCTCCATTTAATTTTCCATTAGCATAAGTGACTTGAAATTTTTTATTTCCGTCACTATACCACGATGTCCAAACACTATCTCTTTCACCATTGGTGAATTTTCTTTCAGATTTTTTTGTGCCATCAGGAAACCATTGAATCCATAATCCCTCCTGCTCTCCATCAATAAATGTTGTTACTTCTTTTTTAATACCTGTTTCATAATACCATACCCATTTTCCATTTTGTTTACCCGTTTCATATACTCCTTCTTCCGATTTGGTCCCGTTTTCAAACCATTTTATAATTGTTCCATTTAGCTTTCCTGCTTTTAAATTTGCTTCTTCTTTACGATTTCCATTTAAAAACCATGTTGTCCAAAGTCCTTCTTTATTACCATTAGAATAAGATCCCTCTATTTGCTTTTGAGGAGGATCGTATAGACTATCCCCATCTAGGTCAATTACAACTAATTCTGAAGTTCCTGCTGCTGTGTCTGAGTCCCATATTTCGTTACCTTCCCCAAGATCATTTGTATTGGGTTGTCTGTCTTCGCCATAATCTTCAAAGACTTCGCCTGGATACCATGTTGTCCAGAGTCCATCTCGAACACCATTAGTATAATTCCCTTGAGATTTAAGGGCTTTATTAGGGTAAAAAGTTTTCACCAAACCATCATTTTGGGCATATAAAACCCAAAATAAAGATGCTGGAATAACCAATAATTTCCGCATGGTCAAATTCCTCTTATCTTAGTATGAAAAAAAGGAGGTTCTACGGATGAAGCTATGTTTCATCCCCCTCTCGGATACCTTATGTAACTAAACTTAATAAATTAAGATGTAAAAGTCAAAAAAATGTATAATAAATCAATTTCCTTTATTTAGACGTATCCAAAAGCTTTGACCAAATTTATCATTTAAATTAACAAGGCCTTCATTAGAATTATTTGTACCTAAAAAAGCAGTTTCGGTTTCAAATTTGTTATTTGTTCGAAGATATCCACCACCATCTCGTCCATTTCCAAGATAAGTTGTCATTTTTCCAAATTGATTATATGTTCTAAAGTACCCACTACCTAAAAATGTACCAGTCTCGCCTGCTAAATCATATACACGAACTTGTCCTGAACTATCTGCACCAGTTCCAATATATACTGTTTCTTGTCCGTCAAAATTATATGTTCGTAGATAACCTCCGCCACTAGTTCCAGTTCCTAGAAAGAGAGTGCGTTCTCCAAATTGATTATAGGCCTGGTAATAACCATCGCCTAAATAAGATGATGTAGTTCCATCTTTGTTATAAATTCTTAATTGGCCAGCATGATCAGAACCTGTTCCAAGATATGATGTTTCTTTTTGTGAATTATTATATGTTCTGATATAGCCACCACCCATACGACCAGTACCTACATAGGCAGACTCATCTCCATTCCCATTATAGGATCTCATATATCCTCCACCATCTTTACCTGTTCCAATAAAAAGAGTTGGTTCTCCATATTGGTTGTATGTTTGCATATAACCATTTCCGAGATAACCCATAATTACGCCACGGTCATCTTCAATAGTTAAACTGCGAACAACAAGGTGGCCAAGTTCATCCGTTTTAGGTCTTAATCCTAATGTTGAGAAAACCAGCAAGGTTGCTAGTATTCCAATAATAAAACTTTTCAAATCATTGATTTTCATGATTAGCTCCTTGATCGATTATCATCGATAAATCAGTTTTAATTTACTCATATTCATAGGTATGTACCCTAATAGGAATTTTATATTCTTCTGAAATATCCCTTCTAATCATATCATACTTTTTTATTTCTATGATTTTGTTTTTTTCATCATAATAATATACATTTTTTTCTATAAAGCGTTCTTCGTTATCAAGTATTGCTTCAACATAAATTCTATCTTTACTGTCAAGTCGTGTTTCTTTTCTTAATGAAAAATTTACTAATGAGTCTGAATAATAATCATAGAAAATATAATTTTCATCATCAAAAACAGTGTCATATGTTTTTTCTATTGCGCCTTTTTCATTATATATAGTTTTTTTAATTTTTCTTTGCCGGTCATCATATTTATAAACTGTTGATCCTAATGAAGCACCTAAATATCCTGAAGTTACTTCATGAGTTAATTGTTTATTAGTATCATGAAAAAAAATAGTTTGAAATATTACTGAAGGATCAAAATATTCTTTGTTTTTTATTGGATTTTTTAGTGAGTCTAGTATGTAGTTTGTTATTACTAAAGAATAGTTGTCATACAATTCTTTTAGGGCAAAGGATGATCCCTCATCATTATATATATATTGCTCTGCCCAAATCATTTCCCCATTTTTTTGATTACCAATCATTTCTGGGTTTGTAGCTTTTTCGGGATTATAACGAATTTTCTTATATAGAAGACCATTGTCATCATACTTATAATACTCTTTCCAATAAATACTATCTTGATTTCCATACAGCGTAGTACTTATTTTTTTTTGGTTATCATTATATTCAAAATTATAAGATAGTACAATCTCTTTTTCATATTTGCGTTGAAGGGTCAATCCTTCGTTTTTTCCTGATATATATATATATTTTTTACTGAGTGGGATAAGGTGATTATAAATAGTACTATCTGTAATTAATCCTTGGTTGTTAAAATTCATAATGGTTGAGTGTTTTAATTCTTGAGTTTCAGTTTCAAAGCTTTCAAACACATGATATACTTTTATAGTAATCGTTTTCCATCCTAATAATGTGGATAAAAGGATTAGATTAATAAAAACTATTCGCATTAACCCCATAGTCATAATAAAAATTAATGATTTTTAACTCTATCTTATAAAACAATGCAAATATAGATTTTTTAATTATAAAGACTGTGATTTCATTAATGATAATTAAATCACTAACCTATTATATATTAGAAGTTAACAATATTTAGTTATCTCTTGCTTTAAATCCTGTTTAATCATAAAATTAAATAAGTCTAAAAACGACTTACAAATGCGGAGTTCTAATTGATATATAGATATATTATCTATACTACGGTATTTTGCGTCACAATTCTTATTGGTGCAAACCTAAAAGATGTAAGTTATAGTATTAAGCAAAATGGTGTAATGGTCACTATAGATTATGATGAGATAATTAATGATGATGATATCATTGGTTGGAAATCTGATCGAGGTTGGGTGTATTTAACTTTGTTGGGTGTAAAAGCACCAAAAAATAAAATTGCTACAAAAAACTTTAAAGGTGATGTAAAAAAAATTGTGATTGATGATTTTGATGAATCAACACAACTGGCTATTTTACTAAAAAAACCAGTTTTGGGTTATGACATAATAAATTCTAAAACTTCTCCTGGAACTATAGTATTTATTCATACCGAAATGAAAAAATCTGAAATTGCATATTTAAAAGAATATATAGAAAAAGATGGTGTCTCAGTTTTTAATATGGCAAAATCTTCAGGCTTTCCTAAATATAATACCAATTTTAAAAATGCATTTGATCAAGCACGGAAAGAATTAGGTCCAAATGCAATATTTGAATATCATGGGAAAATATATACTACAAATCATCCAGGTGAAAAAGGGACCTTAAAACAACCCGTTCTGGTAAAAGAATCAATTGTTAATGAACAAAAGATAGAAGAAGTTTACTTGGATAAGGAAACGGGAGACGTGTTAACTGAAGTTATTTCTGATACTTTAATTGCTAAGGTAAATCAAAAAAAACTTCCAGCAAAAGTGGTAAATAATGAGCCTATAATTACCAATGATGTAAGTAAAGATGATGGTTGGTTTAGTGGATTGTTTCCTTCTTATAAAGAATCCCCTGATGAAACCCCTTTCAAAAGTAATGTAAATAAAAAGCCTACAGTTATTAAAAATAATAATCCAATTATTGTTAAAAGAGAAACAAATAATGAAAAAGTAAGTTTTTGGGATAAATTAAAATTTAGAAAAAAAGGAAATAAAACGATTAAAGTTGAACAAAGTGAAATAGAGAAAAAAGATGTTGAAGTTCAATTACCTAGAGATGAAAACTTTGTTCAGTTGCAGAAAAAATATATACCTCCAAAAATAGAAAATATTGATTTAAACATTGCTGATGATGAATACAACAATATTTCTCAAACTCAACTTTCTGATACAAATGACGTTGAAGTATCTATAGTGTTAAATCAAAAAGAATTAGGATATAATCGTTTCAAAGATTTACAGGAAAAATTTATACCTACTCCAATTGAAGATATTACTGGAGACACTTTAAGTGCTTTGTATTATACTGGTTCATCTACACAATCTTCTGACACCAATGTAGTACAAGCATGGTTTAATAATGACAATATTATTCCTGAAGAATACGACTCTAGGTTTTTACAAGAAAAGTATATTCCTTTAGAAAAAAACAGAACATTCATTAACCCCTTATCAGATTCTAATATTACCGAAGCATCACCCCAAATACCTGAATACACAGCTCCATTTATATTGGATGAGCGATTTAAAGCACAATATAAGAATAAATCAAAATTAAACAGGCCCAAGCGACAAGTAGAGACACCATTTGAACCTAATAAAAAAGAAGAAAATACTTGGCTTAGTTATTTCCCATTACAATCTGATTCTATAAAGACCAAATTAAAATGGGACTCTAAGAAAGAAAAAGAAGTCTCAAGATTTTTACAAAAAGAATTAGAAAGTTTAGATTACTCTCCAAGCGAAGACTTGCAATATAGTTGGAGATCACAATTATCAAAACACAGGCCAGATTCATATCCTCCTAGACATTCTGACCCTGGGTTTCGTTACTATAGACAGGGTGGTATAAAAGTTGAAACTAATTTGCGTGGTGTACCAATTTATATTGATGGAAAGTATATAGGAGATACTCCTATCAATAGACCAATTGAGGTTGAACCCGGTTGGCATCAGGTAAGTGGATTTTCACCAGTTTATACACATCTTGCATCTAGAAAAGGATTACAATTTGTTGGATATGATTCCATTATTCAAAATAATGAGATGTATGGTTCTACAACTGTTTATGCAGAAGCAGGCAAATTGGAAACTGTATCTTTAAAATTTAATCAAATGGGAGATGTCCCTAAAAAGTTGAATGAGATTAATGGTGGTATGTCTCTTGGTATACCAATGTTTACATTACTTATAGGATTAATTACTTGGGCGATGTAATCGTAATTCATTTTTATATTATATAGAATGACAATAAATAATCAAATTAAAAAAGTAATTCTATCTAATATAAAAGAAACTAATGATCGAAAAATTGGGATCGAAATTGAAAACATAATTTATAATAATAAAAACGAAAGATTGCCTGTCAACCCTGGAAATTATTTTTCAGCCCACGATTTATTACAAAACCTTAATGATCTTATAGGTGAAAATGGACAATATTCTTTAGAACCTGGCGGGCAATTAGAATGGGCAAGTCCACCATTTAAAAGATTGCATGATTTACAAAATTCTATAAATGAACAGAAAGTTTTATTAAATAATATTTTAGATCAGAATAATTTAAAACTAGTTCCATTTGGTGTGGACCCCAATTTTTCCCCAGAAGATATTGAGCTTATATCAAAAAAAAGATATCAACTTATGAATCTACACATGAAAGAAAATGGAACTATGGGTAGATGGATGATGAGGTGTACATCTAGTATTCAGGTTAATCTTGATGTATCGAGCGAAAATGATATGGAAGAAATGACTTTTATAGCGGATTGTTTACATCCCATTGCTTCTTACTTGTTTTCTAATAGTCCTTATAAAAACAATGTTGCTATAAAAACTAACTTAAGAAATAATATTTGGTTAAATACTGATGATAAACGTTGTAATAATTTATTTGATCATGGTATATATAGAACAAATAACCTTATAAATAATTATATTAATTATTTTCTTAGTGTACCAGCAATATATTCATTAGATCATGATGGTAAAGCAATTGGAGCAAAAAATCGATTTAGTGAACTATTAATACAATTGGATACTGAGGGTGTTTTAAATGAAAATTATATTCTAACTTTTCTTCGCCAAATATTTACAAATGTACGTTTAAAAAACTTAGTGGAAATAAGGGGGGCCGATAGAACACCAGAAGGATTTGAAATAGCTCCAGCAGCTTTTTGGGTAGGAATACTGCATGATGATTTTATTCGTTCAAAAGTTTTAGAAGAAATATCTTCTTGGAATAAAAAAGATCGTTATTTATTAAATCAGTCTAGTCTTTATTTAGATAAAAATCAAATAGGACCTAAAGAAAGAATGTATGGTGAATGGATAAAATTTTTCGGTGAATTAGCTTTAGAAGGATTAAAGATTCAATCGAATAAAGAACATTCTCTTTTTGAGGACTTTTTTAATATTATTATTTCTGAGGGCCCGTTTAGTTTGCAAGATAAAAAAAATGAATAATCGCATTATCCATAACCTAATTTGGATTCCAATTTTTCTTATTGGTGTTCTTGTAATATCCTTAGGTTTGGTTTGGTGCGTTCATGATGAGCCGTGGTTATTAGATAGGTCACCCAATGAGGTTTTATTACAAACTTCTTTTGATATTTTATTTTTAGAAAAAATCAACATTGGATTGCCTTCTTATTTAACCGTTGTATATAGATTTTTTGGGTTGTGGTTACTTACTATAGGCTCACTGATAATTATATATGTTTATGTTACTAGGTTAGGTACAAAAACTGCCCGTAATTCTATTTTTATAATTTTATTTAGTACGCTAATGGGTATATACTATTTAATTTTTACTTATTTACCTTCATCTCCATTAATACCTGTTTTATATATTCTTTCATTTTGTTTGTTTTGTAGTATGTATTTCTCTAGGTATTTACCCGATTAAATAATTTTTTATATTTCTTTTGTGTGTGAAACTAATTATACACTTAATTTATGATTAGAATTGAGCACATAATTTTTAATGAACAATTATTTAACATCAAATATTTTTAGGAAAGTGCTAGCTTCATTATCTGGTCTGTTTCTTGTTACATTTTTAATTGGACATTTATTAGGTAATCTGCAACTTTTTATTCCTGGTGTTGAGGGTCAGACTCAGTTTAATAAATATGCTTTTTTTATGACAACCAATCCAGTTGTTAAACTACTGTCTATTATAACTTATTCAGCAATTTTTCTTCATATTTTTATTACTCTTTATCTTGTGATTCAATCCAAAAGAGCTCGGCCTGTTCAATATGCCGTCTCAAACGGTAAAGATAATAGTAGTTGGTCATCAAGAAATATGTCTGTGTTGGGAACTGTACTATTATTTTTTTTAATTGTTCATCTAAAAAGTTTTTGGTATGAGATGCATTTTGGTGAAATGCCATATCAATACTTATCCGATGGTACTAAAATAAAAGATTTGCACCTAATAACAACTAGTGCATTTCAAAATCCATTTTACACTTTTTTCTATGTTTTTTGTATGGTTGCATTATCTCTACATCTCAAACATGGTGTTGAATCAGCTATACAAACAGTGGGTTTAAAGATCCCAAGTTATGAAAAATTTTTTAAATACGGTGCGATGTTAGTCGCATTTTCTATTCCAGCTGTTTTTGCATCAATACCTATTTATTTGTATGTATCTAGCTTATGATACTTGATAGTAAAATACCAGACGGTCCCTTAGAATCAAAATGGACTAAATACAAATCAACGGTTCCATTGGTTAGTCCTGCAAACAAGAGGAAATTGGAAATTATCGTGGTCGGGACTGGTCTCGCTGGAGCCTCTGCTGCTTCATCTTTAGCAGAAATGGGATACCAGGTAAAATCATTTTGTTTTCAGGATAGTCCCAGAAGAGCACATTCTATAGCAGCTCAAGGTGGGATAAATGCTGCAAAAAATTATCAAAACGATGGAGATTCAGTATATCGACTATTTTATGATACTATAAAGGGAGGAGATTATAGATCTCGAGAAGCAAACGTTTATCGTTTAGCGGAAGTTAGTGCAAGTATTATTGATCAATGCGTTGCTCAGGGTGTTCCTTTTGCAAGAGAATACGGAGGCACACTTGATAATAGATCTTTTGGTGGTGTTCAAGTTTCCAGAACCTTTTATGCTAGAGGTCAAACAGGACAACAACTTTTGTTAGGTGCTTATAGTGCATTGAGTAGACAGATTTCAAAAGGCAATGTAAAAATGTATAACAGGCATGAAATGGTTGATATTGTTAAAATTGATGGAAAAGCAAGAGGTGTTATAGTTAGAAACCTTTTGACTGGAGAGTTTAACAGACATTTTGGTCATGCCGTTGTTCTTGCGACTGGTGGATATGGTAACGTTTATTATTTATCTACAAATGCAATGGGAAGTAATGTAACAGCTGCTTGGAAAGCATATAAAAAAGGAGCTGCTTTTTCTAACCCCTGCTTTACCCAAATTCATCCAACATGCATTCCAGTATCAGGGGAATACCAATCAAAATTAACATTGATGTCTGAATCATTGCGAAATGATGGACGAATTTGGGTTCCTAAGAAAAAAGGAGATAATCGTTCTCCAAATGAAATTCCAGAAGAAGAACGAGATTATTATTTAGAAAGAAGATACCCTGCGTTTGGGAATTTAGTACCTAGAGATGTTGCTTCTAGAGCTGCAAAGGAAAGGTGTGATGAAGGTTATGGTGTAGGAGAGACTGGTTTAGCTGTTTATTTAGATTTTGAGAATGCAATAAATAGACTTGGTAAAGATATTGTATCAGCTAGGTATGGAAATTTATTTGCTATGTATGATAAAATCACTGGAGATGATCCTTATTCTACTCCAATGAGAATATTTCCAGCAGTGCATTATACTATGGGAGGATTATGGGTAGATTATGATCTTATGACAACTGTACCAGGATTATATGCTATTGGAGAATGCAATTTTTCTGATCATGGTGCGAATAGACTAGGTGCATCAGCTTTGATGCAGGGATTAGCAGATGGGTATTTTGTTTTACCTTACACCATTGGTAAGTATTTATCACAAGATATAAGAACTACTCCAATTAAGACTGATCACGAGGCATTTGTTGAAGCTGAGAATGATGCAAAAGAAAGAAATAAAAAACTTTTAAATAATAACGGCAACCGATCTGTGGAAAGTTTTCATAGGGATCTTGGTAAAATAGTTTGGGACTATTGTGGAATGTCAAGAAATGAATCAAGCTTAGTTACTGCAATTGAAGATATAAAGCAATTGAGAGAAAAATTTTGGAAAGATGTTAAAGTATTAGGAGATGAAAAATCATACAATCCTGAATTAGACAAAGCAGGGAGAGTAGCTGATTTTTTTGAACTAGGTGAATTGATGATGCGAGATGCATTAGAGAGAAATGAATCATGTGGTGGCCATTTTAGAGAAGAATATCAAACAAAAGAAGGAGAAGCTTTAAGAGACGATGAAGAATATACTTTTGCTTCTACTTGGGAATTTAAAGGAGTTAATCATCCACCTATATTGCATAAAGAAGATTTAGATTTTAAAACAGTACACCCAACACAAAGGAGTTATAAATAGTATGTCTGGTTTAGATCTTACACTTAAAATTTGGCGTCAAAAATCTAGTGTTGATAATGGGGGTTTTGAAACCTATGATGTAAAAGGCCTTAATAGCCATATGTCTTTCTTAGAAATGATGGATGTACTAAATGAGCAATTAGTAACCCAAAATAAAGAGCCAGTGGCTTTTGATCATGATTGTAGAGAAGGTATTTGTGGTATGTGTTCTATGGTTATAAATGGTCGTCCTCATGGACCCTTAAAAGGGACTACTACTTGTCAGTTACATATGCGACATTTTAATAATGGAGATATTATAACTATAGAGCCATGGAGAGCAAAAGCTTTTCCTGTAATCAAAGATTTAGTTGTAGATAGATCATCTTTCGATCGAATAATTCAATCTGGTGGATATATTTCAGTTAATACGGGCAGTGCTCCAGATGGGAATGCTATTCCAATTCCTAAGGATATTGCCGAAGAAGCTTTTGACGCAGCTGCTTGTATTGGTTGTGGCGCTTGTGTTGCGACTTGTAAAAATGCATCTGCAAGCCTTTTTGTGTCTGCAAAAGTATCACAATTATCTTTATTGCCTCAAGGTCAGCCAGAAAGAAAAGAAAGAGTTAACAAAATGGTGGCTCAGATGGACTCAGAGGGTTTTGGACATTGCACTAATACTGGAGCATGTGAAGTAGAATGTCCAAAAGAAATATCTATTGAATATATAAGAAAAATGAATTTAGACTATAATGTAAATAACATAAAAAGTTAGTTATATTATTTTTTATTTTAGTCTAAAATTCACAGGTATGGAAATCCAAACACCTACTGATCTTTCACGTTGTTTAGCTGGTTTAAATCTTGTTGATCTAATTGCTTCCATAGCTGCTTCGTCTAGTCCTGTATTTGGTACTCCTTTTAAAATAATTGTTTCTTTAACACGACCTTTTTCATCGATAAATGCTTGAACAACTACAACTCCTTCAATTCCAGCTTCTTGAGCAATTTCAGGATATTTAGGTCTAATTGGGCTCATTGCAACAGGTGGATCATCATAGGGGATAAATACTACTTTTGGCCCTGATGGTGGTGGTGGTGGAGCGTCCATATTTGAAAAATCATCAAAATCGAGTTCATCTAAAGTTAGATCATCAGCAATATCTTCATCATCAGAGGGGACGGGTATTGATGGTCTTGCAGGAGGAGGAGTGTTATCAATTTGTTGAGTTTGGGGAATATCAATATTTTCGATTATAATTTGTTCTGTTTCTTCAAATTCAAGTGTATTTATAAATCTTGGAAAAATTAAAAAATTTAATATGATTAAAAATATTCCACATAATACTGTTAATCGAATTACAATTGGATATTTTATTTTTAATGGGTTTATAAATTGCATTAATCAATTAATGTTTTGGAAGAATAGTTTAATTTAAGTGCTTCCACTTTTCTCAAATTCTCATGTATTTTTGAAACAAGGCCCATTTCGGCTTCTTCATCGCCTTTTAAAGAAACAACAATTTGTGGATTTGCTACGCGTTTATCATACATAACTGTTGAAACATCTTCAGCTGCCATTAGTCTATCATCAATTGATATAAGTCCATCTTTTGATAACCAAACCTGTACGGTATGTCTTTTTGATTTTAATTTTTCTATACGCTTTGCTTTAGGGAGATTCACAGGCAATCCTGAATATTCTTTTAAAACTGTTGTTACCATAAAGAAAACCAATAACATAAATATAATGTCAGGCATTGAAGCGGTTGGTATTTCGCTAGAAATTTTAGTTTTTTTGGAAAATTTCATTAATTACTATTTGCTATTGATATTCTTTTGGCATCTGCCATTTTTAATTGATCTATGACTCGAACATAGTCTTTATATGATGTCTTTTTATGGGCTTTTACAGATATTACCAATTTATTATTAGATCTCAATCTTTCTCCAACTATTCTATATATTTGATCAATATTAGTAGGTTCTTCATCAAGTAAAACTTTACCTTGTGAATTTATTAAGCAGTTTAGAATATTTTCTTTTCTAATTTCTATTTCCATATCACCTGGTGGTGGTAATACGATGCCTAGACCTTTGTCAGTATCAATTGTTGTTGTTACAAGAAAAAAAATAAGTAATAAAAACGCAATGTCTGCCATAGAAGAGGTCGGGATTTCACCACCTTTAAATCGTCTTTTTTTAGCCATACTTTAGATAGTTAGATTTAATTATTTTTTCTTTAAATCATGAAGAAAATCTAAAAACCGTACAGATTGTTCTTCCATATCTAATATTAATTTATCTATTCTTGCTACAAAGACATTTTGGAAAGTTTGTATGATCATCGCAACAATTAATCCAAAGGCTGTAGTTAATAATGCTTGTGAAATTCCTCCTGCAACTACTGCTGGTGATATATCATTAGCTGCTTTTATTGCATCAAATGCTGCTATCATACCTACAACGGTTCCAGTAAATCCTAACATAGGAGCGATCGTAATTACTGCATTTAGCCAGATCATATTTTTTTCTAAAAATGCCATTTCTATTGCGCCTGAGTTTTGAATAGCTTTTTCTACTTCCTCTATTCCCCTATCCGTTTTAGATAATCCTGCATGAAAAATCGCAGCTACGGGTCCCTGAGTATTACTACAAATTTCTTTAGCAACATTTGTACCATCATTAGTAATTGAATCTGTAATTGAATTATAAAATGCGTTGGAATCAATTCCAGACATCATTAGTGAGTAAGCACGTTCAAGTACGAACCCTAATCCAAAAACAAGCGTTAAAAGAATTGGCCACATAAAAGCGCCACCTTCTAAAAAATAATATACCATATGCTAACTCCATTATAAATAAGTTTCGTTAAATAAGAGTAAAAATAACAGAAATCTTTGTTTTAAATAATCTTAATTTAATTTAATGTATCGATGAATGCATCTGCTTCATTAAAATGTGTTAATGCTTTTAAAATTTGATTATCAAATAATAAACGGATATTAGTATTTTCATTTTTCCCCCATATAGAACCAGCTAGTTCACTTTTTATTCTATTTTTTATAAACTCTGAATCATGCCTCAAAGAATCTTGAGAAACTTCAATTGAATCTGTTTTTATGTATATAAAAAAATCTTCAAGGATGGAATTTGTTATTTCCCAATTATTTTTAAATTCATTAAATGAAGTAAATGTATCTTTATTTTTTGATGCATAATGTGAAGCAAAATTGAAAATAGGACGTTTTGCATTTCTTATTACTTTTGTTGTTTCAATATTAATATTATTTTTATAAGGAATATGTATATCTGGCGTTATCCCCCCGCCTCCATATACTGTTCTTCCAGCTTTAGTTTTATATTTTGGTCGCAATTTTTTTAAACTATCAATTTTTGATTCTCTATCTATAGCATAAAGTTCTCTGTAGTATGCTAAGTCATTACCATCTTCATATGGTCTTTGTATTAATCGACCTGAAGGAGTATAGTAACGAGCTATTGTCACTCTTAACGCAGCACCATTATCTAAAGGTAATTGTCGCTGGACGAGTCCTTTTCCAAAACTTGTTTCCCCAACAACTAAACCACGGTCTAAATCTTGTACAGCTCCAGAAACTATTTCAGCAGCACTAGCAGAACCTCTGTTTATTAAGACTATAAGAGAAAAGTTTTTGTTCCCAATAGAAGAATCAGCTAGAAAAACCTGATTGGATTCTTTTATTTTTCCAATAGTGTATACAAGAGTATCATTATTGGTAATAAATAAATCAGATATTGCAGCAGCTTGTTCTAGGTATCCACCACTATTACCCCTTAGATCAAAAAGCAACTTTTCCATTCCTTGAGAAAGGAGAGTATCGATTGCAGATACAACTTCTTTTTTTGTAGTCGCAGAAAATCTTCTAAGAAATATATAACCAACATCATCATTAATCATTGTTGCTGCACCAACGCTGTAAATTGGGATATTATCTCTAATGATTGAAACATCAAATGGTTTTTGTATACCTATTCTGCTTATAGTAATAACAACTTTACTACCTTTTTTCCCTCTAAGCTGTTTAAAAACCTCTGATTTTGTAATTTTATACGCATCTTTTCCATCTATTGCTATAATTTTGTCTCCAGGCATTAGCCCTACAATATCAGATGGGCTATCAGGAACTGGAGATATAACGGTTATGTAACCATCTAATATGTCAAATTCAATACCAATCCCTTGGAATTTTCCTTTAAAAAGCTCACTAATGTTTTCTTGTTCTTTTGCAGGAATATATGTTGAATGGGGATCGAGTTCTTCCATTAAACCTTGAAAAGCGCCATCCATAATTTTATCAAAATCTATTTTATCAAAATAAAAATGATTAACATATGATATTATTTGCTCTAAAACTTTGATTTTTGTTCTAAAAACACGATATATATTTTGATTTTTAGCATTTAGTGTTGGTAGCAATAATACTAATGCAAAGAGGAATCCTAATAATGCGGAAATTACCAGAGGCCACATCTGGCTTATTTTTTTAATCATTAATGATAGTCTATTTTTATAAGCCTATATATAACATAGTGCGAAATGTAACGCCAGATAGAGCAGAGCTCGGTGAGTCTAAAATTTGCGACCTACCATTTAATTTCCAAGAACCTGCGCGTACTGTACCTTTATTAAAGCCAACACTTATTCGAAGACCTAATCTTTCTAAAAACTGCCATTTTACTGCTACATAAGGTTGAAAATTGAAAAATGCTGCACTTACATCTTTTAACACACCAGATACTGACCCAGGTCTAATATCTGGATTATCGTACTCATTGGCACTCACACCATAAAAAAGTGTGTCGTTACTTTGTGTGCCATATACGTTAGAAAAGATTTGTTTCCATTTTGGATTTGCACTCTGTTGTTCTAATGCCATACCAACCCTGCCAAGTCCAAGTAGCGCACCAGAAGATAATTCAAGATCTTGGAGAAGTGGCATCACATATTCAACAGAGGCGGCTCCAAGCAAGAATGTGAACTTTGCTTTAATTGAAGGATTTAACTCATCGGTATACATTTTTGAGGTTTCATTTGCATCTAAAGAGTCATTCCCATTCTGATCAATAAAAATCATTACTTCTGGTATTGTAGATACTGATGAGCCCCCCATTCCTGCATAACCTCCGATTCTCCATCTTCCTGTTACGTGGGCAAACCCTTCACCTCCATGAACAGTTATAGGATCGTCAAACTTATTTGGGTCTAGTCCAATATTTGATAGAAAAGATGCTCCAGGAATAGAATCAAGTTTAATATACATTGGACTATATCCAATGCCTCCACCAAGAAAATCTTCAGCAGGATAACTAAATTGACCATTTAACAATGGTATACTTAGTATAAAAGTAATAAATATTTTTTTCATGTTTTAGGGACAATCCAGATCATTCGATGCGCAAATTAAGATTCATGGATCAATTAAAGAAAGGAAATATAGGTTAAAATTCAATTATTTAAAAAATAGTGATTATTGGTCTTTTCCTTGTATAAATTGTCTTGTTATTATATATTTTTCAAGTAGTAAACGAGGTAAGGGAGATCAAAACATGATTTGCCTCCCTAATAAATGCATTTAATAGTGATATTATATATAACTGTTGGGTGTACATAAAGGAGAAGAAATGCGCTTTTTTCAAGCAATGTTTCTTGGAGTTATACTATTGTCCAATGCGGAGGGCAAGGGTGGATTCCACATAAAAGGTCCTTACGATATAGATAATGATGGATTTAAGGAATGTTTGATTTTTAATAGTAAAAATCATTCTATTCTTTTTCTTGAAACAGTTTCAACTAATGAAATTGATACTCTTTGGTCATATGCGCCTAATAAAAATATATCTTTTGCTGATGGGGCTCTAGTTGATATAGATAAAGATGGTTTATCAGATTTAATTCTCATACCTAGCGTTGTTGGTTATTTTGCGGATAATCCATGGCTATACTTCTTTAAGGGGAAAGATTCTGGGTTTGTAGATAAACCACTTTTTTATACGGATTCTCCATTCGCTTTGGAAACTGCTATACCAGCAAATATAACTGTTTTAAACGATGAAAATACTCCATTAGGTGTATGTTTTTCTTCGCCAATCAGGAAAGGTTTGCTTTTTAATATTAAGGTTACCAATAATAAATTAGATTTAATTAATACAAAATCTCTTTCAAGTTCTAATACAGGTAATGGTTATGGCGTCTTACAAATGTCATCATTTTCCAGTGATGGTCGTAATTTTATTGCTATGTTGTCTGCGGAAAAGGATGTTTTTAATACTGTTATTTTTGATAAAGATAATGATTATAAAATTTTACATTCAAAAATAATTACTGTAGATAATGCACAGTCTATTTTAAGTACATCAATGATGCCTTTTAATTCAATATATAAGGGTAAAAACGGTTTATTGATTCCTTTAAGATCTGATGATGTATATTTATTAAATATTATTGAAAACAATGTTTTTATGTCTACTACTAATATTTCTAAAAAAGGATCATTCCCATTAACTGAAATTGATAATGTGTTATCTGTTCTTGAAACTAGGGAGAAAGCCGTTTCTCTTATTTCTAATCCCGCTTCCTCTAATATTGTATATTCTAAATCGGACGATAATAAATCACCTTTTACTAATTCGAATTTGAATGAAGAATTATCTAAATTAAAAATGAGTGCATTTAGAGATAATCGAGAATTGACCAGTATTCCGAAAACTCAACAAAAATTATTTAGTGAACTTTCAATAGATAAGATTAAAAAACATGATTATAAAATGCTTTCACCTACTCTTGGTGATTTTTTAACAGATATTAAGAAAGATGAAGAACAGTCGATTATAAAAGAAAAAAAGGCATTAGTTCCAATTATTAATACAGATATGGAAAGTGTTAGTTGGGCAGATGAAGCGGGTTTTACTCATATGAATTTAGGAGAATATGTTGCAGAGAAAAGTGATACTATATCAATCAATCCAATTCCTGAAATCAATGAAGAAATAATCAATTTTACTGATAATGCTAAAGAAGTTTTGAATCAAAGCGTTGATAAACAAGACTCTATTTTAATATCTAAAGAATCTGATGTAATAGATTTGTATTATATTTTGGTAATGACTCCTGCTTCTCAAACTCGTGATAGATATGTATTTGACGGTGAAGCCCCATTTGGAGTAGCTGTTAATCAAATTCCTCCAACAGGTAGGCCAACTCATTTTCAACATGGTATTTCTGCAAACACAGCAAATTTATCACCTGGAGAGACATATGATTTTTCATATACGTTGCGCGATGGAATTATAGATAGCATTACTACCTTAACTATGGTGCATGATATACAAACAAATGTTGTTTTAATGTCAATTTCACCTACAAATGATTCTATTTCACAATCTTATCAACCAGAATCATTTGATCCTAAATTATTTGAATTCCCAAAATATTTTTTTGAAGGTTTCCCGACATCTTTAGATATGGATTTTACGGATAAACTTATACGTTTTAGTTTTGATGGAGTGGAAGACTCTATATATCAAGGGATTTATTTATCCGCTACAACTCCTTCTTATCCACCACAATCTTTAGCGGTTTTTATGGATAAGGGGACTATTCAGTCTATTAAAGGTGAGGTTGTTGTTAGGGCAAATGGCTCAAAAAAAATCACTACTCAGTTTGATTTAACAGGTAGAGTAGAACCAGAATTGATGTTTTCAAAGCTAATCCAAGAATCTTTTCCAGAAGATTTAAAAGTTAAATTATTACAAGGTGCATCATTAGAAGAACCCTTGTTTGGTCCTCGAGGTAAATTACCAAAGGTGATTCGTGAACCAAGACTTCCAGAAGTACAATCTGCTTTGCCTCAAAAAGAGATTCCTATCAGACCTAAACAAAGTAACGTTCCTATTGATGGTTTGAAAAAAATAAAATTAAATTCTGAAATTTTTAATATAAATGAACAAAATCTAACAAATGAGACAGAACCATTAGATTCATTAAAATTAGAACACAATAAAAATGTGGAAGGAAAAAATAATGATGGCATTCTGCCAAAAGAAGAAGAAAATCAAATAGAACCATTAGATTCATTAAAATTAGAACACAATAAAAATATGAAAGATAATAGTTCTCTTTTAAAAATAAACAATAATCAGTCTGAATTAAATAGTTTGGAAGAGAGCAATGATTAATTATTGCGTCAAAATATTTATTTTAATTAGTATTCATTCTCTTCTTTTTTCTGAGCAAAAGATTGTGCATATGAATGGAACATATGATTTAGATGGAGATAACATGCTAGAGTTTATTTCTTTAGAATTAAATCCAAATCAAGATGTTTTTCCTAAAACTGTGAGATACTATGAAATCGATTCTGATGGTTATCAAACACTTGTATGGGAATTTATTCCTCCAGTAACCCTTGATGGGGAATTCGTAGATGCTAAAATAGGAGATATTGATGGAAATGGTTCTCCTGAATTAGTAATAGTAATGAATTTAATAAAATTTGGGGATACTAATACCCCGCATGTATTTATTGCTACTTATGATTGGGATGGTTCTCATTTTTCAGAAATTCCATCAGCTATTTTAGATATTGGAAAAGAGGATAGGTCACTTCGGTGTAATAATTTTCAATTGTTAGATTATGATGCGGATGGAGAAGAAGAAATTGTATTATCATTGGGCAGTCCTTTTAGAGGTTTTGCAGTTGTTAATGCTTCTCCTAATGGGTTATCTATAATTAAAAAAGTTAGACCTAATCAATTATTAGTAGGATCTGGTTTATTATATGTTGCTGTTTTAGATTATGATCATGATGGTTATGATGATATATTAACTTTTAGTCCAGATGGGAATATTTTAAAAGCTCAACCATTTTATAACATTGGTGGAGTTTTTGATTCAGGACATTTAGTTAAAAAAGAAATAAAGGGTTTAAAAGGTATTCTGCAAAATTCTTTAGCATTAACAGATTGGGATTCTGATGGGTTTTCTGATATTCTAATTTCTTTTAATTCTGGTGATATCGTTGCGCTTACGCTTACTCCTGCAACATTGGTTATTGAAAATATTCCAATAGCAACTGGCCCTCTTACTCAAATAGCTGTTGCTGATTTTAATCAGGATACTTATAAAGATATTTTAACCTTATCATCTGAAATTAATTCTTTAACTTTGGTTTCTGGAAAAGATGGCGGTGTTAATAATATTGAAAATGCAATGCGAAAAGTTCCCCCTGAAATACAAGTGTTTTCTATGCTCCCCATGATTAAAGCAGGAGTATACAATGGGAGTGTTCTTCTTTCGGGATGGGATGGTGAAATAAATTCAACATATGTTATTCAATTAGGTAAAAAATCTGATAAGTTAGACCAAGGATATTTGGTTACGTCTGATTTTATACAAAAACAATTACCTAACTTATTATCGAATGTAGAAGATGTTGATCCAGAGATATCAGAAGTTTATATTGAAATTGATCCAACAGCTAATCAACCACAAGAAGATCAACAACAACAAAGAATTATTACAGATCTAGGGGAGTCACCAAGTAGTTATATTCCTAATACTATATTTTTAGATCAAAGAGAAGGGAAAGTGCTTAAAGAGCAGCCTAGAGTTAAAATTCCCAAAAAAATTGTACGAACCTTGGAAGCTCCAAAAACGCTTAAACCAAAGGAATCTGTAGGGATAAGACTACCAAAACATATTTTACCTAAATATATTTTAAGACCTGGGCAACCATTTCTTTATGATATTCCTAAGGACAGTTCTGATGAGTTTTATAGTTTTAGATGGGAAAATCAGCCGCCAAAAGGAATGTATTTTTTATATGAAATGAAAGCTATTAATTGGGTTCCATCAGATAAGCAATTAGATGCATTTGAAATTTCTTATATGGTAAGAATGAAGATTGATGAAATTATGGAAGCTACTAATGGATCAATTGAGGAAACCCAGATATTTAAAGCGACTCCGGTTTTAGAAAGTAGGAATGAGAGCTTATGGATATATGTAAATGACCCGCCGAGATTTTTGACTGAACCTACTATAACAGAGTTTATTGCTGGCTCAACTTTTAATTATGAACCTATTGTTCAGGATCGCAACAAAGATGCATTGGTAAGATTAGAATTAGAAGTGGCTCCTGATGGAATGGTGATTGAAAATGGAATAATAGAATGGGAGACTGATAGCTCACATGTTGAAGTTTATGATGTTAGGATTGTTGCTACGGATGGTTTTGAGAGAACAGCTCAAAATTTTCAGTTATTTTCAAGGGCGGGTGTAAAAATTCTTTCAAAGGCAGACACAAAAGCTAGTGTTGGGCAAAAATACTCTTATTCTGTAAAAGTATGGAAACAAAAGCCAGATCAAAAAATAAATTATAAACTCCTCACAAGTCCAGAAGGAATGATTTTACATCCAGATGGGGCAATTTCATGGACCCCCAATCCTATTCAAGTAGATACAGTAAAATATACTATCGTCGCTAGCCATGGAGTTGCAACAGATACTCAATACGTTAATCTATTTGTAAATCATCCACCAGTTATAAAAAAAGCACCAATGATGATGAATACTATAAACGCAGGTGGTATTTGGGATTTTGATTTAGATGTTAGTGACCCGAATAAAAATGATCAGCTTGTATTTACGGCGAAAAAATTACCTGAAGGTATGCGTATGGATCCTAAAACGGGATTTTTACGTTGGGAGCCAAGTATGAATGAACTTGATTTTCATAAATTAGAAATTGAAGTATCAGATGGGCATGAATCAAGAATGATAGAAGCGGAATTTTTTGTTAATGCACCAGTTAATATTGTTTCTGTGCCAACTATGTCAGCTACTGTTGGTGAAGAATATACTTATCCTTTAATTATAAACGATAAAAATAAAGGATCATTATTACCTTTTAAAAGAGTGGTGAAATTAAATGACACCTCAAATATTCGTATGTATTCTATAAATATAACGGATGATGTAGCTTTGGCTAATATAGATAGGTTTCTTGGTGATTGGCATAATGCTGAAGCTATATATTATGTTGACCCTAAGTATCCTGCTGATTCTCTTGTTTCTCGATTAAATTTAAAGCGTTATACTCATTCAGTATTTTTTGAAGATGATAGATTGTGGGTTTTGCTTGAGACTTTAGATGGACGAACAATAAAAGTAAAAGACTTTTTATGGGAGTTTTTTCATGGAAGTAAGGGTAAGCCACCTAGAGTTATTGTCGAACGTATTAGTACTATGAATTATAGTCTTTTAGATTTTCCTGAAGGAATGGAAATTGATCGTTCTTCTGGAACAATTCGTTGGGTTCCATCAATTAATCAACCCGACGCACATAGAGTTACTGTCGTTGTATCTGATGGTTATAGTAAAGATGAACAAACTTTTGAAGTCTATTCTAATCATTTACCAACTATTGTTTCTAATCCTCCACATATGGGGTTAGTTGGAGAGTTGTTTAAATATCAAGTAAGAGTAGATGATAATAATGAAAATTCTTCATTAGAGTATACTTTGATGAAAGGACCTCATGGTATGCAAATGGATCGATATGGAAAAATATTATGGGTTCCAAAAGCCGCACAAATAAATAATAATACTTTTGAAGTAGCAGTAAGCGATGGTTTTGGTACGGATGTGCAATCTGCAAAAATATTTGTAAACAATGCTCCAACGGTAGTTTCTAATCCAAAACCTGTTGGTTTAACAGGCCATTCTTGGCGATACAAAATCACAACAGAAGATTTAAACGGTGATAAAGTTGCTTATAGGGCTGTTAGGTTGCCTAAATATGCACGATTCGATAAAAAGAAAGCTATTGTAGATTGGACTCCAAGAAAAAATCAACTTGGAATGAATGATTTTATTTTAATGGCAATTGACGAGCATGGTGCAACTTCCACTCATGATTTTCAAGTACATGTTTTTCATGATCCCAGCTCAAAACAATTAGTTAATACTGGATGGCCTTTAATGTTAACATTTGTTGGTGTTGTATTTGCTTGGGGTATGGCACAAATATAAAAATTATTAAAAATTAAATAAATTTTTTAAAACATTTTTTTCTACGATTTCTATTTTGATATCAACGATTATAAAAGGGAAATTTAATTTTAATGAGTCTAGCTTTACCCAATCTTTTTCAGTAGTAACAATATAATCTGCCTTTAGTGTCTTTGCTAATTCTATTAATTTATTAATTGCTTGTTGGTTAAATGCATGGTGATCAGGAAAATTTTTTATTCCTACTATTTTATAATTTAAATCATTTACGGTTTTGGTGAAACTTTTTGGATCACCTATACCTGATAACAAGAATACTTTTGACTCTTCAAATTTTAAATTTATATTTTCTTTTAAATAATTTGATTTGTTTATTTTGCTATGTGTTTTTGTAAAATAAAATTTTATTTTTTTATTTTTTAATTGTTTTAATAGAAATTGATTTGGATAGTTTTTAGTGATAAAAATTTTGTCAGCACGTTTTATGTTTTGCCAAGGTTCCCTTAATAATCCTTGTGGTAAAAGTTTATAATTAAATTTAGAATCATTCCCATTTAAAAGAACAATATCTAAATCTCGATATAGAGATCTATGTTGAAAACCATCATCTAATATGATAATATCTGGATTATGTTTTTTAATTAAAAAGGATCCACCTCTGAAGCGGTTTTCATCTACTACAATGGGTATCTCTTTTAGTTTTTTAGACATCATATATGGTTCATCTCCAACAATGCTCCAATCATGTAAAGGTCCTTTCCCATTAGATACTAGCACGGTTCCTTTTGTTGATCTTCCATAGCCTCTACTTAAAATCGCCACTTTATAATGATAATTATTTTTTAAAATATTAGATAAATAAATTACGAAAGGCGTTTTGCCAGTTCCTCCCACAGTAATGTTCCCGACACTAATAACAATACACGGCAATCGATATGTTTTGAGAATATTTTTATTATAAAGAAAATTTCTAAAAAAAACTATAAGTTGAAATAGCAAACTAAAAGGATATAAAAAAAACCTCATGATTTATTTAATTATAAATAATTGTATTATACAAATAAATTTTATTTTTCATTTGTTAATGCATTAATTAAATATTGCGAACAATACTTATCATCTAAATTTTTATTAAAATAGATTGGTTTACCGTAATTAATATTTATTTTTTTAAATGGTTTTGCTAAATAAAAAATATCCCAATTTTTAAAACCCCAGCTTGTACTATAATCAACTTTGATAGGTATTATTGCAGCACCACTTTTTTGTGCTAATCTGATGACACCTAATTTAGGAATTTGAGGTGGGCCTGAAGGACCATCTGGTGTTATAAATAACATTGAGTCATATTGTTCGTTGAGTAGTTTAATCATCTTCTTATATGCTTGTTGTCCTTTTTCTTTGCTAGAGCCTCTAATCATTTTCCATCCTCTAAATTCTGCGATTTTTGATATAAGGTCTGCGTCAGGATGGGTTCCTGCCAGTGCATGCATTTTTAAGTTACGTAGATCATGTACAATTGAAAGAAGATGACCGTGCCAAACGGCAAAAATAATAGGTTTTTGCTGTTTGATTAATTTTAAATAATTATTTCTTCCATAAATTGTTTTTTGATTTGATCCGTATATAAACTTTAGAATTACGCTTAATAAACCTATTTTTAATTTTTTAAACATTGATATATTTAATTTTTCATTGTTTTTTTAACTATAGATTCTGCTATTTTCTTATATACGCCTGGAGAGCCAAGTTGTTTTTTAACTTTTTCTAAGTTTTGAATCATTGTATTTCGTTTTGTTGAATTGATATCTAAAAGCTTAATTAAGTTATTTTGTATTTTTTCTGGATCCATATCAGATTGAAGAAATTCAGGTACAATTTTTTTTTCTGCAATTAAATTTACAATTGAAATAAATTTAATTTTGATTAGGTATTGTGAAATCAACCATGATATAGTTGATAATTTGTAACATACAACCATTGGTGTATTTGCTATCGCACACTCTAATGTTGCTGTTCCTGATGCTACTAGTGTAGCAGATGCTGCTAAAATTGCCTTCCTAGAATTTTTTTCTATTTTATAATTTTGCGGAATATTTTGAATAATAACATTATCTGATTTAGCTAAAAGTATTTGAATATTTGGATATTTTTTTTTTATTAATTCTGTAGTTTTTACAAAAATAGGCCAGTGTCTATTTATTTCTTGTTGTCTGCTTCCAGGTAGCAGGGTTAGCAATGGGTAATTTGAATTGAGATTATGTCTTTTATAAAATTGTTTTGTGTTTTCATTTACATGTTCATCTTCAATAAATGGATGCCCAAAATATTTTACAGGGAGTCCTTTTGATTGATACCATTTTTTTTCAAAAGGGAAAATTGAGAATGATTGATCTAATGTTTGTTTCATAACTTTTACTCTACTACTTTTCCATGCCCATGCTTGTGGTAAAATAAAATAAGAAATTGGTATTTTTAAGCGTCTAATTTTTTTTGCAATTTTTAGATTAAAACCTGGATAGTCTATTAAAATTATTCTATCTGGTTTTACTTTTTGAATTAAATGAATTGTTTTATTAAAAATATTTAAAATTCTTGGGAGATGCATAATAACTTCTTTAAATCCCATTATTGATAAATTATTTATGTGCTCAATTATTTTCATTCCTTCTTTACTCATTAAATCCCCACCATGTCCCATAAAAGAAGAATTTTTCTCTATTGATTTGATTGCATTAATTAATTTTGCACCGTGTAGATCGCCAGATGGTTCACCAGCAATCATAAAAAATTTTAATGGTGTTTTATTTTCCATTAAACTCAATTAAAAAAATTATATATCACAATTGGCTTAATCATTATTATAAAAATTATTAATATAATATTTTGCAATGTGCGTTTTTCCGTAAGGAAAGTTTTTGCTAAAGGAAAAGGTTTAGAGCGTTGTTTACTATCCCACGCATGAAGTAATGGAAAAAGTCTAGGTACATTCATTTTATAATCTAAGTATTCTTTACCAAAAATAGTTAATAGCTTATCTTCCTCTAATGAAATTATCATACTGTATTGGAAAATAAAGTAAGCAACTACAATAAAAAGCAATTGTAATAGATGCGGACCACCGCTAAAAAGAACTACACCACAATAAATAAATAAATTACCTATATATAGTGGATTACGTGTATGTGCATAGGGTCCAGATATACATAATTCCTTTGCACCTACTTTAGTTGTTCTAGTTCTTCCACCAGCATATCTAACTGCATTAAATCTTATTGTTTCTCCAATAGCTATTAATAAAAGACCTATGTAGAAAAAAGATTGGGTTTGATCAGATAAAAAAAGAATTATAATTACAATTGGGATAGGTGTGTAGCTGCGCTTGGTGAATAAAAACGATCTTAATCCCATAAATGGATATCCTTATTAATTTCATTTTGGATTCGGAGAGCTAGTGCTAGGGCATTTTTTCCTGATTCTCCATCTACTATTGGTTTTTCATTACCAATTATTGATTGTATAAAATTTCTTAATTCTTCTTTCAGTGCATCATTCAATTTTATTAAAGGTTTTTCATAGGTTATAAACTGTTTTTTATTATTACGTAAAAAAGGAACACTTTCAATAATATTTATATCATTAGGTTGGTTGTTTCTTATTTTATATACTTCCGTCAATCCTAGTAATAAATCGAGAGTTGCATAAAGATTTTTTTGAAATAGTTTTACCTTTCTAATATCATTTTGTGCAATACGGCTAGACATTATACTTGCCACAGTTCCGTTTTTAAATTTTATTCTTGCATGTGCTATATCTAAAGAATTAGTGATTATTGACATTCCTGTTGCTTGTAGTGAAATAACTGGACAATCAACTAAAGATAATAAAATATCAATATCATGTATCATTTTATCTAAAACTACAGGTACGTCTGATCCTCTCTCACTATAAGGAGCCAATCTTTGGATTTCTATAAATTTTGGTTTAATCGTATAAGGCTTCAGCGCTAATAATGAAGGGTTCAATCTTTCAATGTGACCAACTTGAATAATAACACCATATTTTTTACTTAATTTAATTAATTCGTCTGCATCTTTTAATGTAACTGTAATCGGTTTTTCAATAAATACATGTTTTTTGTTTTTGATACAAAGTTTTGCGGTTTCAAAATGATATGTTGTAGGAGTTACTATTGAAACTGCATCTACATTTTTTATTAATGTTTTTAGGTCTAAGAAAAATTTAATTGCATATTTATTTGCAATCTCCTCCCCTCTTATTATATCTATATCATGGATTCCAATAAGTATTGTATTATTAAGATCATTATAATGTTTTACATGATGTATGCCTAAATGGCCTACGCCAATAACACCAATTTTGATAGGCTTATTTAACATAATTCAACGTAAAATTACGCAATAGATTTATGATATTGTACAATAGAAATTATTAGAATATGTAATTAATGAAAAATCTTGCTTTTGTTATAAACAAACAGCAATTTTTGATGTAAATCGAGGTGTTTTAGGAGTTTCAATATGGCTAATGATATGAAATCCGGGTTTGGGTATATAATTCCGGCAGCTGGGGTTGTAGGTTTTGTTATAGCTCTATTGTTGGGTGAGTTTCTTGCTAGTATTCTTATAACTGTATTGGGAATATTAGTATGGTTTTTATATATGCTTGTTATGGAATCTAATATTCCTAAGCAAATGGGTAATATGATTATTCTCTTTGGAGTTATGCTTGCCATAGGGATTTTTCTTGGTTTTGGAATTACTCAAAATCTTTGGGGTGGCTTTGAGTTTGAAGCTGAAGGGTCGATATTATCCTTAGTAATATTATTTTTTGCAATACTTACTGGACTCAATTTTAGGAATCAACAAAATGTGTTAACCTCTTCAAGTGCTACAAATACAAGTAATCTTTCCAAAGATGATCGTGATTTTGTTATGAACGCAATAAATCAAGTACAAGGTTCTAATACTACTACTAATAGTGATCCTAAAGTAATTGTTGTTAAGCAAGAAATCCCTAATAAAATAGAGGATAGTAAAAAAGAAGAGTTGCCTTCTTCTAATCCATATTCAATGAATAATAATCCTTATTTTACTTATCCTCCTGATTATTATTATGATGAAGATGATTATGACGATGATGATTATGAAGATGAGTGGGATGATTATGAAGACGAGGACTAATATTTAGCTTAAACATTAAATTTAAAATATATACAGTCACCATCATTTACAACATAGTTTTTACCTTCTTGTTTAATAAGTCCTAATTCTTTTAGTTTGTTTTCTGATTGATATTTAATAAGATCATTATATTTAAATATTTCAGCTTTTATAAAGCCTCTTTCCATATCACTATGAATTGCTCCTGCAGCTTTTGGTGCAAGTTCACCTTTTCGAATTGTCCAGGAACGTACTTCTTGTTCTCCGCATGTAAAAAAAGTTTGAAGACCTAACAGATTAAAACTGGATTGAATTACTTTATTTAGTCCAGGTTCAGACAAATTATATTCATTAAAAAATGTATTTTGTTCTTTTTTATCCAATAAAGATATTTCTTGTTCAATTGATGCGCATAAGAAAATAATTTCATTATTTTGGTTTTTAATATATTCCGTTAGAGTATTTAAATGTTTTGAATTTTTATTTAATAAATCTTCTTCTCCCATATTGCCAATGTAGAGCATGGGTTTATCTGTTAATAGGTGAAGGGATTTTTTTAAATTAATAAATTCTTCATCAATTTTGAATGTTTTTACATGCTTTCCACTTGAGCAATGGTTAATTAATTGATCTACTATATAGAGTAAGATGCGATCATCCTTATTTCCTGACCTGGCTATTTTATTAAGTTTTTGTTTTCTTTTTTGTAGTATTTCAATATCTGCTAGAAGCAATTCAGTTTCAATTATTTCAATGTCGTGAATTGGGTTTATTTTCCCATCTACATGATTTATTTTTTCATTTTCAAAACATCGAACCACATGAATAATAGCTGCTGTTTGTCTAATTTGGCTTAAAAATTGATTTCCTAATCCTTCTCCTTTACTAGCGCCTTTAACTAGGCCAGCAATATCTGTAAACTCTACTGTTGCTGCAGTTGTTTTCTTAGGTTTATATATGTTGCTTAGTTCAAAAAGGCGTTTATCTGGTAGTTCTACAATGCCTAAATGTGGATCTATTGTACAAAATGGATAATTTTCCGCAGGGACTGAAGATTGAGTAAGTGCGTTGAATAAAGTAGATTTACCAACGTTTGGCAACCCGACAATTCCACATTTTAAAGCCATTTTTTTTAATAAAATAAATTATATTTAAAAAGCATCTTGTGTTGGATCTCCACCAAAATCATACGTTAGATTATTAAATAGTCCAACTTGTAAATTTTTTGCAAAATAAATTATTTTATTATTATCTGTTGTTACTGTACCATCAGCCCAAATCATATAATTTCCATTTTTATCGAAAAATCGTTTTATATCTATATGGTATATTATTTTTTTATGATAGGGTCGAATTTGTCCTTTGAATTTGACTTCTTTTACTCCTAGCGCCCTACCACGGCCTTTTCCACCTAACCAAGTTAAATAAAAACCGACCAATTGCCACATTCCATCTAACCCTAAACAACCTGGCATAACTGGATCATTTTTGAAATGACAATGAAAAAACCAATCATTTTCATTTATATCTAGTTCTCCAATAAGTCTCCCTTTATTATATTTTCCTCCATGATCATAAATTTCTTTAATTCTACTTAACATGAGCATTTGTGTTAAAGGTAATTTCCCTGTTTTAGAGCCAAACAGTGTTCCATTGCCACTTTTGATTAATTCTTTATTGTTGTAACTATGTTTTATTTTCATGTCTTGTGTTTTTTTTATTAATCAGAGAGTTAAAATTTATAATTTTTTATTAGAGATTTAATGTCCAAAATTAAAAATATTCTGGTAAATTATTAATTAATATTCCAACAATTATTAGGAGTGAAAATGTCGAAATGGGTTTTATTGTTAGGTGGTTCAACAGGCCATGGAGCGGCAACAGCAAGACGATTAGCTTCAGATGGTTTTGGTATTATTGCATTTCATTTTGATCGTGGAGAAGCAAAAAAAATAGCAAGTAAAACTATCAAAGATGTAGAGAAAATTTCCCAAGGAAAATGTTATTATTTTAATACAAATGCCGCTTCAGAGGACTCAATGGATAAATACATTCCAAAAATTAAGGATATTACTAAAGGGGAACCTATAAAACTTCTTTTACATTCTATTGCGTTTGGTACAACGACGAATTTTTTTGGTACAAAACCTGTAACTCAAAGACAAATGGATATGACTGTTCATGTTATGGGAAATTCTTTACTTTATTGGACACAGAGATTATATAATGCAAAACTATTATCTCAAGGGTCAAGAATTCTTGGTCTTACTAGTGAAGGTAATTATTTGGCAATGGAAGGGTATGGTCCTGTTAGTGTCGCAAAAGTTGCAATGGAGGCTATAATTAGACAGATTGGGTGGGAATTAGGTGTTGAAGGGATTACTGCTAATGCAATTCAAGCGGGTGTTACGCCAACAAGGGCTTTAACAAAAATTACAGAAAATTGGGAAAGTTGGGTTGATAATACGAAAAAAAGAAATCCTATGAGAAGGACCACAACTCCAGATGATGTTGCGAATACAGTATCAATGCTTTTGCGATCTGAGGCTGATTTTATAAATTGTTCTATTATTTATTGTGATGGTGGAGAATCTAGATCTGGGACGATCTAATTTTTAAAAAAATATTATTCGCTTTTTAATGCTAATTTTTCATCAATTAAGGCAATTAAATCATGGCAATCTTTATTCGGGGTAATTTCAAAGCTACGTTTTGCTTCATTTAATGCATATTCCCACCACCCTTTTTTTGTATATGCGATAGCAAGCTTTAAATGTGCTGTGCCTAAAATATTAAATTCTTTTCTTTTTAGTTTGCTTTGATCTCCAGAGAATAAGCGAGAAACTTCTCGAAATTCCATTATAGCTTCATCTACTAATCCTCGTTGTAAGTACCAATTTCCAAGATTGAGATGTCTTGTCGGGTCTTCCTTTGTACAGCTTGGAATAAGTACTAAGAAAAATAAGATTATAGCAATAAGTCTTTGATAGGATGTTAAATTGATCATAATTACACTGTAATTTTTAGATTGCTAAGTTGGAAAAACAAGAAGAAAATATTTGTAATCAAAATTTAATCATTGATATTTTTTTCTTTCTTCATCTTGTATGGACAATTATTACTATTAAAGATAATGATTAAAGAATACATTGATAAATTTGTAAATTTCAAACTATTCATGAACATGAAAAAAATAATTTTTATATAATCATTTATACTATTGGACTCTAAAAAATTCATCACCTTAAAAGGAGCAAGACAACATAATTTAAAAAATATTGATGTTGTTATTCCCAGGGATCAGCTTGTTGTAATAACGGGGTTATCTGGTTCTGGAAAATCTTCACTAGCATTTGATACGATTTATGCAGAAGGGCAACGCAGATATGTTGAATCGCTTTCCTCTTACGCAAGGCAATTTTTAGGCTTGATGGAAAAGCCTGATTTAGATTCGATTGAAGGTTTGTCACCTGCTATTTCTATTGAACAAAAAGCTACTGTGCGAAACCCTAGGTCAACTGTGGGAACAGTAACTGAAATTCATGATTATCTTAGGCTTTTATATGCGCATATAGGACGGCCATTTTGTTGGCAATGTGGAAGTTCTATTAGTAAACAGACTATTCAGCAAATTGTTGATTCAATAATTAAATTTAAAATTAATACAAAAATGCATGTTTTAGCACCTATAGTACGTGGAAGAAAAGGTCAGCATAAAAAAATTATTGATGATATTCGAAAAGAAGGTTTTATAAGAATAAGAGTAAATGGAAAAGTAGTATCTATTGAAGATGGTATAAAATTAAATAAAAATAAAAAACATTCAATTGAAGTAGTAGTTGATCGCTTGATTATTAATGATTCAATTAAAGAAAGATTAACAGAGTCGGTAGAATTAGCATTAAAAATTGGTAATGGTATAATTGTAATAAATGAATTGCCAAATAAAGAACACATTTTTTCTGAAAATTTTGCATGTGTTAATTGTAAAATATCTTTAGAAGATTTAGTGCCTAGAATGTTTTCATTTAATTCTCCATATGGCGCTTGTGTTAAATGTGATGGTATAGGATCACATATGGAAATCGATCCTAATATAGTTGTCCCTGATAAAAATAAAAGTTTGATACAAGGCGCTATTGCTCCATTAGGAGAGCAGCCAAGAGGTAATTGGTATGGTAGTATGCTTAAAAGTCTTGCGAGGCATTATAATTTTAATTTTACAGTCCCATGGATTAAGCTCTCTCCTAATGTACGACATATGTTACTTTATGGTACTGGTGAACAAAAGATTGAAATGGAATATAATTCAGAGCGTTGGAATGGAACTTACTCTGGCGGATGGGAAGGAGTTATACCTAATCTGATGAGAAGATACACACAAACTAAATCTTCGGGCATTAGAGAATGGATAGAGCAATTCATGAGTATGAAATCTTGCTCTGGTTGTAAAGGGACAAGATTAAGAAAAGAAAGCTTGTCGGTTAAAATCAATGAATATGATATAGGACAAATATCATCAATGTCTATTGATGATTTAAGTAGTTTTTTTGATAATTTAAAATTAACAAAAATGGAACAAGAAATTTCTGAACAAATTTTGAAAGAAATTCAGCAAAGATTGTCTTTTCTTGTGAATGTTGGATTAAGTTATTTAACCCTAGATCGTTCTGCGGTCACTTTATCAGGTGGAGAGGCACAAAGAATTAGATTGGCTACGCAAATTGGTTCGCAATTAATGGGAGTGTTATATATTTTAGATGAACCTTCAATTGGTTTACACCCAAGAGACAATAATCGATTATTAGACACATTAAAATCTTTGCGTGATATTGGTAACTCTATTTTAGTCGTAGAGCATGATCAAGAAACAATTGAATCTGCTGATTGGGTTATTGATATCGGCCCACGTGCTGGAAAAAATGGTGGAGAGATAACATTTTCTGGTGTACCTAAGGAATTATTAAAATCTAAAAAGTCATTAACTGGAAAATATTTATCTGGTTTAAAAATGATAAAAATTCCAAAGATTCGTAGAAACCAATCTGATAAAAAACTAATGATTAAAGGAGCCTCAGGAAATAATCTAAAATCTATTAGTATAGATTTTCCATTAGGAAGGTTAATTACTATTACAGGGGTTTCTGGTAGTGGAAAGAGTTCTCTTATTAATGAAACTCTTTTACCAGCGTTAAAAAAAGTATTGAATTCCTCTAGAGCTTATCCATTATCATATGAAACAATTGAAGGATATCAATTTTTAGATAAAGTAGTTGCAATAGATCAAAAACCTATAGGTCGTACTCCAAGATCAAATCCAGCAACATATACGGGTATTTTTACATATATTAGAGATTTATTTGCTAAACTCCCAGAATCAAAAATTCGTGGATATAAACCAGGACGTTTTTCTTTTAATGTTAAAGGTGGGCGATGTGAATCTTGTGAAGGTGATGGTATAATTAAAATAGCAATGAATTTTTTACCAGATGTATATGTAACATGTGAAGTGTGTCAAGGTAAGAGATATAATAGAGAAACATTGCAAATTAAATACAAGGGAAAAACAATTCATGAAATTCTTGAAATGCCAGTTTTTGATGCTCTTAATTTTTTTGATTCAATACCTATCATTAAAAAGAAGTTAGAAACTTTGAATGATGTTGGTTTGGGGTATATACATCTTGGGCAACAAGCAACTACATTATCAGGCGGTGAAGCACAAAGAATAAAACTTGCAACTGAACTTTCAAAAGTTTCAAATATAAAAACTCTTTATATTTTAGATGAGCCAACTACAGGATTACACTTTGAAGATATTAATATGTTATTAGATGTTTTGCAGCGCTTAGTAGATAGAGGCAATACAGTTATTGTTATTGAACATAACTTAGATGTCATAAAAACAGCAGACTGGATTATTGATTTAGGTCCAGAAGGTGGAATAAATGGCGGTGAAATTATTGGTGCAGGGATACCAGAGGATATTATTAAAATAAAAAATTCATATACAGGTCAATATTTGAAAAAAATTCTTAATAAATCTATTAATTAATATGGATTCATTTAATAAACTAAAAAATTCATTTGGTTTTTGGGAAATAACTAAAGACTTAATTGATCAGTGCATTGATATTATGTTGAATTTAAGTCAAAGTGGACATCCAGGTGGCTCTAGATCAAAAGTGCATGCTATGGTTGTCACATTGCTTTCTGGTGCAATGAGATGGGATATTAGAGAGGCTGGGAAAATTTTTTCAGATCGATTTATTCTTGTAGCAGGTCATTGTAATCCTGTTGTTTATGCAACATTGGCAGTATTAAATGAAGCGCTAAGATTACGTTATTTAGATACAAAGGATAAAAAATATTTATGTTTTAAAGGAGTTGATTTTCAACTCACATGGGAAGATTTATTAATGTTAAGGCAAAATGGTGGTTTACCTGGGCATGCAGAGATGCAAGGTAAAACATTATTTTTTAAAGCGAATACTGGCCCAAGTGGTCACGGATCTCCATTTGCAGCAGGAGCCGCTTTAGCACTTAAGTATGGAGGTGCATCTAATGTTAATGTTTTCGCAATGGAAGGTGAAGGCGGTTTAACAACGGGTGCTAGTCATGAGACTATTAATTCTGCATGGGGTCTTGGTCTTGGTAATTTAATTTATTTTTTAGATTGGAATGATTATGGTATTGATAGTCGTCCATTTAGTTCAATAGTATATGGTAACCCAAAAGATTGGTTTGGTGCCCATGGTTGGCATGTGGAAGGTGTAGAAGATGGTGAAGACTGGGAAGAGCTTGTTAAGGCATATTATAAATTATTGATAGATAATGCAGAAAAAAACATTCCTAAAGTTATTTATAGCAAAACACGTAAAGGACGTGGTTATTATTTATTTGATAGCAAAAGTCATGGTACACCTCATAAAAGAAATTCAGATTTGTTTTGGAAAACAAAAGAAGATTTTTCAAAAAAATATAATGTAGATTTTGAAAATTTTGGCGATCCTCCAAGTCAAATGCGTGAAGGTCAAATTTTACAAGCAACATCTATGTTTAAAACCGTTTTTTCTGTAATGAAAAAAAACAAAGATCTTGTAAAGTATTTATCTGATCGATTAGTAAATATTGGTGATTCTGTACCTGATACGATTAACGATTGTAACGTGGCATCAAAAAAAAGGTTATCTTATACTGATTTATTTAGTATTGATTCATTACCTGATGATATTTTTATTGAGCCAGGAACAAAGGCACCTAATAGAAAAGGTTTTGCAAAGTATGCCAGTTATATTAATGACCTTGCGGAAAAAGAATATGGACGTCCTTTAGTTTTAGCTATGAGTGCGGATTTAGCTGGTTCAACAAATATTGCAGGTTTTGCTAAAGGCTATAATGGTAAACCGGATAAAGGTTTTTATGATAAGGAGACTAATCTTAATAGTCCTCTTTTCCCCCAAGGAATTACAGAGTTTACAAATGCAGGAATGATGGCTGGTGCTGCCACTGTAAACTTTAGCAATAATCCTTATGAAGATTTTAACGGTTTTTATGGTGCTGTTAGTACTTATGGTTCTTTTAGTTATTTAAAATATGGTCCTTTACGGCTTTTTAGTCAGCTAGCTCAAGACTCTGAACTAAAGGTTGGAAAAGTTATATGGGTTGTTGGGCATTCAGGACCTGAAACAGCTGAAGATAGTAGGACACATTATGGAATTTTTGCCCCTGGTGTTACTCAACTCTTTCCAGAAGGATCTATATTAAATATTCATCCTTGGGAATATAATGAAGTGGGACCAACATTATCTGCAGCTTTAAAACAAGATAGTTCAATAGTTGCTGTTCATTTAACAAGACCATCTATAATAATCCCTGATCGCAATAAGCTAGGAATAGCGCATTATAAAGAGGCCGCTAAAGGTGCTTATATTATCAAAAATTATGATGCAGATCGTGTAAAAGAAGGTATCGTAATTATAAGAGGTACTGCACCTATCAATTCCTTGATGCAAATTCTTTCTAGATTAAAAGATAGGGGCCCCAATGTTAAAATTGTTGCAGCCATAAGTTGGGGATTATTTAAGCTACAATCATCAGACTATAAAGAGTATATAATTTCAAAAAATGATTGGAATAATTCTATGGTTATAACGAATACCTCAATTAAATTAATGAAAAATTGGATAAAGAATGATATTGTTGAAGAGTATTCATTGTCGCCAGATTTTGATAACTGTTGGCGCACTGGTGGTTCCTTTGAACAGATTGTTTCAGAGTCAAAATTAGATCCTCAGAGTATTTGGGATGGCATATTGCATTTTGTTTTTGATCGTAATAAGCGAATAAATAAGCTTAAAAGGTCAATTCCAGATAAATAAAATAATATTGATAATATTTTCTTTCTGATATCTTTTTGTTATAGCGTTCAGATTGTATCTTCTAGGCTGAATTTAAGATAATATAGATAGATTTTAAGCTATGACAGAAATTCATATAACTGATCCTACCCCGATTGAAGATGATTTATTTATAGAAAAATCACTTCGTCCTTCAAAATTTGATGAATTTATTGGGCAGAAAGATCTTGTTGATAACTTAAAACTATTTATTGAAGCGTCTAATAATCGTGGTGATTCTTTAGATCATGTGTTGCTTTTTGGGCCACCTGGATTAGGTAAGACTACATTGGCAAATATAATTGCTAAAGAATTAAATGTTAACATAAGACATGCGTCGGGTCCAGTTGTAGATAAGGCTGGAGATTTAGCTGGAATGATAACAAATCTAGAGCATAGAGATGTCTTTTTTATTGATGAAATTCATCGTCTCAATAGTATAGTTGAGGAATATTTATATTCTGCAATGGAAGATTTTTCAATTGATATTATTATTGACAAAGGTCCTAGTGCTCGAAATGTACAATTAAATATTGAACCTTTTACTCTTATTGGAGCAACTACTCGATTAGGAAATTTAACATCTCCGTTGCGAGATAGATTTGGAGTAGTTCTTAGGGTTGATTATTATAATACGGAAGATTTATTTCATATTATTAATCGTTCTGCAAATATTCTTGATGTCGATATTAATGATGATGGTGCAATGGAGCTGGCACGGAGAAGTAGGGGTACACCAAGGATTGCAAATCGAATATTAAGGAGATCGAGAGATTTTGCTCAAGTAAAGGCATCTGGGAAAATAGATTTAGAATTAGCTGAATTTGCATTAGAAAAATTGGGCATAGATAAAATTGGTTTAGATATAATGGATAGAAAAATTCTTGAAGTTATAATTAATAAATTTTCTGGAGGGCCCGTTGGATTAAAATCATTATCTGTTGCAATTGGCGAAGATGTTTCTACTATAGAGGAAGTATATGAACCGTTTTTAATTAAAGAGGGTTTTATTATGCGTACTTCTAGAGGAAGAGTTGCTCAAGAAAAAGCATATAAATTATTAGGTATAAAAAACACTAAAGACCAACAGGGGTTATTTAAATGATAGATAAGAAAAAAAAGTACAAACTAGGAGATTTTAATTATCGTCTTCCTAAAAAAAATATAGCACAGTATCCTGAAGCGAGACGTGATTTTTCTAAGTTAATGGTTGTACATAAAGATACTGGCGAAATAGAACATAGGAAGTTTTATAATATTGTAGATTATATGAGAAAAAATGATTTACTTGTTGTAAATAATACTGAGGTTTTTCCTGCACGTCTTTTTGCGACGAAAGATCGTACTGATGCAAAAGTAGAAGTGTTCCTTTTGCGTGAATTATCGGAGGATTTATGGGAAGTAATGGTTCGTCCCGCGAGGAAAGTTCGTATTGGTAATAAATTAGTTTTCACAAAAAATTTGATGTGTGATGTTATTGATAATACTGTTTCTGGTGGTCGTGTTGTTCGTTTTGAATATGATCAGGGAAATTTTCATGATATTATTAATAAAATTGGGACATCTCCCTTACCTCCTTACATCAATAGAGATGCAGATAAAAATGATAAAAAAAGATATCAAACTGTTTATGCATCTTCAAGAGGAGCAGTTGCTGCTCCTACAGCTGGGCTTCATTTTACTGATGGTTTGATAAAGAAAATAAAGAAAAAAGGTGTAAAAATTGAAACCGTTACGCTTCATATAGGGCTTGGTACATTTAGACCTGTTCAAGTTGAAGATTTAAATCGTCACCAAATGGATTCTGAATATTTTGAAGTCTCACCAACAACGTCTATGGCAATAAATCAGGCGAGAAAACGTCATCGAAAAATAATTGCGGTTGGGACATCAACTGTCAGGGCTTTAGAAACTATAGCAATATCTGGTTTTCAAGTTACACCAAAAAGGGGCTGGACAGACAAATTTATTTATCCACCATATGAATATAAAATGGTAGATAGAGTAATTACTAATTTTCATACTCCACAATCTACATTACTTATGATGGTAAGTGCTTTTGCTGGTAGACGATTGATTAAAAAAGCATATGCAGAAGCAAAGAAAAATGATTATAGATTTTTAAGCTATGGTGATGCTATGATAATAGTGTAAGTAAAAGTTGAAGGTGTCTGCAATAATTACAGCTGCTGGATTAGGTAGCCGTTTTGGAGAAAAAAAACAATTTAAATTATTGGGCGGAGCGCCACTTTATACTTATTCATTAAAGCTATTTTTATTAAATGATTTAATAAGTGAAATTATTTTAGTAGTTCCACGAAATAAAAAAGATTTAATTCAACATGAATTAAGTTCTATAAAAAGTAAAAAAAACATATTGGTTGTAACTGGAGCTGAAATACGTCAGAATTCTGTGAAAAATGGTGTTTTTGCTTCAGATAACAATGCAGAAATAATTTGTATACATGATGCTGCTAGACCTTTTTTATCAAAAAAAATAATTGATAATTCTATAAATTCTTGTATGAAGAATGATGGATCAATTGTTGCTGTTCCTAATTATGATACATTGAAGAGTTGTCGAGATGGTTTTGTATATAAGACTGTAAATCGTGAAAGTATTTGGTTAGCTCAAACACCACAAGTGTTTTGGAAAAGAAAAATTTTACAGGCTTTCAAATATGCTGAAAAAAATAATTTAGTTTATACTGATGAGTCTTCTTTAATGGAATCTTTTGGTTTTAAAATAGCTATTGTAGATGGTGATGTTAATAATTTTAAGATAACATCACCTTTAGATTGGTATAGAGCTGAAAGTGTAATTAAATGATTCGTGCTGGCATTGGATATGATGTGCATAAACTAATTAAAGGCAATGGTCTTATTATAGGTGGCATTACTGTTCCTTCGAATTTAATATCTCTCGGTCATTCTGATGGAGATGCTCTTATTCATGCAATAATAGATGCGATGTTAGGCGCTGCTGGTTTAGGAGATATTGGAAAATATTTTCCTAGTAATAATGAAAAATGGAAAGGGTCTCCAAGTAGTGTTTTTTTAAAAGAGACTATTAAGGAGTTGGAAAAGTTCGGATATAAAATAAATAATATTGATAGTACAATAGTTTTGCAAAGCCCATTAATTGCAGATTATATATCTAAAATAATAAACAATTTATCTTTAATAATGAAATTGTCTCCAACCCAAATTTCAGTAAAAGCTACAACTACAGACGGTCTTGGTTCTATAGGTATTTCGGAAGGTTGGTCTTCGATTGCTATTGTAACATTATCAGATGATTAATAAATGGATGAAATTAAATTAAAATCTTTTGCAAAGGTTAATATTGGTTTAAAGGTAATTAATAAAAGAAAAGATGGATTTCATAATATTCATACATTATTTCAAGAGGTTGACTTTCATGATGTGCTATTATTGAAAAAGATGCATTCAGGTTGTACATTTTCATCAAACGTTAAATGGTTAAGGAATGATGAATCAAACTTATGTGTTCGTGCTTGGAGATATATTTTGAGGAATTATGATATTGATGGTGTTTTAATTCAACTTCAAAAAAATATTCCACCTGGAAGTGGTTTAGGTGGTGGATCTTCTAATGCAGCTACGGTATTAAAAGGATTATCTGCTTTATATGATTTAAATTTATCAAAAGAGGATTTATGTAGTATAGGTTCTTTATTAGGGGCGGATGTTCCTTTTTTTATAAATGGAGGTTGTCAGATAGGTAATGGGATTGGTGACAGATTGTCTTCTTTAGATAATTTTTTAAAGGGAACCTATTTATTAGTTATCCCAAAAATTCAAATTGATACTAAATGGGCATATAAAAAATTTAATTTATTTTTGGAGAGTAGTGCGGAAGTGATTAACTTTGCCGACTTTATTGAAAAAGACAATGTTCTTTTTGAGTTTTTTGAGAATGATTTTGAAAAAATTATTGTTCCAGCATATCCAGAGATTGGACTAATAAAAAATGCTCTTTTAAAAGAAGGTGCTTTTTTTTCCAGTTTGTCGGGATCAGGCTCGACTGTGTTTGGGGTATTTGACGATGATGCAAAAGCTATTTCTGCTAAGTCAGTGTTAATGTCATCCTACCAGACCTTTATAGCCCATCCAATCATAAAGTAAATGCTGTAATAAATTATTTGGGGCGTAGTATAATGGTAGTACACCTGGTTTTGGTCCAGGCAGTTGGGGTTCGAATCCCTGCGCCCCAGCTTTTAAATAAATATATTATATGAAAAATAATAAATTAAAAATATTTAGTGGTCGTAGTAACATAACACTTGCTGAAAATATTGCCGCTACACTTGATCAAAATTTAGGGAAAATATCTATTAGTACATTCTCTGATGGTGAAATATGGGTAAAGTATGAAGAAAATATTCGTGGGTGTGATGTTTTTATTATTCAATCAACTAATGGTCCTGCTGAAAACATTATGGAATTATCTTTAATGATTGATGCGGCTGTTCGTGCTTCTGCGGATACCGTAACAGTAGTTATCCCTTATTTTGGTTATGGTCGACAAGATCGTAAAGATCAGCCGAGAGTCCCAATTTCTTCTCGAGTAGTAGTTGATATTATCACTGCAATGGGTGCGGATAGAATTATTACTTTAGATCTTCATTCAACGCAAATTCAAGGATTTGCAAAAATTCCATTTGATAATCTGTACAGTAGGGCAGTTTTATTTCAAGCTATTAAGAATGAAAATTTTAATCCAAAAAAATCAGTAGTGCTTGCACCAGATATTGGATCAGCTAAAATGAGTCAAGGTTATGCGAAAAATTTAGGAATGCATTTTGCACTAATAGATAAAAGAAGATTTGCGCCCAATGAAGTAGAAATAAATCATTTAATTGGTGAATTAAAAGATATGGATGTTTTAATTATTGATGATATGATAGATACTGCAGGGACTCTTGTGAATGCTTCTGATGCGGCTATTAAAAAAGGTGCAAAGTCCGTTACGGCTGTGGCAACACATGGTGTTTTGTCTGGACCAGCCATTGAACGTCTTGAAAAATCAGAAATAAAAAAAATTATTATTACGGATACAATATCAATTTCAAAAGAGAAAAAAATTGATAAGATACATATAGTATCAGTTGATGCTGTTTTTGGACAGGCAGTTCATAGAGTGCATAATGGAGAATCTGTAAGTGCTTTATTTGAGTTTTAGAAAGGAGAAGAAATAATGGCATCATCTTATTATAAATTAGATATTATAAATAGAATGGAGACCCGTAAGAAGGGTGCTAAGGCAATCCGCAGAAAAGGTTTTATACCAGGAGTATTATATTATTCTGGAGAAGACAATGTGAATATCTCTATTGAAAAATCGGTTTTATTTCATGCTATGCAGTCAGGCCAAAGAATATTTGAAGTTGAACAAGATGGTGAGAGTCAATATACAATGATTAAACAATTACAATATCATCCTGTTACAGACGATATTATGCATGTGGATTTAATGCGAGTTCGTCGTTCAGAAAAAATGACGATATCAGTTCCACTTGTTTTGGTGGGAGAATCTATTGGTGTTAAAGAAGGAGGAGTTTTATCTCAATCTTTAAACCAAGTTGAAATCAGTTGTTACCCAACAGATGTTCCTGAAAAAATTGAATTAGATATAGAAGATTTAGAATTGAACTCAGCAAAAGCTGTATCGGATATAAAAATTGATTTAGATGATGTAGATATTATTTCTGATCCAACTTTGAATATTGTATCTGTTACTCCCCCAGCATCAGAAGAAGAAGTTATTGAAGACGCTTTTGATGAAGAAGGAATTGATGATGGTGTAAGCGACTCAGAAGGAGAAGCAAGTGAAGATAAAACGGAAGAATCTTCTGGGAGCGATTCTGATGAAAAATCTGAGGATTCATGATCGCTTTTATAGGTCTAGGAAATATCGGGGATTCATATGTTAACACCAAACATAATGCAGGTTTTTGGGTGCTTGATGAATTTGCAAATAGGAATAAAATGATTTTTAATCCAGGTAAAGGTGATTATGTATTTTCTCAAACTAAACAAAATCAAGTCTTGTTAATTAAGCCTACAACAATGATGAATAACAGTGGTAATGCAGTAAAGGATGTTATGCTTCAATGGTGCTTAATGCCATCTGAAGTAGTAATAGTTTTAGATGACGTTGATTTACCATTAGGTGTTATTCGTATTCGTCCTAAAGGAGGTGATGGTTGTCATCGAGGTTTGGAAAATATTATTTATAAAATGCAAACAAATCAATTTGTGAGAATAAGGTTGGGTATCGCTGAAACATTGGAACAGATACGTCCATCAGAGGAATATGTTCTTAAGCCTTTTAATAAAGATAGTATTGAAAACGCTAAAATTATGGTGCAAAAATGTGCGGATGCTATGCAATATTTAATAATACATGGCTTAGATCGTACAATGAATAAATTTAATTCTTAATTATGGAGAGTGTTAATTAATGGATAATAAAATAATGTATGTAATAGCTGCTGGTCTTTTAGCACTTATATTCTCGTTTTGGAAAACCAAATGGATTGAGGATCAGGATGAAGGTACTGATCGTATGAAAAAAATCGGTAAAAGTATTGCTGATGGTGCCATGGCATTTTTGAAAGCTGAATACCAAGTGCTTATTCTATTTGTTGTGGTTGTTTCTGTGTTACTTGGTTTTGCAAATAATGGTAGAGAAGACTCAAGCGCACTGATCTCTTTTTCCTTTATAGTTGGTGCTTTGGCTTCTGGATTGGCAGGATTCCTTGGTATGAAAGTTGCGACTAAAGCCAATAATCGGACAACTCATGCTGCTCGTACGGGTTTGGCTACAGCATTAAATGTAGCATTCAGTGGTGGTTCTGTGATGGGGCTTAGTGTAGTTGGGCTTGGCATTTTAGGGTTGGGTGGTCTTTTTATGTATTACACAAATATATTTGGATCTGATAGTGAAAATATTTCTATTGTTTTAAATGTAATGTCAGGGTTTTCTTTAGGTGCTTCATCTATTGCTTTATTTGCTCGTGTTGGCGGTGGTATTTATACAAAGGCTGCGGATGTAGGTGCTGATTTGGTAGGAAAGGTAGAAGCGGGTATCCCCGAGGATCATCCTTTAAATCCTGCAACAATTGCTGATAATGTTGGGGATAATGTTGGAGATGTTGCTGGTATGGGTGCAGATTTATTTGAATCTTATGTTGGTTCTATTGTGGGATCTATGGTTTTAGGATCCAGTATTCTTGTATTAGGGAATTTTGATTTTAACTTTGTATTACTTCCATTAGTTATTGCTGCATCAGGTATTATTGTATCAATTATTGGAACTTTTATGGTATTTGTAAAAGAAGGAGGGGATCCGCAAAAAGCATTAAATCAAGGTGAGTTTGGTAGTGCTATTATTATGGTCGGTGTGATTTATTTTTTAATTCAAAAATTTTTACCTTTAACTTTTTTACAAGGTGGAGTTGAGTTTACTAGTATGGGTGTGTTTTATGCAACTGTAATTGGTCTTCTAGCAGGTCTTGGTATTGGTATGATTACAGAACATTATACAGGTACTGGAACTTCTCCAGTTAAATCTATCACAGAGCAATCTATGACTGGTCCAGCTACAAATATCATTGCTGGTTTAGGCGTTGGAATGCAATCAACAGCAATTCCGATTCTTATTATTGCAATAAGTATTATGGGTGCTTACCATTTTGCAGGATTGTATGGTATAGCTATGGCTGCTTTAGGTATGTTGGCTAATACTGGGATTCAGTTAGCAGTAGATGCGTATGGCCCAATATCTGATAATGCTGGTGGTATTGCAGAAATGGCTGAATTGCCTGTTGAGGTTCGTGAGCGTACCGATAAATTAGATGCAGTTGGGAATACCACAGCTGCAATTGGAAAGGGCTTTGCTATAGGGTCTGCGGCTCTTACTGCGCTTGCATTATTTGCGGCGTTTATGGTTCAAAGTGGAATTGAAAGTATTGATATTTCAAATCCAACAGTTATGGCTGGACTTTTTGTTGGTGGTATGTTACCATTTTTATTTTCTTCTATGGCTATGGGTGCTGTAGGTCGTGCGGCAATGGCTATGATTGAAGAAGTAAGACGACAGTTTAGAGATATTCCAGAATTAAAAAGTGCATTAGAATTAATGAATTTAAAAAATGAAAGTGATTGGAATGATGATGATAGGGCTGTTTATGAAGATGCTTTATCAAAAGCAGAGCATGGGCGTTGCGTTGAGATTTCGACTCAATCTGCAATTAAAGAAATGGTTTTACCAGGTTTATTAGCTGTTATTTCCCCTGTTGTAGTTGGGTTTATTTTTGGACCTGAAACTCTTGGGGGCTTATTGGCAGGTGTAACAGTGTCAGGGGTCTTAATGGCTATTTTTCAATCTAATGCTGGTGGTGCCTGGGATAATGCAAAAAAAATGATAGAAGAAGGAATTACTTTTGGTAATGGTGTGGTAGGCAAGGGTTCAGAGGCTCATAAAGCTGCTGTTGTAGGTGATACAGTTGGTGATCCATTTAAAGACACTTCAGGACCTTCATTAAATATATTAATCAAATTAATGTCAGTGGTCTCATTAGTTATTGCACCACTTATTGCATAAAAGAGAAGGAGTAATTATGCGGTATTATGAAACAATTTATATAGTTGATCCAAATTTAGAAAATACATTAGTAGAAAAAACCATGGATCAGATTAAGAATGAATTAATTAAAACAAAGGCAAGTATAATTAATCATAGAGAATGGGGTAAGAAAAGGCTTGCGTATCCAATAGCAAATCAGAAATATGGTTCTTTTATTCTTTTACAATTTGAAATACAAGATTTAGAAAAAATGAAAGATTTTGAAACTTGGTTAAAATTGAATAATTCTGTATTGCGTCATATGACTGTTGCGTTAAAAGAGAAGCCTGATAAATATGTAGAAAAATCAGTTGAAATTCCTATCGAACAAAACGAAGTAAGTAAAGAGTTAAGTAATATTGCTGACAATGAGGGCAATGAAGTAGTGGAAAGCGTAACTAAGGCAGAAAATACATCAGATGTTGAATTAAGCGAATCAAGTAAGGAGGATGAATAATGGCGTTTCAAAATAAAAGGAAATTTTGTTATTTTAAAGAAAATGGTATTACAGATATAGACTATAAAGATGTAAAGCTTTTGCGTCGTTTTGTAAATGATCAAGGTAAAATTATGCCAAGACGTATTACTGGAACTAGTGCAAAAATGCATAGAAAATTAGTTCGAGCGATTAAACGTTCTCGCTCAATTGCTCTTATGCCTTACGTTGAAAATAACTCAGAATAAGAGAGGATAATTATGGATATTATTTTATTAGTTGATTACGATGGTTTAGGAAAAGCAGGTGATTTGATTAATGTGAAATCTGGTTTTGCTAGAAATAAGCTTATTCCTAAGGGGATCGCATTACGTGCATCAAAACAAAATATTTCGATTGTTAAAGAAAAAAATAAAAATATAGAAAGACAGAAGAATAAGGAAAGTGTAAAATATGATATTTTATTAAAAAAATTATCTAAAACTGAAATTACCATTAAAGCTCAAGTTGGAAAAGAGGATAAAATGTTTGGTTCTATAACATCTATTGATATTCAAAAAGCTTTAGAATTAGAGGGTCTAAATATTGATCGGAATGCAATTGTATTAGAAAGTCCAATAAAAGCATTAGGTATTTATCATATTGCTATACAATTAGCCGAGAGTTTTGCATCAGAAGTGAAATTATATGTAATTAAGTCGTAATTTTTATCCTATTTATAAAGTAGGGAATATGTTGCTTGCTATTTTCTGGTTTGATATAATTAATAAATATGTTTGCTGAAGTTGCTTTTCCTATCCGTAGTTTTCAAACCTTTACATATTCTATCCCCAAAGAATATTTGCATAGTATAAATATAGGTTCGAGAGTAATAGTCCCATTAAGAAATAAAACTATACAAGGTGTAGTTGTTGATGTCAACAACTCTATTTCTTATTCTGGGAATATAAAAGAAATTATTGAGCCTGTAGATAATATTTTAATTTTTACTCCTCTCTTATGGAAATTGATTCATTGGGTAGGTAAATATTATATGGTTCCAATAGGTAAAGTTGCTAATACTGTAATACCAAAATCCATTTCAAAGAACTATCGTTTACCAAAACAAAAATTTGTTTTATTAAAACAAAAAATTGATTCAGAAATATTAAAAGATTTAAAAACAAGAGCTCCAAAACAATATGCCGTATATGAAATTCTTTGTTCTCAAGATTCCATAAAGGATATTGCATCTTTAAAGGATATTGTAAAAAACCCAATGCAAGTTTGCTTAGCTTTACAAAAAAGAGGATTAATTGATATTATTGAAAAAGACAAGATACCTGATGTAAACAAATTTAGTTTTGAGCCAATACATAAAAAGGTGATCTTCAATATTGATCAACAAAAAGTGATAGATCAAATTATTTTGAGTTTAAACAGGTATTGCTATGAGCCTTTTTTACTACATGGAGTTACTGGCAGTGGAAAAACCGAGATATATATTGAATCGGTTAAAATTTGTTTAGAACAAAATCGAACGGCAATTGTTCTTTTACCAGAAATTGCATTGACTCCCCAAATTGCAGGTCGTTTCCGAGCAGTTTTTGGTGATGCTGTAGCTGTGTGGCATTCAAAATTAACTCAACAGCAACGTTCATGGACTTGGACAAAGATTTGTTCAGGTGAATATAAAATTGTTATTGGGGCAAGGAGCGCTGTTTTTTCACCATTGAAAAATATTGGTTTAATAATAGTTGATGAAGAACAAGAATCTTCTTTTTATCAAGATGCAAAAGATCCTAGATATCATGCTAGAGATGTTGCTGTTATGCGAGGAACTTTAGAAAAATCTGTTGTTATTGTAGCCAGTGCAACGCCTAGTTTAGAAAGTTATTATAATTATCAACAAAAAAAGTTTCAATATCTTTATTTACCAAAACGTTTTGGTAATGCAAAATATCCTACTGTACACATTGTCAATATGTTATCTATTGTAGAAGAAACTGGAAAATATGGTCAGGTAGTTTCTGGTTTACTGCAAGATAAAATTGAAGAAAGAATTAATAATAATGAACAAATTATTTTATTACAAAATCGTCGTGGTTTTTCTCCTATTATAAAGTGTAATGAATGTGGTGAGGTCTTGATGTGTAACCAATGTAAAATTGCACTCACTTATCATAAAAACGAAGACAAGTTAATTTGTCATTTTTGTTCATATGTTTTTTCTGGAACATTAATAAGATGTATTAAATGTAAAAATAATAAATTAAAGTATTTTGGTACGGGAACTCAAAAAGTAGAAAGTTTGATAAAGCAAACATTCCCTTCTGCAAGAGTGAAAAGATTAGATATGGATACTTCAAAATCTAGTAATGATATAACGACATTATTAAAATCTTTTAGTAATCATGAATTTGATATTCTTATAGGAACTCAGATGGTTGCAAAAGGATTGGATTTTCCTAATGCAACATTAGTTGGAATTATTAACGCGGATTTAGGATTGCATTTACCTGATTTTAGAGCATCAGAAAAAGTTTTTCAATTGTTATATCAGGCCTCAGGTCGTTCTGGAAGAAGCCAGAAGCCAGGTGAGGTTGTGATACAGACTTATTCTCCAGATAATATAGTTATAAATAATGCTAAAAAATTAAATATTTCAAAATTTTATCACACCACTTTAAATGAAAGAGAAGAATTAAATTATCCACCGTATAGTTGGCTTGCAAAAATAGAAGTCATAGGCTCTAATCGTATTGATCTTATTAGTTTAATGGATAGAATTGCTTTTAATATTATTGGAAAATTTGAAGGACTAGAAGTTTTGGGGCCATCGCCATGTTTTCTAGAAAAATTAAAAAATAAATTTAGATATCAAATTGTTTTTAAATCAAAAAAAATATTAGATCCTAATGGAGCTAAACTACATTTTTTTATTAAGGAAAATTTTTACAACGCAAAAAAGAAATTTAATTTAAAACAGAATAAACTTAATATTTATTTTGATCCAATGAGCCTTATTTAATTATGAGGTTTGGAATTTTCATTTGCATTTTTATTTTCATTGTTGCTTGTAACGCGCAGCTATCTAGAAATACGAATACTTTTACTTCTTCAAAAAGTATTGCAATGGGCGGCGCTGGTTTTTTACTCCCATCTTCAATTTCTCTAAAAATTAATCCTGCCATGAATCATTTAGATAGACAGTTTATTACTTCTATAGTTAAATATCCGGCTTCTATTTCAAGTCAAAGTATTGGTTTTAATTTTCCATTAGAAAAATTTCATTTTTCACCATCATTGAAATATATATCTTACGGTATTTTTCAAGAGTATGATGAAGATGCAAATTTTTTAGGTAATTATCATTCATATGAAACTTGGGTAGGCTCATCTTTTTCTAAAAAAATAATTAATTTTCCAATTTTTATAGGTGCTAATTTGAATTGGCATAGATCTTTTTTTAATGGGTTTAAAATTAATTCCTTATCGGTCGATATCGGGACAAAAATATTTTTTAAAAATATTAATAATGCAATTGGACTTTCTTTTCATCAAATTGGCATAGGACTTAAAAATAAAAAACCAATGCAGCTGATTCCTGAAATTGTGATTAGTGGTTCAAAAAAATTACGTTATTTACCAGCTGTTATATACATTGATTTATTAATTAATAATTTTATAAATGAAAATGAAATGTTTTTAGGTTCGTTATTTGAGATTAATAAAAAATTAAATTTAATGCTTGGTACTTCATCGAGAAAATTTGATCAAAATACATCTGAAAAACTTTCTAAGTCTATTTTAGGTGCTACTGGTTTTGGTGTTTTATATATGATAAATAATATTAATGTTCAATACGGAATATATTTATATGGAAATGGAGCGCAGATCCAAGCTTTAGATATAGGTATGAAGTTTTGATATATATAAAAATTTTTATTTTTTTAACAATGTTGTTAGCTCAAAACAATTATCCTATTGTTTTAATACATGGTTTTATGGGTTGGGGACCAAATGAAATGGGTGGATATTCTTATTGGGGGGGTGACAGTAGTTTAATTAAGGAACTTGAACGTAATGGTTCTAAGGTTATTGAAGTTTCAGTTGGGCCAATTTCATCTAACTGGGATCGAGCTGTAGAATCTTATTATCAAATTAAAGGTGGGCAGGTTGATTATGGATTATCTCATTCTCAAAAAAACAGGATAATTCAAAAACCAAAAAATAAAAAATATGATGGGTTTTATCCTCAATGGGACAATGAACACCCTATTCATATTATTTCTCATAGTATGGGTGGGCAAACAGCTAGAATGTTAGCTTATTTATTATCTCAAGAGTTTTTGATATCAGAAGAAAGGTATGAGCAATCTCAATTATTAGGTGAGACAAATTTGGGGTGGATTAAAAGTATAACTAGTATAGCTACACCGCATGATGGAACAACTTTAACATATATTATTACGAATACAATTCCTTTTGTGCAGTATTTTGCTGGTATAGCGGGAATTCTAGGTAACAATTATTTTAATTTTGATTTACAACACTTTGGATTTAATAGAGAAAAAAATGAATCATGGATAAGTTATGTTACTCGTATTAGTCAAAGCTCTATAATAAATACAAATAATTTTAGTACTTATGATTTAAGTTTAGATGGGGCTATGGAGCTTAACGGATATTTACAAGCATCTCCCGAAATTTATTATTTTTCTTTTGTTACTTCTACGACTTTTCGGGATGAAAAAACCGGATTGCAGCTTCCTATTGATGATACTCCATTACTTAATAAAGCTAGAGCAAAATTAATAGCGACACGATCTGGATATTGGTTAGATGGGGAACAAACAGATACACTGTGGTATGAAAATGACGGTGTAGTTAATACAGTGTCTATGTATGGTCCTACAACAGGTGCTAATGGGTCAGATCCAATCATTGAATATGATTCAAATGATTTATTAATTACTGGGCAGTGGTATTGGAGAAAAATTGAGGATATGGATCATTGGAGTGTTTTAGGGCATTTTGGTTCTAATACTAAAAAGTGGCGTGCTCGTAAAATTGTTTTAGACCATGTAAAATTATTAAAGTCATTATAAAATAATATTTGTATATTACAATTATGCAATATGGAGAATTATTACATAATCTTTTTATATCACTTCAGAGTTTGTACAAGGGTAAGCTAAAACATAATGAAGCATCATTTCAGCAATTAATCGCAATATCTATTTTAGATGATGATGGTGTTGAAATGTCAAAATTTTCTCAAAAGCTTGGTATTGATAATAGTACAGCAACAAGGCTTATTGATGGTATAGAAAAAAAAGGCTGGGTAATTAGGAAGCGTTTTAGTTTAGATAACAGAATTATTAAGGTTTTCTTAACAGACATTGGCCGTGATATTTATAATGTGACTGAAAGCCAAATTGAAAAGATTGGAATAATAGTAGGAAATGAAACTAATGGTGACTTTTATGAATCAATATTAGAGTCTATGTCTAACCTAAATTGGACAATAGAAAAACTAAAATTAAAATAATTGTATAATGCAATTTAATAGTATTACACAAAAATTGCATGACTGGTATGGAGAAAATAAAAGGTTGTTACCTTTTAGGGACACTGAAGATCCATATAAAATCTGGTTATCTGAAGTGATGCTTCAGCAAACCCAGGTTAATACTGTATTACCATATTATAATAAGTGGATAAAGAGATTTCCAACAATCAGCTCCGTAGCCAATGAAAAATTAGATACTGTATTAAAATATTGGGAAGGATTGGGCTATTATAAAAGGTGCATAAATTTCTATAAAGCTATTAGAATTATTAAAGATGATTTTCATTGTAAAATTCCAAATAATAGAAAAAATTTTATTTTACTCCCTGGTGTTGGAGAATATACTGCTTCAGCTGTGTTATCAATTGCATTTAAAAAACCATATCCTGTATTAGATGTTAATGTAAAACGAGTTATGTCTAGAATGCTTGGTATAAAAAATTTGACAAGGCATAACGAGAAAAGAATTATGGTGCATCTTAATAAAATGATTTTTAAAGATAATCCAGGTGATTTTAATCAAGCGATGATGGATTTAGGTTCTTTATTATGTAAGTCATCTAATCCATTATGCTCTAAATGTCCTCTGCGAACAAATTGTTATGCTTATAGGAATAATAAATCTGATAAATATCCTAACAAAATTAAAACTAAAACTTTACCTCATTATGATATTTCAATAGGAATTATATGGAGAGAAAATAAATTTTATATTCAAAAACGAAATTTAAAAAGTATGTTAGGAGGATTATGGGAATTTCCTGGAGGAAAAATTAAACCTGGGGAAAGTGCAAAAGTTGCACTTAAGCGTGAAATTCGAGAAGAATGTGGTGTTTCAATTAAAAATATCAATAAAATAGGTATTGTTAAACATTCGTATTCTCATTTTAAAATAACATTATATTGTTTTTATTGTAGAGAAAAGAAGGATTCATTAGAATTAAATAATAATGCAAAGATGATTACCATAAATGAAATAAAAAATTTTCCTTTTCCAAAAGCAAATCATAAAATTTTTGAATTATTTAAACAAAGTCAATTTTATGTTTAAGATAATTTTTTCAATATTAATATGGCCTGTATGGTATGTTTTTTTTATACCATCGCTAATTTTATTACTATTAGTAATAATTATCGTCCCAAGAAATAGTCTTTTTTATTTTATCCGTCCTTTTTGTTGGTTGTCTTGCTTTTTCGCTGGTCAGTGGTTAAAAAAAGAAAACGATTTATCGCATGACATTGAACCACCCTATATATATATGTTTAATCATGTATCAATGTTTGATCAATTTATGATTGGAGCTTATATTCCACATTATATCACAGCTGTGGCTGCAATAGAAGTTTTTAAATATCCCATTTGGGGATTTATTATTAGAAAATATGGTGTAATCCCAATTATTAGACAAAAAATTAAAAAAGCAATTGGTAGTTTAAATTTAGCTGAAGATGCGATAAATAAAGGAGTTTCTTTTTTAATTTCACCAGAAGGGACTAGAACTTTAACAGGTCAAATGGGCCCATTTAAAAAAGGCCCATTTCATTTAGCAAAGAATACTAATGCCACAATAATACCAATCGGATTATTGGGTGGATTTAAAGCAAAAAAGAAAAGTGATTGGCGTATTTTTCCTGGAATTTTAACTGTTAAATTTGGACAGCCCATTACAAGTAAAACATTTAAAAATATGGAAATTGTTGAATTGCGAAATTTGGTATTTAATAGAATAAGTAACCTAATAGACAAAAAAGGATGAATATGAAATTTTACTACTATTTTTTTATCTTATTCCCATCATTTATTATTGCAAATAATGTAGCAGAATTATATGGCGATAGAATTGAATTACTTGGCATCCCATTTAAAGATCCATTAGTTTTATGTCAGATTTTTATTGCAATTTTTTTATTAATTGCATTTTTGCAATCAAGTTTAGATAAAATTATTAATAGGCAGGATAATTTAAATTTTCTTCGTGAACATTTTTCTCAAACTTTGTTTCATAATTTTACTCCTTTTTTGTTAACTATTATTACATTGTTAGAAATTATTGGTTCGGTAACTCTTGGGTATGGTATTTATTTTGCTTTTGCCCAAAAAACAACTTTGTGGATTTTTTATGGGTTTGTAATTCTTGCAGTTACTCTTATGTGCCTATTTTTAGGACAAAGAATATCTAAAGATTATGTTGGCGCATCAGATTTAGTACCATATTTTACATTAATTATGCTTGGTATTATGAGTATGTACTGATTATTTTAATTCACATGTTTTTGTATGAATTAGAATTAATTAATTAAAAATAAAAAAAAATTTAATTTATGAAAAATGAAAACTCTTCTACTACTGTTTTGTTAACTTTCAATATTTTTCTTGTTGTCATAGGATTATTAATGATTAATAAGAAGATTGGGAATAATGATGAACAATCAGATAATCTTAAAGAAAAAATAAATCAAATTGAATCTCAACTTGATGTGTTAATTGATGATACTAAAAATGCAAAAGAACAGGTTATTGTTGCTAATAAAGATTTTATCCAATTAAGTAATTCCATGGCCGTTAATGATAAAATTTTAAAAAATTTAAATTCAGAGATTAAAGGCGCAGTTAAAGAGATTAAAGAAGTAAAAGACATGACAGAGCTACAGAATCGTAAACTCTATATATCTGAATAAACTTTTTTAATATCGTTATTTTTAATAGCTTTTTTCCAATTTTTTAGTTTTATAGTTCCATATGAGTCTTTTTGAGGTATAAAGCTTTGGTCATTTTTTCTAACTTTCTTTATTGATGGGCAAAGAATTTTAAATACTCCTAATGCAGTTCTATCTTTTATTGTTGATAAATAAATTTCAAACCCAGTAATATTAGCAATAAATTGTAAAAGAGAAGAGCGCGCTCCTCCCCCAGAAACTGTAAGTTTTTTTGGTAAAATTATTTTATTTTTTTTAAAGCAATTTAAAATGTCATTGGTTAAGAATCCGATTGATTCCATTCCTGCTCTTATTATTTGGTTAGGTCTATTATATGGTAAATCAATAAAAATATTATTAAAACCAATTGTCCAGTAAGGTGCGGCAAGCCCAGACGCTCCAGGAATCATTATTCCTTTAGTTTTAATGTTTTTTATTCTTTCATTCCAATTCATTTTTTTATGATCTATACATAACAATGTTTCTAAATTATAAAATAAAGAATTACATGAATTAATAGTTCCTTCCAGCATAAAAATATTTTTTTTATCTGATGAAAATAATATACTCGAGATCAATCCTTTTTTAATTAATGGTTTTGTTCCCACATTGTATTGAATACTACCAGAAGTACCAAAATTTGCTCCAAGTGAATTATGAATCAAACCATGTTGCCCAATTAATGCTGCTTGTTGGTCACCGATTACTGTTGATAAAAGAATGTTGCTATTAAAAATTTTTCCATATTCATTTTTAGCTGGTTTAAGTGGTGGTAAGCATGTTTGTGGTATTTTAAAAAGTTTTAATGCAAACTTTGACCAGGTGTTTTTTTTGAGATTAAATAATAACGTTCTACATGCTATTGTATGATCTAACGCTGCTGTCCCTGTCATAGCATGTGTTAAATATGAGCTTAATGGTCCAAAAAAAACTTGATTTTTTTTAATTAATGTTTTGAGATGGATGTTATGTAATGTTAAATAAGAAAATTTAGGTCCTCCGAAATGTGGACTAAGTGGAGTCCCAGTAATTTCCCATAATCGTTGTTTATATTTTTCATATTTTTTAATAGTTTTATAAGCTCTACTATCTTGCCAGCTAATAGCGGGTGTTATGGGTTCTAATGTGTATTTGTTCCAAAACATAAATGTTGAACGTTGTACAGATAAACCTGCGTGACGTATTTTTACATTATAAGTTGCATCCATCATTTCTTGAAAAAGTTTTTTTATTGCATTAAGGATTTCAATCGGATCATTTTCAAAATGAAATTTTTTTGGATTAATTATTTCATGTTTAATTGTATTATTATGAATTATTTCACCTTTTGAATTGAATAAAAATGCCTTTGTGGATGATGTACCTTGGTCTATTATGATATAATTCATAAAGTATTTTATTAGTTTTTATCTAGTATAACTTTCAAAAGAAATTACTTCAAAAGATTATTAACATTTCATTTTTTCAATCTAAATTCACATGTTAAACAACATTAAAAAATTTAAGTTATCTTAAAGGAGTACAAGAATGACTTATATAATTTGTGAACCGTGTGTTGGGACTTGTGATACCGCTTGTGTGGAAGTTTGCCCGGTGGATTGTATTCATGGTCCTAATGATAAGGAAGGAGCAGGAGCAGAAGCTAAAGTTGACGGTTTTGTTCCAAAAGATACTGATTCATTATATATTGATCCTGAAGAGTGTATTGATTGCGGTGCCTGTGAACCTGAATGTCCAGTTGAAGCAATATTTGAGGAAAGTGAAGTTCCAGATGAATGGAATAAGTATATTAACATTAATTACGAATGGTTTGGAAGAGAACTTCCTGGCTAAAATAATATTTAACAATAATACCTTAAAGCGGTTGTTTAAACAGCCGCTTTTTTTGTGATAAAAGTGAATAAAGAACAAATCATTAATCAATTAAAAACGATTAAATATCCTGGGTTTAATAGAGATATTATTTCGTTTGGTATGGTTAAAGATATTATCGTTAATGATAAAAAAGTTGTTATTAACCTTAATATCTCTTCTCAAAATAATGATAAAAAACAAATTGTTATTGATTCTATAAAAAACTTACTAGATCCTCATTTTACTAATGTAAAAATCAATATTTCTAATGATCAATCTCCTCCAGTTCAAACATCAGCGCAAAACTCTCCAGCTGTTTTAAATAATATTAAAAATATTGTCGCAATAGCAAGTGGTAAAGGTGGTGTTGGAAAATCAACAGTGGCAGTAAATCTCGCTTGTGCATTATCTAAAAAAGGTAAAAAAGTTGGTTTGTTAGATCTAGATATCTATGGCCCCTCTCTACCTATAGCTTTAAATCTTTCTGAACAACCCAAAATGACTCAAAATAAAAAATTAATTCCTTTAGAAAAATTTGGAATGCAAGTAATGAGCTTTGGTTTTATTAGTGGGAATGATACCCCTGTAATCTGGCGAGGTCCATTAGTATCTAGAATGACAGAACAATTTTTTATGGATGTGGAATGGGGTGATCTTGATATTATGATATTGGATTTACCACCAGGGACTGGTGATATCCAATTAACATTAACTCAAAAAATGAAAATAACGGGTGCTGTTATTGTAACAACACCACAAGATATTGCTCTTGCTGATGTGCGTAAAGGAGCAGATATGTTTCAAAAAGTTAATACTCCTGTTCTTGGGGTAGTTGAAAATATGTCAGGGTTAATTTTAGATGGTAGTACAAATATTTTGGATTCGAAAATAGCTATTAATGGTCAAGATATTGAAATTCAACCGGATGGATCTTTTAAATTAAATATTGATGTTTTTAATAAAGGTGGAGGAGAGAAAGAAAGTGAAAGACTTGGTGTCCCATTATTAGCTAAAATACCCTTATCAAAAGAAGTTATGATAGCTACAGATTCTGGAGCACCTCTTGTAATGCAAGAGACTATAAACGATATTGGAAAGATATATTATGATTTAGCTGAAAAATTAAATAACATGATTTCTTAAATATTATAGTGGAACAAATTAGAGTTAATTTTGTTATTTAAAAGGTCAATAAAAAAAACTATGTTGGTTGTATCGATTATAAGCTCAAAGTAACTTCGTTCACTTTTTATATCATACCAAAATGAAAAAATCACTAAGAAATACAATTCTTGAAAATAATACACCAAATCATATAGCAATAATTATGGATGGTAATGGTCGATGGGCTAAAAAACGTTCGTTACCCCGTTTAGCAGGACATAAAGAAGGTATTAATTCTGTAAGAGAGATAACAAGAGTCTGTGGAGAGATTGGAGTGCAATATTTAACTTTGTATACATTTTCCACTGAAAATTGGAATAGACCGCCATCTGAAGTCAGTGCACTTATGAAGTTATTGTTAAACACAATAAATATTGAAGTAAAAGAATTACATAAAAATAATGTTAGATTTTCAATTATTGGTGAATTGAATACATTACCAAAATCCACGGTTCAAGGTTTAAAAAATGGGATTGAACTTACACGCAATAATACTGGATTAAATCTTTGCCTAGCTATTAACTATGGTAGTAGAAAAGAAATTTTAACTGCGGTAATATCAATAGCTAAAAAAATTCAAGCAAAAAAATTGGATATTAATCAAGTTGATGAAATATTATTTAATCAAGAATTATATACGAAGAATTTTCCTGATCCAGATTTAATGATTAGAACAAGTGGAGAATTTCGCCTAAGTAATTTTTTATTATGGCAAAGCGCATATACTGAAATTTTTATGACAGATACATTGTGGCCGAATTTTCGGGAAAATGAATTAATCGAAGCAATATATGATTATCAAAATCGAGAGCGTCGATTTGGTAAAGTGAGTAAACAATGAAAAATTTGGTAAAAAAAATTTATTTTGTAATATGTTTTTTCATTAGCCAGGTATTATTTGCTCAAGATTTTTCTGATCAAATTAAATTAGTTCAGGTTAATGTGGAGGGCAATCAAATTACTTCTAAAAATACAATAATTTTTACAGCTGGTCTTCGTGAAGGTCAAACAGTAATGCCTACAGCATTTCCTAGAGCCATTAAAAGATTATGGCAATTAAATCTTTTTCAAGATATTCAATTAAATTATGATAAAGAGACAGAAGAGGGTATCTATTTAACTATAAAAGTAATTGAAAATTACATTTTAGGTGATATTAATTATAATGGTAATAGAAAAATAAAGGATAGCAAGTTTGAAGAAGAGTTAAGCCTTGCTAGTGGTCAAAGAATTAAACCAAACACTTTGCATGAGGCTGTTCAATTAATTAAGAAGATATATGCTGAAAAAGGCTACCTTAATACAACTGTTATTTCTCAAATTTCTTCTCAAAAAGATAGTACAATTCTAACTTTAGAAAAAAATTCAAATCTTGTTAAAAATATTACTTTTGAAATAAAAGAAAATAATAAAACAAAGATAAAGAATATTGTTTTTAATGGTAATGAAAATTTTTCTGATTTTCGTTTGCGGTGGCAACTGAAAGAAACAAAACAACAACCATTGTATATGTTTTGGCGATCGACTTTTGACAATGAAAAATTTAAGGAAGATTTAAAATTATTATCTACTTTCTATTATAATAAAGGATATAGAGATTTTGCAATTTTACAGGATACTATTATTTATACAGAAGGCCAAAAACAAATGGACATCATACTTACTATTTCTGAAGGATCGCAGTATAAATATAGAAATTTTAGTTGGGAAGGGATGTCATTATATAATGAACAAATATTACAAAATGCATTAGCTTTAGAAAAAGGTCAACAGTATAGTGATGAGGATTTCAATTTAGCGATTTATTCTAGAGTACAAGGATTGTATTTAGATCGTGGGTATATCTATAGTCGAATTGATCCAAAAATCACCCCAATTGGAGTAGATTCGCTTGATGTTCATTTTGTTATTACAGAAAACCATAAGGTTTATATCAATAATATTATAGTACAGGGTAATACTAGAACTCGTGAAAATGTTATCAGAAGACAATTACGTATATTCCCTGGTGATGTTTATAGCCAAGAACGTATAGCTAGAAGTTATCGAGAGGTTATGATGTTAAACTTTTTTGCTAATGCAACTCCTAATATTTTACCAGTATCTGATGATAAAGTAGATGTAGAATTTAATGTGGAAGAAAAACCTGCTGGGCAAGCCAGTGCTAATATGGGCTATTCTCAATATCTTGGGCTTACTGGAGGAGGTGGTCTTTCTTTGCCTAATTTTCGAGGTAGAGGTCAAAGTTTAAGTTTTAGTTTTAACGCTGGCGTTGGAGCTGGTAGTCAAAATTCTTATTCTTATCAATCTTATAACACTAATCGTCCTAAAAGTCGTTCTGCTAGTATAAGCTTCACAGATCCTATGGTAAATGATACTAAAAATTTGATTGGTGGATCAATTTATTATCGAATGATGGGGGGCTCAACAATGTATTATTCTCCATTAGAAACAACTATTGCTGGAGCGAGTATTATGCTTGGTCGAATTTTTAAATGGCCAGATGATTACTTTAGGGGGACTTGGCAATTTCAAGTTCATCGAAGGCAATATGCAGGTAGCCAAGCCGATATTGATAATTATGCGGGGGGTAGAACTAAATCAGATGGGATTAGCATAATACAAGCAATACGAAGAGATAGTCGAGATCACCCTGAATTTCCAACAATTGGTTCTCATTTTTCATTTAAATCTACTTTATCTGGATGGAAATTGGGAGGACAAGAAAACTTTCATAAGCATACGATGAATCTTGAATGGTTTACCCCAACATTTTGGAAATTTGTATTAATGAATTCAATGAAAATTGGTGTAATAAAAGAATTACCATCAAATAATTCTGACCCATCTTATATTCCCTACAATGATCGGTTTATTATGGGTGGTAACGGTATCCCATATGGTAATGTTTTAAGAGGTTATGATGATAATCGCGTTGGACCTTTAACTAGCTCTGGAAATCCAATTGGAGGTAATACGATGATTAAATTTGGCACAGAATTTAGAGTACCATTTGCAGAAAATCCTGTAGTTTATGGAATGCTTTTTGCAGAAATGGGTAATGTTTGGTCTTCAGTAGATTTAATGGAACGATTAAATTTACCTAGAAGTGGTCCGTTAGATTTAAAAAGATCAATAGGAGTAGGTATTCGATTTTTTATGCCAATGATTGGAATGTTAGGTTTTGATATCGGTCGGGGTTTTGATAGTGTAGATATGAATGGATCTATAAAACCTGAATGGAAAACTACTCTTACTTTTGGCCAACAATTTTAATAATAAAGGAGTGAATTTTGAAAAAATATTTTAATTTTTTTATCTTTTTATGCATATTTATATCTACTACTTCAATAGCCTTTGCTCAGCTTAAGATTGGATATGTGCTTTCTGAAAGAATTAGAACTGAATTTGAAGAATTCAAAGAGGCTGAATCTCAATTGCAATTAGAATATGGTAAGGTGCAGACAGAATTTGATAAAATGGTACTTAAAATGGATAGTTTGAAACAAGATTATGAGGTTAAGCGTCTTATGGCTTTAGATAAAGGCGAAAGTATTAAGCAAGAGTTAATTCAAATGGAACAAGCTATACAAAGATACCAAGCTGAAAAAGTTGGTCCCCAAGGAGAACTGATGCGAAAACAAGCACAAATGGAATATGAGATTTTAGGGAAAGTTAAAAAAGCTGTTGATAAAGTAGCTATTGATGGTGGTTATGATTATATAATTGATGCATCAGTCGGTTTGCTTTATTTTAAACCAAAGTATGATATGACAGATGATGTGTTACATCAATTGCGCAATCTAAAATCAAACGATTAAATTGCATTTCACCCTTGGTCAGATTGCATCTTTTGTAAAAGGAGAGATTGTTGGTAATGATAAACATCATATTATCGGTGTTTCACAGATACAAGATGCAAAAGTAGGGACTATAACTTTCTTAAGTAATCCTCTTTATAATAAATATTTACATAAAACTAAAGCAGATGCAATTTTTGTAACTAAATCTTCTTTATTAAAAAAAGGACAAATGGGTATTGTTGTTCAAAATCCACAATTAGCTATCGCGAAAACACTCGAGTTATTTTATCCCACAAAGAAACAAAAACCATCTATTCATAAAACAGCAGTGATATCTAAAGATGCAAAAATAGGTAATAATGTGTCTATTGGACCAATGGTATGTATTGAAAGTGGTGTTGTTGTTGGAAATGGATGTTTGATTGGTGCAAATACTGTAATAGGTAAAAATTCTTCTTTAGGGAAAAAAAGTGTATTACATACCAATATTTCTATTTATAATGATGTAATTATTGGCTCCAATGTTATTATACATAGTGGGACTGTAATTGGCGTTGATGGTTTTGGTTATGTTACTATTGATAATATACATGAAAAAATACCACAAACTGGTAATGTAATTATTGGAGATAATGTAGAAATTGGATCTAATTGTTCGATTGATCGTGCAACAATTGGTAGTACTATTATTGGTGATATGACTAAAATTGATAACTTAGTACATATTGCACATAATGTAAAAATTGGAAGAGGCTGTTTATTAACTGCTGGTTTTGCAATTGCTGGAAGTTCAGAAATTGGAGATTATTGTACTTTCGCAGGTCAGGTAGGTGTTGCACCACATTTAAAAATTGGAAATAATTCAATAGTGGCATCAAAATCAGGAGTTACCAAATCTTTAAAAGGTGGAAAAGTATATGCTGGATTTCCTGCAAGAAATATCAAAGAACATAATAAAAGACAGGCAATGATAAATCAACTTGGTAAATTGAAAGATAAAATTGATAGTTTAATTTAATCTACTTTAAATAAAATTTTTTATGGAACGTAATCAAAGAACAATAAGGACATCTCAATCATGTGAAGGAGTCGGACTTCATACAGGTGTAAAAACTGTTATTACTTTTCATCCTGCACCAGAAAATTTTGGAATTCGTTTTATTAGATCTGATATTCCTAATTGTATGGAGATCAAAGCTGATATTGATCATGTTGTTGATATATCAAGAGGGACTACCATCGAAGAAAATGATGTTAGAATTCATACAGTGGAGCATGCACTTGCTGCTGTAAGTGGTTTAAGATTAGATAATATTCTTATTGAATTAAATGGTAAAGAACCTCCAGTTATGGATGGTAGTGCAAAAGACTTTGTTGAGTGTCTTATTAAAGCGGGTATAAAAATTCAAAAAGAAAAAAGGAAAGTACTAGAAATTACACGTGCCGTTAATTATACTAATTCATATAGAGATATCGATTTACATGTTATTCCTTCAGATCGGTTTAGGATAACTTTTATGGTAGAATATCCTCTTACAGCGTTAGGAACTCAATATGAAGCAATTTATAATATGGAGGAAGATTTTGCATTTGAAGTAGCACCCGCTAGAACTTTTTGTTTTTTAAGTGAAGTAGAGATGCTTAAAGAACAAGGTTTAATAAAAGGTGGTGGTCTAGAAAATGCAGTGGTTATTATTGACAAAGAAATTGATTCTATCGAGATGGATCGTTTGAAAGATTTATTTGGAATTGAACATAATATTATTCAGGGCGCTAATGGGATTTTAAATGGAAAAGTATTAAGATTTAAAAATGAACCAGTAAGACATAAAACTTTAGATTTAATTGGAGATTTGGCGTTATTGGGTTTCCCTATTAAAGGTCATGTAACAGCTGCTAGAGCAGGTCATGCAAGTAATGTTGAGTTTGTAAAAAAATTAAAAAAACATTATACAAAAGAATTACAAGAACTTAGGTCGGAATAAAATTATGAATCAATTTAAAAATAAAGTTGAATTTAATATTAATGATATTATTAAGGTTTTACCTCATAGGTATCCTTTTATTTTGATAGATCGTATTAAGATAACTGATCCTGGAAAGGCGCTTATAGCTTTGAAAAACTTGACTATAAACGAACCTTTTTTTCAAGGTCATTTTCCAGGGCAACCAGTTATGCCAGGTGTTTTATCTTTAGAAATAATGGCACAAGCAGGATCATTTTTGATGCTTAGTCAAGTAGACGATCCTTTATCTATGAATATGTTCTTTTCAGCTGTAGATAGTGCAAAATTTCGAAGGCCCATTACTCCAGGAGATCAATTAAAAGTGCACATGACTCTTATAAAGAAAAAATTGAATCTATGTAAATTTCATGGTATATGTAAAGTTGATGATATAGTTGTTGCAGAAGCAAAATTTTCAGCTAATCTAGTTGATAGAGTTCGAGAATAATATTTCTAGTATAATACACCCTACCGCGATTGTTGATAAAACAACTATTCTAGGATCAAATATAAAAATTGGCCCTTATTCAATTCTTGGCCCAAATGTAAGGATTGGAGATAATTGCGATATTGGGAATAATGTTACAATTTGTGATAATACTATTATAGGTAAAAACTGTAAAATTTTTCATTCAAGTTCAATAGGGGAGATCCCTCAAGATTTAAAATTTGATGGTGAAAAAACTAAGACAATAATAGGTGAAAACACTATAATTAGGGAATTTGTTACTATAAATAGAGGAACTCGTGCGATAGGTAAAACACAAGTCGGTTCAAATGTTTTACTAATGGCATCCACTCATGTTGCCCATGATTGTTTAGTTGGTGATAACGCCATTTTATCTAATTTAGCAACGCTTGGGGGGCATGTAGAAATTGGTAATTGGGCTGTTTTGGGAGGAGGTGTTTTAGTTCATCAATTTACTAAGATTGGTGAACATGCTTTTATTGGTGGTGGCTTCAGAGTTGTACAAGATATACCACCTTATATTCTAGCGGCTGATAGTCCATTAAAATTTCATGGTATAAATAATATTGGTTTGAAAAGACGAGGGTTTTCTCTTGAAAATAGAAAATTAATAAAAGATGTATATAATATATTTTTTCGATCTGCTAATAATAGAAAAATGGCAATAGAAGTCATTAAATCTCGATATCCAAATGATAAGATTGTCAAAAATATTCTAAATTTTATTAAACTTTCTGAAAGAGGCATTATTTAAAGTATTTGTGAGTATATTAATTCGATTTTATATAATAGGTATCTTCCTTTTGTCTTCTATAACAATAAGAGCTTCTAATTATACAATTAAAAACGTTCCAATTGAAATAGCATCATTTTGGTTAAGTCATTCTTATGTTATTAATCCTTTAAATAAAAATCGTTTTACATTTCATAATAATTTTTCTTTATTATCAAATAATAATAAGATTAATTATTATCCTGATATAGGCTTTGGTTTTAAGGTAAGTAAAAATTTGGTTCTTATGGCCAGTGTTTTTGCTAAAAATTTAGAAGAATCATCTTTACAGGTAATAGGATCTGGTGCTCAATATTTCTTTGGTGCTATTGATACTTTGGAATGGGTAACTTCTTTGAGACGTGTTGATATGAAAGTTTTAAAATATTTTTATATATCTAACCTTACATTTGATATATCTAAATGGTTTCAATATAAGATATTATCCTATAGATTGGGTTCTGGAACAAGTTTTTTTAAAAAACATAATTATTCAGAAAATACTAATTCATTAAAAAATAAATCAGGCCAGATTAATTTTTTATTTTTTAGTGTTATTTTACCTATCCAAAAATTTAATATTGGAATAGAAACAAAGATGAATAAGAATAGAATATTTTTTTCATTACTTTTTAATAAAGAATTCTTTTAATGATAAAACATTTATCAATATTAGGCTCAACAGGATCTATTGGTGTAAATGCACTTAGGATTGCAAAACATTTAAAAGAAGAAATAAAAATACAATATCTAACTGCAAATACAAATTTTAATTTGTTGATACAACAGACTAAACTATTTAAACCAAAATCAATTTGTATTGTTGATGATATATTTTATAAAAAAATTAAAACTGAATTAAACACAAACGATGTCGAATTATTAGTTGGTAGAGAGGGGTTACTTGAAATTTCAAGAAGAAAAGATGTTGATATTATGTTAAATGGTTTAGTTGGAGCAGCGGGTATGGAACCTACATTGTCTGCTTTAAATTCTGGTATTAATGTTGCTTTAGCTAATAAAGAAAGCTTAGTAATGGCTGGAGCACTTATTAAAGAATCTATGAAAAAAACTGGTGCAAAAATATTTCCAGTAGATAGTGAGCACTCTGCTATATGGCAATGTTTAGTAGGTGAAAATTTTGAAGATATTCAAAGAATTATACTAACAGGAAGTGGTGGCCCATTTAGATTGCGGAATCTTAATACTTTTGATGATATATCTATTGAAGAAGCACTTAAACACCCTAATTGGGATATGGGTAGAAAGATAACGATTGATAGTGCTACTATGATGAATAAATGCTTAGAAGTAATAGAGGCTCATTGGTTATTTGAGTTAAAACCTGAGAAAATTGATATAGTTATTCATCCACAATCTATAATTCATTCGATGGTTGAATTTAAAGATGGTTCTATAAAGGCTCAGATGGGTGTTCCAGATATGAAAGTCCCTATCCAATATGCTTTAACTTATCCAAGTCATTTGCAATCATCATGGAAAAAATTAGATTTTATAAATTGTGTAGATTTAACTTTTCATGGTCCAGACTATGAAAGATTTCCTTCTTTGAAATTAGCTTTTAAAGCATTATCTCTTTCAGGAAGTGCGTCCGCAGCATTAAACCTAGCAAATGATTATTCAGTTAATAAGTTTTTAAATCATGAAATTATTTTTACAGATATATTTAATATTAATGAATCTGTAATAGATAACCATCCTTGGGTCCAACACCCTCAGTTAGATGATTTACATGATTTAAATATGTGGGTGAAAGATTATGTTGCAAAATTTTAACTTATTGGAACAAAGTTTTGTTATTGTTGTATATTAACAAGTCATGACTACTTTATATGCATTTATAATTCTTCTTGGTGTCTTAGTTACTATACATGAGTTTGGACATTTTATCGCAGCCAGATCCGTAGGTGTTCGAGTCGAGAGGTTTTCGATAGGGGTTCCTCCAAGATTATTTACTCTTACATCAATTGATAATGGTTTTCTTTTAAATATTTTTTTCTTCAAACGTTTAAATGGTCGTTTAAAATGGCAACCAATAATATCTAAAGTCTTCTCTTATCCTAATCGATTAGGTTCTAATACAGAATATATCATAGCGTTACTTCCTCTTGGTGGCTATGTTAAAATGGCGGGGATGATTGATGAGAGTATGGATACTAATTTAAATCATGATGAAGATGAATTTATGTCTAAAAATCTTTGGGAAAAGATATGGATTCTTAGTGCTGGAGTACTGATGAATACTTTATTGGCGATAATTATTTTTTCTCTTCTTGGATATTATAATGGTATTCCTGAGACAAAAGATGAGCCGACTGTTTTTGAGATTCAAAAAAATATGCCAGCTGAAAAGGCAGGGATTCGTCCTGGTGATCGGATTCTTGAGATAGATACAAAACCTATTGATTCATGGGAAAGTCTTACAAAAGTTATTCATGCACAGCCTAATACCAGATTAAACTTTAAAATACAAAGAGGTTCAGAAAAGCTGGATTTAGTAATAAAAACATCAGAATATGCTGTTCCAATAAAAAATACTATAGATACCATTGGCATTATTGGAATTGCACCTGAAGTTTATTTTAAAGATATTTCTATTTCAGATGCTTTTGTTTTGGGCATTGAACGTACAATATCAAGTTTTGGTTTAATAGTATATAGTTTACGTATGTTAGGATCTGGAGCTGCATCGATATCTGATTTAGGTGGCCCTATTATGATTGCACAATTGGCAGGGCAAACAGCTGAAGCAGGTTTAACTCCATTTTTAACTTTTATGGCTCTTTTAAGTGTTAATCTCGCTTTTTTAAATATTTTACCTATTCCAGGGCTTGATGGTGGTCATATTTTTCTACATTTAATTGAAGGTATTATTAGAAAACCCTTAGCTCTTAAAACAAGAATTATGATTCAACAAGTTGGGATGGCATTATTGTTTATGCTTATGGCAACTGTTATACTACAAGATATAACAAGACTATTTAATTAATAATTTTTTTTAGCTCTAGAATTAAAGAGCCAAACTTTAAGTTTAACCAAATTTTAATTGGGTATTTATAAATATCATTAGAAAGTAAAATATCCATTTCGGCTTTATTTTTAAATTGTTTTTTATCTTTTCTTTTTGGTGATATTCGTGAACATGTATATTGACCAGCAGGAACAGTAATGTTTTCATTTTCCTCAATATCTAATTCTAGATTTATAGTTTTACTATTCTGGATTAGAGTGATATTTTTATTTTTAAAATCCATTATGTTTTGTTTTCGAAAAAAATAAAAAAGTGAATATGGTGATTGTGTGGTTGTATCTATTTTTATACTATCATTGTTAATTATGGCGTAACCTTTTTTATGATTAAATATTATTGTTTGCGATTTTTTAAATTTTCCTTCTTTGATATTTTCATGAATTTTTACAGGTAATAGCGTTTCTACATTCAACCATAGGTTGATTTCATCATTAATTGGGAAAACATAATTTATGATACCTGTACTTTTTGCTAGAAATTTTATGTGATATACATTTTGTTTTTCAATAATTGTTTTTTGTATTACTTCTAGGCTAGCATTTGCTGCATTAATACCTGTAAAAGAAGCATTGAAAAGTAACTTTTCACCTATTTGTATAGGGGAATTTTGACAAAATGTTAAAGTAATAAAAAAATAAAAAATTATTATTTTAATCAACGTAATTGTTCCCAAATTTTATTTTTTAGAAGGAATATTTTTGAACCATTTCCAACAATAATTCCATCTTCAATGATTAGGTCAACCATTTTTGAAAAATAATTAAAAATATTAGCAGGGTTGGTAAATGGTTGTTGTCCAGTCTGATTAACACTTGTAGTAGTAATAGGATTAGGATATCTTTTTGTTAAATTTTTACAAAAAGAGTGTTCTGGTATACGAATACCTAATGAATGATTATTACCTGTAATTATATTTGAACAAACATCCTTTTTTATTGGTACAATGACTGTATTCCCATTCTTAATTTTATTCTTAATTTTTAATATCATATTTTTATTTACTTTCATCCAAGCTAAGGCTGTTTTTTTATTTGGTGCGATTACACTCATCGGGCCTATTCTATTTTTTATTTTATTTATTTTTTTAATGGCAGTTTCATTTTTTGCATCACAGCCTAAACCATATATAGTATCTGTTGGATATATTATGATTCCACCTTTTTGTAAAACCTGACATGTTTTTTTAATTGCTTCGGAATTATTACAATGAATTAATTTATTCATTTGTTAGGTTTAGTTTTCCATCTTCGGTGAAACCAAAAATATTGGTCAGGATATTTTTTTATATAATTTTCTAATTGAGTAGTATAGTCTTGGGTAATATGCTTTATGTCCTTTTTATTGGTATTAATAATTGAAAATTCAATAATATATTTTTGAAAGGTTTCTTTATAGCATATCCCAAAAAGCATTGGAGAAGATGTTTTTAAATGAAATATTGCAGCACCTTTTGGAGTTGATGCTTGTATATTAAAAAATTTTACAAAAACGCCGCTCTTTTTTGCATCTTGATCGCTCACTAAGCCAAGAAGACCATTATTAGAAAGCACATTATACATTTTTTCTTTTGATTCTCCTCTAAAAATATGTTTTGTTCCAGGTAATTCTCTTTGCTTAATAAAGAATTTATGCGCTCCTTTATTTTTTTGTTTTTGGGCTACTCCTACAAATAATGGTACATTTTTAGCAACCCATTGACCTAAAATTTCCCATGCACCGAAATGTCCAGAAATAAATATTATTCCTTTATTTTTTTTTAGTTGAGATAGAAGCGTTTCTTTTCCTTTCACTTTAATTGTAATATCATCAAAAGTTCTAGGAAAGGCAATGAGTTCTATAAAATTATGGAAAAAATTTTGATATGATTTTTTAAGTAATTTTTCTAATAATGCATTATTTATTTTTGGAAATGCTCGTTTAATATTTTTTCGTGCTTGATCTTTTCTTATGTTTGTGTGGTTAAATAATATAGATGCAAATTTTAAAGATAAATTATATCGTCTTTTTGCAGAAAGGGTTAAAACAAACTTTCTGAAGATTTGTAATACATAAAATGTAGTTATATGTGAGAGCTTCATTATAGTTTGAAATTACATCATAATTTTAACGAAATTTCTACCGTTTTTTATTTCACCTAACCTTTAAATGTATGAAATTATTGCTAATGAAAAACTTCTTAGTTTATATATCTATAGCTATTTCTTTTATTTACTGTGATACAGTATATAGAGTCCCAATTAATGGAACTATTGATTTGGGTTTGCCACCTTTTATTAAAAGAACTATAGCAGAAGCAGAATTAAATAAAATTGATGCTATTATTTTTGATATTAACACCTTTGGTGGGCGTGTTGATGCTGCTACTCAGATAAAAGATGCTATTTTAAGCAGTGAAATAACCACGATTGCTTTTATAAATCGTAGAGCAATTTCTGCTGGTGCTTTGATTTCTCTTTCATGTGAAAAAATATTTATGACGGGAGGTGCGTTAATTGGCGCTGCTACTGCTGTTGATATGTCTGGTAAAAAGGGGAGTGAAAAGGTAATTAGTTTTATGAGAGAAGAAATGGCTTCCACGGCTGAAAAACGTGGTAGGAATAAGGCTATTGCTAGAGGGATGGTTGATGAGGAACTAACTTTTTCAAAGTTATTTATTGAAGGTGATTCTATTAATGTAAACGATATTGAAGGTAGAAAAGATGGTAAGCTTATCTCATTAACAACAGATCAAGCTCTAAAATATAAAATTGCAGATGGGGAATCAGAGGATGTAAACCTTGTGCTCAATTCTCTCGGGTACGAAAACGTTACAATTATTGATAAAGGTGAAAATTGGTCTGAAGATATAGTTAGATTTTTAACTAATCCTGTGGTTGCATCTTTACTGACTACATTTGGATTTCTAGGCATATTATTTGAGCTACAAAGTCCAGGTTGGGGAATTCCTGGATTTGTAGGTTTAACTTGTCTTATTTTATCTTTAAGTGCTTCTTATATTGCTCAATTAGCTACAATGTCTGATATGCTTTTTATTTTTGCTGGCGTAGGAATGATTTTTTTAGAAATTCTTGTGATTCCTGGATTTGGCATTATCGGTATTAGTGGATTTGGACTAATGATTTATGGTTTGTATTTATTATTATTGCCTGATATCCCAGTTGGTGAAGAAATAGTTGGGCAAGCCATGGATGGGTTTTTTATTGGACTGCTTGGAGCAATTATAGGGTTGTTTTTATTAATTAGAATAATGATTAAAACTAAATTTTGGGAACAATTAACCGCACCAAATATTCAAAATAAAACAGATGGATATGAAAACAGTTTTGGATGGGAGACTTTAGAAGGTAAGGAAGGTGTCACTGATACAGATTTACATCCTTCAGGTTGGGTTAAGGTCGGTGATGAAAAAATATTTGTGGTTAGTCAAGGAGAATTTTTAGGTAAGGGCACTAACATAATTGTTGTATCTGTTGATGGCAATAGAGTTGTTGTTAAAAAATTAATAAAATAAAAGGATAAGTATTATGCCTATCGTACAAATGTTTTTAATTGGAGTTATAATTTTTGTAACTCTTGTGATTTTATATTTTGTTCCAGTTGGAATGTGGATACAGGGAATAGTTTCTCTTGGTATAGGAAGAATACGAATTGTTGATTTAATTCGGATGAGACTAAGAAAAATTTCACCTCGCTTGGTTACAGATGGAGTAATAAATTTACATAAAGCTGGCCTTGTACATATATCAACAGATATGCTTGAGACCCATTATTTAGCTGGTGGAAATGTTCAAAATATTGTTTCTGCTCTTATTGCTGCGGATAAAGCCAGTATTAAATTGCCTTTTGAAACTGCTACTGCAATTGATTTAGCAGGACGTGATGTGAACGAAGCTGTTCAGACCTCTGTTTATCCTAAAGTAATTAATGCACCAAAAGATGGATATCTTGCGGCTGTTGCTAAGGATGGTATTGAATTAAAGGCACGTGCTCGGGTTACTGTTAGAACGAATATTCCAGGCTTAGTAGGTGGTGCGACAGATGACACAATAATAGCAAGAGTTGGTGAAGGCATTGTTTCTGCGATCGGATCTGCAGGGAATTATTCTCGGGTTTTGGAAAACCCAGATAATATTTCTCGTGCTGTTCTTGATAAAGGCCTAGATGCTGGAACGGCTTTTGAAATTTTATCTATTGATATTGCAGATCTTGATGTTGGCAAAAATATAGGGGCATCTCTTCAAGCTGATCAGGCAGAAGCTGATCTAAGAGTTGCACAAGCTAAAGCTGAGACTAGAAGGGCCATGGCGGTTGCTGAAGAGCAAGAAATGACAGCAAAAACTCAAGAAATGAAAGCAAAAGTTGTTGAGTCAGAAGCTGAGGTACCAAAGGCTATGGCTACAGCATTTAGAGAAGGTAATCTTGGTATAATGGATTATTATAAAATGGAAAATATTAAATCTGATACAGATATGCGTGAATCAATTGCTGATATTGATGTAGATAAAAGTTCTGATAATCCAATAGAGGAAGATTAAATATTAGATTTAATGTATGGATTTTATATTTTCAAAAAATATTAATCATCAAATATCAGATAGATGTATAAGGTGCTATAATGAACAATATTGGTATGGAGAAAATTTTCTTTTTGATTATCTTGGACCAGAAGATGTTAAAAATAGAAACATATTAGAAATTGGGTGCGCTGAAGCTGGCTTGTTGAAATTTTATAATGATAAAGGAGCAAATTGTTCAGGGTTAGAATTGTCTGATGTTCGTTTTAATAATGCTGTTTTATTAAATCAAAAAAATAAAATTCATCTATTTCAAGCTAATATTTGTAATCCAAAAACATATGATAAAGAATTGGTGCAAAAATATGATTTAATAATAATTCGAGATGTTATAGAACATATTCATGATAAAGAAACTGCATTAATTAATATGTATGATATTTTGCGACCTGGAGGAAAATTATTTATTTCATATCCACCAAAATATTGTCCTTATGCTGGGCACCAACAGACTGTTCCAAACATATTAGGTAAAATACCATATTTATATTTATTGCCAGATTATTTTTATATGAAATATTTAAAAATTATAGGTTGTTCATCAAAAAAAATAGAATATTTAATTAATACTAAAAAAACAAGAATCTCAAATAAGCAGATGTTAGAACTAATACTAAGAATAGGTTTTAATATTATAAAAAAAAGTAATTGGTTTATACGACCAGCATATTCATTCCGATTCAGCCTACCTAGTTTTAGAAATCCATTTTATTTTATTCCTATATTAAATGAAATATTTTGTAATGGTATGTTATTTATCTTAGAAAAACCAGAGGCATAAGATGGAATGGCTTGGTGTATTATTATTATATATTATATCTGGTTATATTAAGAAACGTCAGCAGAATGAAAAAAGGCGTCAAATAGAATCAGATCCAGACTGGGATTCAGAACAGCCGAATGTACAAAAAACAACATTATCTGATTTTGATAATCTTTTAAACGATTTATTTGAAGATAATCCAAAGATACCAGATTCTAATCCAAATATTAAAGACGTTTTACAAAAACCAGTTATAAAATCTGAATTCGATATTGAGGAAAACGTAAATGAGAATTCAACTTTTATTAAAGAAAGTGATTTATCTGATATTGATGAACAGGGTGAAAATTTCAGTCATAAAATTTATCATTCTCAATTAGCGAAAAGAGATGAATCGCGTTTTGGGAATAAATGGAAAAAAAAAGTAAATATCCGTGATATTTTATTTCAATCTAAACAATCTTTAAAAAAGTCTATTATAATAAAAGAAATTTTAGATAAGCCATTATCCTTAAGAAAATAAATTATACTAATAATTTATAGATATTTTTTACTTCTTTTTTTAGTTCTTCTTTTGTGCTATTGTTATGTATCACGTAATCAGCCATTTCGACTTTATCTTTTTCTGACCACTGTAAGTCTATTCTTTTTAAAAAATCTTCACGGCTAATTCCACCTCTATTCATTACTCTTTCAGTCCTTAATTTTAAATGAGAAGTAACAACTAATACATAGTCCATATGGGCATCAGCACCAGACTCATAAATTAAAGCAGCGTCTACTACAAATATTTTATGAGCACCTTTTTGTAAAACAGATTGAAAACACAAATCGATTTCTTCAAAAACATATGGATGAATTATTGTATTTAGTTTTAATTGATTATTATCATTTAGAAATGCAACTCTACCTAATTTTTTTTTGTTAATGTTTCCATTAATATCTATAACATCTGTACCAAATTCTGCTATTATTTCATTTTGGGCAATTTTATTGGTATTTAAAATATTTTTTGCAATAGTATCTGCATCAAAAATATATGCACCCCAATCTTTGAAGAATGTACTTACTACGCTCTTGCCTGACCCCATGCCTCCAGTTAGACCTACTTTTAACATTTAATTTTAAATTTTAATTCAATATTCTTAATATTCTATTTGTTATATCTTCTATTTTACCAATGCCATTAATATTCTTTAATATATTTTTTTTATTATAATATTCAATTAATGGTGCAGTTTGGTGCCAATAAATTTTTTGTCTTTCTTTTATTATTTCTAAAATATCATCACTACGTCCAGAGTCTTTTCCCCTTTCAATGATTCTGTTTATGAGTTCATTTTCATTGGCTGTTAAGTTTATTACCATAGTAAGAGTTTCTTCTTTTTTTTCTAATATTTTATCAAAACCTTTAGCTTGAGGAATTGTTCTTGGGAATCCATCTAATAAATAACCTTTTATACAGTTTTCATTTTTAATATTATCATCAATAATATCTAATATTATATCATCTGGGGCTAATTTTCCAATATTTATGAATGATTTAGCTATTAGTCCTATTTTTGTTTTTTTTCTAATTTCATTTCTTAAGATTTCACCTGTCGATATATGTATTATATTTAATTTTTTACATATTATTTTTGCTTGCGTTCCTTTACCGACGCCTGGTGGTCCCATTATTAATAAATTCATAATTTATTTAGATTAATATTCCCGCTATTGTAGCAGTTAACCATGATGCTAAAGCACCCCCAATCATTGCTTTCAAAGCTATTTGGGATAAAGATTTTCTTTTTTGTGGTGCCATTGCACCTATGCCACCAATTTGAATTCCAATAGATCCAAAATTAGCGAAACCACACAAAGCATAACTCGAGATAATTGCGGATCTTTCCGAAATCATATTATTATTAATTAATTCTCCTAAACTACCATATGCTATTAGTTCAGTTAATACAATTTTTTCACCCATTAGTCTACCAACTATATTTGCTTCTTTCCAAGGAATTCCCATTGTCCATGCTAAAGGAGAAAATATATACCCCATGATTTCCTGTAGATTAATATGGAAAATATAGTTTAAACTATAATTAATCATGCTAAGAACGGATATAAAAGCGATTAACATTGCTCCAATATTAGCAGCTAATTTTAAACCATCTGTTGCACCTCTACTTAAAGCCTCCATAACGTTATCAGATGAGTTAGTAATATTTAAATTTAATTTATTGATCGATTTTGTTTGTTTTGTTTCTGGATATATTATCTTTGCAATTACTAAAGCAGCTGGTGCAGACATTATACTTGCTGCAAGCATATGGCCTGCAATGCCAGGTATTTTTTCTAACCACAAAACATAAAGTGCTAATACAGAACCTGCAACTGTTGCAAAACCACCTGTCATAACTGCCATGAGCTCAGATTTTGTCATATTATTAATATATGGACGAATAAGAATAGGAGCTTCTGTTTGCCCTACAAAAACATTTGCTGATATACTTAATGTCTCTGCTCCGCTGGTTTTCATACTTTTTTCCATAATTTTAGCGAACCATTTAACGATTAACTGGATAATACCCAAATAGTATGCAACAGAAATTAAACTTGAAAAGAAAATAACTACAGGCAGTGCTCTAAATGCAAAATTAATCATTGCTTCATGATATCCAACGCCTGGAATAAAAGATTGAAATAAAAAATCACTACCTTTATCTGAAAAACTAATTAATGTTTTAAAAATTTTATCTATGAAAAAAAATTGAGATTTTATAAATGGTATTTTTAATATTATTAAACCAAAAAAAATTTGAAGTCCTAGACCCCATAAAACCATTTCAATTTTAATAGCTTTTTTATTATTAGAAAGCATAAAAGCTAGACCTAATAAAACTAAAATTCCTATAATCCCTATGTATTTAAACATCAATTAATTATTTGGTAACCTGTGGCAATTTCTGCATCGCGCTTCATATTTGTCAAGTTCTCCAATAACCACTTGATTGGCATCAGATGTTGTCCTTTGTGTATATGAAGCGGGATTACCACATTTAATACAAATTGCTCTTAGTTTATCTAGATAATCAGCTTCGCACATAATTTTTGGCATAGGGCCAAAAGGGTTACCAAGATAGTCTGTATCTAGGCCTGCCGCAATAATTCGTTTATTATTTGATGCTAAAATTTTGCAAACTTCAATGATGGAATCATCAAAAAATTGTACTTCATCAATACCAATTACTTCATGCTGTTTTGAAAGTTCCAAAATTTCATTAGTAATGCTGACTGTGTAAGATTTTAATCTATTATTATTATGACTAACAATGTGTTCATCACTAAAACGAGAATCAATTTTTGGTTTAAAGATTGCAGTTGACATTTTTGCGATTTGTGCTCTTCTTAGTCTTCGAATCAATTCTTCTGTTTTCCCAGAGAACATATTTCCGCATATAACTTCTATCCATCCGGAGTTTGTGGGTGTTAATGTCATGCTGATAATAAATCAATATGTTGTTTAATGATTTTAACTGAATCATTTATTTTATCTGAACCATTAATAATGATATCAGCATAATTTTTGGAAGGGTAAACAAAATTATCATGCATTGGCTTTACAGTTTTATAATATTGTAATTGTATTGATTTTTCTGTTCTCCCTCTATATTTTTTATCTCGATCTATACGTCGCGTTAGCCTAATATTTTCAGGTGTATCAACAAAAACTTTTAATGAATAAAATTTATGCAGGTTTATGTAATGAAGCATAAGAATTCCTTCTACAATAATTATGGGATGTTGTTCAACTATTTTTTTTGTTTTTATTCTTAAATGTTTTTTAAAGTCATAACATGGGACTTTTACTTTTTTCCCATTAAGAAGTTTTTCTAAGTGACTATTTAGAAGTTTTATATCTATTGCGTTCGGATGATCAAAATTTTGTTTACATCGAATTTCAAAGTCCATATTTGAAATATCATTGTAATATGAATCTTGATCTATAATTAATAATAATTTTTTTGAATATTTTTTTGCAATATGTTTTGTTAAATATGTTTTACCTGATCCTGTTCCACCAGCGATCGCTATAATAACTGAATTCATTTTAATTTTTTTTTATCAAAAGCATCGGGCAATAAATCATTCATATATACGGTTTTAACTAAGCCTTTCATATTACAAATATAGATAGGAATATTTCCACATAATTCCCATATCACTTGTCTGCATGCACCGCAAGGCATCCCATCATTTTTTGTTGCGATGGCCATAGATTTAAAATTATTATGTCCTTCTGCAATTGCACAAAATAGTGCAACTCTTTCTGCACAACATGTAAGTCCATAGCTAGAGGATTCCACATTACATCCACCGATAATTTTTCCAGAATGAAGTTCTAACGCTGCACCAACATGGTAATTTGAGAATGGTGCGTAAGCTTTATCACACATGTTAATTGCTTTTTGTATTAGTTTATTATTCATATATTTTTAAATTGAAAATATTTTAGTGATCCAATACCTGTAATAAAACCACCTATATGAGCGAACCAGGCTACTCCTCCTGTGGTGTCAATACCTAAACTATTTAAACCGCCAGATAATTGAATTAAAAACCATATACCTAATATAATTTGAGCAGGTACAATAAAAGTTGTGATAAAAATAATAACAATGGCTAGTATATGAACTTTGGCTTTTGGAAAACGAAGCATGTAGGCGCCTAATACTCCAGCAATAGCACCACTGGCGCCAACCATAGGAGTTATTGAATCTGGGTTTATTCCAAATTGTGCTATAGCAGCACCAACTCCACAAAAGATATAAAAATATAAAAATTTAATATGTCCTAAAATACTTTCAATATTATCTCCAAAAATATATAAGAACCACATATTACTAAAAATATGTCCTATACCACCATGCATAAACATGGAAGAAAAAATTGTTAAAATATTAAATGAATTTGGAATAAAACCAAAAGTGTGTATTAAATCATGGTTTAATTTTGGATTACCAAAGGCTATATAATTTTGGCATATGAATACCAAGATATTTATGAAAATAATTATATATGTAACATATGGAAAAAGAACCCTAGGATTATCATCTTTATATGGAAAAAACATTAATAAACAGAAAAATATATAATTTTTGAAGATTCATTTCCCATACGATCATGAACTTTAAAATCAATTTTATGAGACCCTCTATTTAATTGGTGATCTAAATTATATGAAATTGTTTTTTTTATAGGTTGATATGCTGGGTAAAGAATTTTTTCATTTAATTTTAAAGAAAAAGAAGATTCATTTATTTCTATTCCAGATAAATGATCATTTATTTTTACGGAAATTTTTCTTATATCTTCTTTTTTATATTTTCCGCCATTACCAGGAAAGAAGTTTTTAATTGTTGGTCCATCTAGATCTTGTATGATTGTAATAGCATCCATATGATCTAATGTTGAGGTTAGAATCATTTTTCTTCGATTATTTTTTGTGGGACTATAGTTCCATTTTTCATTTTTTGGATCATAATAATAAATTCCAAGATTTGAGTGCTCAACTAAATCACGATCATATTTTATTCCAACTTGTATTTCATTTTTTAATGCTAAATCAAATGGTTGTAACTGGTATACAGGAGAGACATGGTATCCATTTTTTATAGGTGCAAATTTTTCTACTTCTGTAATCCAAATAGCGCTATTTTGATAAAAACTTCCTGGAAGTGTTTTTATAGAGCAATTGCGGTCATTTGAAAATACAATACTTTCTTGACCAGGAGTTACAGGTTGGAATAGATAGTGAAATCTTGTTTGTCTAGATAGATCTTTATAGGAAAGTTCAATATCAACGTATTTAATATCGTTAATTACATTATGTGCTAATTTTTCAGATAGAAATGTGTTTGGTTGAATTTGGTTTAAGTTAAAAGATGAGAATGTATTATCATTTGCTAATCTTAAAATTGCTTTAGCTGGTACATAATTATTTATATTTACTTGAAAAAATAATCCACGTTCTGTATTAGAAATTTTTAAATCGGGTATAACATCAATCACACTCAATTGTGGCTGAGTGTAAGTCCAATGAAATGGGTTTATCATTCCACCAAGTTGATTAATACCAATAATATGTAAAATTCTATTTTTTAGATCAGAAGTTGCCAATGTTATATGAAAATCTTTTTTAACTTGTTCAGCATTTAGAAATTCAATTTTTTTATCAGGGAAACCGTAAGGTGTAAAACTATATACAACTGCATCACGAATGGGCAATCCTCCTCTTTTTGGTATAAGGGATAATGTAACAACTTTTTGGTCTCGATATATTTCTTTTGCCTCAAGTGTCATTGGGAAAGTACCTGCAACAATACCTTGAACTGTTGTTTTGTTATTATAAGCATCAAAAATATTTATATTTATTGTATGAAAACCTGGTGATAACCCTAGAATACCCGAAGTCTCAGATGTATGTAAGGATATTTTTTTATGTTCGGGTAATTTATATAATTTTTGAAATTCTCCTAGATTTTGTCTTTTTAAATCATATTGTATAATTGTTTTAGCAAATTTGCTTTCCTTAAATGATATTTTTGTATAGTTAAGTTCAAATTCTTTTTGATTATCTACAATTAATTCTGCTCGATTAAATTGGTAAATATTATTTGTGCCTTCTCTTTTATCGACTGCTTGAATAGCAAAACCAAATTCTCCAAAAACACTAATTGTATCTGCAAAATGATAAATTCCACTTTTGTCTCTGAAAAGTGGAATAATTTGAGGTAATGGACTTGCATTTATCATAGCTCCTGTACTAATTGGTAAAATTGCTAACTTTTTAGCTATTGGGTTTGTGTTATCTTGTAATTCAAAAGCTCTAGTTAGGGGATTTAAAGGGACACTTTTACTAGATCTATATTCAAAATGAATATGGGGTGCAAATGAATTACCAGTATTACCCGAAAATCCGATTAAATCTCCTTTTTTTACTTGGAAATCTCTAGAGGGGAATTGTGTATCAACGATATAGCTTCTACGCTTTGCTTGTTGAAGTCTCCAGATTTTTTCCATAACAGGTGTAAACGATTCTAAATGGCCATATACAACTTCATGTCCCGAGACTGTTCTTTGATATACAGCTTTCCCATAGCCATTAAAATTTGATCGTATTCTACTTATGTAACCATCTTCAACAGCAAGGACTTCCATTCCAATCACACCATCTGTTTTTATGTCTAAACCCATATGGAAATGATCATCTCGATTCTCTCCAAAATTGGATGAAAAGAATTTTCCTAGTTTAGTCGGCCATAAAACATCTTGTGATAAAATGCTTGAATAGGCGATAATAAAAATTATTGCAAAGTTTCTAATCATGAATAAATATCAAAGCGCAATTTATCCTGTTAATAACTTGGTTATCAATGAGTGTTTTGTTTCATGATAATACTTGATGTAAACTTGGTAAAATTATTTATAGTTAAAATAAGGATTGAAAATGAAAAAAATAATTTATTATTTATTCTTTACCATTATGCCTATATCAGTGTTTGGTATTGGTGGATTTGGATTACAATTAGGGCAAGGTTCCTTTAGCGTGGAGGAATCATACCCTGTAACTGGTATTCCTGGTGTTACACTTACTAATGGTGCATTTAATGGCTCTTTTGCTCTTGGAGGATATGCATATGTTGATTTAATCCCTTTTGTCGATATTGAATTTGATTTTAATGCTCAAGGTAATACATATGATATTGAATTTCAGAATGCAGTTGGATCAATGCCAAAATTAAAATTTGCTTGGGTAAGTGGTAATACATATACGACAGTAAGAAAAAAAGTAATTGGGTTAAGTATACCCTTTCTTGCTGGAGCGCAACTTCATGCAGGTGCTGGAATAAATACTCATTCAACAGTCCCTCTTGCTGATGTTGATATGGTAAAGGAGTTATTAGGTGGAGACCTTACAAATTCTCCAGAGTCTTTAGATGGAGCCTTGTTAGCTTATTTGGAGGATGATAATAATCTTGTATCATCGACTGGATTTCATGTGCAGACAGGTTTTCAATTTAAATTGTTAATGATTGACACTTTTTTGGTCTATAGACATACATTTGCAGAAATGGTTGTTCCTAATGCTAAATCATTTGGCACATTAAATATCCGATTAGGATTTGGGCTGTAAATTTAATTAACTCAGATTTGAAAAGGGATGGTTTCATCCCTTTTTTTATTTATAGTTCATTTGTAATACAATGAACAGATCCGCCACTAAGTTGATATTGACTAGTAGATGTAATGATTGTTTTTATTCCTAATTCATACAAAAGTTTATCAATAGATGAGTCTGAAAAATGATTTGGTCTAATTAGTATTCCTGGGAGAGGTAGAGCGTTTGCAGCAAATTTACCGATTTTATGTTTTGTACCAATTGCATCATTTATGGGAATATCAAATATAGGAAGATTTTTTTCATCTGTAAATTGATGTAATAGTTTTTTTGATTTATTATTTAATATTTCAGTACAAATTATCAAAGCAGCTATATCACCTTTATTATTTATAGCTGGAGTAAAAAAAGTATCTAAATGAAATCCGTCCCCTTCAAAAATAATTAATTTATTTACATTCATAGCTTCTGCAACAAAATTTGCTCCTTCAATAGTATTTCTTTGTAGTCCGCTAAATAAAATGTTTTCTTTTTTACAAAAATAAAATTCTCCTCCGTCAGCACATAGCTTGTTTTTATTTGGCATTTCTATTATTTTTAATTCTAATGTTTCTAAATATTGTTTTATCAATTTATTTTCTATACGTCTTGATGGTTCTCCTGCTCTTAATATTACTGCTGTTCCATTTTGATTGGATATAAATGGATCCCTAATAAAGACAAAGTCATGAAAAGGATCTTCACCATCTAATTCTTTTGGAAAGTTACATTCTAAAATATCATGTCCTAATTTTTTAATAATTGATATAAGATTTTGTCTTTCTTGCATTAATAATTCTAGATTTGGGATCATACCTTGCATCATTGCTGGGTTATCTTTGTATTTTGGGATGCCCTTCTGCCACCAGCCTGAATTCGGCAATTTTGATAATAGAATTTTCATATATTTTAAATAATATTAATATGGATGAAATAGATTGATATAAATCAAGCCTATTTATATTCTAGATCAAGTGCGACTCGAACCACATTTTTTTCAAAATATATTATAGAATTTTTTATGTTCATAGCTACCCGGACTTTGCCTTTAGAAGTTTTTAATTTAATAAATTTTTCTTTGGGTTTTGGTCCGTGAAATTTTAAACCACTTTGATAAAATGTACTTAAATCTAATTTACCGTATATTTTTCCTTTACGTTCCATTTTAACAATAGGATCATCAATTACTAAGGTAACTTGATTATTATCAAAATTATATTCTACAAAAATATTTTTTTTTATACTTTTTTTTATATTTGTTTTACCTTTTTTATAGGTAATTGTAGTAAAAAATTCTGCAGACCCATGTTCAAATTTTACTTCTGGATTTTTTATTGACCAAATTGCTTGATTATTTTTAGGTCCTTTTGGTACTTCATGGTTGCCTATGAGTTTAAGATAGTCATTAACTAAATTTTCTGAAATTGAAATAGAGATTTCACTACCAAATATGATGGAAATAGATAAAAGTAAAATAATTGTAATTTTTTTGGACATTTTTACTCCATTATATTTAAAAATTCTGTTATATAACCTTTTATTTCATCTCGTGTTTTTCTGAAATCATTTAATTGAGTTGGATTTGTTTCCCATCCTTTAAATGGATCTTTAATATTCCAGTGTATCCGTTTTAATTCTCCAGGGAATAAAGGACAAATTTGTTTTGCATTGTTACATACTGTAATTACAATATCTATTCCCATATTAATATAATAATCTATACTATCTGATGTGTGTTCTGAAATGTCAATATTTAATTCTTTCATAACTGTAATTGCATTTTGATTTACCTTGCTAGGGTGACTGCCTGCACTAAAGACATCATAAATATTGTTAGCATAATATTTTAGAAATCCTTCTGCCATTTGGGAACGACAACTATTTCCTGTGCAAATAAAAATAATTTTTTGTCTTTTTTTCATAGTTGAGAATTGATTATAAATTAAACTCAATTTTTATAAATGCTATATTAAATTTTTAAGGAAATAAGATGGCTATCTCAAATAATATAATTAATCCATTTATAGGCTTTGCTGGAAATATTGGATCGGGTAAGACAACTTTAACTAAGATTATATCTCTGCGTCAAAAATGGCAACCTTTTTATGAGTCAGTTTCTGATAATCCATATCTAACTGATTTTTATAAAGACATGCCTAGATGGGGTTTTAATTTGCAAATTTTTTTTCTTCATAAAAGATTTGTCATGCATCAGCAAATTTCTAAAGAAAAAAAAGGTTCAGTGCAAGATAGGACTATATATGAGGATGTAGAGATATTTGCAAAAAATTTATATAAAATGGGGCATATGACTAAAAGAGATTGGGAAAATTATAGTGGTTTATTTTCCACTATGTCATCATACCTCAAAAGACCTGATTTGATTATATATCTTAAAGCTTCTACCAAAACATTATTAAGTAGGATAAAAACAAGAAATCGAGTTTTTGAAAAAGATATAAATTCAGAATATTTAAATATACTTAATAGTGCTTATGATAGGTGGATTGAAAAAGAAAATCGGTGTCCAGTATTGATTATAGATACTGATAAATTTAATATTTATAAAGATCACAATAAATTAATGGAAATTGAAAATAACATTCTCAAAACATTATAATAAAAATTTTGCATAAATTTTAGTATGGCAGAAAATCGAGAGAAGGCCAATTCCCCATTTTTTAGCAATCCTATGGAAACTTTTCCAGGTTTAACTATTGATGATCTCAATAGATATCTTCCTGCTGTCAAGACAGTGGAGGATATTATGTTAGGTTCAGATAAATTATCTGAAGGTATGTTTTTATCAAAATGTTTGGATGGATTAAAAAAGTTGCCAGATGAGAGTATCGATTTAATTATTGCAAACCCTCTTAACCAAGGTCAAGATTTTTTTGAACTTGGGAATGGCAAAACTTTACAAGATTATTACCAATGGAATTACGCTTGGCTTGAGGAATCACGACGTGTTTTAAAAAATACAGGTGCAGTATATTTGTTTACACCTTGGCAATATTCAGGAATGTATCAAGGGTTATTAGGAAATCTATTTTATGTGCAATCAAGAATAGTTTGGCGTGATAGATCTAATATAAATAATACTAATATCTGGAAAAATGAAACATCAGATATTTGGTTTGTTACTAAATCGGATGAGTTTTTGTTTAAGCAACATCCAGTTGGAATAAATACAATAGATGACCTTAATGAAAAGCAGTTGGATTCAAATTTATGGTTAGATATTCCTGTAAATCCTGAGGTATTTGGTAAATATCCACAAAAACTATTCTTAAGAATATTAGAATATAGCAGTTTTAAATTAAATTGGATTTTAGATCCATTTATGGGTACTGGAGATGCTGGGGTAGCTTGTAAAAACAAAGGTCGTCGTTTTATAGGATTTGAAACAAATAAAGACAATTTACTTTTATCAATGAAGCGTGTGGAGAATAGTTAAAATGAATTTATTGGATACAATAACAAAAGATATGCATTCGTCTATGAAGGCAGGCGATAAAATTAAGGCTAACACATTGAGGACTGTTTTGGCAAAGTTAAAAGATAAACAAATTAATTCTAGAAAAGACTTATCTGAACAAGAAGAATTAAATGTTATTAAAACTTTAGTAAAGCAACGGAAAGAATCTTATGAAATTTTTACAAAAGCAGGTAGAGTAGATTTAGCAAAAAAAGAAGATTCAGAATTAAATATTTTAAATAATTATTTGCCTAATATGATGAGTGAGGACAATATAAAAATATTAGTTCAAAATGTAATTAGTGAAACTAAAGCTTCTAGCTTAGCAGATATTGGAAAGGTTATGCCCTTAGTTATGAAGAAAGGTAAAGGAAAGATTGATGGAAAAATAGCCAACGTAATACTACGGGATTTATTAGAATAAATGCCCTTGTTTTTAGACAGTTTATTTATTTGTATTATCATTATTTTTGGTTATAGAGGCTTTACTAAAGGATTTATTGAAGAATTAGGTAGATTATTGGGTTTAATCATTGCTGTGTTAATTGCTATATCCAGAGGTCCAGAATTTGCTTTTGAATTAAATCAAATATTAAATCTTGATAATAGAGTTATATTATTTTTTTCTTATACATTTTTATTTTTTATTGTTTTATTATTTTCTAGAATATTAACAAAGTTTGTGAATATTGCTTTTTTATCTAGAGAGAACCATTTTACAAATCATACCCTTGGTTTTATATTTGGTTTATTTAAAGGAATAGTTGTTTTAATCTCATTTGTCTGGTTTATTTCTATTTTGCCTTTGCAAAAATGGACGAATATAATTAATGATAATTCTAGATTTGCATACTATAGTAATAATATTAGAATAGGTATTGTGTCTTTTTTTAATTGGGAGGATCCAATTTCGTTAAGTGAATCATATATTAAAAATCTAACGCAACCATAATGTCTAAAATTCCTGAAACGACCATTGATATAGTTCGTGATACTGCAGATATTGTTGATATAGTATCACAATATGTTGATTTGAAACAGCGTGGTGCAAATTTTTTTGGTCTATGCCCTTTTCATAGCGAAAAAACAGCATCTTTTAGCGTCGCTCCTGCAAAACAGATTTATCATTGCTTTGGTTGTAATTCTGGAGGGAATGTATTCTCTTTTATTATGGAATATCAGAAAATTTCTTTTCCAGAAGCAGTAAAACTATTAGCAGATCATTATAATATTAGTATAGAATTAGATAATAATGATACGGAATCAGAAATATTTTCTGCTCTTTACAATTTGCATTATCTTGCAATGGAATTATATCAAAATAATTTGTTTTCTGATGATGGAGGTGAGGCTCTAAAATATTTATATGATCGTGGATTTACTGAAAATACATTAAAACAATTTAATGTTGGAGTTTCTAGAGATAGTTGGGATCAACTTGTAAAGCACGTCAAAGGCAAAGGTTTTACTAAGCATCAAATCAATCAATCTGGTTTGTTTATTCATTCTGATAAAGGTGTTTTTGATCGTTTTAGAAATAGAATAATGTTCCCTATCTTTCATCCATCTGGAAAACCAATTGCATTTGGTGGCCGCATATATAATAGTGATGATCCTGCGAAATATTTAAACTCTCCAGAGACTCCTCTTTATCATAAAAGTAATATTTTTTATGGGCTTCATGCTACAAGAGATTCAATTCGTAGAGAAGAATCTGTAATTTTAGTTGAAGGTTATATGGATTTTTTAAAATTATATCAATCATCAATACCAAATATTTTAGCAATATCTGGTACTGCATTTACTAAAAAACATGTTATTTCATTAAATCGTATTTCTAAAAAGGTAATATTATTATATGATGGAGATAGTGCTGGAGGGAATGCAGTATTGAAAGCAGGGTGGATACTATTACAGGGAGGATTAGAGCCTTTAGTTGTTAGACCACCAGAAGGATTAGATCCAGATGATTGGATTGATAAAGCAGGAAAGAAAAATGTATTAAATGAAATTTTATCGCCACAGCCATATATTTATTTTAATATAGCATTCAATAAGGGAAAGACACTACAAGGATCGGATAGAAAACAATTTATTAATAATCTAGCAAGAGAAATAAAGAATATTGATGATGGTATAGTACGTAATGATATGATAAGAATTGTCTCTGATCAACTCATGGTTGAAGAACAAGATTTTATTCGAACAATGAAAACACAAAGAATTATTAAAGATTATATTAATGAAGAAGAAATAACCTCTAATAAATCATTAATTTTTACCTCGAAAGTTGATAAGGCGCAGGTTGAATTAATTAAGTTACTTTTTTGTGCTGATGAAAACATACGAAAATATGTAAAAAGTGTGATTAAACCTTCATTATTTACAATTCCTATAATAAAAAAAATATATAATTTAATCATTGATGAAAATTTGTCTATAGAAACCTCTTCATTTATCGAGTATTTTCAGGATAGAAATGAACGTGATTTTATAACAAAATTGCTTTTTAATAATGATAATAGTAATGCTATTGAAGAGATTGTAACTGATTGTTTAATAATCTTAAAATCTGAGCCATTAAAACAAAAAATTAGTAAACTTCGAGTAGAGATACGGGAAAAAGAATCGAGAGGTCAGGACTCATCAGAAGAATTATCTGCTTTAACAGAGTTGCGAAAAGAATTAAATGATTTATAAAAAACCATATATAATTACTTTTTTTATTGCATTTTTATTGGTTATAAATAATTTGTATTCAACCCAAGTACAATTAATTACTGCACATAAAAAAAGTAATGGTGTTCTTTTAAGAATTGTAACTAATGCGATTATTGATATTGAAAACATTGCTGGATGGAAGGGACAAGAAAATTGGTTTTATCTCACTTTGAATGGTGCGTATTTAAGCCCAAAGGCAGTAGAATATCTTGCATTTGAACCTCCACTACTTGATATAGAAATAACTGAAAATAACCAATCCGTTCAATTAGGATATTTATTTGATAGACCAATTGAAGATTTTGAAATTTTTCATTCTGAAGGAAGTAGAATTGTTTTAGTTCAGGTTTGGGAATCCTTAAATGATAGTCTACGATCTCAAGTAAAAATATCAGAAGGAAGCAATCTGAATCGAGTGTTTTCTTTGCCAAAAGGAGAATCAAAAGGGTCCCCCTTTTATGATTCATTTGTCTATGCTCGTGATAAATATGGTCCTGAAAAATACTTTGTCTGGTATAGTGATTGGTATTCTACTGAAGACGTACCGTCTGACGATAGTCTTAAAATGACTCCAAATAAAACCTTTAAAGTTCCAGTTGATTATCCAGAGCCAGAACCAAAACCATTCAGTTATAGAAAACAACGAGTTGAAATTAGTGGCCCACCATTACCACCAAAAAAATTAAAAAAAGAGTCTATTGATATTTCTTTTATTTTAAATAATGGTCTTTTATTATCAGGAGTAAAGAGATCTCGAGATGTTAAGGCTTTACAGCAAGCATTAATATCATTGGGATATGATTTAGGTGAAGGAGGTGTATATAATAATGGAGTTGATGGTGAATTTGGACCAAAAACTGAAGATGCGATTATCCAGTTTCAATTAGATAGAGGTTTTAATAGTTCTAATATTGATGGTATTGTAGGTGAAGGAACTCACAAAGAATTACTAAGAGCATTATCAGGTGAAAAACCTATTATTCCTTCTCGTCCAAAACCTAGTAAGGTTGAAAAAATAGATATGACCGAAAAGTTTGGTAGTGTTATACTTCAAAGCCGAGAGACTGCTAAAGAGTTATTAAATCAAGCACCAGTCACTACGCAAATAAAACGTGAAAAAAGACGACTTGCCAATATAAATCAGATTAATCTCTTACCTCCTGATCTTTCTAAGCGGAAAACATTTCTCAAACTTACATGCAATCTTGATGGTGCTAATGTTTTTATAGATGGTTCTTTAATTGGTGTAACACCATTACCAAAAAAATTTCCTGTTAATCCTGGATGGCATAGAGTTCGTGTTGTTGACCCTGTTTCTCCACCTCCGAAGTTTGCAATGGAAATACCAGACTATCAGGATATTTATGTTCCAAGAGGACGGACGCAGAAAATTAGAATTAATCTAGCTACCTCCAATCAAGAATCATTGGATTAAGATGAAATATTTTTTCTCCAGTATTTTCTTCTGGGGAATAATGACTTGGATTATTACTCCTCAAAAAGCATATACGCAAGATATGCCTTTGATTTTATCTGCAAAAACCTCTCCTTCAGAAACTGGATTAAGATTAGAGTTTGTTCTTTCTAGTTATATTAAAAGAGAAGATGTCTCTAGTTGGATAGAGCAAGAGAATTGGTTTATGTTAAATTTTTATAATATTATAAGACCAGATCCAGATTTTTTTAAAAATATGATTACATATCCAGTACGTGAAGTACAACAGAATTGGCTTCAAAATGCAAATGCTTTACAACTTTCTATACAGGTCAATCGCAGTATTGGGGTTTTTGATGTTATTATTCATGACGAAGGTCGCAAAGTAATCGTTGTGCTAACATATAGTGATTTTATAGAAGCTAAAGAAGCTAATCCTTCTTTTATTTTCCCAGATGAAAAAGGTTCACAAAAAAAATCTCATCCTATGTCTTGGAAAGAATCGAGAGAGAGGACTAGTTTGGAAATCATATGTGATACAAAAGGTCTTCCTATTTATGTTGATGGGCAGATGGTAGGGATATCACCTTTAAAACATTGGATTGATGTACTACCAGGTTGGCATAAAGTTGGATATTTCCCAAATGATTATAGTAGGGACTCAAATAGACTTACATCTAAAGAAAAGATATTGAATGATATACTCATAATGGGACGGTTGGACGTATTTGTGGAAGAAGGTAAACATGAAACAATTGTTTTGAATTATCAAACTTTAGATGAAGAGGTTGTGGATTATAATAAACGTTTTCAGACTGGAACCTTGGTAGGCTTTTCTTTGTTTTTTACTATGATTCTTTTAATAAGTTGGGGGATCGCCTGAAAAGCTTCTATTATTTATTTTTTTATATAATATTATTTTTATCAAATATTAGTTTTGCACAAGAAAAAGTAGATTCTTTAGATAAAACTATAAGAGCAACGGAATATTATCAATATTGGAATCCCTATCGTAGGGTAGTTAGAAATCGAGGCGAGGCTCATAGTTTTTTTGGTAAAACGTATTATGAAGTGAATTATAATAATGATAATCGAATTAAATCCGTAACAAAATTTGGTAAAGATAAGGAACCAAAAGAAACGTATCATTTTATTTGGTCTCGTTCTGGGATACGATCCGAATATAGAGTAGAGTTTTATACTGATGGTCGAGCATCAAGGCTTGATTCAACGTTATATGCAGATCAATTAAGCTATGTTCGACCTGGATGGATAGCGCAATTTAGAAGTAGAAGCGATGGAAGACCACGGGAGGTGACTTTCTCCGATCCATTAGGTATGAAATATTTTTCTTATAACTTTAATTATACTTTTTTAAAAAAAGATAAAAAGTTTTCAGAAGTTATTGAATCATCTTATTTTGATTCTNATGGACAATTTGTTGGAAGACATTTACTTTTTTGGGAAAGAGGTGCGTTTTTACGCATGATTCAATATTTTAATGCAGAAAATAAAATTTTTTTAACAAAAGAATATTTACACGATCGAACTCTTGAAGAAACGGTAAGAGTTCTTACAAATGAAGAAGGTGAGGAAATAGAACGTAAAATTATTCCATATATGCCACCTGATAAATATGCATATAAATATGAATGGACTGGTAATGCCGTAATTGATCGNGGGTTAAAAGATATTGATAATCTGGATCTAGCATATGAATTTGCTATGAGAGCTCAAGAGGCACTTGAAAAGGCAAATGAAGATTTACGATTAGCAAAAGAGGCTTATAATAAAGCGAATGAAAGNGCNAAAAGGACTAGGGANTTATTGAAACAAGCNGAAAGACAAGCAGAAGAAGCTGATAAGTTTAAAACAAAGATGGAAGAAGCAAAGGTAGAAGCTCAAAATGCAATTGATTTAATGTATGACGCAGAGCGAGAGGCTGAGTTAGCTCGATTAGAAGCAGCATCAGCAAAAGCAACTTTAGATGCAATTCAAAAAACTCGTGCTGTTGAAGATTNNGCNAAAGAAGAAAGGAGGGCTGCTAGAAAAGATGCAAGAAAAGCTAGAAGGTTAGCTAGGAAGGAGGCAAGGGCTGCAAGAGCAGCTTTACAAGATTCACTATTGGGTGTAGAAAGAAAAACATTTTTGACAGCTGCTTATGGTTGGCCAATATTGGTTGAAGAAACTTTGCAAAATAACACTATTGGAGTTCATTATTTGTTTGGTCTTGGAAAAAGAAATATGTTTGAATTTAATGATTGGGATATTGATTTAGGTCTAGAGGTAAATTGGTATGATTTTTATTCAGATGATAATAACCAAAATTTTCAAACGCTTAGTTATTTTGTTTTTTCTCAGATCGATGTAAGGCCAGGATGGAAATGGATTCCAACATCTTTAGAAACTAGTGTAAAATTTGGTGGTGGTTTAGTATCCCCTGGATATGGATTTACTATAGGCGGATTTACAACTTATAATCTTTTACCTACGTCACTAACTATTTCTTTATTTTCTCAATATAATTGGGTTTTTGGTGTAATAGATCAAAATACAAAAACATATTGGAATACTATCGGATTACAATTTGGAATAAATTTAGATGATAAAGTAACAGAAATTATTGATATAGATCTACCAGATATATTTGATATTTTTTAGAAATAAAAAAAGCCTCCGATGGAGGCTTTTTCATTAGTTAGTGATGGCGATTTTTTTAATTATCACAATTATCGGATACTACAGTTTTAACTAATATTGGATCTGATGTAACATTATCAGCAACAGCTTTTGCTATAACATGGCAAGCATCACCTGACTGTGGTAGTATCATAAACCCAGTAGCATCAAGGTAGCTATAAGGTGTCCAGTATCCATAGTAATCTTGATAATAATCCTCGCAGGTAGAGTGCCAGTAAACATTTGAAGTGGTATCTCCATTTTGATCCAAGGCCCAAAATTTTATTGAATCACCAGGACATCCAACAACATTGCCGTTTGAAATAGTTAACTCTGTAATTACTTCTTCTTGTCCAGTCCAATAATCCTCACAGCCAGTAAGTGCAAGAAGAGTTAGTAGGCTAATTGTGTAAATTAAGTTTATTTTTATCATTATTTTCTCCATTAATATTTATGATTTACCAGGTATAAGTAACGGTTGCAGTAACACTGCTTGAACTTGGACCTGTTCCTGGTTCTAAACTTTCAAATCCAACAATACGTTGNACAGGGTTTGTAAATAAGCCTTCATGAACATACAAATCTAAATTNAAAGCTCCATAGTTAAATCCTAATCCAAAAGCTTTTTTAAGATCTTCTCCTTGACGAATATTATTTGTAGCTCCTCCAGGTTGATTAACTTTCATCGTCATCATATAGTTTTTATTAATTCCTATACGTGCTTTTGCCCAATTATTGATTCTTCCCTCTACACCAAATGTGAAGTTTGGTAGGTGAAACATTTCAATATTTAGATCTTTTTCACCATCAACATTTTTTGCAGAGGTGAAAGAAGTGCTAATAGCCAACACAGCAGTAGCATTTTCTGATATTTCGATTGTATTAAAAAAGCCTAGATTTGCTTGCATTAATGTGAGGTCAAATGTTGTTGGACTTACATTATTATCAAAGCCATCATTACTAGAAGCATAGTGAAAAGATGCTGCCATATTATTAAATATCCAAGCATCCATTGCTGTTCGTAAATATAGGTCAGTTTTAAATCGTTCATGTTGATCTGCCGTAGTCCCGTCATCGCTAGAATAGGTAGAAACGTGTAGTCCAACATCCATATCTTCATTATTTATACCAACGCTTCCACTCAAGCCTAATTCAGAAGTTTCCTTATTAGAGGAAGATGTATCTGCACCAGATGATAGTAAACCAAGTCGAAGACCTAAAGACCCCGTTCCCATATAAAAATTTAGCATGTCATGATTCACAGCCTCATGCCAGCTAAATCCATATTTAGTATCATCACCCCAAATTAATTTGCCATAAAGAGAGTCGCTACTTCCTCCTATCCCTGAAATTTGAGCGATATTATAATTATTCATTAATTGTGGAAAATATTCAATATTTGAATCATCTTCTGGCCAATATAATGAATTCCCACCTAGAGTTTTTATACGTTGTTCACTCGCTGACAAAACTGAAAAGAGGATCAGTAGACCAGTGAATANNTTCGTTAATTTATTCATGATTTTTTTCTCCAATCAGTTAGAATTATAATGATACACCAAGATTAAGTATAATAGTCTGTGCTGCACCTGGTTTAAAACCATAACCATCACCAGTTTGCCAGTATCTTTCATTAAGGATATTATTTATGTGTAATGATAAATAGCTTCCATTAAATATCTCATCCATTTGTAGTCTAAGCATAGCATCATAAACGGTCGCACTTGGAAGATATTCGCTTTCTACATCATCAGCCGTTCCCCAAGATCCATCATCTCCAGCGTCTACTGTTGAAGCACCATTATTCTCTAGAATATAGTTCTTTTCATAATGTCTTGATGCAAGAAAGAATGTTAATGGACCTGAGGTCCAGTTAACTGTACCACCATAAATAAGTTGTGGCATTCCAACTTCTGCTCTGTTTCCAAATTTATCTACAAAGTTTTTATGTAGAGCTCTTTCTCCAGAATCCCATCTACCATCAGCATCTGAATCAAGATAATCTATACCTGCTTCTACATCCGCATTGCTGTAAAGGAACTGAGCTCCTTTTGAATCTGCTGGTTCACCCCATAAGTTTTTATTTGAACTTANATTTAGACCAAGAATTAGGTTGTCAGTTAAATCGAGGTTTAAAGCAAACTCATTTCCTGCATAGTTAGCATCTCCAATAGGAATATAGCGTCTACCTTTGTAATCATAGCCTGGAGTATTGGCTTTTGTAGGATCAGTAATGCGAAGTGCTTTACCTGTAAATCCTATATTATACCAATTATACTTTAGATTGAATAAATCATTCTGATATCCAAAACCAAATTCTAGATCACTTGTTTTTTCTAACTCTAAAGCATCATTTGGNGCACCNTAACCAAAGAAATATTTCACTCTTGGTTCATTTACAGCTTGGCTCCAGTTGAAAAAGACGTTTAGGTTATCATTCACGTTATAGTTAGCACCTAATTTTGGAGAAATATAGGTGTAGCTTTTTTCATATTCCCATAGAGTATATTCTACTGGAACTTCAGGAGTTAATATTTCTGGAGTATCTGCATTGCTATCATGATCATAGGTATCGTTTGAATCAGGATTCCAAAAAGCCGTTCCCGTCCATGTTTTTGAACCTTGTGATGCGTGATTAGGATTTACATCTGATCCCCAGTTATTACTACTTGGGACATCTTCAACAACCTTGTAGCTCAGACTTGAAAATTGAATATCAGTCATGATATTAAGGCCGTCTCCAATAAACGGTAGGTTTGGAACTTTCCAGTTACCACTAGCAAAGCCTGTAAATTGTGGTTTTGTGGTTGTATAATCATAGTATAAGTCCCCTTCGCCAAATTTATGTGCACTATTTCCTATGTAGTAAGAAATTAGGCCATCACTATCATTAAAAGTATTTAGGACTTCACCAGCATGGCGAGCTATCCAGTATCTGAATTCTGCACCCACAGTTACTTTGCTATCACCCATTACTCTCATATCAAAGTTTGATAAAGCTCCAGCCTGGAAGTGATCACTATAACTACGATATTGCCATATGCCTATCTCCGCACTTGCATTTGCAATCCCGTCGTATGACATAAGCCCATCATCATCACGATCAACAAGATAATATCCATTTAAATTTTCACCATACCCATATCCTTTTGAAGCAAAGACAGTATTTGTAAGACTCATATTATCGTTTAAAGATAGGTTGTGATGAAGTTCGAGTTGTGGTTTATGATAAACATTATTATCAAGGCTTGCACGACCATTACCTACGATCCAACCACCTAATTGACCACCTCTAGCTGCTCCAATTGGAGTACGATTAAACAAGACATCTGATAGATTTGTTGCTCGTGCGCTTTCTTCTGCAGGAAGTTCATTTTCATCAACATGAGGGTGTCCGTTCCAGTCATATCCATAGGCCGCAAAGTCACCACCACCAAATCCATAATATGAATAGGCATGNTATTGNGGAGCGCCATGTAAAATTANTTTAAATGTATTGNTACCTCTATAGAGCATACTTGAAAAATAGTATTGTAANCCTTCGTAGAAAGTATCCTGTCTCCATCCATTNCCNGTGAGGTANTTTAGTCTNAAAATATATGCNCGATTTTTATCNATTAATCCAGANTTGTAGTTAAATCCNTATTTTTTAATTCCGTATTGACCATAAGTAAGAGCNAATTCTGTACTTTCTTGTGCTGGNGCNTCTTTTGTAACTACATTGATTGAGCCACCTAAAGCACCNGANCCATACATTGATGATCCTACNCCTCTTTGTACTTGTATTGATTGNGATGCNGCNGGAAGTGANCCCCAGTTTGACCAATANACTTTTTTAGACTCTGGATCATTTACTGGAACATTGTTTATCATAACTGCAATACGTTGTTCATCAAAACCTCTAATTGTAACCTTAGAATCTCCCATACCGCTACCGCCATCACTAGTAACGTATACGCCAGGGGTGTTAGCAAAAAGATGAGGAACGTCCTGAACTGTAAAATTGTTTTTTATATGTTCTTCGCTAATAGTTGTAAAAGCGACAGGAGTTTCTCTTTCAATGGCAAAATTACCCGCTACTGTTACAGCAGATAGTTGAAGAGCAGTTTTATTTAATTGAAAATTCATTGTTCCTGAAGCAACGAGAGTTTGTGATTTAAATCCAATCATTGATGCAGTTAAAGTTTCACCTTCCATAACATTATAAATTGTAAATGATCCATTGCTGTTTGTTGCAGCACCATTGTTGGTCCCATTTACGATAAGGTTTGCACCTGGAAGAGATTCTCCAGTTGATGCATCTTTCACTGTTCCTGTTATAGTGCCTTGCGCAAATAAAAATGTAGTAATAGACAATATAAAAAGAATTTTAAAGTTTCGNATGAAACAATACATGTTTTATCTCCTTAGTTTACTTTGAATAGGCGAATCAAATTAGTTACCTATATTAAATAAAATAGTTTTTTATGTTAAATAATATTTGTTAAAAAAATAATTCAGATTAATAATTTGTTATTTTATAATTAGAAAAAATTATATATAAATAACAAAAAGCCCTCTAAAGAGGGCATTTTGTTAACTTTATTTTTATTATGGACTTAATTAAAAATTAATTCCTAAAGATAGATTGATTCTTCTACCTAAACCATAGAATACTTCTACTCCCTCGGCAGAGCCATCACCTCCATCTAAGGCAGTATTTATATATTCTGTATCTAAGAGATTTAGTGCATGAAAACCTATAGACATGTTATATCCCAGTAGGTCTAGACTATATGTTGTATGTAGATCCATAATTGTTGCAGCGTCTGCTTTATAAGAATCTCCACCATCTGCGCTTGTTCTATCGGCTGGATCAAAATCTGCATACATATTATTAAAGTATTTGACTACAGGATAAACAACTAATCCATCTATAGGTCTTGCATCTAACCCAAGACTTAATTGAGTTTGAGGGGCACCACCAACATGTACTCCTTTTGTGAAGATGCTGATTGTCTCTGATTCCCCACCTCGATTATAATCATCAAATACAGTAACATTTTCAATATCACTATTCCAAGTCCAGTTACCAATTGATAGACTTGTATTGATTGATAACATTTTCATTAAGCCCATTTTTAAATCTAGTTCAACACCAGAATGTTTAGCGTCGATACCTTCAATATTGAAAATAGAATTTCCAGAGGATTTAATTAATGATTTATCCATCCAGTCTGTATTATAATAATTAAAGTTCGCACGAATATTCCCAGTATTATACCCAACTCCAAATTCCATGGATTGAACTTTTTCAGGATTTGCCTTTGGGTTTACATCGTTTACATAGTTTAGAAATACACTATTAAACTTTGGAGCTGTTTGCAGTCTACCAAAATTTGCGAATACATTTAAATTATCTGAAACATTATAATTTGCTCCAACTTTATATGCATGCCCATCAAAAGCTGCTTTAGCAGACATTGCTTGTGTTTGCGTATAATTATGTCTGTCTTCACGTTGATAAATTGTTGATGATCTAGCAAGACTTAGAACCGTTGATAATTGATTCGTAGAGTATTCTAATTGGCTTGAATAGCCGAGCCATTTTACATATCCTATGTTATGGTAGGCGATTTGATCACCAACACGTTTCATTTTACTATCATTATCTGTATCGTTTACGTTTCCATATAGATCAATAAAATAGTCTCCACCTAGTAAGTTCAATACTTGACGATAGTGTTCACCAGTATAGCTTCTAGCATCCAATGCAAAAGTACCTTTTAAATTATCACTAAAATCATGTGTAAGAGTTGAAATAGATCCATACCAGTCATGATGGTTTACAGATCCACGAATAATTGCTTTAGAACGTATTTCATCATCGCTGTAAGTACGATCATAAGGTCTTCCATAATTCCACTGTAGAGTTGCATATTGACTTGATAATGTATCTGTACCCATCCACGTATGGCTACCCCAAGCAGTAACACCAAGAGTGTCACCATTATCATCAATATCCCAAGCTAAAGGATTGTTTAGATTTTCATCAACATAGGTATTATAATCAATAAAGCCGTCCCAATCATATTGGCCTGGTACTTCTGAATCAGGATTAGGATTTATATATTTAACACTAGCTTCAGAGTAAAAATTCACAGTGTTTCCATCAGCATCTAATGAATCATCTGCATATAAACCTGTTCCTCGAGAATTAAGCGGTCCTGTGCCTCCCCCACGACCAGTTGAATAATATAGAACATTACTGATAGTTGTTTTATTATTTACATCGTATTTGAAGTTCAAACCATAAACAGGTTTATGGTAATAATTTGTACGATTATTAATCATCCATTTATCACCACCAATTTCTTTTCTTGTGTGTAATACATTACCAAATAAAGCAGACCCTACTGCATCAAGAGAACTTTGGCCAGTTTTTATTTTTTGCGCATTTGCTTCAGAAACATAGCCCCAACCACTTCCACTTCCATCATAGGAACCATTGTATCCAGAATTAGTTCTTAAATCTCCTCCATGCACATCATTCCAGGTTTCAAAAGGGTGATTATTATCCCCATCTCTTTGACCATGTTGTTGTGGAGCTCCTAAGACATAAACATCTAAAAGACTATTTTTAAATGTTTTTGATGCTGTTAAAAAATAGGCATATGCATCAGTCCATGTTCCATATGCATAACCAGAACCTGTTTTTCTTTGTAATAGCGCTGATAAAGCAAATCCAGAATTAGAAAGACCTGTGTGATAGGTTAAAGTGCTTTTTTGAAAATTATATGAACCAGTTTCTTGTTTAAAACTTCCACCTGACTCTTGTTCTGCGGCACTTGTCCTAACATTTATCGTTCCGCCTACTGAACCAATTGCAAGATTGCTTGCCCCAAGTCCCCTTTGAATCTGGATTGAGGATGTAACATCACTCATTCCATCCCAATTTGACCAGTAAACCCATCCATTTTCCATATCATTAACAGGGACACCATTTATTAAGATTGCTGTATTTCTTTGATCAAATCCACGAACGTAAAGATATGAATCTCCAGCGCCTCCACCACCATTGGTTGCGTATACTCCTGGTGTTTCATTCATTACCATTGTTAAATCTTGTGATGCAACCCTTAACTGAAGCTCTTCTTCATTAAGATCAGTAAATGCTACAGGTGTTTTTCTGTAGGTTGCCTTGTTAGCAACAACATCAAGAGCAGACATTTCTAATGCGGATGCAGAAAGTTTAAAGTTTACAGTTGATGCAGCACTCATTGATGCATCTGAATATCCTATCATAGATGCTGTTAATGTGGCACCGTTTGGAACATTATTTATTCTAAATGCGCCATTTACATCTGCAGCAGATCCTTTTTCTGTCCCATTTACAACAACATTGGCTCCTGCAAGTGCTTCACCTGTTGAAGCATCTGTTACAGTTCCAGAAACAGTTATTTGTGCAACTGAAAATGTTGATAGGGAAAAGAAAAGAATTACAGCTAAAATTTGCTGATAACGATTCATGAGTTTCTCCTTTTTATAATTTGAAAAGATTCTTCAAATTTGATACCGAATATTAATAAATTTACTTGAAAAAATCACAAAAAGGTTTTTTTATAATATTATTATTCTTTGGTTATAAAAAATAGAGTATCAATATATGATTTTGATGAGTTCTTATTTATTGGTAAAACAATTTATAGTTGCTTTAATTTGTATGGGTTCAATATATTTTTTTGAGTTATTCTTAATAGAATTTACGGTTTTAGAAACAGGATGAAATTTTAGAGTTGGTTTGTATTTTTTGATTTTTCCTAAAATCGTTAAAATGTTATTATTCTTAGAATCTATCCAAGTTCCAATATTATCCTTATGTAAAATTACTGGCATTCTATTATGTATTCGAGAAATGTTATTTTTAGGAGTTGTAGTAATAACAGTATAAGAACATATACTTTTAGAATTAGGCGTTTGCCATTTTGTCCACAACCCAGCGATAGGAAGTATATGTTTCTTTTGATGGTAAAGGTAATAAGGTTGGGATGTTGTACTATCCCATTCATAATAACCATCAACTAATACTATACATCTGTTACTATGTATTAAACTATTAAATGAAGGTTTTTCCATAATTGTTTCTATTCGAGCATTAATCATTTTAGATCCTATTGATAAATCTTTTGACCACTTTGGAATTAATCCCCATTTCATCATTTTAATTCTCCTTTTATTATTGTGTTTAATCAAAATAGGAGAAAATTGTGTTGGTGCTATATTATAGTTTGGTATATAATTATTTGCTTCACATTCTTCAATGTCCATTTCATGAATAATCGAAGCAATATCTTTTGTTAAGGTTTTTCTGCCACACATAAATTTATTTTAAAGAAAAATATCTTTTGACATAGGCAGAAGATGGGGAACTTTGATAGATAAAATCCAACAATTAAAATATATAATCATCATTATGAATAAACTTGTATTACTTAGGCATGGTCAAAGTACTTGGAACTTGGAAAATAAATTTACAGGATGGACAGACGTACCCTTAACAGAACAAGGTAAGGCAGAAGCAAAAGATGCGGGGAAGCTATTAAAAGATGAAAAATTCATTTTTAATATTATCCATACATCTCTTTTAAAACGAGCTAATCACACCATGGAAATTTGTCTTGAAGAGATGGGGCAGGTATCTGTACCGATAAACTATAGTTGGCAGTTAAATGAAAGACATTATGGAGCTTTACAAGGGTTAAATAAAGCTGATACAGCTAAAAAATATGGTGATGATCAAGTACATATTTGGCGTAGGAGTTATACTACGCCACCACCAGGATTAGACTATGATGATAAACGTCATCCAAGATTTGACGAAAGATATGCACATATAGATCCATCTCAATTGCCGATTGCTGAATGTCTTAGGGATACTGTAGATCGATTTTTACCTTATTGGCATGATGCTATTAAACCTGATATAAAATCTGGTAAAAAAGTGCTTATTGTAGCCCATGGTAATTCATTAAGAGCATTAATAAAATATCTTGATAAAATATCGGATGAAGAAATCTTGGGATTAAATATTCCAACAGGAATTCCTCTGGTTTATGAGTTAGATGATAAATTAAATCCTATAAATAGTTATTATTTGGGCGATCAAGATGAAATAAAGAAAAAAGCAGCAGAGGTTGCGGCTCAAGGTAGTTCAAAAAAATAATTTTATTTAAATATGCGATTTAGTTCACCAGAAAGGCGAACACCACCTTGCAATAGTCTTTTTTCTAAAAGATTCTTATGTTCATAAAAATAATCCCATTTTAGATTTTCTCCTGAATAATTATAGCATTGAGTGCGAAGGTCTCTTGATTCATTAATATACACTAATATATTATCACCCTGCCATTTTCTAATTTTTCCACGGTCTTCATTAAGTAAAAGATAATCTGCATATTCAGAGTAACTCAATTTTTGAAAATCAATTAGTTTAGAATCCCAAATACTGTGTAGGTTTGTTGATTCATTAAACCATTTTATTTTTACACTATTTCCTCCTCTATCTGTACCGTTACCTACATGTAAAGGTTGATGTAGATCTCCTATAAGATGAACAAGGAATTTTAAAGCTATTTGTTTTTCTTCTTTTTCAACATTTTTATTTTTAAGTAAAGAAATAAATTCATTTATTTTTTCAACTGCTTTTCCAGAGTGTTTTTTAGCTTCATATTCTTCCCCATCAGGGATGGTACACCAGTGCCAGTCACCTGCTTTTTTCCATGCAGGATCTGATTTTATTTCATCTGCCCAGTTACTCATTCTAGAAAGATCATGATGGCCCATAAGTTTTTTAATTTGTGCCTTTGCATTTTTTGTTAAATAAGTTTCTGCAACTTTTCCTACGATGCGGTGACCTGTTTTACCCCAACCGAATACAGTTTGTGAAAGTATTAGAATACTAATTAGTATTTTAAAGATGAGTTTCATTGCCTTAAAATATGTTTAATATTCTTTAGTTTCCCATCAATATTAGGATGTGGAGTAATATTTAATATTTCACATATTAGTGGATAAATATTGATATTCTCAAACGGTGGAACTTTTATATTTGGTAAAAATGCAGGGCCTCTAGCAATGAATAAGGCCTGCATACTTTTTAAGGTGTTATCATAACCGTGCGTACCACCTTTTGGTATATATTGTCCAGCTTTAGATTTACTGCTGATAGCCTGATTTTGTATATACCACCCCTCTTCTGCCAATACTAAAACATCTTTAATGCGATAATGATTTTTAAAATGGAATCTGTCAGGAATATCTTTTTTAAGATATGCTTTTATATGTTCAACCTTATTTAGATCCTGCACTGATTGTTTTAAATCAAATTTATTATCACCATAAAGTAATGCATAAGGTCCATCACCTTCCTGTTTTATATTACTTAAATCGGTATAATCATCAAGTTTAATTGTTCTTTTGGAACTTATTTCAGCCATACCGTGATCAGAGACTGCGATAATATTTAGATTGGATGCAACAGGTGTAGATGCAAGTTTTTTGATTAAAACACCAAAAAGTGAATCCATTTTACTTACCATAAGAGCAGTTTCTTTACTTCGTGGACCTGCATCGTGTCCAGTTGCATCAGGTTCATGGAAATATAGCATACAAAGTTGTGGGCGTTTGTTTTTCGGCATAGAAAACCAAGAAACAACTGAGTCTATTCTAGATTCAAAAGGAAAATTATGTTCATATTTTTTCCATTTTCTAGGATAAGTATTTTTAATTGGAGCTTCAGTACCAACCCAAAAATAAGATGCTGTTTTTATGCCTTGCTTTTCAGCTGTCACCCAAATTGGTTCTCCTTCATAAAATTTTGGGTCTTCAACTTTTTCTCTATCTTTTAATGAATATTGTTCGTCAAAAATATGATCATAAAATTGATTCCCAATTAGTCCGTGATTTTCTACATAAAGTCCAGTCGCTAGGCTATAATGATTAGGAAATGTTTTTGATACAAATACTGGAATAAGTCCTTCAGATTTTACTCCTTTTGTTATGAATTTATCCATGTGTGGAGTAGGATACCAATCAAGATATTCAGACCGAAACCCATCAAATGATATTAGTAATACATGAGGATCAGTTTTTATATTATTACATGTAATGAAAAAGAAAAGACTTGTAAAAAATAGTTTATAAATTTTCTTCACTTAATCAATATTAACATATGCTAGAATCATTCTAGGGTGTTTATCTGTCGCAATCAGAAAGCCAGATTCTCCGTATCGAACAATTCCTTCCCAATTTCTTGATTTTCCATCTTCTAAAATAAGATTAATAGGTTTTTTATTTGTCAGCATTAATTTATCATCTTTGATTATAAATTCAATTAATCTTTCCACTGTTTGATCATTATTGAATTTTTTTGAATTATTTAAAAGTAAGTTATCTATACCAGGGTTTAATTTATTTTTATCTCCAGGCCAATAATAATTAATTGCCCAAAATTGATTGTTTTTAAGTTTTGTTCCATCTGTGATTCTATATTCAATATTAGGTGCTTTGATCTTTTTTGAAACGAAATCATTTAGTCCTATAAGAATTTGAAAAGGGTTTTTTCGTAGGTTTATTCCATTACTTTCATACAAAATTAGTGCGTTATTATCATTAATAATGATACTTTCAAAACTCAAGTTGTCAATTTGGATTGGCGTTTGTATTTTTTTTATATTTTTGGATTTTATATTAATTTCATATGATTTTGGATTAATAGTGCCCCAAACAATATATCCTTCCATGGTATCATTATTTTCTGCTTCAATAGTTAAGTAAACTTTATTTTTATTAAATGCAATAGCTTCAAAGCCGTCAAATCCTGGAATTGTTTTTGAATAATCTGGTGTGATTAGTTTGGTTTTTATTGGTAAGAGTGTTTTTGAATGTTTTATATTTATAGCTTCTTGAATTTCTTTTTTTGTTAGTCTAAAAAGATGCCCGCCTAAGTTTTCAGGAAGAAAAAAGAGATTGTCTTTATACCAGTCCATCCCTGAAATTTCTTGTTTAGGATTTGTAATTAAACCCTTGAGTTTTATTTCTTGGATTGGTATGGATTTTGCACAGATTAATGACAGGAAAATAATTAGAGTTTTAAAAATATTTTTATACATTATTTATCAAATGTTTCGCAAAGTTTTTTTAAAAATTCAAAGGAATATATTCCATCTTTATGTCCATCTTTCCAAAATGGTCTAATTGCGTAATGACCGATTGGTTGGATTCCTGTTATTTGGTAACTTGATTTTTCCATTTTTTGTGGTGGTCCTTTATAGACGTTCCCAAAAACATCAGTCTCGCCAGAACAATGTGCGCATGGACAATTGTCTCTCATAGGTTTTAATGGAAGAGCATTTTCAGTTTTATTCTTCCATTGAATAAGTAGCAGATCATTTAGAATTTCATAGTGAATTATTATATCAGACATTATTTTAAATAGAGTAATTTTTTAGATTGAATTGATGAATTTGTTTGCAGCGTTAAAAAGTAGATTCCATTAGCAATATTTTGTGGCTCCCATTGAAGAGTATGTAAACCAGGCTCTAATGGTCCTTGGAAGAGAGTTTTGACTTGTTTTCCTTCTGCATTATAAATAGATGCAGAGAAAACTTTTAATTTATTTTGAGAAATGAATTGAATAGTTGTCCTAGGGTTAAATGGGTTTGGATATGCATGGTATAATGTAAAGTATGTTGGTTGCATTATATTAGGTTTTTTGATATTTAGTATTGGAGTCTCTACATTGTTAAATATAAAATTACCGTTATTAATGCTTACAGTATGTGGAGGAAAATGGAAAGCAGGTTTAAGCATTACAGTGTTGAACGTGCCACTTAATGAAGAATCAGTTACGTTTGTAATTTCAAAATCACCATCAAGACCAAGATATAAATTTTCGGAAAAAGATGTAAATAAATCCTCTAATATTTCTGAAGAGTCTAGTTCTTGGGTTGTATCCGTGAAGATTGTGAAAAGTTCAGTAACAAAAGATGAATCTAATTCTGGCATAAATATCAATATGCTTTCTAAACTAAGCGGATTACTTTCATCTCCTTCTCCTGGTATATCCCAATATCTTGGCTGTACAGGAAAAACGGTATCTCTTAATACAGCTAGAAATAAATCGAAATTGTTTTCATCTTGTTGGGTCATTGATGCTAGAAATAAAAATGAAGTATCTCCTATAATTTGATTAATAGTGACTCCTGTTATTAATGAGTCATTTACAATTGATGAAAAATTTCCATCAACAGTACCATTGTAATCAAAAGAGACCTCACCTTGATATAAGTTTTGGCTAAGACTTATGTTAGTTAAAAATATTAATAAATAATTTTTCAAAGGTTATGTATTTTTTGATATTAAAAAGGCCAACCAAACCAGTCAGGCAATTTGGGATGTCCGCCGTAATCAAATTCATATCCAAAAGATACACCCATCCCTAACCATCCTGTGGAACCTTTAGCTTTTTGAATAAGATTAGCTCGTCCTGTTAATCGCATTTCAAAAGCATTTAATTGATCTTCTATATCTCTGATTTTAAAACCGTCTAAAATTTTAAAATCTAAAAATTGACCAATTATTAGATTGATTGGTTTAAATAGTTCAGTTGCTCCAAAATTTTTGATAATTATTTCTCCTATCGGAAAGTCAATACTTCCACCACTTATAAAACCAGCAGTTAAACTATCAGCGTCATCTTCATAAAAACCTGTGCATGCTGTAATACTAAAACTTGTATTCCCTATAAAAAATCCTGGGCTTACACCAATTTGAAATGCTGGCCCTCCAAAGTCTTGACCTTGAAGATTATTACTTTGCTGGAATCTATAATAAGCAAATTCAGCAATAAAATTCATGAAAAAATCACCAGCAAAAAATCCATAGGGACTGCCAATTGATAATCCATATATAATATTACTTTCATCAAATTCTTTAAATGATTCAGGTTTATATATTGGATATCCAGTATACAAATTCAAGCTCCAGTTTGGAACAATTACATATTCTACTTCATCATATTGGATTTGATTATTAATGCTTTGATTACTCATTGTTGAACTATTTACATCACTAAATTTCCCATCATTATATAGCATAAGAACTTTTCCGCCTGCAATGGGAATCATACTATTACTCGTTTTAAGTGAATCAATATTTTGAATAAGAATTTCTTCTGGAAAAGTGAGCCCTTCTGGAGTTATTAGAACAGAATTATTAGTTACAGTAGTAATATCACCTTCTATTATTGTTTGATCGTTAAAAACTATAATTCCTTGGATCGGAAAAAGAAAGCTAGTAGCAAAAATAATAAAGAGAATTAGTTTCATAATAAATCTAAAAATTGTTTAATGCTATAAACTACAGAATTAATAGATATTGACCAAGACTAGCAGATTGATTAATTCTATGTTAAAAAGTGGGCCCACAGGGATTCGAACCCCGAACCAACAGATTATGAGTCTGCTGCTCTAACCGTTGAGCTATGGGCCCAGAATGGTGGGAAACTTACCTATCGTGATTAGTGAATTCAACCACTTACCCTAGTACATTAAAATTTATAAATCTGGAATAGATATATTATTATATAGTAGATAGATTTTTTAGTTTGTAGAATGTTCTATAGGTATATATAAAATTTTAATTTTTATGATGAAGATTTTTTAATCAAATAGTATTGCAGAATATTCCTTTAATTAACAATTAAGTATTTAATATTGACGTTTTATAATGTTTGATATAAAAAAAATTATTTCAAAAATTCTTAATCTTTTTGGATATGAAATTCAAAAAAATCCATCTATTTCTTCTAATGTAAAAGAACCATTTTATCATTTTCGTAGAATATTTTTTAATATAAAATCCCCAATAATTTTTGATATTGGTGCATATGTTGGAGATACTGTAGCATTATTTAAAACATCTTTTTCAAATTCTTCAATTCATGCATTTGAGCCTATAAATGAATCATTTATCTATTTGCAAAATCGTTTTAAAAAAACAGATAATGTGTTTTTAAATAATATTGCAATAGGTTGCAATAGAAATAATAAACAAATGATGTTTATAACTAAAAGTAAAGGATCAAGTTCTTTATTAGAACCTGAAAAGAATGCAAATGAATTATGGAATGGAGATCCATTGAGAATTCAAAATAAAACAGAGGTTGAGACTACTACTATTGATTATTATTGTCAAAAAAATAATATTAAAGAAATTCATATTTTAAAAATTGATGTTCAAGGAAGTGAGTTTGAAGTGCTCAAAGGTGCAGAGAAAATGCTTTCTCAAAAAAAAATTACATTGATTTTTACTGAAGTATCGATCGCGCCAAATTATTTAGGTCAAACTGATCTTGATGTATTAATTAAATTTTTAAAAACTTATAATTATAAAATTTTTAATTTTTTTAAAATGAGGCACAAAGATGGTAGGCTCATTGAGTGCGATATATTATTTACCAGAACTTAAAATTATATAAAAAAGATATATTGGTTTTTTTAATTAAGAATAATTTTTTAGTACAGACCTATATACATCAACTAATTTTATTGTAGTTTTTTCAATGTTAAAATGTTTCACTGCTTTATTTCTTGCTTCTAGTCCCATTTCTTTTCGCTTAGCACTACTCATATTAATTATTGTTTTTAGTTCTTGTTCAAGATGTTTGATATCTTCATTTTTGAATAGTAGTCCAGTTTTTTTATTTTGAATTATTTCTGGTATCCCCCCAGCGTTAGAAGCTAGGATTGGAAGAGCTGAAGCCATTGCTTCTTTTATAGTAATCGGGGAACCTTCTGAAACCGATGGCTGTATATAAATATCAATTGAATTTAGAAAGGTTGGTATTTCAGCATATTTTACTTCCCCCAATATCAAGATATTAGACCGAAGAGAGTATTTATCAATCATATCCTCTAGTAAGTTTCTAAGTGGTCCATCACCAGCAATTTTTAAATGAAAATTTGAGAATTCTAATTTTAATTGGTAAAGAGCTTTGATTAATAATTCATAGCCCTTAGCCCAGTTTAATCTACCGATAGATCCAAATTGTAATATATTATCCATTAATTTTTTATTTTTTATTATTTTATTATGTGGTTCTATTAATAAAAATTTTTCTAGGTTAACAGTAGCATGGATTATTGGAATTTTATTTAAATCTATATTCAAATACGATTGCATATATTTAAGATTTTTTAATAAAACATATTTTGAATCTGATATAATTGTCACATTTTTGAAAAAATATTTAAATAAATATTTGAATAGGTTTTTATTATTTATAAGTACTCTTTCGGCATGTATATTCCAGATTAATGGAATATTTAGTATTCGAGTTATAAAAAATTGCGTTATTAAACTTGCGGGTTCATCTGATATGATTATATCAGGATTAGAGGTATTTAGTTTGCGATATAATCGGAAAAAAAATAGACAACTACTAATGTGTCTAATTTTTTTCCAAAAAAAATAAGGCCACCAATTTTTATCAGGAGGTGTTATTGGGCAAAAAGAAATTTTTACATTATTATTTATAAATTCGTCAAATAATAAGCCTTTTTCTTGATATAATGTACATACTTCTCGATCGATATGATGTGCTTTATCATAATTAGAAATATTTAAAATATAAGTTTGTACTCCGCCTGGATTTAATGACCCAATTAAATGTATTATTTTTATTTTTGCTTTATTCATAATAAAATGATTAAAAATTGGAGATTATTTTTTAATAGTATCTATAATTAAATCAATTAATAAAATCTAAACATTTAGATCAGACTCTTTATTATTTTCTAGTACATTAATTTGTATAATTAAAATTCAATAACCAAATGAAAGTATTTATTTTCTATTATTATAGAACACCATAGCCAATTTAGCAAATGAGAAAAACAAAAAATCAAATTTTTACTTGTACTGGGATTAACAATGCAATTGCTATTTTAGGATCGAATCGGTTTTATATTGAGGATATTTTTTTACTAGAAAATAGTACGGCAAAAAGAAATAGAAAATTGGATATAATGCTTCGTAAATATGCCGTGAAATCTTTTGATAAAAATACATTTAATAAAAAATTTCCTTATGGTAAAACACAGGGTATAGTAATAAAATTTTCTGGAAAATTAATTTATGATAGAATTCCAGAATATTCAGATAATAGGAATAGGTGTTTATTGGCTCTCGACCAGATTGAGGATCCTCAAAATTTCGGCCAGATAATACGTACAGTCGAATGTGCAGGGGTTGATGGGATTATCTATTCTAAACATCATTCTGTTCCTTTAACTGAAACAGTTTTGCAGGTTAGTCAAGGGGCATTTGTAAATATGAAATTTTTTGAGATAACAAACTTAAGAAATGAAATTAAAAAATTACAAAATAATAACTTTTGGATTATTGGTATAGAAAATAATCTGAATGCAAAACCGTGGTATTCCATTGATTATCATGGCAAGACAGTGATTGTTTTAGGTAGTGAAGGGAAAGGAATACGTCAAAAAGTTATGGCGTCTTGTGATTTCATTGCAACGATACCTATGCAAGGCATTACGAATTCTTTAAATGTGAGCGCTGCAGCCTCAGCAATTGCTTTTGAAAGATTAAGACAACAATTGGAGGAAAAATAATGTCTTCAACACATGATTATGTTAAAGATAAGAGAAACAATGATGTGCAAGTTTTTGTAAATGGTAAGTTTTACCATCGATCAGATGCAAAGATATCAGTTATGGATAGTGGGTATCTTTTGGGTGATGGTGTTTGGGAAGGTATAAGATTACATAAAAATGTTTTAATTCATTTACATGATCATTTGGACCGCCTTTATAGTGGTGCGAAAAGTATCGCAATGGAAATACCACTTTCTAAGAAGGAAATGGAATTAGCAATTATTGAAACTATTCAAATTAATGAAATGAAATCAAATGTTCATATTCGATTAATTGTTTCAAGAGGTATAAAGGAGACTCCTTATCAAAATCCAAAAGTGACTATTTCACCACCATCCATTGTGATTATACCAGAATATAAAAAAGCTGCTGAAAGCGTAAAAAGAAATGGTATTACTTTAGGCACTGTAAAAACTATTAGAGATTATCGTGTTCAAGATCCAAGAATAAATTCATTAAGTAAACATAATTGTATTGCTGCTTGTATTGAAGCAGATAAATTGGGTGTAGATGAAGGGCTTATGTTAGATCCGAATGGTTTTGTATCAACATGTAACTCAACGAACTTTTTTATTGTTAGGAAAGGTGAGGTTTGGACTTCTACTGGAGAATATTGTTTACATGGTGTTACGAGGCAATCAATTATTAGACTATGTAAAGAATATAAAATACCAGTGTTTGAGAAAAACTTTTTGTTAGACGTAGTCCATAATGCTGATGAAATATTTGTTACGGGTACTTTTGCTGGAGTTATTCCAGTTATTTCAATTGATAATATAGTTATTGGGAATGGTGTCCGCGGCACAATTACAAAAAATCTTCAAGATTGGTATAGTTTAGATATTGAACGTTTGGTATAACAATAATGGCTAATACTTATATTGCGATGTGGTCAGGACCAAGAAATCTTTCGACTGCGATGATGCGTTCTTTTGAAAATCGAACTGATACAGTAGTGATAGATGAACCTTTCTATGGATGCTTTCTAGAAAACTCTAAATTAGATCATCCAGGTAAAAAAGAAGTCTTATTATCACAAGATTGTAATTGGGATAATGTTGTCAATATGATTACTGGATCAATACCAAATAATAAACCAATATGGTACCAAAAACATATGGCGCAGCATAATATTGCTGGTTGTGATTTAAATTGGATAAAAAATTTTAATAATTGTTTTTTAATTCGGAATCCTAAATATGTAATTCCTAGTTATAGTAAAGAATTTATTATTACAGATGAGAGATTATTGGGATATGTTCAACAACATGAGCTTATTAAAATAATAGAGGCGGATACTGGCTCAACACCTCCAATTTTTGATGCTGATGATATTTTAAAAAATCCAAAAAGTATTTTGAAAAAAATGTGTCAATCTTTAGGAATTAATTTTAGTAATAGAATGTTAAGCTGGCCTAAGGGGAAAAGAAAATCAGATGGTGTTTGGGCTAAATATTGGTATAAAAATGTTGAAACTTCAACGGGATTTAGACCTTATAAAAAGAAAAAAATTATATTAGAAAAAAAATTAATGCCCTTATATGAGAAATGTATGATTTATTATTCTGATATGTATGCAAGACGTATATCTATTTGAAAAAGATGGAAGGATTTCTTTTATCTTTCTTTATTATTCTCATTATTAGTATCCCTTTTGCATATCGATATATAAGACTTGGTAGCCTTGGATTATATTTTGATAATGATACTAAATTAATAAATAATCAAAATTATAAGTATGCAGAAAAATTTAGGGTGATTCAAGTTATATTAGGATCAGCTTTTTTTTTCATTCATGGAGTTTTTTTTTGGGGCTTAATTAATATTATAATATTTTTTGTTATTGCACTTGTAATAAGTTTTTTCATGGAGATTATTGGTTCAAAAATCGGATATGTTTTTGGAGGTACGTATTGTTACAATAAAAATAATACTCCAGGATATATTTTATTTGGGGTTCCTCTGCTTATACCACTTGCGTGGTTTGGAATTATTTATATGAGCATGAATTTTTGTTATTTTATCACAGACATAAAATTTCCATATGATAATATTATAAATAATTATTATTATATAATACTTACAGCATTGTTAGTGGTTTTGTTAGATACTATCCTTGACCCAATAGCAGTAAATGAAAATAGATGGACATGGAACGCACCTGGTATATATTACGGTATTCCTTTTCTGAATTTTTTTGGTTGGTTTTTGACATCTATTATTATTTTATTTTTATTTAAAAGATTATGTCATCCAATTATTATTCCTATAAATCAATTTTCATTATATTTTCAATATTCTCCAGGAATACTTTTTATTTTTTTACCAATTATAGCTTCAAGGCCTTGTTTTGAGAGAGGTTTGAAAATCCCTGGTTATATTGGAATTTTTCTTTCTTTGTTTTATATTTTCATTTCTATAGTAAAATATTAGCGTAAAAAAAACGCGTCAATTAAGACGCGTTTTTTATTTTTATAGCTGACCTCACATTGTCAGCGATGTGGATTTATTTTGCTGATAATTTGGAGGTCAGCAAATTACTTGAATTAGACAACTGATCACCCCCTTTTCTTTTAAATTAATAAGATTTTCCACTGTGCCATTTTAAAAGAATATCATTATAAAAGTCAAATCAGATTACATTTTTGTTTAGTTTATAGTCATATTTTTTGTTTAAAGGGTAGATGCTTATGTTTTTTTGATAGCCTTCTTAACTCGTACTGGATTAAATCTATTTCATCAAAGCTAAGATCTCCTTTTGCTAAATCTGTTTTTTTATCCCATTTGGGGCTCCATGTTTCATATCTTTGTGTTAAGCCTCGAATATAATTTATATCAGAAATTTTTTCTTCGATAGGATCTTTTCTTTTCCTTTTTCTTGAAATACGTCTTCTGCGTCGAAAAATATCATATATTTCATCAATTCTTGTTCCTCTTTCTTCTTTTAATTCTTTGTTTACATCAAATTCAAATTGAATATGATCATTTATTATTTTTTCAAATGAATTTAATTCACTTAATAAAATATTTCCAGATTTTGAAGGAGTTACTAAAGGTAAATATTCTATATATGGTAAAAAGTTTAGGTTTTTTAATATTGTTCTTTTAACCCATTTTTTAGTTTTTGATAATTTATTATCAGAATTTTGGCTATATGCAGAGATCCCATAGCCAAAGAAAACAATGACTATATATAATTTCAGTAACTTCTGTTTCATATGATTGCCACTATGAAACAGGTAGACTGCACTGATAAATATTTTATGAATATTTGATTCAGTTAGGACTCCGCGTTTGTAGGTCATTTCAGACCTAGAGAATTTTATGTCATATTTGACTCTTAAAGCAAGATATAATTAAAAATAGTTAAATGTTTATATATCAACATTTAAGATTATATATCAATTTAAATTATTGGTTTTTGTAAATTCGAATCCAAAATCAGAGGTAATTAAATGAAAATATTTTTTTTTCTAGGAGTTTTAATAATGACTTCTTGTAGTGAAATACCTGTACCGCCTATTGCTAAAAAAGTACCTTATGAAATCATAACCCATGGACATAAAAGAATAGATAATTATTATTGGATGCGTTTATCTGATAAACAAAAAAAATCTAAAATACCCGATGAACAAACAAATGCAGTTATTAAATATATAAAAAAAGAAAATAATTACACTGAGCATAGTCTTTCACATACAAATAAGTTTCAGGAAAAGTTATTTGATGAGATAGTAGGAAGAATAAAGAAAGATGATCAAACAGTACCATACTTAGAGAATGGATATTATTATTACTCTCGATATGAATTAGGTAAAGAATATGCAATTTATTGTCGAAAAAAAGGATCTCTTGATTCTAAAGAAGAAATCATGTTAGATGGTAATGAGTTATCTAAAGGATATGATTATTTTGCAATCGGAAGTAGATCTGTAAGTCCTAATAATAATTGGTTAGCTTATGGAGTTGATACTCTTAGTAGAAGATTTTATACTATTTATTTTAAAAATTTAATTACAGGTAAAGTATTAAAACATTCAATCCCAAATACATCCGGGGCTGTAGCCTGGGCAAATAATAATAAAACTGTTTTCTACACATCGAAGAACAAAATTACATTATTATCTGAAAAAATATTCAGGCATAATATTGATAGTAATTACAAAGATGATGTATTGGTATATCAAGAGAAAGATAATGAGTATTACACGGGTGTATATCGATCAAAATCAGGAAAATTTATCATTATTTGGAATAATAGCACGTTAGTAAGTGATTATCATATTTTAAGGTCAGATGATCCATATGGAAATTTTACGTCTTTTACTCCAAGAGGAAAAGAGCATGAATATGATATTACGCATTATAATAACAAATTTTATATTATAACAAATTATCAAGCTAAAAATAATCGCCTTATGGAAACACCAGATAATGCAACAGATATATCTAATTGGAAAGAAGTCATTTCTCATAATAGTGATATTCATTTATTAGATATGGAAATTTTTAATAATTACTTGGTAATTAATGAAAGAAAAAACGGCCTCCGGGGAATACGAATGATAAATCAAAAAAATGGTGAAGATAAAACTTTAGCTTTTGGAGAAAATACTTATGCGGCTTTTTTTTCAACAAATAAAGAATTTAATACAAATATAATTCGTTACAGTTATAGTTCTTTAGTGACACCATGGTCAACATATGATTATAATATGGATTCTGAAGAAAAGATCCTTTTGAAGCAAGATGAAGTTTTAGGTGGGTATGATCATGAAAATTATTTTTCTGAAAGATTGTATGCGACATCGAGGGATGGGGAAAAAATCCCAATCTCTTTAGTCTATAATAAAAATCATAAAAGAGCAGAACCTCAAAATCTTTTACTTTATGCTTATGGATCATATGGATCAACAAATGATCCGTATTTTAATGCTGCTCGGTTAAGTATGTTAGATAGAGGATTTATTTATGCAATTGCACATGTAAGGGGAAGTCAAATTTATGGACGAGAATCTTATGAAGATGGAAAACTTTTTAATAAAAAAAATACCTTTAATGATTTTATTGATGCTGGAAAGTTTTTAGTATCTAAAAATTATACAAATTCAGAAAAGTTGTTTTGTTCAGGAGGTAGCGCAGGAGGGTTATTGATTGGTGCTGTTATTAATATGGAACCTGATTTATGGAAAGGGGCAATTGCTGAAGTACCATTTGTAGATGTAGTTACTACAATGTTAGATCCTTCTATACCTTTAACTTCTAATGAATGGGATGAGTGGGGAGATCCTAGAGAAAAAGAATATTATGATTATATGTTATCCTATTCTCCGTATGATCAGGTAGAGAGCAAAAATTATCCTAATCTTTTAGTTACTTCGGGATTTTTTGATTCTCAAGTGCAATATTTTGAACCACTGAAATGGGTTGCTAAACTAAGAGAGTATTGGAGTGGAAATAATAAACTGTATTTACATATGCAAATGGATGCTGGACATGGAGGAAAATCTGGTAGATTTAGGCGTTATAAAGAAGTTGCCTTAGAGTATGCTTTTTTATTAGATCTAGCAGGAATAAAAAGTTAAAAAAAATCATAAAAGATGCGAATTTTTTGTAATAAATATAATTTCTTTTAATAGGACCTTTAAAACACCAGCGGCAGGTATTGCAAAAAGCATTCCAAGAGGTCCGATTAAAGTTCCTCCTATAAGCAAGACAATCATGACAGCCATTGGATGAAGTCCTACACTTTCTCCTACTACTAAAGGGGTTATAAAATTATTATCTATTTGTTGAACAATAATAAACATTAAAATAATATCAAAAGTATAAAATGGTGATGGTATTATGCCGAATAGAGAATGAGTTAATGCTAATTCATTGCCAATATTATTCATTATAGCGATTAAAATTGCAGGTATCATACCAATAAATGGTCCAATCATTGGAATTAAATTTGCTAGACCAGCAATAATGCCAATAAAAATAACAAGAGTAATATTTGCACCAAATTCATTTAAAATAAATAAACCTATAATAGATAATACCGCTACGCTACTTGCTGCTAGAATTTGCCCTCTAAGATATTTTGAAATTTGTTGTTCAATGTTATAAATAGTTCGTAAACCAATTTCTAGATATTTATTTGGAATGAATCGTACTAATGATCTTTTAAAATCATGATATTCAATAAGTAGAATAATGGTAAAAATCAAAACCATAAAAGAAATAAAGAAAAAACTTCCAGCTGATCCCAATAAAGCTAAAATAGATTGAAAAATATTGATTAAAAAATTTTTTGCTATAAGAATAACTTTATCACTTTCAGGAACTAAGTCACTAAAAAATTCTGGTAAAGATTCTTTTATCTGTAAAGATAAATTTTCAAGATTAATAGCAAAATCATCTTTCTGCATTTTTTTGGTAAAAGCTTTTATTTGGAGACCTAAATTTGAAATAAAACTATTAATAAACAAAATTATTGAGGTGATTGATACCCCTAGAATTAATGTTACTCCTAGCGGTCTAGATTTTGTGTGTCCTTCAATATAATCGACAGTATGAAGAAAAATTGTAGTAAATAAAAAAGAAAAAACTAGCATGGAAATAATAGGGGTAAAAAAAGGAAGCATTATCCAACCTAAGGTGCAAATAATGACAAATAGCAAAAGTCTATAAATTTTTTGAATAGAATCCACTTTTACTTAGAATTTGTTAGTTCCTTATTTGTTTTACGTAATCTTTCTCCTAAAACTCTTGCAAGATTAAGTAGAATTTTATTTCCTAAATCAGGGTATCTTTTTATTAGAGTTAAAAGATCTGTTCTGAAAAAACCAATTAGTCTTGAAGTTTTTATAGAAATAGCTGAAGCTGATCGAGGTTCTTCATCAAGTAAAGCGAGTTCACCAAAGAAATCGCCTTCATGCAATTTTGCATAAATATTACCAGAATCAGGATCTTTAATTTCGATTTCTCCATCTAGAATAACATACATTCCTTCTGCAGGTGCATGCTTTTTGAATACATACTCATTTAATTTATAATTTCTTTCATGGGTGAGGTGGGCAATATTTTTTAATTCTTTATATGATAAAGTTTCAAAAATTGGAATTTTTTCTATGGCTTTAAGTACTGGGTCTTTGTTTTTTTTGCGAAAATAATTTTTATAGATTGTTTCCAAATTAATTATCCTAATTGTGAATAGGAATTAATAATAATTATTTCGATAAGTAGGAAGTATGTACTAGAAAATAATTTTGATTTACTTTTCCATATCCAGAATGAAAAAAGAATAGCATTAAAAAAAAAGGCCCACAAGGATAGAATTCCTAAGGAAAATTCAAATTGTTTTATCATTAATAGAATTACTAATAAGCCAATTCCTATGCATAATAATATAAATTCTGTTAAATAATAAATGAAAATCGATTTTTTGTTTTCATTCATATTTTTTATTGATGATTTTCACATCCATCCCACCAACTTTTACCACATTCGCAATCATTGCCAAATTTGTCCCAGCATTCTTTATCAATATGCCATTCTATTACTTTTCCATCAATTGTGGTGTTATCATAAAAATATTTATTCGCTATTATTCCATTTTCATACCATCTTGTCCATAAACTATCTTTAAATCCATCCGAATAGATTCCTTCTAATCGTTTATTTCCATTCTCGTGCCAAAAAGTCCATTCACCATTTCTAAAACCATTTTTAAAAGTTCCCACCATAGATCTTGGTCCACTAAAATGAAAAGTTTCTTGTTTATATAAATCTAGACCATTTTCCGTATCTTGATAATACGATATAATACTTACCTTACCATTATTATGTGTTTGAACAACTTTAGATGTATCGCTTCCAAATGCAATCGCAGTAAAAAGATTTATATAGATAAAAGATTTTTTCATTTGGTATAGGTATGTACTTGTATAATCTACAAATGGTAAAGCATTAATAAAAATATCAGGTTCATTAAGTTTCAGTAATTAATTCTTATCAATTATTGAGAAATTTATTTTAATGTTGGATAAAGATCAATTTTAAATAATTAAACAATATAATTATACTGTAATATATATTGATTTATTATAAGATATTTATGTATTGTATTAAATAAATGTGTAAAATTTTTTTAGATTATTAGAAAAATTAAAAAATAATTAATAATTTTTTGATTAATAGAATTATAGTACATATCATATGAGAGAAAAACAAACGCCTTTAAAAAAATATTTTTTTGATAATGAAAAAAATTTGATTAATAAATGGGATCACTATTTTGATATATATGAAAGGCATTTCAAAAAATATAAGGGAAGAGACATTGTGTTATTAGAAATTGGAGTATCACATGGAGGTAGTTTGCAAATGTGGTCGGATTATTTTGGGGATAATGCTCAGATTTATGCTATAGATAATGATCCAAGATGTAAAGAGTTCGAAAAAAATAATATTAAAATATTCATTGGTTCTCAATCTGATAAAAATTTTTTAGTACAAGTGAAAGATAATATACCAAAAGTAGATATTTTGATTGATGATGGTGGTCATTTTATGAGCCAGCAGATTATATCATTTGAGGTGTTATTTGATCATATACAAGATGATGGTGTATATCTTTGTGAAGATACTCATACAAGTTATTGGCTGCAGTTTGGAGGAGGTTATAAACGTAATGGTACATTTATTGAATATTCAAAAAATTTAATTGATACATTAAATGCATATCATTCCGAAGAAAAAAGATTTAAAGTGGATTATTATACAAAGTCTATTAATTCAATACACTATTATGATAGTATCTTTGTAATAGAAAAGAAGAATCGCAGTGAGCCTAAAAATGTAATTTCTGGTAAAATATCTTTTAATAATTCCTTAGTATCTAATTATAAGCCAAATATAAAGCCATTTCATAAAAATAAAATTTTAATGTATTTAAATAAGATTTTAAGAGCTTTAAGATTAAAAAGTTTTATTTGGAGGTAAAATATTATTGTTTATTATCTTTGGATATTCATAAAATTTTTTTAACTATCTATTAATATTTGAAATTTTTGGAAATGTATTTTTATATTTTTTTTAGAGTATTGATTCTCAAATGTTTTTAATGAATTTTTTGAAAAATGACTCCAATCATTTAAAATAATATTTATTTTCTCACATAAATCATTTTCTTTATTTAAGTCTACAAATAATCCATTTTCACCATTTTTTATTATATCTTTTGATCCTTCTGTCTTTGTGCAAATTATAGGAGTCCCATTTCTAAGTGATTCAATATTCACAATTCCGAATGCTTCTGATTTACTCGCTGAAATACTAATTAAAGATTTTGAGAATATTTTGTTTATATTTTCATTTGGGATGTTATTAAAAAAAAATATATTATTATTGATTTTTAATTTTTCAGATAACCTTAAAAGATTATTTTTTTCAAAACCTTGTCCAACAATATTAAGTTTGAGTTTAGGATATTTTTTTAGAGTATTTTTAAATGCAAATAATAATTCTTGGTGCCCTTTAGATGGTGCTAGCCTTCCTACAATACAAATGGAAAAATTTCTATTATTATAGTTTTTGTAATCAGTATTTGTTTTTTCAATTAAGTAAGGTGAAACAGATATTTTATTTTTTTTGATTTTGAAAAACTTTGATATTAATTCAGACATTTGATTTGAATTTGTAAAAAAATGAGTGTTCATTTTTAGAATTACTATTTTTCTTATTTTTAGTAAATATTTGGTTAAGTAATTATTTTTAGAATCAATATTGATTTGATAGGGTGATGTGTGAATATAATTCCACCGGTGGGGGATTTTAAGAATAAAACTTGTAAGGGTTACAATATTTGTTGAGCTAAAATTAGAAATACAAAGAATCGGGTTCTCTTGTTTTATTATTTTATATAAAAAAATAAAATCTTTAAATCGCGTTGGCCTTTTGCTAGGGTATGTATGATATTTTATATTTTTTTGATTGGTTGGTAAATTTTTAATTTGGCCATCAAAAATAAAAATTATCGAAAAATTATTTTTATTGAATTCTTCACCAAGATATTTAAAGTAATTTGGTATAGCAGTCCCAAATTGACTTGTACTTATTAAAATTGTTTTCATTTTCTTAATTATAGAGATTAATTATCAATAAGTTATGATATAGAAGGGATAGATTAATCAATTATATAATCTATATCTTTTAATAAATTATTGTAATATATTTTTTAAATTATAGTATCTGTTGACTTATATAAATAATTAAAAAATTATCTTTTTATAATTATTTTCAATTTTAATTAAAACAAATCCCAAAAAATTAAATGGCTGATTTACAAGAAAATAAATACAAGTTTGACTCAGGAAGTCCAATAGGCTGTGGTCTTGCAATAGTAGTTTTTATTTTTGCTATTATATCTCTGAATGCGGAAATGTTTACAAATATGTCAAATTGGGATCTAAAAAATTATGCAGATGGAACGAAATATAAGGATACCACATTTTTCTGGTTCCATCAGTATTTTAATATGCCATCATTAATTATTGTTATACTAGGGACTATTACAGCTTTGATTATCAGTCTACCTCTTGACAGGATTTCCAATGTTCCTAAAATTCTTACAAATATTTGGAAAACTGAAAATTGGTCATATATGGATGTTATAGAGCAAATTTGTTCTTATGCGGCTATAGCAAGAAAAAGTGGGACTTATGCACTTGATAAGGATGTACAAAATCTTCCAAGTGGGTATATGAAGGATTGGTTGGATTTAATGATAACTGAAAGAGACCCTGTTAAGCTAAAAACTTATATGTTTACTGAAATGGCAAATGTGTCAATACGTCATAAGAATGGTGCTGATTTTTTTAAAAAAGGAGAGAAATATGCTCCCTCTTTTGGAATGATGGGCACAGTAATGGGATTAATCGTTATGATGAATGGATTTGATCTAGATGGTAAAGATCTTTCTACAGTTATGACAGGCCTTTTGGGTGGTATGGGGACAGCGTTAATTACTACTTTATATGGTGTATTATTAGCAAATTTTATTTTTGGTCCAATTGCAGGAAAGCTTGAAACTTTATCCAGTATAGAAGTGCGACATAGGACTGTAATGATGGAAGGGATTATGTCAATTCATTCATTGACACATCCAATTATTATTAGAGAAAGATTAATGACCTTTGTACCAGCAGCAGAAAAAGAATTAGAGGTCGATAGTAAAGAGTAATAAATATAATTATTTCAATATTTACCTTTGCAAGATATAAACTTATTTCAAACTACTGAATCTTCAGATGAGGATTCTACAGCATGGGCAATTCCTTTTGCTGACATGATGACTTTGCTGTTAACTCTTTTTATTCTTTTGTTAGTTATACTTAAAGAATCCGAAAAATTTATTGATAAGCAAATAAATCTTATTTTAAATGAGACTTATGAACAATTACAAGATAAAATAAAAAATGAAGATGTAGTTATTGAAAGAGTGACTAAAGGAATCCAAATTACTTTAAGAGGTAATTTATTCCAATCTATGAAAGCTAATGTAAATAAAAAATATATTCCAACTATAAATGAAATTAGCCGAATTATTGAGGATTGTAGATTATTTAATCTTGATGAAACGGGTGATTACAAATCTTTATTAGATTATTTGGAAAAAGGGAATTTTGAATTGAATGTAGAAATAAGATGTGAAGGCCATACGGATAACGCTCCTCTTCCCAAAGATTCCGATTTTCGTAGTAATTGGGAACTTTCTTCTGCACGATCTTTAAGAGTTGTTAGGATAATGGCAGATGCTTCATCCATATCTGAAAAATATTTTTCATATAATGGATATGGTGAATATCGACCATTAATTGATGTTTCATTAATTGAAGATTTTAATGAAAAAAAACGGGCACGTGCTTATAACAGAAGAGTAGAAATTTATTTGGATGCTTCTGCAAGACCAAAGACCAGATCTTCTGAAGAAGAATTTATTAAGATGAATGCAAATCAAGATGAAAATAAAGAATTGGAAATTGTACAATAAAAATGTCTTAGATAAATATTATAAATTATTTATTTTTAATAATGGCAACGCAACAAACTATCAGCTTAGGAAAAAAATATTTACAATTCTTTAAAGAACCAGTTCTAGAAATAGGATCAAAATTTTGGCCTGAATATATTCAATATTCTCCTAGAGATTTACATAATGAAAACACTGACTATATTGGTATAGATATTGAAGAAGGATCTGGAGTTGATAGAATATTAGATTTGAGTTCAAAAAAAACAAATGTAAAAAAGTTAGGTTGGGAAGAAAAATTTAATACAATACATTGTCATTGCGTTTTAGAACACATAACAGATATTTTCACTTTTTCAAAAAATTTAGATAAGGTTTTAAAAAAAGGAGGAAGATTATTTATTACAATTCCATTTTCATGGAAAATTCATCGTCTCCCTATCGATATGTGGCGTTTTACTCCACAGAGTATAGATTATTTATTCCCTAATATATTTTTTAATAAAGAAGATTGTTTTTATTCAACTAGAAAATCAGGTGATTTAATTCAAGTTGATTCTGGTCCAAGAGAACTCCATTTAGGTAGCAAACTAATAGATAATGGTATTCTTATTTTTTTAGTAATTAAGTTATTAAAAAAATTCAATCTTGATAAAAATTTTTTTAATGAAAGAGCTTTGTTACTTGAAAATAATCTTATGATGATTGGACAAAAATCTCAATCAAATCAATATACTTTTTTACCTGAGAAATATTCATAGTATTATGCAATAGGCAGATTTATTATTATTTGAAACCTATACTAAGTTTTTCTGAATTACATAAAATATTATTTTAAAATCTATTTATTATCCTAGAAACAAAAAAATCCGCGAATATGTGGCAATTGAGATTTTAGCAATAGGTTCTAAAATTTTTTTAAATTAGGAAATGAAAAAACTTGTAGTCTTTATTTGTTTTTTAATCATTATTGTTTTAATTCATTTTTTAAGTGATAAAATTTTTTTGGTAACAAAAGTAGACGAAGAATTATTTGATTATAAAAAGAGTTCAGAATATTCTTTTTTGGTTGCGGGTCATGCTTATGGATCTCATCATGATGTAAATAAAGGATTATATCCAAAATTTATGTCTAAGGTTAAGAATGAAATAATTGATAAGGATAATTTTATTATTTTTACAGGAGACATAGTCAGAAATTCTACATCAGAATCTTGGGAAATAGTCGAAAGTCAATTAAAAGAGTTATCACTTCCTTCATTTCTTGTTATGGGTAATCATGATTTTTCAGAATCGGGGATAAATTTTTTTAATGAAAAACATGGTAATACTTTTTATTTTTTTAAGAAAAATAATGATTTGTTTTTTAGTTTTAATGTGAATTTGTCTTGGGGGAATATAACTCAAGATCAACTCTCTTTATTTGAAGAGACTATTAAAAATAATTTTGATTCGAATAATGTATTTGTTTTTTTTCATGAACTTATATGGACTCAGGGTAAACTTAAATATTTACATATTCAGCATAATTTTCAAACATATCCATTTAAATCAAATTTCTGGACTGACCTTTTTCCTGTCTTTCAATCTTTCCCAAACCGTCAGTTTTATTTAATAGCAGGAGATTTAGGGGGTACACCAAATTCCATTTCAGCATTTTTTGATAAAATTCATAATGTTACTTTTCTTGCATCTGGGATGGGTGAAACAAAAAGAGAAAATTTTATGAGAATTACAGTTCAGAGAAATACTATTGACGTAAATTTAATCCCATTAAACAATGATATTTCTCTAGGCCATATTAATGATTATAGCAATTGGCATCATTTTTTAGAAATGTTTTTGAATAAGCGAGAATATTTATTCCTTTTATATAAAAAAGCATTTTTGAATATTTTAATTAAAGATAATTCATCTTAATCTTTATAAGAAGGCAGTTTAATATTAGCTTTTAAATATCATATATTTATATGGACATGTTGTTATTACATAAATAATTAATAATATATTATTAATTTTGAAAGGAAAAATTTCCATCATTAATTGGGGTATTAATTTCATTATTTTTAGAAAATTTATCTGGTTTTATATGTTTAAAAATTCAAAAGCATTAACGTATTTCGAATTTTTATTTAATCTGGTATGAAAATATTTTGTAATCAAATTGGCTTTGAAGTCATGTTTTGCATCGTATTTGAGTTCTAAAATTATTTTTTCATTAAATTGGCTTATTGGATTAAAATTTATATTTTTTTTAATTCTTGAAGCTTCGATATTTGAATCAATTGTTATTCGAAAATTTTTATTTCTAGATAAAAAGTATCTTCTTTTATATTTATTTATCAATACAGGGAATAAATTAGAATTATTGATTACATTTAATTCTTCATCATTTCTTTTTTGTTTTAAATAATAATTCATATTAACATTTTTATTCAGATAAAAATTAGGAAGAGGAAAAGATTCTTTTTCAACTAATAAACCTACTTTACTTTTTTTTTCTAAATTAGCATATTTAGATCCAGAAAAAAAATCATCGTACCATCTAATTCGATATTTGACTCGTTTTGCTACTCCATCAATATTATCATAATAATTAGTAAAGTTTAGATCATCAAAGTAAATATTGTATATGCATCTTTTATGAAAAATTTCATGAAAACCTGATTGATTCAGTTTAACTAATGTTTGAATATCCTTAGCATTTGAATTTTTAAAGACAAATTTTCTTTCATATCTTTTTATCATAATTAATCTGAATAAATTTGATTTCTTAAATTTTTAGAATTAAAATATTTTAAGTGTTCATTAAAAACTAAGTTGGATTTTTCTTCTAAGAGGAATTCAATTTCAGATTTTTTAATTAAACCATTTGATATTTTCATTTTTGCAGGACCAAATTCTTCTTTTTTTTGGAAAATAGCTAGTGCGACATTTGAATCAGAAATTATTAATTCATCTAATATTACATTTGAATGGTCTTTTGATACTAACCCAATATTGGTATTAATTATTTTTATATTATTTCCATTTATAGTAGTTATTTCCCCTGCGCTTATGCCTTTATCCATTGCATTATCTATATAAATTCCTGTGATATAAATTTCTGATCCAGAACAGTCAATAGCATCATTTCCTGATTTAAAAAAATATGAATTGTTAATTATTCCATTAGAAAAATCTAAATCGATTGCATCATTTGAATTATTATTGAAAGTACAATTATTAATTTTGAGATTAGATCTAATTATATTTAAAGCATCTTCAGATTTATTATTACTAAAGTCGCAACTTTCAAGTTCGATATTTGATTCGTAGACTGTAAAAGCACCAGTTAATGATCTTTGACTTTGTTGTTTCTCACCAAAATTTTCGATATAAACATTTTTTAAATAAGATAATCCTTGGGCTCTATCAATTAATAATCCTCCACCAGTTGAATCTGAAGAATACAAAAATATTGGCATATCGACCTCTCCTATCATTTGGACTGGAGATTGAGTATAAATATAATGATTATTTAAAAAATTTAACTTTGTCCCTTTTTTAATAATAATAATTTTATTTTTTGGTAGGATAATATCTTCTTTTATTAAATGTAAACCAGTATTAAAGATTATTTCATTCGTTCCAGGTATCTCTGTAATAAAATTAAAATTCAAATAATTAGGAGTTTTATTTATCGAGTTTTTAGGTTCTAATTTAGTTTTAGAATTAATTAATTGAATATTCTCATATATGATACTATCTATACCAATTATTTGGAATCCTAGTTTTAATTCTTCATGGTTAATTTCAGTTTTGTTAGATAATTCTTTTATGTCGAAATTAATATAATCCAGTATTTGGTTGTTTTTTTTCCCTTCAAGAATAATATTAATTTTCGTATCAAATTTAGAAGAGTCTGCGTATTGTAAATGAAAATTAGTTAAAGGCAAAATCTGCAGGTTTCCTATTGACATATTAATTTTTTTATTATCAATAAATAATTTTGTATCGACAAATTTACCAGGGTTTAAGATAGATCTTATAAAGTTGATGTTATTATTTACCAAATTGTAATCGAATTGATAATCTGGCCATTCCTTTTTAAGTAATTTTATTAATCTATCCATATCTATTTTATATTTTTCTTGGATAGATTGATAAAATGAAAACCGTCCATATTTTTTAAGTTTGGTTAAATATGATTCATAGAATTCATAATCTTTGAAATATGGTCCATATGATGTTGTATAAAGTTCATCTGGATTGCATGCAAGAAATGTTGCGTGATATCCTATTTGTGAGTCAAAGGATATAGGTTCAAAAAGATTGGTTATTGGATTAAAATATAATCTAACATTATTCCATCGATTTCCGTGATGCGCTTGGAAAACATCAGTTAGTGCAAAAAATGTGCTTAGTCGGTTAACATCAAAAACTTCTTCTACTGTTTTTATCCCTTTCCTAAAATCAGATAATAATTTTAATGCAATATTATATTGGGATAATAATATTGAATCAGATTCTATATTTTTTTTGTTAAATGCTTCGATTTGACTAGAATGGAATCCACCAATCCCTGAAGAAAAAGTTCCAGGTATTATTCCAAAATTTTTTCTTTGATCCCAATAAAATCTTTCTGAAAATTTTAAAATAGGTCCTGGTCTTCTATGATTATTTTCTAACATTAAATCAGAAAAATGTTCTTCAATAGCATAAATTCCTAAATCTTTTCCATTTAAAATAACCTTTATAAAGTCATACCTTAATGAAATTATATCTTCATCAGAAACGACTTTATGAAACAACCATTCTCCAAGATAAAATCTAGATTTTGGATGTTGTATAGAAAACTTATTCATCCCAAGAATTGTTTTGCCATTTTTGACAATTACTCTATATGATAACTTTTCTTCTTTAGCAAAGTGATCCCGCAAATCACCTTTTAGTCTTATTTTAACATCTATCTCATTCCCATCATTTCCTATTGAAGCTGAAAAATATTTTCCATCATTTACTAAGATTCCAGTTTCTAGAGCATGATTTCTTTTTTCTATTAATTTTTTGTAATTATCAAATGGAATATTTAATGATAGCACCTCAAGATCATTAGCTATAAAATTATTTAGTTCTATATTTTTTTTTGAAAAATAAGGAACTATTACATTACTAAAAACCCCAAATCTTTGAAATAGTAAACCTAAAAAGAAAAATATCAATAAGGAAAAAAGATAAAAGGAGGACTTTATTTTAAAATTAAGATTAGATTTTTTAGATTTAATTATCAAATTAAAACATTGCCCTTAATTAATAAAGTTTATTTATTAATAAAAATTTAAAGATGAAATCAAATAGTGGAATATCAGTTTTAAAATGTATTATAAGAGTATTAAAAGCGTTCATGGAATAATATTTCTCTTAATTATAAAATAATTGTTTTTTTCAAATGTAATTGGTCTTGTTTTTAAATGCTTTGAAAATTTTGATATTTTTATGGTATTTAAATCGATAAATTTAAAAATACTGTGAAGTGACCCTTCAAATTTATTTATTTTTTTTAGCGTGATAGTTTGCAAAAAATTTAGATTGTCCACAAAGTAGAAGCCATTAAAAATCTTATTATTTTCTTTATTAATAAATGTTATATCAAACTCATTATTGGATTTAAATGTGATAACAAAATTATTATGAGCATGCCAAGTACCTATTAAATCGGCTACACTAGGTAAATTGTTTGTTGCAGAACAGCCGAACAATGAAAAGGATAGTAGTATTAAAATAAGTTTCAATGGTATTGTTTTTTTTAAAAGTATTGAATAGTATAAAATTAAATTAATTGAGTTCCAAGGTAAAAAAGATAAAAGCTCGTGAAACGAGTTTTTAATCTTTAATAAAATTATTAGATTAGAAATCTTTTCTTTTTTAATGCTGTAGAGATAAGTGCTTAATTATGTTGACTGCGTTTACTGTATTGTGATTTATTTAAAATGATCTATTTTATCAAAAGTATATTGAATTAAAATTTTTAATTTTGCCTACTAATTTAAAACTTTTTTACTTTTGGAATAAATAAGTGAGTATGATGGAATCTAAAGGATTACTATTATTTTTAATTAATCAATTTTTTAAAAAATATTTTATAATTATAACTATTACTCTTTTTTTACCATTAGTTATTTTTTTTTCACCCCAATTAGGTTTAGGAGAAAACGATCAATTTTTTCTTTATAAAATCTTTGGGTTACACAGATCAGTTTCCTTCTTCTTTACTATTTATATAATTATTCTATCTTTATTTTTTAGAGCTCTACCTTTTTTTTCTAAGAATAATTATTCAACAAAACAAATTGAAAATATATTAATTAATACGTGTCTTCTTTTTGTTTTTATTTTATCATGCTATAATTATTTAAAAAGAGGTATGGTCTCAGGTTTTACTGCTTATGAGTTAGAAACAGTTACTAACTTTCCTTTAGTGGTAAAAGAACTTTATAATGGTATTTTAGAAAATGACTTTTACACTAGAGCTATTTCAAATTCGCCAAGAATTATTATTAGCAAATTATTACTTATACCATACCAAATAGGTATCAAATGGTATTCAGGAATTTACTTATATAAGGTGATTTTTCAGATCATCTATATGCCTCTAGTCTTTTTAGTTTTTTATAAAGTCCTGAATCAGCTTTCTATGAGAAAATTAACCAGCAAAATTGGGATAATCTTAACGTGCTTTTTGATTCTTATTTTAGTTTCATCAGAAATTATTATTAATATGCAAAGATCTTGGGATATTGCGGGGTTTCCTTCAATATTTAAAGGCATCTCTACAACCACTAAACATTATTCTTTAATAATTGGTTTAATATATTTAATTATAACTTTTTCAAAAAACTTTAAATATAAACTTTTTATAAGCTCAACTTTTCTTGCTATTTGTACATTAATACATATTTTGATTGGAATTGCTTTTTTTTCTATTCTAGTTTTGTATAAAGGTGCTAGGAATAAGTATATAATTAATAAATATATAATTTTGAATTTTATATTTGGAATAATATTTCCAATATTATTTTTGTTAAAGATAACGTTAAACCCGAATCCATTATCTAGTAAAGATTTTATAGAGATTTATGTTTTTGAAACTCATCCTTTCCACTATCTAATGTCTGATATTTTAGGCTGGAATTTCATCAAATGGATATGTATTTATTTTTTACAATTATTAATAACAATTTTTATGAGGAATATTATTCTAATCAGAATAAGTATTTTATCTTTAGCATTTTTTGTTTTACCACCATTCATACAATATATAGGTACCGAAGTATTTAAGCTGAAATTTATTGCAATAATAGGCCTCAATCGTTTATCATCTTTTAATTCATTTATATTTTGTTTAAATACATTGATTATCATAAGGCATGCAAAAATTTTTAATTTTTTTGAAAGATCATTAATTAATATCACACAATATATACAAACTAAAATTCAAGTTAAATATCTGATAATCGAGCGCTTAATATTTAAAAATTTTATAAAATTAACACTGATTAAAAGAATTTTTTTTTATTTGTTGATGCTTTTAATTACAGTAATAATTTGGAAAAAAACTGACCATGATCCATTAGAATCTCGATATGACAATGCTACCTCTAGTTCTATAGCTAATCTATGTAATTTTATAAAACATTCTACTTCGTTAGATGCAATAATATTTTCCAATATTGATGGTAATCTCAAAGATGTATTTATTAATTTTGCAATTAAATCTTTTGGCCAGAGAGCTACCTTTAGTGAATGGGCATTTCCATTTAGTGAGTCATCTATGATGGAAAATAAAGAGCGGAATTTATTTTATAATAAATTTCCTCATTTTACTGAAGAAGATATTTATTTTTTAAAAGAGAAATATCATGTAACTCATTTTTTAATAAAAGATATTAATATCTCTAAATTTCAAAAAAATTCATATATTTGGAAAGATGGTAATCTTATATTATTTAAAATCGATAGTATTCTCGAATTAACAAATAAATCATTGCGGTCAAATGAAAGTGAGTCTTTATCTTTTGATCAATTGAGTTCACAAAACTTTTATAGTGAATAATAAATGTACAAATTTAATAAAGATATAACTGATGAATATATAGATGCAGACTATCAAGAAAATATGGTTGGGTCATTCCTTACTAATTATAATAATCATATAATAGATTTAATACTTAACGTTGATTGTATTAAAGATAGTATTTTAGACTTTGGAGCGGGTTCAGGTACCTTAGCAAAAATAATTAGAAATAGGATACAGAAATCTCCAGTGTGCCTAGAAATTGATCCTAATTTTAAGAATAAATTAATAAAAAATGATTTTGAGGTAATTGGTAATATACTTAGTACAAAAAAACAATTTGATCTTATTTATTCTTCTAATGTTTTGGAACATATCGCTGATGATAAAGAAATATTGAAGACATTAAAATCAAAATTAAAACAAAATGGTAGATTAGTCTTATATCTTCCAGCATTTGATATTTTATTTTCTGAAATGGATGAAAGAGTGGGGCATTTTCGAAGATATTCTAAAAGAAAAATAATTAAAATTTCAAATCAAACAGGATTAAAAATTGATAAGATGTTTTATGTTGATTCTGTAGGTTTTTTTGCTTCTTTAGCGATACGTATTTTTGGTTGGAATTCTAATGATGGAATAGGATCAAAGAAAAGTTTAATTATTTATGATAAATTCATTTTTCCATTAAGCAAATTAATTGATAGAACTGGTTTTAGGTATCTTTTAGGCAAAAATATTTTTGTTTCATTAAAAAAGTCCCATTAAATAACAGGGATTTTATGAAGAGGTAATTTATTTTATTGAATTTCTACTTTCCACATATGAAAAGTCATTGTCTATAGGGTCGAATAGATTTTTTCTTTCTTATAACTATCTATTACGTCTGTAATGACAAGCTCTTTCCAATTAAAAATATTTTGATTAATACTTAGGACTGATTTTAGAGGTGGGGAAAACCCCTACGAATGTGGAGCTTGATGGTTTATAGATATTTGGCTTTTATATTGACATTAGAGTGGTATTTTTTTGTTGCCTCTTTTAACCGTGGATTATTTTTCAAGTTTTTTATTTGTCCATTTCAAAGCAAGTGAAAAATAAATTCCAAAGGAAAGAAGAAGGGATATTGAATAAATTATAAAATTATAGATAGCTAGTTCATCAATTGAAAAAATTAATAAAAAACAAACTCCAAAAGGAAAAAATGCGTATTTATTTGGAATAGTTGATAAATTAAATTCTTTACAAAAATTACATTTTAGAACTTTATCTAATTCATAGTCTTCATGGTAGCATTCATATAGTTTTCTTTTTTTACAATTGAAACATTTACCACGAAAGAAATCTAAAATAAATGCGCCTTGATTTTTTTTAAGGATTTTTTTTCGTTTTTTTTCAGTTAGTTTGCGAAAAAACGAGCTATTGAGAATGCTTTCACTTAAATAATCAAATAAAAAGCAACCAGTTACAATAATTATTACTCTAACAAAAATCTTTTGACCTTTAAATTTAGTTATAAAATCTTCAAAACTTTCCCCAAGCTGAAACATGAAATAACCAATTGTTATCATAGCAATTAAAAAAAATATGTTTTTAAAATTATCCTTTGAAAAGATTTTATTTTGTTTCACAAAATAATTTAACATCATTTGAATAAAAACACTTTAAATTTTCTTTTCAAATGCTTTGCAGAGAATGACAATTTTGCTCATAGCAAAATCTAACCATCATCCCACAAACAAAAAACTTCATGAATGTGAATTTTTAAAAACTAACTAAATATCTAACTATTTATTGATTTCTTCTCCGGTTTCCGGATCATAAAATATTTTATTTTGAGATTTTTTTTCTTGCCTTTTAGGAATGGGCAATGGGTTTAAAGATTCTTTTTTGGAGGAATATGGTTTAAAAAAATTAGTACCAAAACTTAATCCAAATAAAGGGAAGAGTCCTGTTTTGTAACTCAGACCATCCACTACCAGACTTTGTTTGGAAACATCAGGATCTATAAGAGCATTCTCAGGATATTTAAAATCTGTGTGATAGGTGTTAGTTATTAATGAAATATCAATCTGAAGTTGAAAGGATATGTTTTTTTTCTTTAAAAATCTAAATTTTGCGAAATTGAACTCATACCCGCTTGACAATCCAAAACCAGAGCTAAAATAATCGTATGTGATTTCACTAGTTTTATCATTAAGGTACAACAAATCTTCTTCTTTAAACGGGCTTGAGATACTACCATCATTTTCATACCACCAAACCTCTGTTAATAATGATGAACCTAAGGCTATCATTCCTTGAACTCCCCAGTACATTTTTTTTTGTTTATTTGTAATAGTTGAAAAAGAAGGTCTGAAGTGGAAAACCTTACCATGTTCAGAAAAATTTGCCTCGATTTGCCCTCCAATCTTTTTGTCATAAGGAGAATTTTGATAACGAGTATATTTCCTAAAATCAAACCCTAAGACTCCCACAAAATTGTCCTCTGCTATTCCAAATCCAATATAAGGTCCAATTTCAGAACCGCCCGTTCCTTTTAAATAAGAAGTTTCTATTCTCCCACCTGCTAGCTCGGAGTATCCTAAAATATTATAAGGATCGAAATCTCCTCCCAAATTAACTACTGTACTTGCTGAAATAACATTTTCATTATTGTTTAAAGCTCTTTGAGTCCTAATATGTGAATTATTATGGCATCCTATCAAAAAGAAAATTAGATAGGAAAATATCAGCTTAAAATATGTGTGCATATCCAAATTTACTTTTCATCCCACAAACAAAAAACCCCACGAATGTGGGGCTTTAATATTTTAGACTCCAAATAAAAATATATATTTAATAAGATGATTCTTTACTAGCATTTACACCAGCCCTAAGTACTGCAAAGACTGCTATTGTAACCAATAAGCTATGATCCCAATGTAATTCTTATCATCCCTAAATCTAGACTTTATGTTTTTCCGAACAGCTTTTTCTCCATTTCTTATACCATGAAGAAAACCGAAACCAACCAATTAAACTATCTTTTTGCATGGCTGCAAAAATTTTTTTCTGATACAAAACAGCTTGATTTGGATTCATTCGATAGGTCCGCCCAGGGTTTCCATGAAGTCCACTTAAGACAAGCCATTGATTTTTCACGTATATAAGTGTATGATTTGATGCTTCTTTACCATCTGGACTAAGAAGAATTACGTGAGTAAGGTCTTCTACGCCAGCTAATTTTCGTCTCCAATTTACAGATAATGCTGGTGATTTTAGTGTTTCTCTTGTTAAAGGCGTAAAAAGGACAGATAAAATTTGCCATGACTCTAGATTAGAGATAGTACCGCTCTTAGCATGTGAAATCATATTCTCAATATTTTGTGCTCTTAGAGGCACAACAAAATCGACACCTTTTTTATTTAGCCCTTTCATAAATTTCATACCTTTTCCGTTATGATGAATAGTAAATTGTTCTCCTGTCTCTTCCATAACGATTCCAAGATTTGTAAACATCCCATCAAAATAGTCAACGATTGCAGAAGTTTGGAAAATTCCTTCTAATGCTTTCATTGCTGGCATTTCTTGTGACCAATTCAATTTCGATAAGATAAGAATAGATATAATATT
>PAPB01000003.1 GCA_002708715.1 Fidelibacterota bacterium | reverse complement strand
GTCTAATGTAGATTACTGGCTTTATGAGCCAGAGGTTTTTGGTGATTCAACTGTTTATGCTGATATCTATAATGTAAAGCCTTATGAAGCCGCAGCCTATTTTCAGGATAAAATGGAATTTGAAAATATGGTTATTAATGTTGGACTAAGGTATGATTATTTTGACCCTGAGAGTCCTTACCCTTCTGACAGGCGTAATCCTGCTAATCAGCTAGTGCTTCCTGACTCTATGATGTCTGATACTCTAGATGCTCCGATTATAGATCAAGTAAGTCCTAGAATTGGTTTTGCATATCAACTTGGTAATCAGGCTGTTTTGCATTTTAGTTATGGGCATTTTTTTCAAATGCCTCCATTGTATTCAATGTATCAAAATAAAAGTTTTTTAGTTGGTCCAAGTGACTATTCTACAACTATGGGGAGTGTGCTTTTAGAGCCAGAGAAAACGATTACCTATGAAATAGGCCTTTGGCAGGAGTTGACGCGAGGTTTGAATTTAGATGTGGCTCTCTTTTACAGAGATATTTATAATCTTCTTAGCACAAAGATTATTTCTACATATAATCAGATAGAGTATGGGCTTTATAGTAACAAAGACTATGGGAATGCTAGAGGTCTTGAAGTTACGCTAGACCTTGGTTATGGTTCTCTAAAAGGTATGGTAAACTATACTCTACAGTACACGAGAGGAAATGCTGATAACCCTACTCAGACATTTGATAGAGCAGGTAATAACATGGACCCTGTTAATCGTTTTATACCGATGAGTTGGGATCAGAGGCATACTTTGAATGGGACAATGATGTTCCTGGGTGCAAAGTATGGAGGCACACTTACAGCTTACTATAATTCTGGATCACCGTATACTTTTTCACCTCAAAGCGAAAGTGTTTTGTCAAGAATAAATCTGTATCCTAATAATGACTATAAGCCAGCGACCTATACCGTAGATGCTACTTTTTACTATAACTTTAAATTACTTGATCGTTTTACAGGTAAACTTGATCTAACTATCTATAATCTCCTTGACAGGTTGAATGAGAATGGAGTCGACAGTCAGACTGGGCGTGCTTATACAGCAGTAATAAAAGATACAGACTATGCTGGACACCGTAGTGATTTTAATGAATACGAAGATCGTATAAAAAATCCGTCGATGTTTTCGTCTCCTCGTATGATGAAACTTGCTGTGGGAATTAATTTTTGATGTTTATAAAATTTTTAATAAAAATATTTTTTACATTTTTTATCGGATTACAATTTACTTATTCCCAAGGAAAAGAATACCAAGGCCCTGAAGACCCTGCTGGTGATATTGCTGCGGAAAAAGAAGGTTATATGACAGGGAACAGAGTATTTATATATTTTCGGAATACTACAGAGCTCTCAGATTGGCCAAGGGTTAATGTATCTAAATGGCCAAATAACCCTGAGGGTTTAAAAATGACAGATGGCATTGGACTTCTTGTTGGGGCAAAGGTTTATATTGAAGATGATGGTGATTTAGAGACAGTTGATACAATCCCAATGACAGATCCTTTAGATTTATTTGACCCTAATAAAGAACGTCATACTCTTTATTATCTTCAAACAAGTTATAGAGAGGAAATGGATCTTGATCCTACTGGAACGGTTGAATGGGGTTTCTATCCAGTTTTTGGATATTTTAATGAAACAGGTGAGTACCCAGGCTTATCAAATATACCAAGTTCTTGGCCTCTTAATGGTTGGCCATCAACAGGATTTGAGACTAAATGGCCAGGTGAGTGGAATGGACGTTTTGGAAGAGGTGTTACTTATGCAGATCAAGAGTCATATTATGTTGTTAATGATGCACAGGATCAAGAGAATTTAGGTACAGAAGATGGTGTTAGGTATTACCCGAGACCTGGTCACTATATTGGAGATTTAAAGCCTGATGTTACTATCCAACCAGGTGCCCCATGGGGCGGTCTTGGACTTCGTGTTTCAGTTAGAGGTTTTCAGTGGAATAATCCACAGGCTAGAGATGCGATATTTTGGGAATACTCTATCGCTAATATATCTGATTATGATCTTAGAGATGTTGCGTTTGGCTATTGGCTTGATAACTCTATAGGTGGTGATGGTGATGATGATCTTGGATATTTTAATAAACAAGAAGACATGGCCTATTCTTGGGATATTAATGGTATTGGTGCTGGCGGGCTTCCTACTGGAGTAATGGGCTTTGCGTATTTAGAGAGTCCTGGTTTAGCTTATGATTTTAAAGATAATGATAATGATGGACTTATTGATGAAAAAAGAGATAATGAGGCAACCGCAATTATTGGTCCTACTGATGGTATTTCAGATCTGAATGCTTTTTTGGATTTCTATAAATTAAATGTAGAAGACTTAAAAGAGCATTGGGATGCGGATGAAGATCAAGACTGGCAGGATGGTGATGATGCTAATGGAGATGGGGTATATCAAATCTCTGAGGATTGGGGGGATGATATTGGTATTGATGGTGTTGGTCCTGGAGAATTAAACTATAGTGGTCCTGATGCAGATGGCAGTGAAGGTAATCACAGACCAGATTTTTTAGAGGGCGTGGGATGTGAACCAAATTTTAATACGACAGATGTTTCAGAATCAGATATGGTTGGTCTTACAACATTTCGTATGTTTCCTATCCCTAGCCACGCACCATCAAATGAAACAACGTGGTTTAAGAATGATCAAGCGATGTGGGGCCTTATAGGGGTAGATTCATTAGAAGAATATCTTGATAATATTTCTAATCTCGTAGAGGTGTTTGCGTCTGGTCCTTTTCCTTTGTTCCAGGGTCGTGTTGAAAGAATCTCTATGTCTGAGTTGCATTCATATGATCCATTGGAAGGGTTAAACTCTTCAGATCATATTGCGCCTGCATTATATGAATTGAAAAGAATTGTGCAGGTTATATATGAAAAAGATTATCGATTCGCTCAGCCACCTAAGATGCCAACTTTAACGGCAACTGCAGGCGATAGCAAAGTCATTCTTACTTGGGATGATGTAGCTGACACAAAGACACGAGATCCATTTGTTGGTAACATAAATGATTTTGAAGGATATAAAGTATATAGATCTACTGATAAATATATGTCGGACCCAGAAATTATTACGGATGGGTATGGGACCCCAATGTTTAAGAAACCTATTTACCAGTGTGACTTAGTAGATGATATTTATGGATTCACTGACTTTGGTTTAGTAAATGGCGCAGGTTATAACCTTGGCGCCGAGACGGGAATAACACATATTTTTGTGGATAATACTGTTCAGAATGGGAGGACATATTACTATGCCGTAGTTGCATATGATTTTGGGGCTCCTGATATCGGTCCTGGAATTGCACCATCGGAAAATAACACAGTTATAGAGCTTGATGAGGCTGAAGAAGTTCGTAATATCGGGAAAAATGTTGCTGTAGTCGTACCACACCAGCGTGCGGCTGGTTATGTTCCACCAGAGATAAATGTAGAGGAGTCTGACTTACTTGGCACTGGGTCTGTAGAACCTATCATTCGTGCTCAGGGCAACTTGAAGCAAAGTCACCAATATGCCTTGACATTTGTTGTCGATACAATTGCTAATATAGGTAGCTATGATTACGGGTTTCAGTATGTTACCAATGGAATTAAAATTTATGATGAAACAGATAGTACTGTTTTGGTTTACTCAGAAGATACTTCAAAATATATTGGGCAAAATTTAGTATATAAAGATACAGCTGATTATTGGACTTTAAATACGAGTGAGGCATTTTTGACGGATATTTTTGATGGTTTACAGGTTGAAATTGATTCACTTGTGGAAGTCCCTCAATATAGTTTTGATAAATCTGATTGGATTAATGGTGATGGAAACCATCCAAGAATAACTCCAACTAATATAGAGGCGCTCCGACTATCTTGGAAATACAATATAGTTTTTACAGATGATGATTCAGCATATGTCGGAATAGCTAATTCTGGTACAGTTAGAGATGAAAACAGCACCTCGATTGGTTCAAATAAAATAATGAAGCCAGCAGTTAATTTTTATGTTCAGAATACTTCTTTTATAGATACTGCAACAGGTGAATATCCACTTATGGATATTGTTATTCATGATGTAAATAACAATGATACATTAGAAGTGGGTATAGATAGATTTTTTGTTGGAGCAACGGTTAACAGTAGATGGCGTGCTACTGCGTTTATAATGGATTTTCAATTAGACTCAGGTGCATCATATCCTGATAATAGCGATGGGTATACTTATCGAGTAGATTTTGAACGGCCATTTTTTATTACTGATACAATTAGATTCTCTGTAGTGGCTGAGACTGCGCTTAATCCTTCTATTGTAAAATCTGATTTGGATAGTATTAGAGTAGTACCGAATCCATATGTGATGACAAATATGATGGAGTCTGCTGTATCTAATCCTTTTTTAAACCAACGTAGGCGTTTAATGTTTACTCATATTCCTGCGGATTGTATTATTAAAATTTTTACTGTAAGTGGTGTGTTGGTTGATGAAATAATTGTTAATAATGAGCCTAATAATGGTATTATACATTGGGATATGCTTACCCGGGAAAATTTAGAAATAGCGGCTGGCATGTATATTTATCATATAGATGCACAGGAATTAGGAAAAGAAAAAGTTGGAAAATTTGCTGTAATTAAATGAAAATTATATTACAAAAATATATATTTTTAATTTTTGCTTATATAATAGTTGGTCTCAATGCCCAAACTATTAATAGATATGGTACAACCACAGCTAATTTTTTAGAGATTGGTGTAGGCAGTCGAGCAACAGCAATGGGAGATGCATATGTTGCTGTAGCAAATGATGTTTCCTCTATTTATTGGAATTCCGCGGGACTTTCCAATATATCTAATGCATCTACATTATTTATGGTGCAGCCTTGGCTTGTGGATATTAACATGGTATTTGCTGCTGGCGCTTTTCCTATTAAAAACATAGGAGTTCTAGGATTAGGGATTACACATTTAGATTATGGTGAGATGGATGTAACTAATCTTGAATATCAGGATGGAACAGGAGAGCGGTTTGGAGCTTCTGATGTGGCAGCTACTTTTACTTTTTCTAGAAAAATAGTGTCTTGGTTCTCATTTGGAACATCTGCAAAATATATTAGTTCTAATATCTGGCATAGCTCTGCGAGTGCCTTTGCTATTGATCTTGGAGTTTTAGTGAATACAAAATTCTTTTCTTTTACTGGGAAAGATAAAGATGGAATGAATATTGGGATGAGTATATCAAATTATGGCACCAGGATGAAGTATGATGGTATTGATAGTTATCAGCCAATTGATATATCAGAGTATGAGGCAGGAAATTATGGTGATGTTGCTGGACAATTCAGAACATCTGAATGGGAATTGCCTCTTATTTTTAGGATTGGATTTGCTTTAAAGCCTATAGTAACAAATATGATGAATTTTACGATTTCTGTCGATGCTCTCCACCCGAATAACAATGCAGAATCAATAAATATTGGTACTGCTTTAGATAACAAAATTCCAGGTTTTGGTGAGGTTAGTATTAGGGCTGGAATGAAAAATGGTATGAATAGTTTAACTAAAGATAATAATGATTTAGGATTTACTGCTGGTGTAGGATGTAAATTGTTTTATCTCGGTAATAGATCTCTTTCTATTGATTACACATATAAGACTATGGGTATTTTTGGTAATATTCAAATGTATACGGTAGGTCTTTCTTTTTAGAGATATGGTATGGATATATCGTCTCATTTTTCTTTTTTTCTTTTTATTTAGTTGTTCAAAACAATCTCAAATTCCTGAGGATTTGATCCTTGCTAGGGTAGGTACTAGTATAATAACTATACAAGATTTTATAAGGAGATCTGAATATACTATACGTCCAGATTACTGTAGACAGGATAATTATATTCATAAAAAAATTATTTTAAATTCATTGATTAGTGAAAAAATAACAGCTTTAGAATATGATAAACTAACGAACACGGTTAAAGATGAAGATTTTGATTATTTCTTAAAAGGTCGTAGAGAGCAGGCAATGCGACAATTGTATTTTGCTAAAGAATTTCATTCTGAAGTTGATATTTCTGAAAAAGAACAAAAAGAAGCATTTAAATTGGCAAATAAGAAAGTGGAGGTTCAGTTTTTAAACTTACCTGATCTTGAAATAGTAAATAAAATTAAAAAATTAGATTCTCAAAATGTACCTATTGATTCTATACACAAAGTATTATGGGGAGGAGTTGCTCCAATAAGAAAGATTACCTGGTTTGACCGTGAGCAGGAAGAAATTCATGAAGCTATTTTTAATAAGAAAATTAAAAAAGGGGAAATGCTTGGTCCATATAAGACCGAAGACAATACTTTTGTTCTTATGAAAATAAAAGGTTGGACAAATGCATTGCAAATTACGGAGTCTGCAAAAGAACGTCTTTGGCAAGATGTACATGAAAGGTTGGTAGAAAATAAGGCAAAAAAAGCATATTTATTTTGGGTTAAAGATTTAATGAGTAATAAAAAAATGAATTTAAATCCTGAGGTATTTTATAATTATGCTGAAAAAGCTGCGGATTATTTTTTTAGTATGGATTCTCTAAAACGAAATATGTTAAATCAGGTATTGTGGGACGATCAAGAGTTTAATGAAAATATTTTTATATTAGATGAAAATGATATAAGTAATGATGATGTTATCTTAGACTATAATGGAGAAACATGGACAGTAGAGAAACTAAATAATCTATTAAAGTCTCATCCTTTTGTTTTTCGAAAACGTAAAATGAAAAGAAGTGAATTCTCAGAACAACTTAGATATGCAATCGCTGATTTAGTTAGAGATATAGAGATTACAAAACAATGTTATCTTGAAGGATATGATAACGATTGGAGTGTAAAACTAAATGCCGATATGTGGCAGGATGTATCTAAGAGTAAAAAGTATTTATCTAATATAAAATCAAGAAATAAAGCCATTACTAATCAAAATCAATGGCTAGAGTATATGAATCCAAAGATAGATTCATTGCAAAATATTTATTCTGAGAAAATTGAAATCAATATGGATGCTTTTGAAAAAATAAGATTAACAACAACAGATATGATGGTTATTCAGCGAGGAGTTCCATATCCAATTTTAGTTCCATCTTTTCCAATAGTGACATCTGATAATAGATTAGATTATGGTACAAGGAGCGATTAATTAAAAAAATATTCATATCGTTAGTTTTTTATTTTAGTTTTTCTTTAGCACAGAATTACCGGGGCGCTGAACTTCGCACATTGGATCCAGTTCTTTATGGGAAGTTTGAAGTCTGTTACAAACCTGCTCAGGGTGAGGGTTTGGTTTCTTCTTTCTTTACTTATAATGATGATGCTCCTAATACAGATTGGAATGAAATTGATATAGAGCTTTTAGGCCGATTTCCCAATGTAGTGGATATGAATGTTATTACAAACACAAGCCACCTTCGTACTCATTTTACAACGATGAATACCCATATTGATTTTCAGGTTTATGGATTCGAGTGGACACCTGAATATGTTGCATGGTTTATCAATGGTGAAGAGGTTTACAGACAAACAGATGATCATATTGGAGATTTGATACATCCATCAAAAATTATGATGAATATATGGAATCCAAGTTATGATGATTGGGTTGGGTTTTGGGATGACCGTGTATTACCAAGATTTGCTTACTATGATTGGGTTAGATATGCTTCTTATACTCCAGGGAATGGAAATACGGGAACAGATAATAATTTCACTTTTCAGTGGCAAGATGATTTTGATGAATTTGATAGTAGTCGCTGGGAAAAAAGTCACAACCATACTTGGGGAGGCAATCAATCTCTTTTCATTGAAGAAAATGTAGTTTTTCATAATGGATATTTAATACTATGCTTAACGGATGATGAAAATATTGGTTTTCAAGATCAGGAGAAACCATATTTGCTGTGGGCGAGGGCGAGTGGTGATTCTATCATTGTACAGTTTAGTGAAGAATTAGATCCAATAACTTCTCAAACTGTAAGTAATTATACCATTCCTGGAGTCTCGATCAATGAGGTGACATTAATGGATAATTTGCGCACAGTTCATTTACATGTGTCCGATTTGTCATTAGATAATGACTATACAATGTATATCATTGGTATTAAAGATGATTCACAGCCTCCCAATACCCAAGTCACACATTCTTGCCAAATAGATATGCCTGAACCACTTCAATTTCCTTTAAGAATTAATAATGCTGGTGGAGAATATAATAATTATGTAAATGATCAATTGTGGTCCTCTTCTGTGGAATATGGTCACATGAATGGAAATTACCAGTCTACTGAGGAAGATATAGAGGATACAGATCTAGATCAATTGTACCGTGAAAGTTTGAATCGTGTAGTCTCTTATAAAGTAAGAGTACCAAGAGGTATATATTCTGTTAATATAAAATTATCCGAAAATTATTATAATGAGGCTGGAGATCGTTCTTTTGACATTTTTGTTGAAGATTCTATATGGGTTTCTAATATTGATATCTATTCTCTTGTTGGTATGCATAGCGCTTTAGATACTACTTTAAATGGAATAATAGTGGATGATGGTATTTTAGATTTGTATTTTTCTGCAGTGAGTTATGGTGAGGGTTATGAATACGCAGGTCCGGTCTTAAGTGGACTAGAAATAAATCTAATGGAGGCACTTTCTATCCATACCTCAGATCTTACTGAATTTGCACTTTTAAGTGTGTATCCAAACCCGTTTAATAATAAGCTAACAATTCCCATTGAGCTAAAAAAGCATGAGTTAGTTAGTGTTGAAGTTTTTAATATTAATGGCCAATTAATTGAAAATATTTATGATGGATTATTACAGGCTGGTAAACATAATTTAATTTGGAATGCGCAGAATGTATCTAGTGGGTTATATATTATTCAAACTAGAGTCAACAATAAGATCAAATATGAAAAAACAATTTTACTTAAATAATTTATTTTACATTGCCTTTTTTATCACGGTTTTATCCTCAAAACCATATAAAGGTGGAGAATTAAGAACTGAAGATTCATTTCGGTACGGTAGATTTGAAGTTAGAATGAAATCCGCTCATGGCAATGGAGTCGTAAGCTCATTTTTCACCTATAGAGATTTTTGGGAAGAAGGTTTAACAAGCAATAGCCATTGGAATGAGATTGATTTTGAATGGCTTGGGAATTATGATGATAAAGTGCAAACCAATTTAATAATTCAAAACACGTGGGATCTTCCTGAGCTTGTAGATTTGGATGTAAATCCTCATGATGATTTTCATACTTATGCGATTGAATGGACACCAGTAAATGTAAATTTTTTTATTGATGATCAATTAATTCGGTCCGTTACCAATTTTTATACAGATTCATTATATCATTACCAAAAACTGATGATGAATATTTGGCAGCCAACATATGAAGATTGGGTTGGCGAATTCGACTCTAGTATTTTACCTGTATATGCATTTTATGATTGGGTTAAATATTATGCCTATGTTCCAAATTCAGGTAATGCTGGAACAGATAATGATTTTATTTTGTTGTGGACAGATGAGTTTGATTATTATGATGCTTCTCGGTGGGATAAAGCAAATCATACCTGGGATGGAAATAATTGTGACCTTATTTATTCTAATGTTGTATTTGAGTACGGATATTTAATTTTATGTTTAACAACTTCGTCAAATACAGGGTATAATGGAGATCCACTTGAGGTTCAGTTAGATCCCTTGCCAAATACTATTTCCATTGGTGCTCCCTTTCCTAATCCTTTTAATAATAACGTTGTGTTTCCTATCTATGGTATAGAATCTGGCTTTGCAGAATATTCTATTTATGATATTACAGGAAAAAAAATAAGGTCTGAAAAAAGTTTAGTTATAGATAGAGGAGCCAATAATGTTTTTTGGGATGGAAGAGGTAAAAATGGTAAAGAAGTTTCTTCAGGTACTTACTTTTTTCAAATAAAAAATAAAGATTACATTGAGATAAAGAAGGTTGCCTTTTTAAAATAATTTTTTTTCATTTATAAACATTAATACTTTATTAAAATAAAATTCTTAAAGGAAAAATAGTCATGAAATATTTTTTAAGCATAGTTGTATTACTTTGCAATTTTTTATTTTCTAATGATATTCGTGTAGATCAATATCAGCTAGAGAATGGTATGACTGTAATGCTAAATGAAGATATGGAAGCATCTGGGGTTTACGGTGTGGTAATTGTGAAAGGAGGTGGGAAGCAAGACCCTGCGGATGCTACGGGAATTGCTCATTATCTTGAGCATATGCTTTTTAAAGGAACGACTGAATTAGGTACAGTAGATTATAAAAAGGAAAAAGTTTATCTAGATAGTATAGCCCTTTTTTATGATAATCTAAGTCTAACAAAATCGGAGGATAAAAGATTAGAGATTCAGAAAAAAATTAATGAACTAAATCTTAAAGCTTCAGAATATGCAATCCCTAATGAATTTGATAGAATTTTAGAAGGAATGGGTGGGACAGGAATTAATGCTTTTACAAATAACGATGTTATTGCTTATTTTAATCAGTTTCCACCGCATCAAATGAATAAATGGCTGGAGGTAAACAGCCATAGGTTTAAAAATCCAGTTTTTAGATTGTTCCAATCTGAGTTGGAAGTAGTATATGAAGAAAAAAACAGGGCAATGGACAACCCTTTTAGAAAGCTAATAGAGGAATACTTTGAATATTTTTGGAAGAAACATCCCTATGGACAACAGACTGTAATTGGAACGGTAGATCATTTAAAAAATCCTTCCCTTACAAAAATGCGGGAGTATTATGATAAATATTACATCGCTAATAACATGTACTTACTTTTAGCAGGAAACTTTAATGCAGAGAATGTTAAATCTCAAATAGAAGCTACTTTTGGACTTCTCAAATCAGGGCCTAATCCAGAATTTGTAAGTGTTGATGAAGATCCTTTTGATGGTAGAGAAGTAGTGAAAAATAGACTCACACCTGTGCGTTTTGGTATTTTAGGATTTAGAGTCCCACCTAACAGTCATGTGGACACGGAAAAAATTCAGGTCATAAAGAACCTTTTGAACAATAGATCTTCTACAGGGCTACTAGATAGATTAAGCATAGAAAACAAATTGACTTCTTCATCGGCTATTGATGGATTTGGTGGGGCAGACCATGGATCCATGGCATTTATTTTTATACCAAAGTTAGTATTCCAAACTTTTAGAGGTGCTGAGAATCAAGTTCTTGGGCAAATAGAGAAAATTAAACAGGGGGACTTTAGTGAAGAATTTTTAGAATCCGTTAAGCTTTCCATGATTCAGGACTATGAAACGGGGCTTGAAAATGTGAGTAATCGTCTCTCGTATGCTCTTGAAGTTGTGAATTACAAAAAGACTTGGGAAGATATTTTTAATTATCCTAAAACTATTGAATTGATAAAAAAAGAGGATGTAGTCAAAGTCGCAAACAAGTATTTCAATGATAATTACTTGGTATATCAATCTAGGATGGGCTTTCCTAAAAAAGTCAAATTAGACAAACCTCCCTTTAAGGCGATAAAGGCAAAAAATTCTGAGACAGTATCTGCATATCGAAAGAAAATAGAGGACCTTTCAGAAGATCAAATTGAATTTAATTTTGTTGATCTTGAAAAAGATATGATTTATGAAGAGATAAGCAATAATTATCATTTGTATCATAATACGAATCCAAAGAATTCAATTTTCACTATGAAAATTGAATTCGGTATAGGAACTAAAGAGGATCCAACATTACAATATGCTGTTGAGTTGGGTAATATGATAGGAAATGAAAAATATACTTTTAACGTACTAAAAGAAGAATTACAAAAGATTGGAGCGACCATTAATTTTTTTAGTTCAGGAGATTATTTTGGCTTGGATATTAAAGGCTTTGATAAAAATTTTCAAAAAACAATGAGTATGACTAGTGAATTTTTGAAGACTATGAAGGTAAGAAAAGAAGATAAAAAGAAAATGAAAAAGCTGATTCAGGGTAGTACTCTGGAAAGAAGATTTGAAGGCAGAAATGCATCAACAAAAGGTAATGCCCTTAGAGATTATGCTTTATGGGGTCAAAACTCTAATTTTCTTAAACGATCTACAATCCAGGAAGTCAAAAAAATGGATACAGAATTTTTGTTAGAAAAAATTTCATCTGCAATGAAAGTTGAAACAACGGTGTTTTTCACAGGGACATTAGATTTTAATGAAGTGAAGAATTCTGTAAAGAAAAACCTAATTCTCAATAAACAATTAAAAAAGTCATTATCTCCAATTGTTTATGAACAACAGCTTAAAGGTAAAAATACTATTTATTTTTATAATGATAAAAAAGCTGTTCAGAGTCAAATTCATATTCTTATACCTGGATCACAGATGGAATTAAATGAAAGACTAACTTCGAGAACTTTTAACAAATACTTTGGAAGTGGCATGAGCGCTTTAGTTTTTCAGGAAATAAGAGAATTTAGATCTCTTGCCTATTCGGCATATGGCATATACCAAGCTCCATGGTATTTAGATGGTAAAGGATATTTCAGGGGTTATATAGGAACTCAAACAGATAAAACGGTTGATGCGATAGGTGCTTATCTTGAACTTTTAAAAGATATGCCTGAAAAACCTTTAAGAATTGAAGGTATTAAATCTGGGTTATTGCAATCCCTTGTTACTTCAAAGCCTAATTTCAGATCTTTAGCTCTGACTGGAAGAAATTGGAAAAAACAAGGGTATGCTGGAAATCCTAATCAGTTATACAAAAATAATTATGAATCTGTAGAATTTCAGAACGTTGTTAATTTTTATGAGGATAACCTTAAGGGGAAGCCTTATACAATAGCAATTGTTGGAAATAGGGAAAAAATAGATATGCAAAAACTTGCTGAGTTTGGTCAATTGATTGAAGTTGAGAAAAAAGATATTTTTAATTAATTAAATATTATGCATTGGTTTTTAGTTCCATTTATTTTTAGTATACTTTTTTTTTGTTGTGTTGAAACTGAACAAAATATTGCATCAAATAATGATAGCATAGTAAGCAATGCTAATTGGGATCAAATATGGAATGATGAATTTAATGGAGATGAGCTTGATCCTAGTAAGTGGAATAAGTTGAGTTGGAGACCAGGGTGGGTCAATAATGAACTACAGGCATACACAAATAGAGATACAAATATATTTTTGGAGAATGGGTTTTTAATTCTACAAGGGCTAATAGAGCCTGGATATTCTGGTACAGATTATACTGGTTCTAATTATACTGCCGATTATACTTCAGGAAGAATTAATACAGATAATAAATTTTCAAGGACATATGGACGATTTGATATACGAGCTAAATTGCCAAAAGGAAAAGGGTCTTGGCCTGCGATCTGGATGCTTGGTGAGAGTATCTCATCAATTGGTTGGCCAGCATGTGGAGAGATTGATATTATGGAACACGTTGGTTTTGATAAGGGTATGATCCATGGTTCGGTTCATACTGAAGATTATAATCATATGTATAACACACAAAAATCTGGATCAAAATTTTTAGATACTGCTACAGATTCATTTCATGTTTATTCTCTTGAGTGGAGTCCCTATTATTTACGTTATTTAATTGATGGTGAGTCATTTTTCTTTGTTTATAATGATAGCAATGGAGATAATGGAAAATGGCCATTTAATAATCCTCATTATATTATTTTAAATCTTGCCATTGGTGGAGATTGGGGTGGTGTAGAAGGTGTATCGGTCAGTGCTTTTCCTATGAGGATGTTAATTGATTATGTTAGAGTATATAAACAATCACAAAGTTTTAATGATGTCGAGGTCACATTTCAGGTTGATATGAAAAATGAAAATGTTAGTACTACAGGAATCTGGTTATCTGGAGGCAATATTGGTTCAGGTCAGCCTGGCGGGATTCAAATGGAGCAAATATTAAACTCAAGTGTATGGAAAAGGACTTTGATATTACCACCTAATTCTAATTATACTTTTAAGTATCGAAATGGATATTATCCAAACTCTTGGGAAGGCGGCTGGGAGATCTTGGATGCTAGTTGTAGTGTAAGTGATTATAATGATAGGTTTTTATCAATTGGTGAAAATGATACCACACTTGTTCCTGTTTGTTTTGGAGGTTGTTTTATATGCGACTAATTATTGCTTTTATATTTTCATTGTATTTAATCTTTGCTCAAGGGTTTCTTCACAATGTAAATGGTGATATTGTAGAAGGTAATGGTGAGCCTATCCTACTTAGAGGTTTTGGACTAGGAGGTTGGCTTGTCCCTGAGGGTTATATGCTTCATAATCAGGCCTGGATTGCTGGATTTGAGTCTCCAACAGAAATTGAGGATCATATTGAGAATTTAATAGGTGAGGAAGCAGCAGAAGATTTTTGGAATTTATACAGAACTAATTATGTCGCTCAGGCTGATATAGAGCAAATCGCAGAGTGGGGTTTTAATCATATTAGAGTTCCATTCCATTATAAACAATTTTATGATTCAACGGGAACGGAAACACCTATAGGATACGCAATTATAGATGAGCTTATAAGTTGGTGTGAACCTTATAATATGTATATTATACTAGATATGCATTGTGCACCAGGTGGCCAGAATGGAGGTCCTATAAGTGACAGTGACGGGACTGCTCGCTTGTGGTTAGAAGAGAGTAACAAAGAGCTTACTATACAAATCTGGAAAGAAATTGCTAGCTATTATGCCGATAATACATTAATTGGTGGGTATGATTTAATTAATGAGCCTGTATTACCTGGCGGTGTCACATTGGAAGAGTTTAAGCAGCTATACATAGATATAACGAACGCGATTAGAGAAGTGGATAATAATCATCTTCTTTTCATTGAAGGGAATTGGTATGGAACTGATTTTGCTGGGCTTACACCTCCATGGGATGAAAATATGTCTTACTCATTTCATAAATATTGGGGGCAGACCGATCTTTCAACAATTCAATCCTATATAAATATGAGAAATAACTACGGTGTACCTCTATGGATGGGAGAATCTGGAGAAAATTCAAATCATTGGTATTATGAGGTTTTTAAATTATTAGAAGAAAATAATATTGGATGGAATTTTTGGACGCATAAAAAGGTTGATAAAATTACCAGCCCATTTTCAGCTTATGTTAGTCCTCAGTATCAAATTGTCATTGATTATCTATCAGGAAATTCTGCACAGCCTACTCCTGATATTGCGGGGATCGGTTTAACGAGCTTTGCAAATAGTTTAAAAATTGAAAATTGTTTAACGCGGCGTGGGGTAGTAGCTGCATTGACGGATTCAGAGTATGGAGAGGTTACAAAGCCTTATGTCCCGCATGCTATTCCAGGAACTATTCCTGCGGCTTACTATGATATTGGCGCACGGGGTCTTTCTTATAGCGATAGCGACTATTGGAATGATGGCGATGGAGGATATAATGATGGATGGGTTTTTAGAAATGACGGGGTTGATGTTGAGGGAAGTGACAATTTAAATATTCCCTACACCGTTGGTTGGACAGAGGCAGGAGAATGGCTAGGATACACTATTCAAGATGTGACTCCTGGGACATATAATGTGACATTTAGTGTTTCTGCTCCAGAAGCAGGAGGAATATTTTATGCTCAATTAAGCGGCCAAAATCTTGGCGTCATAGACGTGCCAGCTACAGGAGGATGGTATAATTGGGATGACATCCCTGCACAGACTGTCGCTATAGATGAAGGTGAAAAATTTTTAAAAATACAAATTGTACAAGCAGGGTTTAATATACAAAGCATATGGTTTGAGCCTACGATGAGCGTAAAAAATGATAATATAAATCCAAGTATTTTTCAATTAGGGAAGCCCTATCCTAATCCATTTAATCCTTTTGTGAATATGGATATTTCAGTAAGCAAACCAGATATTTACAATATTTCAATTTATAATATTAAAGGTGAATTGATTAATGATTGGAAAACTAATTTTTTAGAAAGTGGGAATTACAATTTTACATGGAATGCTTTAGATGCTAATGGTAACCAAATGCCAAGCGGATTATTTTTTATTAGTGTTAATAGCCAAAAAATTACCAAACAAAAAAAAGTTATATTATTAAGGTGAAGATTTAATTGTATTATTTTGATTAAAATGATTAAAATAGTCAATTAGGAACTAATGTATTTCTATAAGGTATAAAGAATTAATTATGAGAGTATATAATATGAGATTATCAATACAGTTTTTTATTATTAGTTTTTTGGTTTTTCTAGCGGGGTGTTCTAAAGACCTTGAGCCAGTGGGGTTATCTGATGCTGAAATTATACAAATGATCCAGAGTTCGGAAATGGTTGAAATTTCAATGAGCGATCTACCAATACAATCTCAAACATTAGTAGAGCAAGACTATTATGATTATATGGATGTAGCGACTAAGAGAGCATCTGGTTTAGGATATGAGGTTGAACTTGCAGGAATGGGTCACCGATTGGGTTTACGTAATGAAGTATACTTTAATTTAGAAGGACGGAAATTAGATCCTAATGATTGGGGTGATAAACGCGGATGGGATAGAGATGGTTACGATAGGGGATTTGGTGTTAATTCAGAACAAGACTGGAGATGTTTTGATCTTATCTTACCAATAACCTTTGAAATGCCTGATGGATCTGCTATCATTGTTGAGAGTGATGATGAAGATGGCTGGGCACAAATTAAATCTTGGTATGAGGAAAATCCTGATTCGCAGGAGAGGCCCTTAATGCAATTCCCAGTAGTGGCTTTTTATGAGGATGAATCGATTACCCTTAACAGTTCTGAAGAACTTAGGGATGCATATTCTAGATGTCGTTTAGAAAGAGATAAAAATGATTGGAGAAGGAGTCGTGGTTGTTTTTCTCTTGTTTATCCTGTGACTTTTATAATGCCTGATGGTTCTACAATGGATGTTACAAATGATGATGAGAGTGGTTGGGCTAATTTAAAGAATTGGTATGCTGAAAATACTGGCTATGAAGAGGTTATGCCTGAAATTAATTATCCTGTTGATATTGTATATGAAACCGAAAATGGTGACTCAACAGTTACTTTAAATACTGCAGAAGAAATGGAACTAGCAAAACGTGAGTGTTGGGGAGATTGGGAAGATGGCGATGAATCAGGCGGGGAAGATGATTGGGGAGAAAATGAAGACAATGAACTAGAATGTTTTTCTCTTGTTTATCCTGTAACTTTTATAATGCCTGATGGTTCTTTGTTTACTTTATCAGAGGAAGCTGATTGGCGGAATCTAGAGCTTTGGTATGAACAAAATAATGAGGTTGAAGCTGAACCAGTCTACCAGTTTCCTGTTGATATTGTATATGAAACCGAAGATGGTCAGAATACAGTAACTATTAATAATCAAGAAGAAATGGAAACAGCAGAGGAAGAATGTTGGGGTGATGATGAGTAAAATACAAATCTAAAAATTTTGTCTATATAATATATGTTTTTAAATAGCCTTCTAAGAAGGCTATTTTTTTATATTAAAGTTTGTAATTTATTTTTTCATTTCTTCTTTGATTACTTTTTTTGTTGCTGCCCAGGAGCAGATTTTACATTTTTTTAAATCATGATTTCGTGCAGGGCAATATTCTCTACCAAAAAAGATAATTTGGAGGTGTAGTTTATTCCATAAATTTTTAGACCAAATTTTTTTTAAATCTCGCTCAGTCATTTCTACATTTTTTCCTTTTGATAAACCCCATCTTTTTGCTAGCCTATGAATATGGGTATCAATTGGGAATGCAGGAAATCCATACCATTGCGACATTACTACACTTGCTGTTTTATGTCCTACTCCAGCTAGACTTTCAAGGTATGTCCACTCTCCACGCATTCCACCACCTATAATTAATTGTTCAGCCATTTTTTTAAGATTTTTTGCTTTGGTCGGTGCAAGGCCAATTTCTTTAATAATATTTTGGATAATTTTTACTTCTAATACGGCCATTTTTTCAGGAGTATTAGCCAGCTTAAATAGTTTGGGTGTTACTTGATTTACTTTTTTATCGGTTGTTTGTGCAGAAAGCATTACTGCAACAAGTAAGGTGTATGCGCTTGAATGCTTAAGTGGTATAGGTTGCTTCGGATAAAGGTCATTTAATATTAGGCTTATCTTTTTTGCTTTTGCAATACGATTCATAATTATTATTAGGTTATATTATAGAAGTATAAAAAATTAGTTATACAAGATAAATAAAAATCTAAAAAGTATTAATCAATCCCTTTAGATTTATTATAGAACAAGATAATAAATTAAAATTTTGATGCAAAATAAAAATTGGCCTAAAAAATTATGAATATCTTAAGTCGTTTAGAACAAAAACAAGTTGCTAATGGACTCTATCTATTATTTTCAATCCAATTAATTCTATTTGTTTCAATATTTTTTACTAATAAAGCCAATAATGATGTTTATTATCAATTACTTGCTACAGAAAAAATAATTTCTGATTTTGATTTTTCTTCAGTCCCTCCACATCCAATTGGAATACCAATTATTGCGAGTATTATTTTAAAAATGGGATTTGAGCCTATTATTTTTTTTCAGTGGATAAGTCCAATTTTGATTGGGTTAATATTTTTTTTCATTTTCTTTTCATTGAAAAGCTTAGGGAAAATTGAAGCAGTAATTATTGCTTTTTTAAATTGTACAAATTTATCTTTTTTAAAATCGTTTAATCAATTTAACGCTGAGATCTTAGCTTATTTTTTCATTAGCGTACTTATTTTTTTATGTTCAAAGTTTATTGTTTCAAAGGAGTCTCAGTCTAAGAAAAATATATTTTTTATATTTTTATTTTCGATAGGCACTGTATTAATTAGAGACGCTTTCATATTTTTAGTTATTGGTGCTTTTTCTTTTCTTTATTTTCAATTTGGTAGAAAATATACTAAACAATTATTCATAGCCAGTGTTGCTTTTTTAGCAATTTTTATTCCTAGAATATTTTTTTTTAATGCTGCTAGTCATAATATATATTTTGATTTTAATCTTACAACTTTGCTAGAAAGATCTAGTTTTGTGGCAGAGAATTTTAGTTCTTATTTTAAATTAACTCCTGAGTTAGTTTTGCCTCAGATTTTGCATCTAAAACCTTTTAATTTTTTAATAGCCTTACTTTTAACTATTCTTTTCTTTATTCAGTTGAAAAATTATAGATCTGAAAAAGATTTTATAAAAAGGTCAAATAAAATCATTTTTTTATTTTTATCGATGGGTTTTATTTATTTATTAGGTATGCTAGCATCAGCCTTTATTTTCAAGGTGAAGACCGGATATTATTATAGGATATCTGGTGTTCTATTATTTTTTTTAACAGTCCCATTTTGGTATTATATAAAGGAATTTAATTTATTTAAGTTGAAAAGATATTTTATACTTATTGTTATCATCCTTGGACAGATGAAATATTTTTTTGCAGTTAGATATGAGTTAATAAATAGTAAACACAGATTTCTTCATCTTGATCAATCAATTATTAATAAAAAAATTATAACAAATACTAAAAATAATTCAAACGACGATGATATTTATATTTACGCAGGTAAATCTTGGAAAGGTAGAAATTTATTTTTTATGTTAAAATATTTTAATTATGTTGAAAAAAATAATAGAAATATATATGGTGTGGAACATTTGGATGAGGGCATGTATGTATTTGTTGTGAATGAAGATATTGAAAGTATCGATGCCAAAATTCTTGAGAATTTTAATAGGGTTGAGTTATTTGAAAAACAAGTAACTTTATTAGAGCCATATAAGTGAATTTTTCAATTAGATTTTTTATTATTGGGAAAAGATGAAATAATCTCAAGTTAAATAATTACTAATTATATTTTATAAATCTCCATTTTATTAGAGATGCTAGGCTAGTAAAAAAATGCCACCAACGTACTTTTTTCCCCTCGCTATAATTTCTTGCGGCATGAGTGACTGGTACTTCAAATACTCTTAAAGTTTTGTTTTTCATTATTTTCGATGTTATTTCTGGCTCAATCTCAAAACCTTTTGACTTTAGGTTAAGATTAGTTATAACATCTTTACGAAATACTTTTGTTGCGGTTTCTATATCTGTAAATGTTGCGTTGTATAAAATATTTGCAGATAGAGTTAAAAATTTATTTGCAAATAAATGAAGTATTCCAAATACTCTATGATATTTACCGCCTGTTAATCTAGAACCATATACGACATCTGCATTTGCATGAAAGAATGGTTCAAGAACACTTGGATAATCTTTTGGATTGTACTCTAGGTCTGCATCTTGAATTAATATTATATCTCCGGTAGTTCTTTTTAATGCAGATATTACATTTGCACCTTTACCAGAATGGTTTTTTCTAAAATGAATAATTATATTTTCATTGGTGATCTTTTTTAATTTTTCGCGGGTTCCATCAGTTGATACATTATCTGATATGACTATCTCTAGTTCAAGCCCAAGAGTATTTGCATGTAGTACCCGGTCAATACATTCATTTATAGTATCCACTTCATTATATGCAGGAATAATTACTGAAAGTTTTTTTAATTGATTCATGTGATGCTGTTATTCATAAAAGATATTTTAGTACAGGAATTTTACTAATTAATTATAATAGTTAATAAAATTATGTTTTACAAATTAAGATGTGTTGTAGGGTAACTTTGTCTGATGTATAATTTTAAATTTTTTTAATGAATTAAATGAGAATGCAATTTTTAAAGTTTTTAATACCTTGTTTGATTTTTTCTCAAGAAGTAGACATCGTTAAATATGGAGTATTTGAACCTTCAGTAATTATTTTAATTGAGAAAAAAGTTCAAGAAGGAATAATCACGCGTGAAGATGCTGATAATCGTTATTTAAATTTTCTTAAAACAAACACCAATAAAACAAAGAATAATGAGAGTGTCATAAATAATCATTTTAAAAAGATTGGTGTCGATGATTTGAATCAGTTGAGGAATGAATTTTTAAAAAGAAAATTCCCTGTTGAACAGATAGAGGCTACATTGGGTGGAATGCTACGTCTTATACATGCAATGAAAAAACAGCAACATGCATACCAGATTAGTCCTCGACTAGAGTCTTATTTCAAAGATAGATTAGGACTTAAGAAATCTCACAAAAATTATATAATTACAAAATCAAAAAAATTAGCACGAATTAGATAATGAAATTATTTTTTCTTTCAATTTGTATTTTTTCATCTGTTTTGCTTTCTCAGGCAACTTTAAGTGTTAATGGTTTTGTGCGTGATGATGCTAGCGGAGAGCCGATATCATATGCTAATGTGTTTTTGAGTAATTCTAATATTGGTGTTGCCACAGATCGGGATGGTTATTTTGTTATTTCTGGTATTCCTGTGGGAGTATATGAGCTTAACGTAACTATGATGGGTTATGGATTATATACAAAAGAAATTGATCTTTCTTTTGGAGAGTCTATAAGATTAGAAATACGATTAAAAGAAGAGGTGATCGAGACGTCAGAGATTTTAGTTACTGCTGAGCGTCAAAAGTTTGAAAGGTCAATGGAAAGTAGTCGAGTAGCGTTAGATATAAGAGCAATTAATTCTGCACCTGCATTTGTAGAGCCTGATGTTTTTAGAACATTGCAGATGCTTCCAGGTGTGCAAACAACTAGTGATTTTTCTAGTGCTCTTTATGTAAGAGGAAGCACACCAGATCAGAATCTTATTATGTTAGATGGAATTGCCATTTACAACCCTTATCATTTAGGTGGAATATTCTCTACATTTAATACAGATGCAATAAAGGAGGCCGATTTTCATGCTGGGGGATTTCCTGCTCGTTATGGTGGAAGAATGGGGGCAATACTTAATGTTATCAATAGAGAAGGAAATACGGGTAAGATAACGGGATCAGCAAATATCTCTCTTATTTCAAGTAAGGGATTACTAGAGGGGCCTATGCCAAAGTGGAAGGGTATGAAAGGCTCATGGATGATTTCAGGAAGGAGAACATATTTTGATAAAGTTGTGAGTGCATTAAGAATACCAACGGGAGCAGAGAAGAGTGATGGCTCTGATCAATACTTACAGTTTCCCTATTACTTTTACGATTACCAGGTTAAAGCTAATTTGGATATCAACCAAGATCATCGTCTAACCTATTCTCGTTTTTATGGTGATGATAAACTTGATTTTTCATCTGATGATCCAGGAACAGTTATTAGTAATGATAATGTATCTATTGAGCAACGATCTCAATTTGGGATAGACTGGCCTTGGGGAAATCAAACTAATGGTATTACGTGGAGGTGGATTGTTTCACCTAAAGTCATAGCTAAAACTTTTTTATCTAATAGCCGTTACCGTTTCAATTTGGATTTTTCATTTCAAAATAGGGATACCTATACTTACACAGATTCAACTGTAAGTAATTTTACAAATATTAATTTTGTTATTTATGATAGTATAAGAGATAATACTTTAGAAAATGAGATTACTTGGAAGGTTTCTGAAAAGCACGAAGTGACAAGCGGATTTCAGGTAAAAAACATTGAATTTTCTTTAGGGATTAGGAATGATATTATAACGCAGGACACTTCTTTTACATGGACTCCACTCAAATTGAAAAATCAAACAAGAGAGACTGCTTTTTTTGTCCAAGATCGATGGGATGTATCTGATAGATTGAAATTGAGAGGTGGTCTACGTCTAACAGACTATAACCTACATGATGAGTTGTATTTGGATCCACGACTTGGTTTAAAATATCATTATACGAAAAATATTGCTTTCAAAGCTAACTGGGGTATTTATCATCAGTTTCTTACCACAGCAAATAACCAGGATGAAAATTTAAGACTTGTAGAATTATGGCTCGGAATCCCTCAAGATAAACCTGCGAGTATTTCACAGCATATCATTAATGGTATAGAGTACATGTCTCCTAAAAATATTTTTTATAGGATTGAGGTTTATCAAAAAACATTTGATAACCTCTTGACTCTGAAGCAAGAAAATTCGAATACTGTTGAAGGAAATTCAGCAGATTCAACGATAAATGAATTTTGGGATACTAACGGAAAAAGCAGTGGTGTTGAATTATTGATTAAAAAATCATCAGGAAAGTTTAATGGCTGGGTTGGTTATACCTATTCAGAAACTAAGTATAATAATGAGCCCAGTGGTTGGCATTACCCTAATTTTGATAGAACCCATACACTTAATATAGTTGCAAACTATCAACTAAACTCTGAACTGGAATTAAGTACTGCTTTAACGCAGTCTAGTGGAAATCCTTATACGAAGATATTGGGTCGAGTGTATGACTGGGAACAAAATTTATATAGTGAGACTTATTGGTATCCTATTGACAGCTATTTAGTTGGAGAAAAAAACACCGAACGATATGATAATTATTTTAGGGTGGATTTTGGTATTACTCGTAAAGGAGGGAATTTATTTGGTCTTGAATATGACACGTTCTTTCAGGTGATTAATTATACAAGACATCTAAATATTTTAAGTTATAGGTATCGAACAAAAACAGATCCCTTAACAGGAGATCGACTTGGTGTGCAACGGCAACCAATTCCTATGTTTCCTTTGATCGTTACATTTGGAGTAAAATTTGCATTTTAAACAATTATCTCAAATTTTTCTTTTTACAATGATATTAACATTTTTTAATTGTTTAGGCGAAAACTCATGGGAAGATCTTGAGTCTGACTATGACCATGTATTAAACGTGTTTGGACTGATTAGTTTAGATTTTAATCAGACAAGCTACATCGGAATCTACAGGACTACAGACTTGGATGAGGTTTCACAGAATTTTGTAAGTGTAGATACTGTAGGCTGGTGTAATTGTGATGATGATGAGTGTAGTTGGAGTGAAGAATGTGAAGATAAAGAGCAAGAGGGGTTTTGGATTTATGATTCAATATTTGAACCTGCAGCATTGATCAAAGATGCATCCGTAACAATCTCAGATGATAATGGGAATCTTTATGATTTTGATTTTGTAGATAACATCTCTTTTATTGATACGGTTTATTATGATACTTCAGGTTATTATTATGGATATCCATTTTCTTTTGATACAACATATTACGATACTAATATTTATAGGATTAATTTGTACGTAGATACGACAGGCGCTTTCAATCCCCAGGCAGGTACTAATTATCAATTAAATATTTCTGCTCCAAATTATAATACAGTGACTGGCTCTCTTACTACCCCAAACATACCAACTTTGGATTCCTTGGTACAGCAAGGTAGGGTAATTGATACCGTGATTGTTAATGAGCCATTTGATATTTATTGGACCTCTTTCCAAGGGGGTAAGGGTCTAGTAACTGGTGAGGTTGACCTTGGAAATTGGTTGGAGGATTCTCTTAGTCGTGATTGGTGTGGTGGATATTTTGATCCATTCGTAATTGATTTATCAAATGACCAAATAAATTCATATACAGTATATCCTTTGCCGTGTACAGAAAATTTAGAGCAAGAGGCTGAAGCTAAAGATTATTTTATAAGACTCACTGCAATGGATGATAATTATTATGAATATTTTGTTGTTGGAGAAGCTGGTGAATATTCAAATGCACTTCTGAATTATCCTACTACAAAGGGTCGATCAGTTGGAATTGAAGGAGGGTTTGGGTTTTTTGGTTCTATTGCATCGGACAGAATGTTGTGTAAGATAGCTAGGTAATACTTTTAAATTTGGGCAGAATGAATCGACTAATTTTTATCACACAATTTTTTACTTTATCTATACTGTATGCTGAATGCTCTGATCTTACATATGAAGAATGTATTTATTGGTCAGGGTATTGTGAGTGGAACGAAGAGTCTGGTCAATGTCAAGATGCTGAAGGAGGCGGCGGAGGTGGTGACATTGAATACGGGCCCTATTTGTTTGAATATCTTACAGAGGAAGATGGGATAAGAGAAAGTTCCTTGTATAATGGAACATTATTGTACTACCCACTTGAGGCTAGCCCCCCATATTCTAGCATTGTGCTTATGGATGCATTTGGTGATGAGTTTGGCTTGCAAGCTTGGGCAGAATATTTTGCCTCATATGGATTTATCGCTATGACAATAGGGAACTTTGATAGAAGGGGTATCAGGGATGGTGACTCCGAATGGGACTATGCAGATAGGGCATTAGGATTGCTAGATGCTATTGAAACTATTAAGCATGAAGAGATAAGAGAGTTCTCGCCTTTAAATGGGAAGGTAGATACAAGTAGTTTTGCTGTCTCAGGTTACTCTACAAGTGGAGGTGGTGCTCACACTGCTGCTACTATGGATTCAACATTAAAAGCTGCAATTTTACTCAACCCCGCAGTAGCATTTTTAGATTCATTAAATTGCCCAGCTGAAACTAATTACTATTGTCTTATTGAAGAGCACCTAAATCATTCCGTCCCTGTCTTAATTTTTGCTGGTGAGAACGAGATCNATGAATTGGATCCAGTGTATGAGGATATGTGGGCCTTAACTCAGTATGAGTACGTTCCTGAATCCACAGATAAATTATACTTTGAATCAGCGAATGAGGGTCATGGATCATCGGTATGGCCAGTGGGTGATGTTGCTGATTTTTCTCTTTCATGGTTGAATTATTTTCTACTACAAGATGAATCTTTTTGTGAATTCCTGATTTCCCCTCCTCAAAGTACTTCACAGTTTCTAACAACTTTAGAGTGCCATAATACAATATCATATGATATGAATAATGATGGGGTGATAAATAATGAAGATTTAATTTTTTTAGTGGTTGGTTTGGTTAATGAGAATACAATCGCAAATACGTCTGATATCAATTTTGATTCTTACGTAAACATTTTTGACTTACTAATGTTAGCGGACTATCTATATGACATGTAAGCTGCAAACTAAATTTATCCTGAAATCAATTATAAATTGACAAACAATATTAAACTTTCTGTCATTCTTTTTTCAGCCAGTATCTTGGCCACTACATTGGTTGGGGGTTCTTCTGCAAATCTTCCTGAAAATATGCCACTCCATACGAAAGTTTTATGGGGGGAAAATGGTGTAATTAGAAAACTTAAACTTGCTCCTAACACTAGACAGGAGGAGCTGCGGCTTAGAGTGAAAATGCTACAGCTTCATCAAAAAATAGCATTAGGTTCTCTTGGAGCCTTTTTTTACCAGTCATATTTAGGTAAGCAGTTATTAGAAGGGAATTATGACTATTATAATAGGCATGCTAGTATGAGTAAAGTTGTATGGTCTTCATACATGCTTAGTGCAAGTCTTAGCTATTTAGCACCTCCAGGTATGCTATATAGTAAAAAGTTAAGTTCCATGAAAATACATAGGTTATTATCATGGATTCATTTTGCAGGAATGGCTTCGATTCCCTGGTTAGGATTTAACATTAGTAAATCCAACAATATCGATGATAGAAATGCTGCAATAGAGCTTCACCAAAATGTTGCCTATATGACTCTTTTCACCATGTCCTTTTCAGCGTTGTTAAGCTTTTTACCTTATTAATTTACATGAAAAGCTTTTTTCTGGTTTCGTTATTTTTTTCTTTTGTACTTGGAGCAAATTATAAGATAAATGAGAGTAAGGTAACGTATTATGGCAATCACTATCTGCATAAGTGGGAAGGGTCTTCCAGTAATATTAAAGGCGGTGTTAGTTTTAATAAATTCAATGGAAAGTATCAGTGCTCCTTAACTATACCTTTGAACACCTTCTCAAGTGGTAATGCAAATCGAGATTCAAATATGCTTATCTATTGTAAGGCATTTGATTTTCCAGCTATTCAATTTCAGTCGACTTCTATTAGTTTGAATCAAAAATCTATTGATATAGAAGGTAGTATTGATTTTGCAGGAATAAGAAGGCCATTGAAAACGACTGCAATTATAAATGAATTATCAGATGAGTATTTTTCCATTGAAGGTCAATTTGAAATTTCTTTATCAGAGTTTGAAATTAAAAGGCCAAGCCTTATGTTTGTAAAAATAGAAGATAATATGCAAATACAATATTTAATTAAAGGAGTAATTAATGAATAGGCGAGATTTTTTATCAACTTCTAGTAAAGCTGCTTGTGTATGTGCACTTGGAACAGCAGGCGTTTTTCTATCAAATTGTTCTGGAGCTACTGAACCTTCTTCACTTATAGATACAACAGGAGTAGAGTTAGATTTTGATTTATCAAGCGCAGATTTTTTGCCATTACAAAATGATGGTGGATCTGTTGTCACAGATGAAAATGAGATTGATGCTTCTGGCCTTTTATTACTTCGTACTGGTGAAAATATTAAAGCTTTCACTAGAAGTTGTACTCATCAAGGCATTCAGTTAAATGCCTTTTCAAATGGAATCTCTGTCTGTGCATTTGGCCATGGTGCACAGTTTAATTCTAATGGTGAAGCTATTTCAGCTCCTGCAACAGGATCATTGAAATCTTATGATACCGAACTAAATGGTGATTTACTCACAGTATTTGGTGGATAACTAATTCAATTTTTTATTATTGATTATTTATTTAAAAGTGAAATACGTATTACTATTTTTTATCATTTTATTTTCTTGTGAGAAAGATCCTGAAAATTTATTCTTACCAGCGATGTTTTCTGATGGGATGGTGATTCAAAGAGATACTACAGTATCGATCTGGGGAAAATCTTTGCCACAATCAAATATTCGTTTATATCCATCCTGGGGTAAAACTATTTCAACAATATCTGATTCAAATGGTCACTGGAAGGTTTTTTTAAAAACGATTGATGGACAACAATCATTTTCTTTAAAAATAGAATCAGGAAATGATAAGATTGTAATAAAAGATATTTTGATGGGAGAGGTCTGGCTTGCCGCAGGACAATCAAATATGGAAATGAATTTTGATTATTGTTGTAACTCTACAGATAGATCAGAGGATGAATTGCAAAATGCAAATTATGAGAAAATTCGAATGTTTAATGTTAAAAAACAATATAGCTTAAAACCAATATCTCGTACACAGGGACGTTGGAAAAAGGCAATAAAAGATTCAATTAAAGATTTTAGTGCTGTCGGTTATTTTTTTGCTAAAAATCTTCATAAAACATTAGATGTTCCTATAGGAATAATCCACTCGAGCTGGGGAGGATCAGATGCTGAATCTTGGATTAGTAAAAATACTATTAATTCATTAAATGAGATTGATCAACGGAGAATTAATAAAGAAAAAATTCAGTCAGCAAAAAATTCAGAAAAATGGTTTTCAAAATTTGAATCAGTTACAATGCCATCTGCTGGGTTTGATTTAATGTTAGGAACATATTTTGAGAGAAGTGATACGACAATTAATTATCTTAATTATTTTTTAGATGATTGGCGAAAAATAGATTTTGAAGATAAAAAGCACATATTATCTCAAAATAATTATGCAAGTTGGCCACAATTAACATTACCTGGTTTGTTAAATGATATTTTTGGGACGAAGGATTTTAATGGAGTAGTAGTTCTAAAAAACCAGTTTTATATAGATAGTATTAGTACTGATTTTGAAATTGATATGGGTGAGATATCACTTGATTGGGCAGGTGAATTAAGAGAGTATGATTTTTTTATTAATGGTAAAAAAATAGGGACTACATTTGGAGAAGATGAGAATGGTTATTACAATAAACTTGGTGAAAATTATAAGAAAGATTATAGCACTTATCCCTTTACGTATTATTTAAACCAGAAAATACCTCATTCAAATATTAAACTTGGTCGAAATGAGATCGCTATACGAGTTATTGGATCAGGTGTAATTAAGCCAATTAAAATTTCTTCTTCAGGTTCTCAAATTCCGATAAACAATATATGGAGATATAGAGTCTCTGCTGAAATATATAAACAACTTAATGATTATTATTATCCCTATATGGACTTTTATCTTTATAATAAAAAAACAATAGACATATCTGAAAGGCCTCCAATTAATTCATATGGTTTTAATGAACCAAGTAGTTTGTTTAATGGTATGATTAACCCATTAATACCTTATACAATTAAAGGTGTAATATGGTATCAGGGTGAGAATAATGCTTTTAGGCATGAAGAATATGAGAAATTATTTTCATCTTTAATTTTAGATTGGAGAAAAAAATGGAAGTATGAGTTTCCTTTTTATTATGTCCAGATTGCCCCCTATTTTAATTATTATAGTAGCAATGCTTTATTACGTGAAGCTCAGAGAAAAGTGTTAAAAATACCTAAAACAGGTATGGCTGTTACATTGGATATTGGAGAAAAATATGATATTCATCCTTCCAACAAACATGAGGTGGGATATCGTTTAGCTAGATATGCACTAAAAAATGATTATAAGGAAGATTTAATAGAGTCTGGCCCTCATTTTAAAAATATTTTTATTGATCAGGATATTATTAAGGTATTTTTTAATTTTAGTGATAATGGTTTGGTTTTCGATGAAGGTAATTGTTCTGAATTTGAAATAGCAGGGGANGANAAAAAATATTTTAAAGCTAATGTGGTAAACNAAAATGAATATCTTGAANTATTTTCAGNTAAAGTCTTACAACCTAAATATGTACGATATGCNTGGTNAGATACAAGCANGGCAACACTNTTTAATGTTGAAGGGCTTCCAGCATCATCTTTTTCAACAGAAAATGAATAGGACTGGTATAAAGGGATAGAACTTTTATATATTTGCAGTGTGGTAAAAAGTTTAATTATACTATCCTTCTTCTCAGTTTTATGTGGTTCAAATATTGATACTAGATTAGCNNAAGCAGGTTTAAATAGATCTGANATTGAAAAAGCAATTAGAAAAGCACCAANAAATCAGCGTCCTGCAATGGAGTGGCTTGTNAAAAATATGCCTATAGAGGATCTGGAAAGACTTTCATCTGAATTTTTATTAACTAATTCTACTTTTGCATTTAAAGCAAAAGAGAANTTTTTATGGTCAGAGAGTATTCCCAATGAAATATTTTTTGATTATGTTCTTCCTTATGCTAGTTTAAACGAAAGACGTGAAGAATGGCGTGAAGATTTTTTTAATAGATTTTCTCCNNTAGTNGAAAAAGCTANATCAGCTTATGAGGCTNCTGCTCTTTTAAATAACCAAATTTATGAAATAGTTGGAGTCCAATATTCTACAAAACGTCCAAAGGCNGATCAGTCTCCTTATGAGAGTATAGCNGCTGGACTTGCNTCATGTACAGGTTTGAGTTTTTTATTGATTGATGCGTGTCGTAGTGTCGGGATTCCTGCCAGATTCGTTGGTACACCAATGTGGCATAATAACTCTGGTAATCATTCTTGGGTAGAAATTTGGGATAATGGATGGCACTTTACTGGTGCTGCTGAGCCCACGGGGAAAATATTGGATGAGGTTTGGTTCTCGGAGTTAGCAGGTCATGCTATCAAGGGTGATATGAAATATGGNATTTTTGCTGTGACATGGTCTGATTCAAAAATATATTTTCCTATGGATTGGCTCCCTGGTGAAAAAAAATATANAGCTTTTGATGTTACGGATAGGTATACTATTNATTACAAAAACAATCAGGGTTTAGTNCCTATAAGAATTAGAGCTTTAAGCTCTGCTGGATTGAGAAAGGCTGTAAATGTGACAATTACAGGAGAGAATAATTATTTTTTTGAAGGAATNAGTAAAGATGAGACATGNGATTTAAATGATCATTTAATGGTTATGCTACCTAAGGGCAAGACATTTACAGTCAAATCTAATAATGATATTAGAGTTCTTGAGGTTGAAGAAGATTGCATTATTGATTTATCCGCTTATTAAAACTCTATAACTATTCATCTCATAAATAATTAATAAAGGTGTTTTGACTCAATATTTTATTAATGCAAATTAATGATAGTAATATCAGTAAATATTTTAAAAAATATGAATAGAAATTTAATTATTATCCTTATGATCCTTTTAGCGGTTATCACTAGGCTGCTACCTCATCCTCCGAATGTTGCGCCAATTACAGCTATCGCTTTATTTGCGGCTCAAAAGTTCCAGGATAAAAAATTGGCTTTTTTATTACCTATATTGTGTATGGTACTTACAGATGCAGTATTAGGTTTTCATTCTATAATACCTTTTGTTTATTTATCGATTATTGGTATTTCTTGTATTGGTGTGTTTTCTAAAAAAATTAATAATATCACAATTTTCAAGAGTTCAGTGGTATTCTTTGTTGTATCAAATTTTGGTGTTTGGCTTTTAGGATANCCTAATTCATTATCTGGNTTTATAAGNTGTTATACATTAGCTCTNCCATTCNTTNTAAACACAGTNTTAGGAGACTTCTTCTTTTATTATGTTTTAAATCTTAGTTTTTCTAAGATNGAAGAACGTTATCCNNTTATAGCTTCATAANCTNNTNCATTNTACCTATAATTTATAGGTTNNGTTTGATGNNTTTACCTAAGGTTGACTTTTGCAGGTAAANTAATTTATACTTTAGGAACTTCTATGCAGTGGGAACGTAAATATATAAGTAATATGAGAATTACATTATCTATAATAATTTTCTTTTTTTCATGGNTTAATGCNCAATCCTTTGGGCAAAATAAGGTNCANTATAANGATTTTGACTGGAANTATATCCAAACATCTCATTTTGATATATATTATTATGGAGGNCAACAAGAATTAGCAGAGTTTGTNGCTGAAGTATCTGAAGAGTCNTACGAACAAATTTCAATTCATTTACGTTGGAATTTNAAAAACCGTGTNTCGATAATGGTNTATAATTCTCATAATGAATTCCAACAGACAAATGTTGTTGGTACCTATATGCGTGAAGGTATCGGTGGGGTTACAGAGTTATTTAAAAATAGAGTGGTATTCCCTTTTGAAGGTAATTATGAACAATTTCGTCATGTCATTCATCATGAACTTGTACACGCAATGATTAATGATATGGTCTATGGNGGNAGAATGCAGAATATAGTTTCAAGCCGTGCAAAGATTAGAGTGCCCATATGGTCAAATGAAGGTTTGGCTGAATATTTAAGCTCAAATTGGGATCCAAAAGCTGATATGACCATGAGAGATATTGCTGTACATGAACGTATGCCATCAGTAAAAGAATTAAACTATTTTATGGCATATAAAGGTGGGCAATCTNTCTGGCGTTTTATAACGGGGAAATATGGTAGAGAGAAAATAGCTGATATTTTTCGTTCAATGAAAAGAACCCAAAACGATCAAAAAGGTTATGAAAGAGCACTGGGAATGAACTATGAAGATTTAACAAAACAATGGCATAAATATCTGAAAAAAGAATATTGGCCAGACGTTAAAGATCGTGATCCATTAGAAGATATGTCTGAAAAATTAACAGATCATAAAAAAGCAAGGAATTTTTACAATGTTAGTCCTGCTCTATCTCCAGATGGTAGTATGGTAGCATTGCTTACAGATCAAAACGGATATTTTGATATTCATATCTTAGATGCTATGACAGGAAAGCGTATTAAAAAGCTTGTTAAAGGAAATCGTTCAGTAGATTTTGAAGAATTAAAATGGCTTCAGCCAGGTTTGTCCTGGTCNCCAGATAATAAAAAAATTGTAGTCGCTGCGAAGGCAGGGAAATCTGATGTTTTACATGTCATTGATGTTAAAACCAAAAAAAGCAAAAAATACGAGTTAGAATTAGATGGTGTTTTTTCAGCTGCTTGGAGTCCCAATGGTAATGATATTGCATTTGTTGGCCAATCTGGAAGTTCTAGTGATATTTATATTTATGATATAGAAAAAGAAGTAGCAAGGAAAATTACAGATGATATTTTTTCAGATTCTTACCCTACTTGGAATAGTGAAGGAAATCAAATAGCATTTGTATCAGACAGAGGTGATTATGTTCAAGGTGAATTTCAAGGATCNATGTATGAGCATGATTATAGTCAAACNGATATTTATACTATTAATATTTTAGATGGTATTATCAATCGAGTTACAAATACAGAATACAATGAATCGCATCCAGTATGGGCAAATACTCAAGAAAAATTATTTTATACAGCNGATTATAATGGTGTATGGAATTTATTTATGCATCCTTTAGTNAANTACAATTCTGAAACAGNGGAAGAAGAANCTATTCAGCANTATCCTATCACTAATGTNCTTACTGGNCTACAACAGCCAACACTATCTAGAGATGATAANACACTTATTTTTGCTGGCTATTCAGGNATTGGATGGGATTTATATAGNCTTTCTAATCCACTATCCTTAAATAAGAAAAATGTTNCCCCAACTCAGTTTATTCTTAATCAAGATGTAAATACNGAAGACATATCTGATTTGAGGCGTCANAAATCAAGTCCAGATTTAGCTAGTTATGAATATGGATCTTATTCCAATTGGGTTTTTGCTAAAGGGTATGAAAATTATAATTTGCCCGTAGAAGATAGTAATGATAATGAAGTNNTAATCNCTCCTGATTCATTAAAAAATGACGGTGAGTACATACCGAGATCTTATAAAACTAAATTTACTCTTGATATNGTCAGNGGAAACTTGCAACTAAGTAATGTGTTTGGNGCAAGTGGAATGACGTATTTTTCTTTTAGTGATATTTTAGGTGANCATCAGATTGCATTTGGCACTGAAATGGTNNTGACATTGGAAAATAGCGATTANTTTTTTCAATATGGATATTTAAAAAATAAATTAGACTATTATTTTACTGCATTTCAGAATGCTAATTTTTTTCAGGTTGATTATGTATCTCTGGTTCGTTTAAGGCATTATGGTATACAAACGATGATTTCACAACCATTTAGTCGATTTCAGAGATTAGACTATGGATTCTCTTGGCATAATATTAATTACACTAAATTAGTGACGACATATAATAATTTTGGACAGTTAGAATATATATCAGATACTACCTATACATATTCGACTGTTCTCCCTTCTTTGAGTTGGGTTTTTGATAATTCAGTTTTTGGTATGACAGGACCAATTGATGGATTTAGACAAAACACATCNTTGACCATTAGCCCTGGGTATGGTTCAAATAATTTAAAGTTCCAAACAATAAAATCTGATATAAGAAAATATTGGAGGTTGGGAAAGGATTACACTATTGCAGTTAGAGGGTATATTGGAAAAAGTATAGGTAAAGATAAACAGGAATTTTTCTTAGGCGGCGTTCCTTATTTAATTGCAGGTGGAGGTGAAACAAATGGGAAAGTTGACAATGGAAACTTTAGAGAAATTATTTTAGATGATGATAATGAATCATTAATACATGATATCTATTTCACTGAATATGCATGGCCATTGCGAGGAGCACGTTTTGGTGAAAGATTCGGTAATACTACAGCTTTATTAAACCTTGAAGTAAGATTCCCATTTATTAANTATCTTGCGCTTGGATTTCCTTTAAAGATGATTTTNGGGAATATACGGGGACATGCATTTATGGATATAGGTGCGGCATGGGANACTNATAATACAGAATTTGGAGAATTCAGTTCAACNGAATGGCCNGAAAGATATGGAACAAATAANCAAGGGGANTATTCACCNTTTGTTGTTACNTCNGGGTTAGGTACCAAAATCAATCTAGGATATTTTTTACTTAAAATTGAAGCNGCATGGGATAAAAATGATAGAGGATATTCAAAGCCACAGTGGTATTTTTCTTTAGGGCCAGATTGGTAGACCGATTTGTCATGTGAATAATTAATTGAAAACATGACTAAAACGAAATCAAAAACAGCATATCTTTGCAGTANTTGTGGAGATGATTTTCCTAAATGGAATGGACAATGTCCATCATGTAAGGAATGGGGAACTCTTTCAGANTTTAAAATATCAAAACATAAAAGNACTAATACAAANNCTAAAGAATCATATGCTCTTGATGATATATTAAATATCACANCATCGCCTAGAATGAGTACAGATCTTAAAGAAGTNGACCGTGTACTNGGAGGAGGTTTATTACCNGGATCATTGGTATTATTAGGTGGAAGNCCTGGAGTTGGAAAGTCAACATTAAGTCTTCATATATGCTCTGGAATAGANCAAAAATCACTATATTTTTCTGCAGAAGAAAGTGAAGAGCAGGTGGCAATACGTGCTCGGAGACTAGGTATTAAAACAGANGACTTATTCTTATCCAGCGAGAGTGAAATCAATGGTATGATAATTCANATAGAACGGATAAATCCAAAGTTTATTATAGTAGACTCCATTCAAACTATTTTAAATGCTGAACTTGATTCTTTACCAGGGTCACCTAGCCAAATAAAAGATTGTGGACAGAAATTTTTAGAAATTTCAAAAAATAAAAATATTACTATTTTAGTAGTTGGTCATGTTACTAAAGAAGGAACAATNGCTGGACCTAAAATGTTAGAGCATATGGTTGATACGGTACTGTATTTAGAGGGTGATGATCGGTATGACCACCGTATCTTACGTTCTGCCAAGAATAGGTTTGGAGCAACGCATGAAGTAGGAATCTTTCAGATGGATGAAACGGGTTTAAGTCAGATAGATAATCCATCTGAAATGTTTTTAGAAGAACGGAGTTCAAATGTACCTGGTACAAGTATATATCCTTCTTTAGAAGGTACNAGACCAATTTTAATTGAGGTNCAAGCTNTNGTTACGAATGCGAATTATAATACTCCTCAGAGAAATGTTACAGGCTTTGATTATAAAAGACTAGGAATGTTAATGGCAGTTTTGGAAAAAAGAATGGGACTTGCAATGGCGTCAAAGGATATTTTTGTTAACTTAGTTGGTGGGCTTAAGATTGATGATCCTGCAGCTGACTTATCTATAATTGCCGCGGTTGCTTCTAGTATGATGGAAAAAATTATTGAAACAGATATTATTTTATGTGGNGAGGTTGGGTTAACAGGTGAAGTGCGTTCTGTGAATAACCTTAATCATCGATTGAATGAAGCAGCATCTTTAGGTTTCAAAAGAGCTATTGTTCCATCGCACAGTATAAAAGAAAAAGTTAAAAATAAAAACATAGAATTATTTCTNGCTAAAAATGTACAGGATGCATTTAGAGTATTATTTCAATAAAATTTGAAATTCTCCATAAAAAAAATAGATCCGAGNTCTAGAGCAAGAACAGGTTTGATNGAAAATGATCATGGGAAAATTCTAACTCCTGTGTTTATGCCAGTTGGTACAATTGGTGCAGTTAAAACTTTCTCACCAATNGAACTCCAGTCTTTNAATTCTGAAATTATACTTGGAAATACTTATCATCTTTATTTGCGCCCTGGGATGGATATTATTCGTGGGGCTGGTGGTCTGCATGCATTTACCTCTTGGGATAAACCAATATTAACTGATAGTGGTGGCTTTCAAGTATTCTCTTTATCAACACTAAATAATATTTCTGATGATGGTGTCGAGTTTCAAAGTCATCTTGATGGAAGCAGGCACATGTTAACACCAGAATTATCGATGCATATACAAAGATATTTAGGTGCNGATATTATTATGGCATTTGATGAATGCCCTCCAGGAAGAGCAGATATAAAGAAAATTAAAAATGCAGTTANTAGAACGTCTAGTTGGATGAAACGATGCTATGATTGGTTAGAGAAAAATCCAGAAATATATAATTATAGACAAACACTATTCCCAATTATTCAAGGTGGAGTAGATCATGCTTTAAGAAAATTGAGTATAGATTCTTTAGTCCCGTATGCAAAATGTGGGATGGGTATTGGTGGACTTGCAGTAGGTGAAGAAAAACAGGAAATGATGGATACAATTCAACATTGTTGTGAATTACTTCCTATTGATCAGCCTCGTTATTTGATGGGTGTTGGTCGACCATCAGATTTGATTGAAGCAGTAGGTAGAGGTGTAGATATGTTTGATTGTGTTATGCCAACACGTAATGGAAGGAATGGTCATATTTTTACNTCAGANGGAGTTCTTAANATTAGAAATGAAAAATATAAAAATGACTTTTCATCTATAGACTCAAAAAGTACTCATACATGGGGGACACTTTTTTCTAAGTCATATGTTCGTCATTTATTTAAAATTAAAGAAGTTTTAGGTATTAGGATAGCATCAACTCTTAACTTAGCATATTATCAAAATCTAATGAAAATAATGAGAGAAGAGATCAATAAATCAAATTTTGATAATTGGTCGNAAAGTACNTTAAGTAAAATGAAAAATATGAGAGGAATGTAGTGTGCCAAAAATTAAAGTAAGAGTAATTGATGCTTATGTATATCNTNTTCTTGATAAGNAAATTAGATTCTTANTCTTAAAACGTGCTAAAACAAAATTATACGAACATCTTTGGCAAGGCGTAGCAGGAAAGATTGAGAAAGGTGAGACGGCATCACAAGCAGCAGTTCGAGAATTAAAAGAAGAGACTGGTCTTACCCCTTATAAAATGTTTATTGCAGATCATGTAAGTAGTTTTTATGAATCTTANAAAGATAGAATAAACTTTGTTCCTGTNTTTGGGATAGAAGTTCGNAAAAGACAAATTATTTTATCAGATGAGCATTCTGAATGTAAATGGGTTGATTTTGAGACAGCTTATAAAACTTTAACATGGAATGGTCAGAAGAGAGGTTTAAAAGTTGTATTTGATATGTTAAATTCTGATGATGATNGGATNCATTGGTCTAAAATTTTANTTTAATTTNATTGGAGGATTNAATGTTAAAAAAAGGTAATAAGGCTCCCGATTTTAGTTTAGAAGATCAAGATGGCAATTCAGTTAGTCTTGTTGATTTTCGGGGTCAAAAAGTATTGCTCTGGTTTTATCCNAAAGCAAGTACACCTGGATGAACAATTGAAGGACAAGAACTCCGTGATGAGTTTAAAAATTTNAACGATAAAAATACTGTTATACTAGGTATGAGTGCAGATTCAGTGAAATCTCAAAAGAATTTTTGNNTAAAACAAAAATTTCCTTTTTCTCTTCTTTCTGACCCTGATAAAACTANCATAAGGAATTATAAGGCAATTGGAAAAAAGAAAATGTATGGAAGAGAGTATGAGGGAATTTTTAGAATTTCCTATTTAATAGATGTAGATGGTACGATAGAAAAAACATACGAAAAAGTAAAGCCCAAGGAACANGCTAAGGAAGTATTAGCNGATCTNAGTTAATATTNTANATANAGGCCANNTTTTTTAAAGTGGAGATCATTTAATGTATNCTCTAAATANCCCATCATAACTGANTGCCCTTTTATTTTAATTGTCTTTTTTTCTATAAAAAATTCTGTAAGGTGTATAGGTTTTGATCCTAAAGATAATGCTGCCGTGTTTNCTGGACAGATCGCAAAATCATTTTTATTATANTTCTCAATATTTTCTAAATCTAATCGCAATTTATANNAGCTGTTTTCACCATTAATAATTATATCGGGATTATTTTTGTCAAAGATACATCCTGAATAAATTGGGAGTATTGCTTGGAATACCGCCCATGAAGATGTGGTAGGTCGAAGGTTTGAATAGAATCTTTTTCGATTATCAAGTTTAAGTGCTTTTTGAATCCCATTTGCATTAACGAGGAGATTGTAGTGAGATAATTTTATTCCATTACCAGTTTCAAATGTTATGAGTGCTTCTTCATTTAAATTTGGTTTGTGAAGTGGGTTATATTTTTTAGGAAAAGATTTTATTTCATTAAATAGATCAATATTATTATCTATTTGAATTGGATTTTTGAAATATTTTTTTATCTCTGTTAGATTTTTTTTTGATGGNAAAACGGCAACTGCACCTAATTGCCATGTCCCATATAATAGAATTTCAGATTGAGGGTAATGTAGTTCTGGTATAAAAATAGATCTTTTAGGTTCTGCTCCTAAAGATTCAAGCCAATTAGCTGTCCTTTGAATATAATTAAAAAAGTCTAAGTTAGTAATAGATGGATTTTCAATAATCACTTGTTCAGCATATTTAATATTTTGGCCTTCAATTAAGGATCGCATTGATGGATATGGGATCATAAACTCGATTGGTTCTACATTTCCGATACACTGTGCTTTATAAATTTTATCTCTTATTTTGGTATTATTCTCCATGATTATTTTTTATAAGCAATTAATAAAAATTCTATTAGTTAGAATTAATTAAAGATTATTTATCGGGTTTTATTTTGCGAATTATTTTTAAAGTATCGTTAGAACGTATATATTCATTTCCAGCAACTCTTCCTAGTGGTTCGAGTTTATCAAGTTCTATATGCCCATCTTGGTATACAGAATCATCAATATGAAATAATACAATAGTGCCAATTACAATAAAACCGCTTCCAGCTTTCCCATCACCAATTTCAATGATTTGATTTAGTTGGCATTCAAAATTAATTTTTGATTCTGCCACCAATGGTGGTGCAACTTTTTTTGATGGTAGAGGCGTTAATTCTGAAACAGAAAATTCATCTATATCTTTATTAAAATCAGTAGAGCATTGCACCATCTTCTCTCCAATATTTTCAGAGACAATATTAATGGTAAATTCTTTAGTGTCTTGAATATTAATAAGAGTATCTTTTTTTTCACCATCCCATCCTCTTCTCCCAGGNGCGAACATGATCGTTGGAGGTCTAGAGCAAACACCATTAAAATAAGAAAAAGGTGCAAGATTATTAATACCTGTATTTGAAATTGTAGAAACTAGAGCAATAGGTCGTGGAACTATTGAACCTATCATTAGTTTATGTGTGTCCTGAAAAGGATGTTCAGTTGGATCGTATATCATTTTTTTGACCATGATAATGGATAATCCACATCATCTATTTCATCTATTGCTTTGGTTAAAGTTAGGGGCTTGAATGTATCAATCATAACTGCTACTTCATTTGTTTCTATAGCGCCTATTGATTCTTCAATTTTGCCTGGCTGTGGTCCATGTGGTAGGCCACTTGGGTGATAAGTAATTGATTCTTTTTTTATACCTTTACGGCTCATGAATTCCCCTTCAACATAAAATATAATCTCATCTGAATCGACATTGCTATGTGCATATGGTGCGGGTATCGCCTGGGGATGATAGTCAAATAAACGTGGGACAAACGAACAAATAACAAATCCATGACTTTGAAAAGTTTGGTGTACTGGTGGAGGTTGATGAATTTTACCGGTAATTGGCATGAAATCATATATGTTAAAAATATAAGGGAAATAATAGCCGTCCCACCCTACAAGATCAAATGGATGTTGTTCATATATATAGTTTTGAATACCATCATTAAGCTTTATTTTAACTTCAATTGATTTATTACTATTAATTGGATTTTCATATTTAGGTGTAGTGATATCTCTTTCACAAAAAGGAGCATGTTCAAGTAATTGCCCAAATTGGTTTCTATACCGATTGGGCGTTTTAATTGATCCTTTAGATTCTATAATTAGTGCATGTATATTTTTATAAATATCAATCTGCCATATAACGCCTTTTGGGATAACTATATAGTCACCTTGGTTTATATTCATACTACCAAAATTAGATTTAAACTTTCCATTACCTGAGTTAATAAATATAATTTCATCTCCACAACCACTTTTATATAAATATTCCATGGATTTAGTCATATGAGCTTTTGAAATCACTAAATCTGTATTATAAAAAAGAGGAACTAAAGAAGAAATANAATCACCACTNGAAGTTAATTTTGATGTTTGAANATGATAATGTCGATGGGNACGAGCAGNTTTATTAATTTTATGCTCTTGGAATGNTCCAATACTTTTTATGGCAGTAGGAGGATGAGTGTGATATACATTAGAGTAGATATTGCTAAANCCACCNCTACTAATTAATTCTTCCCAATAAAGTTCCCCATTTTTATTAGTAAACTGGGTATGCCTCTTTGGAGGTATCTCCCCTCTTTTTTGATAGAATGGCATGATGAATTATACGATAGTATTTTTTAAAACACCTAAGTTTTCAACTTCTAGTTTTATTACATCACCTTTTTTTATCCATCCTCCTGTATTTTCTGGTCTTAATTCTAAAATACAGCCTGTCCCAACTGTTCCTGATCCAAGATAATCTCCAGGAAGGAGCTCAGTATTTGCCGAAGCTCTTTCTATCATTTTTGTAAAAGGATGGTATAAGTCATTTGTGTTTCCATCAGATATCAGCTCTCCATTTATATGACAGGTCATTCTTAGATGCAGTTTTCCATTTCCATCCCATTTGTTGTTAAGCTCATCTGGTGTAACCATATATGGCCCAAAACTTGTCGCGAAATCTTTACCCTTGGCTGGTCCTAAATTCATAGCCATTTCTTCTCGCTGAAGATCTCTNGCAGACCAATCATTACAAATTGTATAACCTGCAATATAATTATTNGCATCCTTTTGATCTATATTTGAACCTCCATTTGCAATGATTANTGCGAACTCTAANTCAAAGTCAAGTTCTTTTGTNCCTTTAGGGTATGGTATATTTGCATTATGTCCATATAGTGCTGCTGCATTAGAAAAATAAAAGATTGGAATTTTAAACCAATCAGGGTGCATATCTAGGCCTCTTAGTTTTCTAGCCGATTTAACATGTTGTTCAAAAGCATAAAAATCTCTAAAGGATTGAGGATTGTGTACTGGTGATAAAAAATTCAATTCAGATTCTAATTTAGCAATGGGATAACCTTCTTTGGTGATTCCCATTAAATCATTATTTGTTAAAACATTATCGAGTTCTTTAAGTATATCTAAATTTTTTCCCCAGTCAATTAGTGCTTCTTTAAGACTTGTTGGTAAGGTTAAAAACTTTGTTTCATTGTATTTTTCTTTTAAAAATATTTTTGAATAATTAATGTCGACAATGTAATTATCTTTTTTAAAACCAAATCTTGGTACTTTATTATTAGTAGTATAGGTTGCAAATTTCATTTAGAGATTCCCTCTTCTTTGTTGTTCTCTTTCAATTNNTTCAAATAGTGCTTTAAAATTTCCTTTACCAAAGCTATTGGATCCTTTTCTTTGTATGATCTCAAAAAAAAGGGTGGGTCTATCTTGAAGAGGTTTGGTGAAAATTTGTAGCATGTATCCATTCTCATCTGAGTCTACAAGAATACCAAGTTTAGCAAGAATATCTATATCTTCATCAATATCCCCAACGCGCTCTGTAATTGTATCATAATAGGATGGGGGTGTAGGTAAAAATTCCACCCCATTATTTCGCATTAATTTTACCGTTTGAATAATATCTTTAGTAGAAAACGCTAAATGTTGGATTCCTGCTGTTTCATAATAATCTATAAATTCTTGTATTTGAGATTTTTTTAGGCCTTCTGCTGGTTCATTAATTGGAATTTTAATTTTTTCATTATCATTTGCCATTACTATAGATCTTAGAGAAGAATAATTTGTATTAATATCTTTATCGTCAACAGTCCAAAAACGATGCCATCCAAATATTTTTTCATAAAAGTCACACACTGGGTTCATTTTCCCATCTGGTTGATTACCAACTACATGATCAATATGAATTAAACCTGTTGCATTATGATTAGATATATTTTTAGGTATCACAAACCCTGGTAAAAAATTACCTTTATAATTTTTTCTTTCAATAAAAGTATGTATCGTATCACCAAAGGTTGCAATTGCTGAAATGACAGCTTCACCATCATTATCTTTTATTTCTTTTGGTTCAAATATACTTTTTGCACCACGTCGAATAGAAGTATCCCATGCTAATTCTGCATTATCAACTGTAAATGCGACATCTTTAATTCCATCGCCATGTTTATCAATATGAGAGCCAACAGGTGTGTTTTTTTGTAAAGGTGAGGTAATAACTAAATTTATTTTATTTTGTTGAAGGACATAGCTGACTTTATCTCTTACTCCAGTTTCTAACCCACGATAGCCAATCAAGTTAAATCCCATTGTGCTTTGGTAGAAGTGCACGGTTTGTTTTGCATTCCCAACATAAAATTCACAATGGTCGAAACCATTTATTTTATAATTTATATTGCTCATAACATTTTTTTAAAGTCGAGATGAATCTTTTATTTTCTTCTTCAATTCCGATAGAAATCCGAATGTAATTAGGCCATCCGAATGAATCTAGATGCCTTACAATAACGCCATTTTTCATTAGTCTATCTACTATTTTTTTTGCTTTATTTTCTGATTCTAAAAAAATAGTAATAAAATTAGTAGCTGAAGGTATATATGAAATTCTTAGTGTATCTAGTTCGTTTTTTAAATATTTTGATCCAGCTTTGTTAATTTCAATGGTTTTTTTAAGAAAATTTGAATCTTCTAGTGCTGCATACCCTGCAACTTGTGCAATCATTGAAGGTTCAAAAGGGACTTTTACTTTCATTAAGTTTGATATTAAATCATCATGAGCAAACCCATATCCGATTCTTACGCCACCAAGTCCATATGCTTTAGAGAAACTTCTCAATGTGATCACATTATTATATCGGTAATACATTGAGTCGGGATAATCTTTTTTATCACAAGCATATTCAAAATATGCTTCATCTAAAATAATTAATACTCTATCTGGTACATATGAATAGAATTCTTCAAATTCGTTTTTGGTAATATAGGTACCCATGGGATTATCAGGGTTTGCAATATAAATAATTTTTGTATAGTCATTGATTTGTTTTGCCATTGCATTTAAATCATATCTATTATCTTTCATTGGTACCCATTTGGTTTTTTTCCCAGAAGCTTTTGCTAAAACTTTAAAACCTATAAAAGAGTTTTCAGCGCTAATTAATTCATCATCGTTTAGTAAAAATGTTCTCATAATTGTAGACATGATTCCTTCAGAGCCTGCACCGAGTACAACATTATTTATATTTACATTGAATTTTACAGATAATTTATTTCGTAATTCATATCCAGATGCATCGGGATAACGATGGACTTTTCTTAATATAGATTCCATCGCTTGTTTTGCTTTAGGAGAAGGCCCAAGCGGGTTCTCGTTTGATGCTAATTTGATAATATTATCAATCCCAAGCTCTCTTTTCACTTCATCTATTGGTTTGCCAGGTTTATAATTTGAAAGTTGTTTTATATATGAGGGAACAAGAGGCATTGAAATTATATTTATTTATTATTGAAATTTACATAAGATTAAATAATATTTACCTACACTGAATTATGAAAATAAAAGGACCATTAATTCCGGCGATATTTTTGGAGAGGCCTAACCGGTTTTTAACAATTATTAGTATAGATGGTATTAATTATAAAAGTCATCTCCCTGATCCAGGTAGACTTAAAGAATTATTAAAGTTCGGTGTGAAAATTTTTGTAAGGCCTGAGCCACTTTCTTCATTAAGGAAAACTCGATTTACTACAGTTTTTGTAGAAAAAAATGGACAGCTTATTTCTTTGGTGTCAACTCTGCCAAATGTATTTGTAAAAGATGCTTTAATTAAGAAGCAATTATCAATGTATAAAAATTTCAAGTTAATTAGGCCTGAAATAAAAATAAAAAATCATAGGATCGATTTTTTATTAGAAGATAAAAAAGGAGATCCATTTTATTTGGAGGTTAAGTCTGTTTCATTTGTAGAAAATGATATAGCTAAATTTCCTGATTCAGTTACTAGAAGAGGTATGTTGCATCTTAGATTATTAAAATCACTAACATTAAAAGGTTATAATACTGGTGTTCTATTTGTTTGCCAACGTTCAGATGCATCCTCATTTCAACCAATGTGGGATAGAGATCTTGATTTCTCATCTGCCTTGTTAGATGCTTTTAATCATGGTGTTAAAGTAAATTGTATAACATTAAATATCTCAAAATCAAAAATTACATTTAATTCTGAGATACCTTTCAACCTAGGAAATTGAGATTAATATATTGGTTCTTTTTATAAAATTCATTTTTATTTTTTTAAAGGTTTTTATTTTTATTTCTTGTGCTGCTGTTATGTCTCCACCTGGAGGTGAAAAAGATATTATTCCTCCTGTTTTAATTAAAACAGTGCCTACAAATAGAGCAACTAATTATAAAGAAGGTCTGGTAGAGTTGGTTTTTTCAGAATATATTGATGAGAATAGTGTTCGCAAAGCAATAAAGATATTACCAGCCTTAGATAACGAACCTGATATTATATATAAAGGAAAAAGAATAGTGATCTCCTTTAATAATATCTTGGTTGAAAACCAAACTTATATTATTTCAATAAATAGAAATTTATCAGATGAACATAAGATAAAACTTGATCAAGGTATTCAATTCGCTTTTTCAACTGGGGAAAAAATTGATGATAGTTCAATATCAGGAAAATTATATTATTCAAAAACGGGTTCTGTTCAGCTTTGGAAAATAAAAAATAAATTAGATTCTGTTGAATTTTATAATCGTATTCCAGATTATTCAATTGATGCATCTGATGATGGTTACTATGAGTTTAATTATTTATCTCCTGGTAGTTATCGTATCGCTGCTGTTGATTATTCTTTATCAGGCCTTCCAATTTTACCTAATAAAATGTTGTATGGTTTGTATCATAAACCAATTATAAAATTAAAGGATCAGGATAGTATACAGAATATTAATATTTATATTCCTGATCAAAAAAGTAAATTAGAAATGGTTAATGCTGAATGGATTGAAGGTTCTTGGGGCAGTATTACTTTATCAAAAAGTATTATTGACTTAGATAGGAAAGTTCCTATTGATATTTATTATGAAGATTCACGTATGGCTAAAACAAATTTTTTTCGAGACCCTCATACTAATACAAAATTAAATTTTAAATTAGATAGTTTAACTAAAGATTATATTACGATTAAGACAAATGAAGTTGATAATGAAGACTATTTTAGATTTGATTCTGGAGCCATAAAGATTAGAATGGATACATTAATGGATACTACTAATATTGCATTAGTCTCTCCTAAGCCAAATTCTAAATTTAAAATTGAGGAAGATAATATTATTCCATTGAGATTGGTTTTCTCAAGTTTGATTGATACAAGTAAAAACACGGGAGATTTTTTTATTACACAGGATTCAACAATTATTTCATACAGCAAAGTGTGGGAATCTCCAATTTCAGTAAAGTTGTTTCCCGAAATTAATTGGAGCCCAAAGAAGTCATATGAAATTGATTTTAAGATAAGATCAATTTATTCTTTATATAGAAATATTATGCAAGACTCATTGTATTCCTTATCCATTAATACAACTGATTATCAAAAGTATGGTTCTATGTTAATTAGGCTTGATACTGGAAGATTTAAAAACCTAAAGGTTAAATTAAGGCCATTTAATAAGGATATTATCACTTTGGAAAGCAATTTAAATTTAGATAATACATTTAAATTGAGTCATATACCTGAAGGTAATTATTCATTATTGTTTTATCAGGATTTAAATGGTGATAGCCAAATTTTTACTGGAATAGTATCGCCATATCAATCAGCTGAATGGTTTTCTTTTTATCCAGATACAATTAAAATCAGGGCCAACTGGGAGATAGAACTAAACAATATAGATTTGGGAAGGATTAATTAAAATGAAATGTGTTATACTAGCTGGAGGGATGGGCACTAGATTTTGGCCTTATAGTAGAATGAATCGGCCAAAGCAGTTATTAAATATTTTTGGTGATAAATCTATGTTGCAAATGACTGTTGATAGGTTAAGAAAGGTAAAAAAAATTACTGATATATATATTATTACTCGAGAAGATTTACATGAAAGTATAATTCATGAAATAAAAGGGGTAAATAAGAATAATATTTTTATAGAGCCATCAGGAAAAAATACAGCGCCAGCGATTGGAATGATGGCAGCATATTTAGCCTTACAAAACCCTAATGATATTATGTCTGTATTTCCTGCAGATCATTTAATTGTTGGGCATCAAAAATTTGAAAAAGTAATAAAAACAGCAGATTTGTTAGCAAGAAGAGGGGAGAATTTGATAACTATTGGTGTGAAACCAACTTACCCTTCTACTGCCTATGGTTATATTCAATATGATGATAATACTCGGTTAGAATCTGTTGAAGCTTTTCATGTAAAAGCCTTTGCTGAAAAGCCACATAAAAAGCTTGCTCAAAGATTTATTTCAAGTGGAGATTTTTTATGGAATGCTGGTATGTTTTTTTGGAGGGTTGATACTTTTTTAGATAGTCTGGAACAGCATATGCCTGATTTGGTAGATTCTTTAAAAATAATTGCTGAAAAATTACATAAGGGCCAATCATTTAATGACCTATGGGAATTTATTGACCCAGAGTCTATTGATTATGGATTATTAGAAAAAGCAAAGAATATTTATGTAATCCCAGCTGATTTTCAATGGAATGATATAGGCTCTTGGAAAGCTCTTTACGATATCCTCAATACTGATAAAGATGGTAATATTATTAGGGGTGTTGGGAAAATAATGAATGGAAAAGAAAATTTGATTCATTCAAATGACAGATTTACAGCAATTTTAGGTGTTAGTAACTTAGTAGTTGTGAATACAGAGGATGCAACTTTGGTGGTTGATAAAAACAAGGTTGAGGACATTAAGGATTTAGTCAATTATTTGAAAAAAAATAATTGGGATAAGATTACGTAATGAAGAAAGAAAAATTATATAATGAATTTGAAGATTTAGCAACGCGTATAGGTTTACGAATAATTAGAGGTAAAGGAGATTTTAATGGTGGCCCATGTATTATTAATAATGAAAAAGTTATTGTTTTAAATAAAATTAAACCTCTCGAGCAGAGATTGAGAGTATTGGCTTCTAGTTTTAATGAAATTAATCTAGAGGATGTTTATATTGTTCCTGCTTTAAGAGCTTTTATTCAAGATTCAAATACATTAGATTTTTAAATATCTTGATTTGTAAACTCAGTATGTATTACTATGTGAGCTATTTGATTTAATATTTTAATTAGGTAAATAATATGAAGTCTTTTCATTCTTCTGATATAAGAAATTTTGCAATTGTAGGTCATGGAGCTTCTGGAAAAACATCCCTTTCGGAAGCTTTATTAAAATTGGCTGGAGAAATAAATAGATTAGGGTCTATTGAAGATGGGTCTACTGTATCTGACTATCATCCTGCCGAAAAAACTCGTCAAATATCCATACATTCTTCACCATTACATATGGAATGGAAGGATAAAAAATTTAATATTATTGATACACCAGGATATTCTGATTTTATTGGTGAATCATTAGGGTCGTTAGGTGTTGTTGACCTTGCTTTAATTACAATTCATGCAGTAAATGGTATTGAAGTATGCACAGAGACAATGTGGGAACATGCTACGAAATTAGGTATCCCAAAAATGTTGGTGGTAAATGGTTTAGATAGAGAACATACAAAGTTTAATGAAATTTTATCTCAAGCTCGGAAGCGTTTTGGAAATAATGTTTTTCCAATGCAGCTTCCTGTTAACCCAGGGCCAGGTTATAATCAGAATGTTGATGTTTTAAGAACGGAGTTAATTACTTACAGTAAAGATAGATCAGGGAAAATGAGTGAAGGAGAACTTCCTGATGATTTTCAAACTAAAGTAAAAGACCTTCATGAGAATTTAATAGAATATGTTGCTGAATCAAATGATGCTCTTTTAGAAAAATTTTTTGATCAAGGCGGGCTTTCAGAAGAAGAAATGAGAGATGGTATTCATCAGGCTATACAGGATCAAACTTTTGTGCCTATGTTTTGTATTTCTGCTACTTCTAATGTTGGAGTTGCTCGTTTATGTGATTTTATAGCTAAATATGGTTCTTCACCTGATGATAGAAAGTCGATTACAGCACATGATAAAAATGGTGCAGATGTTGAAGTATCTTTAGATGGTGAAGAGACTGTTTTACAAATTTTTAAAACTATGTCTGAGTCTCATGTGGGTGAATTATCTTTATTTCGTGTTTATTCAGGTACGGTGAAAACAGGTCAAGATTATCATAATTCAAATAGAAATATAAATGAACGTTTTGGACAAATGTTTCTTATTAATGGTAAAGATAGAACTCAGGTTGAAGAACTATTCGCTGGTGATATAGCAGGGGTAGTTAAATTGAAAGATACACACACAGGAAATACTTTATGCTCTGGGAAGAATGTTGTTTTACCTAAACTTGATTTACCTAGTCCCAATATTCATTCGGCGATCAAGCCAAATGCCAAGGGGGACGAGGAAAAGCTTGCAGTAGGCCTTGCAACTCTTCAAGAAGAAGATCCTACATTTATTTTTAAAGTTGATACAGAAGTAAAACAGACTATTATTTCAGGGCAGGGCGAGTTGCATTTAACGGTAACAACAGAAAGATTAAAAAGAAGGTTTGGTATTAATATTGAATTAGAAAAGGTAAAGGTACCATTTAGAGAAACTATTACAAGAAAGGCAGACGCAAAATATAGGCATAAAAAACAATCTGGTGGTTCTGGCCAATTTGCAGAAGTATGGATGAGAATAGAACCAAAGAAAAGTGGAGAAGGTATTGAATTCACCCAGTCTTTGGTTGGGCAAAATGTCGATCGTGTTTTTGTTCCTTCAGTAGAAAAAGGTATTAATACAGCTTGTACAGAAGGAATCTTAGCTGGATGTAAAGTAGTTGATATAAAAATCGATTTTTATGATGGGAAAATGCATCCAGTTGATTCAAAAGATATAGCTTTTCAAACAGCAGGAAAACATGCTTTTCGAGACGCTTTTCTTAAGGCACAGCCTTGTTTATTGGAGCCAATTATAAATGTTGAAGTTAAAGTGCCAGAAGAATTCATGGGTGATATCATGGGGGATATTTCTGGTAAAAGAGGGAAAATTATGGGTATGGATTCTAAAGGTGGTTTTCAATTAATCAAGGCTCAAGTACCGCAAGCTGAGTTGCATAATTATTCCACAACTATTCGGTCAATAACTGGAGGTCGTGGCTTACATTCTGAAATCTTTAGTCATTATGAAAGAATGCCAAAGGAAATTGAGCAAAAAGTAATAAAAGATAGAAATAATAAAGATGATGAATAAACTCTGGGCACCATGGAGGATTGACTATATCAGAGCTCCAAAAACTGAAGGGTGTATTTTTTGTCAGAAATCCCAATCAACTCAAGATAGAGATAATCTAGTATTGTACAGAGGAAAAGAATCATTTGTGTTAATGAATCTATACCCTTATTCAAATGGACATTTAATGGTGTCTCCTTATAAACACACAGCAGATACTAATGAGATTTCACAAGAAGGAAATCAGGAAATCATGAACCTAGTAAATAAATCGATGAATATTTTAAAAAATAGTATGGGGGCTGATGGTTTTAATTTTGGTGCAAATTTTGGTAAAGCAGGAGGTGCAGGTATTGAAGAACATATTCATTTTCATATAGTACCAAGATGGATTGGGGACACAAATTTTATGCCAGTAGTCGGTAATACAAAGGTAATGGTTGAGGGATTGAAAGAGACTTGGGATAGTATAATACCAGAATTTGATTTAATTACTTAGTTAAAGTGCTGACATTCTATAATACATGGTTGCCATTTATATACCTCTATGGGGTAGGAGGAATTGCTTTTTTAATTGGTATGTATCTCATTTTAAAAACTGGCTCATTAAACATAAATAAACTAAATCATAAAAAATGGTTGGTGGTTCTTGTTTTTGGTTTTTTGTATTATGCTGGAATTCATGGCGCCTTAATTTTAATGGCTATAAAGGAATAATATGGAGATCGCTGTAGGAACAGGCATTGATCGAATTGTGATCCTTTTATACTTTTTATTAGTAATGGGATTTGGTGCATATTTTGGAAAATATAGTAAGACTACCTCAGATTATTTTTTTGGTGGAAGAAGATTTTCTTGGTGGCTTATTACCATCTCGATAGTTGCAACTGGCATTGGATCTCATAGTTTTGTGAAATATTCTACAAAAGCATATCAATATGGTTTCTCCTCGACTATGACATATATGAATGATTGGTTTTTTATGCCTCTTTTTATGTTCGGGTGGCTTCCAATTATTTACTATACTAAAGTACGTTCTATCCCTGAATATTTTGAGAAAAGATTTAATAAAACTGCTAGATATTTAGCAACGACTATGACTTTATTGTATATGATTGGTTATATTGCAATTCAGTTACTTACTCTAGCAACTGCTCTTTATAGAATCTATAATATACCTCTAATGCTAACGGTTATTATTATAGCCATTGCAACGACAATTTATATGCATTTTGGAGGTCAAACTTCTGTTATTTTTACAGATCTTTTTCAAGGTTTGATTTTATTATTTGCAGGTTTACTCTTATTTGTACTTGGATTGCAATATTTAGGTGGTGGGCAATTTTCAGATGGAATCATATCTTTTTGGAAATTTTTAACTCCCACTCAAAAATTACCATTAGCTCATTTTAATAGTCCTCCTAATTTTAATTTTGTTGGAATATTTTGGCAGGATGGAATAGCTGGTTCAATAGGGTTTTTGTTTTTAAATCAGGGACTAATTATGCGTTTTATGGCAGCAAGGAGTGTGAATGAAGGAAGAAAAGCTGCTGCGTTTAATGTTCTTTTGGTGCTTCCAATTTCTGCGATTGTAGTCTCAAATGCAGGCTGGATTGGACGAGCGATTGCAAATGGTATGCCAGGAGTGCTTCCAATTGACTTACAGCCAAATGATGTTTTTGTAGCTGTGACAAATATTGTCGCAAGTCCAGGTGTGTTTGGATTTATTATTGCTGCTCTTTGTGCTGCACTTATGTCAACTGCTGATACATTAGTTAATGCTTCATCAGCTATAGTGGTGAATGATATTTATGGACCCTTAATTAATAAAAAACAAACAGAAAAAAAACAATTAGAGATCGCTCGCTATGCTTCCATTGGTGTAAAAATAGTTGCAATTTTATTAGTTCCTTTTTTTAATTCTTTTGATTCTATTTATGAAGCACATGGTTGGTTTCATTCTACTTTTACGCCACCATTAGTTGTAGCAGTTTTTTTAGGAATTTTTTGGAAACGATTTACAACTCCAGCTGTAATCGCAACATTTACCATTGGTGCGTTTCTTATGATTTTAGGACAATTTAACCATGAATTAATTGCGCCATTTTCACATGGGATAGAACTTCGTCCTGGTAAAGGGTATTCATACATAGGAGCACTTTATAATATTTTTGTTTGTGCAACTGTGGGCATTATTGTTAGTTTTTTGACAAAACCACCAAATGAAAAAGATATTGAAGGTTTGACGGTCTTTGATGGAACAAAATTAAAATCACTTTTTAAAGGTGGAGAAGTAAATGAGGCTATAGGAGAAAATGCAATTGTAAATTGGGAAATTGAAAATATTGAAAATAACTGTATCCGATTTTCTGAGAATGATATGGAAAAAATGAAAGCGAATCCTGGAGATTTAGTATACTTATGTGATAATAGAAAATGGTTAGGTGGGTTAAAGTCTATTCATGCAGTGTATGGAGAGCCACATAATCGGGATGGTGTTGTATTGATAACTGATGAGCAACAACAAAGTGGTTTATTTGATTTAGATTATAAATTATTTGCTGAAAAAGAAATGTAACTTTGAAGGTCCATTATTGTAGAATAAATTCGCCAGCATTTTTTAAATAAATAATATTAATTCCGGAGTAGCTCAGTTGGTAGAGCAGGTGGCTGTTAACCACTTTGTCGGGGGTTCGAGTCCCTCCTCCGGAGCAAAAATGGTCTCATTTATGAGACCATTTTTTTATTCTAAAATTTTATTTTTTAGTAGATGATAA
>PAPB01000002.1 GCA_002708715.1 Fidelibacterota bacterium | reverse complement strand
AAGCTGAGAAGTCACGTAATGAACTAGATAAATTAGTTAAACAAGCTGGTCAATTCTACCAGGATACTGCAGACATTGAAGGTCGTGGTCGTTTCCCAGGTCAGGATAAGTTTAATCGTCCTGTTACTGGATCAACTACTACTTATAATAATGATCAAGCAGGTACCACTTTGAGTGCACAAACATCTGCTTCTCAAGCTCACGAGACAAAGATCCTTTATGATCTAGGTTTATTGGAAGATAAAGATGTTGATCAAAATAATAATGATGATGATGGTAATGGCTATACAGGCTTTGATGATAGCCCAGTATCTACATGGATATCTGTATTTGGTGAAGAGAATCCAGATTTTCCAGCTCCTTCAGGCGCTGCTTCAGCGATTGAAGATGATGGTGATGACTTAGCAGATTGTAATACTTGCCCACGTGATGCTGAAGGTAATGCAGTAAATACAACAGGTGCAGAAGAGTGGAAGAACTTGTTTGGTGGTGAAGTAGTTGGTAGTCAGTATCAGGATGGACACTTTGTGTACCAGGTTGTTGCTGGTGGTGGAAGTGGTAGTGATGTATATCCTCCAGTTCTTTTTGTAGCTGATATTGAAAATGCTACACATTTTAACAACGTACTTGAGCCGTAAAAATATCCCAAGGAAAATAATTGGGTGCAACGCCCAGTTTTAACAAAAAAAAGCCCCAATCAATTGGGGCTTTTTTTGTATCAGTATGTTACAAAAATAATTTTAGTGTAACATAATTATTGTATGAAATATTTTGGTCCTTATCGATAAAAAATTATTTTTTTGTTTAGATATACTATGGCATGAAATTTGCGTATTTTGTGGTGTATACATTTATATTTTAAAATTATCAATAGATTGGTATAAAATGCGTTCAAATCTTTACAGTCTTATTAAAAAGATGAAGTGCTCACGTGGTAACTCGCTAATGGAATTCGCTGTGACAACTGCGATGATGGCCATTCTTGCAGCAACTGCCGCTCCTAAGTTGTCCATGCTCTCTGAAAATGCAAAAATGCAAAAAAGTAGAAATGAGTTAGATAAAATATCAAGACAGGCTCTTACTTTTTTTCAGGATAAGGCTTCTGTTGAAGGTCGCGGTCGTTTCCCAGGACAAGAAAAATATAATGTATCAATTACTGGTGCTGCTCACTCAAATTCGAGTGTTTCGGTACATAAAACCGCGGTTCTTGCAGATTTAATCACTAACGGTGGTACATTTGATGATTATCGTGATAGTGATGGTGCTGATTGGGTGTCTGTATTTGGCGCTTCGAATACTGATCATCCTGCACCCAGCAACGCCAATATTGCTTCAGATGATGCTGGAGACGCAATAGGAAAAAATGAATGGTTAGAGTTATTTGGTGGTGAGCCAATAGGTAGCCCTTACCAGGATGGCCACTATGTCTATCAGGTGGTTGCTGGAAGTGGCTCAGGATCTAAGTCTGAGTCTCCTATACTTTACATAGCAGATTTAGAGAATCCATCACAAATGCACTACATTATTCAACCATAATCTAATGATGTACCAAAAAGATACTATGTCACTAAATAATACAAATTGTAACGAATCGTATCATCGTTTTTTTAATAATAAAAATAATATTGTTTTTAATAATTTTATCTTGTTTTTAATTAATATCGACGAGAAAGATAAAAAAAAGGAAAAAAAATTAGGAAAATCAAAAAATATGTTGTCAAATAGAGAGAGGTTGGCACATTTTTTGCTAAATAGTAATAGAAATAAATCTCTAAACAGAGGAAATGAATATGAATAAGCTAATTAAATATTTTAAAAGAGTCGATGGGCAGTCGCTTGCAGAGTTTGCTGTAACGACAGCTATGATGGCTACTCTGGCTACTACAGCTGCACCTAAGTTTTCTGGTGTTGGTGAAGGAGCTAAAGAGAAAAAGACGCTTTCTGATATTGATAAGATATTGAAGTCGGCTAACAACTTTTATAATGAGCAAGTTACAAAGTCAGGTCGTGGAAGATTCCCTGGGCAGGCAAAGTACAATAGTCCTGTTCCAACAGGTGGTGGGTACGCATACACAGGTGATGATGATCAAACTGACGCTGAACTTAATGTTAAAACAGATTTGGTTGGTATAGACGGAAATAATGATGGCGACTATAATGATACAGAAGATACAGCTCCATCATTTACTTCTTACAACAATACCACTGAGGCTGGTCTTTGGGCTTCTGTTTTTGGTACTGATAATGCTGACGCTGAAATGCCAAGCGGATCTTCAATTAGTACTGTAGAAGATCCAGCTGACGCCTATTGGACGAATAATACGATTACACCAGGTCTCGGGGCTGAAGAATTTCTAAATGCATTTGGTGGGGACGCGATTAAAAGTCCTTTCCAGGATGGTCACTATATATACACAGTAATAGCTGGTTCAGGATCTGGTACACAGTCTGTAGCACCTATTATCTTTGTAGCGGACTTAGAGAGTCCATCAAGTTTTTGGAAAAAATTACAACCATAAAATAAACAATGATTTTAACAAGCAAGCACACCATATCCACAAACCAAAGGAAAAATAACCTAAAGGAGTTAAAAATGAGAANTAATAAAGGATTCACACTAATAGAATTAATCATGGTCACTATCATTCTTGGTATTTTGGCTGCAGTTGCGATACCTCGCTACATNACATCAGTTCAAAAAGCTGAAGAAGCTGCTGAAGATGCGGTCATTAATGCTATAAAAGCAGGTCTTGAGCAGTATGCAACTGAACAAATGATGAGTCAAGGTAATAGACAATGGCCAGCTAATCCATGGGATGCGTTAGAAACAAAACCAGCTGGTTGGGATGCAGCATCAAACGCTGACGCCGCAGGTGATGGACAATGGCGTTTTAAAGCATCAACTTCAAATATTACTCACATGAGAAATGATGGTACAGTATGGCACTGGGATTATAATCCAGATAATAATGTATCAGATGGTGATCAGGTAGTTGGTACACTTGACGACCGTACATCTGGTGTTGGTGACTAAGGTTTAGACTGAAAACAGTTTTAAACTTTAAACACAAAAAATAAAGAAAAGGCTCCGATGCAAATCGGAGCCTTTTTAAATTCAAAAAGAAAGTTAAACGGTTTATAATTAATTAAAGATGCTTAAGAGTAAAATATTTAGAAAAAATGGTTTTACCATGACGGAGTTAGTAGTTACAATCGCACTTATTGGTACACTACTTAGCTTTGCAGTTCCTAGATATACTACAGTTACTGAAGAGATGCAGGCTGAGAGAAATATCGCTAATATGCAAGTTATTCGAGAAACATTCTTTCATTATTTTTATAGAATGCACCAACAGAAAGGTAGAGTAGCTCATTTTCCGCCTCAACCTACTAATGAAGCAAATGTAATGGATGATACGTGGGCAGATACCCCAATAGATGCGACTTTATCTCCAGAGAAACCTAAAGATTTATTTGCAACCAACGAACTTCCAAAAAATGCGAATAATAATCCATTTAAGTATATTACTTGGGAGGAAACGCCAACATTAACAACAGACCAACCAGTTGATGTTGATGGCGATGGGAATCAGGATGTTGATGAAAATGGCGACCTTGTTTTTGAATCAGTTACGGTTACAGGTGAAAAAGAATATTATATAAAAATTGAGGATATTGACCCTGATAGCCCTTCTTACGGAAAATCCTTTACTTACTCTATATAAAATCGTATTCTTTTGGTTGAAATCTCATTTTGACCATGCAAAAAATATTACATATTAAGTCTAAAACCTTTTCAAAAGGATTTTCTCTTATAGAATTGGTAGTTATTATTGTTTTAATTGGTATCTTTACTACAATGGCTTTGACTAGAACCAGTACTGGTATGACTACTATTAGAGAGAAGATTGCAATTGATCAAATAACTAATGATATAGATCTCGCTCGATCTATGGCATTTGCACGAAATGAAACCATTACCATTAAATTTAATATTGAAGAGGAAAGCTATAGCGTACACGATGACTCAGGTATCATTACAGATTTCCCTAATAGCGAGAATGGAATAATTTCACTAGATAATTCAAATTTAAGAAACTTAGATATAAAGGAAGTTAATTTCGGTGGCTCTTCAGATCTTCAGTTTTTACCGCTTGGCGATACTGTCTCAGGCGGAACCATTACGCTAAATACAAAAACCATCACTGTTACAGCAGTCACAGGTAAATGGATTGTTGGCTAGTGTCAAAAATTTTAAAAAATACAAAAGGTTTCACACTTGTAGAGGTTTTGGTAGTTTTAATTTTATTAACGCTATCTTTTATGGTGTTTTTAAGGGCATTAAACACTGGAAAAAATGTTAGAGCAAATTCTGAAATACGAACCGTGCAGGCTGTGTTACTAAATAGTATTGAGAATGAGATAAGAGCCCGAAAGTTTGATGAAAACTCTTCGTCTCCATGGTCCTCAGTTATTGGAAAGGATTCAGGAGAATCCTTGGTCTCACAATTTGATGATATTGATGACTTCCATGATTATAATGTTTCATCTATAACTGAATATCCTGGTTTTAGTTATTCTGTTGAAGTAAAGTATGTTTCACTAGAGGATGGTGAGTTTAACCTTAACCCAGATCCTGTTGTCCAGACAGATTTTAAGTGTGTGACTGTAACAGTTTCTCATGCTGCACGTCCATCAATAACCGATATGATGATTATTAGTTCAGGGCTATAATATGAAGAATATATATTCAAAAGGATTTACAATGATAGAGATCGTCATTGTTATTGTTATTGCTGGTATTATCGGATCTATGTCAGCGAACTTATTGTATCAAGGGGCTGAGATGTATATTGGAGAAACAAATAGACAGGGTTTTGTGAGTGAATCACGTTCTGCATTTTGGAGATTGATGAGGGAGGCTCAGGGACAGAGATCTCCTGTAGATTTTGACCAATCTGGTCAGGAAACGATCAATTTAAGAAATGCGAAAAATATTTCAAGAGCATTTCGGATTAATCCTGAATCTGAAAGTATATTTGAGTTTAGTCTAGATGGAAGTGGCTATAATGGTCTATCTACTTATTTATATTCAAATAATTTCTATTTCTATAATAATGCTTTTAGTGATATAACACCCTCAAATCAAGATATCCTCTCACCTACTGAGGCAGAGACAGTCCACATGACCAAACTGGTACTTACTTTTCAAAAAGATAGTGATGAGGTATTGTCACTATCCTCATATATTTATCCAATTAATTTTAGATTTGGCAAAAAAATGACATACCACGACTAATGTTCAATATAGGAAAAAAGATAAAGAATGAATCAGGAATGATCCTAATGGCATCCACTATGGGAATTTTTATTATTCTTAGTATCTTTGCTTTTTATCTTGCTCGTTTTTCTATTACTGAAACACGTAGTGGTGCTTACCACATACTAGATATAAAAGCTCGTAACCTTGCGATGACAGGTGCGGAGCTTGGTATGCATCTCTATAAATCATCAAGAAGCACGGATGGTATTAATATTAATAATATAACTGGTAATTTAAATAATGGGAGTTATACAGTATCATTTGACTCCGATAATGATGAGTCAACTTCGGCGTTACCTTACACACATTATTTGACTATGAAATCATCTGCCACTATCGATGATGTTAAACGAAATATTAGATATATTTTTTCTTCATTGCCTGAGGCGTTTTGTTTTTCTTTTTATGGAAATAATACCTCGAGTCAAACCTTTAGCGAAACAGGTAGTTATATTGATGGAGATATGTTTTTTAATGGTAGCGTAGGCTCAGGAAGTGGGACGGGCAATGGTGTTACATATATTAGTACAGGATCTGGAGGAACCGTTCTTTCAGACTATCCAGAATTTCCTCAGCTGGATGAGAGTATATACACAACACTCTTAAATAGCGCAGCAGCTGTAAGTGGAGGTAATAGCTCATATACAAATTATTCATATCAGTTTGATGGCGCCGATGATTATGTGACAATAGGTGGTAGTACTGATATTAACCAAGGAGAATTTCCCAAAAAAACAATTGAGGCTTGGTTTAAGACAAATGATAAAAGTAATAAGCAAATCATCTATGAACAAGGTGGAGGCTCTAGAGGTTTAAATTTATATATTAAGGATGGTAAGCTATATGCAGGTGGGTGGAATAGAGTTGAAGGAAATTGGAGCCCTGGAACATGGTTATTAACTTCTGCAATTTCTAATAATCAATGGCACCACGTTGTTTTAACTTTAAATGGTGGTGGAACGAAATCGGCTGGGGCTTTTAAACTATATTTAGATGGTGAACTAAAGGGCACTGGTGAAGGGTCTCAATTATGGCATCATAATTATGCCGTTATTGGTAAAACACGTGCAAAAAGTAGATATGATGATGGAACTACTTCTAGTGGATTTACTTTTAATGGTTTTATTGATGAAGTAAGACTTTGGAATACAGAACGTTCCTTATCTGATATTGTGGATAATAAGGATAAAGTTTTATCTGGGTATGAAAAGGATTTAGTAGCATATTATAATTTTCAAGAGGCAACAAATAATATAGCAAATGATTCAGATCCTAATTCACCAATTAATAATGGTACAATTTCAGGTGCAGTAATAAGCAATTCTGGTCCAACTCTTTCTTCAAATTTTTTATTATTTAAAGATGAAACTATTACTTTGAGTAATTATACTGATAGTAAACTTTTAGTTAATCAAGATTTATTTATATTGGGATCTAGTTTTAATGGCCCAGGCTATATTGTGGTAAATGGTAATATTACTATAGGATCCACTGATCTCAATGCTAGTACAATTAATGGGAATATTTTTATTATTTGTAGTGGTAGCATTACTATTAAGGAAAATTCTCAGACTGGAACAAGTATAGATGCACCAGTTATATTATACTCGAAAGGAAATGGAAGTTATTTTAATTCAACAATTTATGGTCTTGTTGTTTCCAAAGGTGATAACCTATTGCTGAGTAATACAAATGTAAATGGAGCAATCTTAAATTATAGTTCTTCTTTTTCATTGACTGGTGATAGTGATGTTATTGGGTCTGTGGTATCTTATTACTCAGTTGATATACAGGGTAATGATGCATCTATTGAGAAAGGGAATATTCCTGAGTTTTCAGGGCTAGTTATTGGTCTAGATCCTTTTGTGGTTCCAGGATCTTATTTAGAATATTAAAGAATGATTATTGTTATTTAGAAAAAACATATCTTCTGGTTTTACTATCTATTTCATTAAGCAATGAAAAGATTTTTTGTTTTATTCTTTATCTTGCTTTTAATGGGCAACGCTCAAGTATATGAAGCAAAGTGGGAGTCGATAGATAGTCGTCCAACACCTCAATGGTTTAAAGATGCAAAATTTGGAATATTTATTCATTGGGGCCTCTATTCTGTTCCTGCGTGGGGACCAAAAGGAAGTTACGCTGAGTGGTACCTTAATGGTCTACTAAATGGTGACACTGCACGTCTTCAATATCATGAAGAAAATTATGGGAAAGATTTCCCATATAAGGATTTTATAAAGCTTTTTAATCCCATAAGCTATGATCCCAATAAGTGGGCCGATCTATTTCAAAAAGCGGGTGCAAAGTATGTGGTACTAACCTCAAAACATCATGACGGATTTTGTCTCTGGCCTAGTGATCATAGTCGGGGATATAATTCTTTTGATGGAAAGGCAAATCGCGATCTACTTGGTGATTTAAATCAAGCAGTAAAGAAAAAGGGGATCAGATCTGGATTCTATTATTCTCTTTATGAATGGGAACACCCTGATTATCCAGAAAATGTTCCATTATATGTTGATAATTATATGCTACCTCAATTGAAAGATGCTGTCCAAAGATATGAACCGGACATAATTTTTTCAGATGGCGAGTGGGACAGGAATAGCGCTGAATGGAAGAGTGAGGAATTTTTAGCATGGCTCTATAATAATTCTAATGCACCTAAAGATGTAGTGGTGAACGATCGTTGGGGTGGGGAAACACGCTTCAAACATGGTGGGTACTTTTCGACCGAGTATGATCCAAATTCTGGTTTTATGAATGAAGAATTTTTTAAAAGAGGCTGGGAAGAGTGTAGGGGTATAGGAAAGTCATTTGGATATAATCAGAATGAGACATTGGAGGACTACAATACCTCAGAAGAATTAATCAGACTTCTAGTAGATATCATAAGCAGAGGTGGGAATCTTTTATTAAATGTTGGTCCCAAGTCGGATGGTACGATACCTGATATTATGTCTCATTGTTTAATAGAGATTGGAGAATGGTTAGAAATAAATGGGGGATCTATATATGGAACAACCCCAAACAGAATTATGCAATCAGATAGTATTAAGTTTACCCTATCAAAGGATAGAAAAACCTTATTCGCATTTGTGGAAAAGTTCCAAGAAAAAACATTAAAAATTAGAGGTGTAAATGCCTCTGGTGAAAAACGTATACAATGTCTTGGATCAAAGAAGAAGTTGAAATGGAAAAATAAAGGGCCTGATTTATTTATTAAGATTCCTAATTCTTTCATAAATGGCCTTAAACCTTCTCCCGTGTATGTTTTAAAGATACCTGTCTTACCTTATTTAAATGATCCTGAGGTTCAGGTGAGTATAAAAGAGGAAGTTGCAGAAATAAGTATAACTGATTACAATCCTATGAATACATATTTATTTGAAATTGGAGACACAATAATTAATGATTTTTCTCGTAGGTATAAAAAACCTTTTAAAATTACAAAGCCGACTATGTTCCACATGCAGGTTCTCAATAAAAATTATCTACCAAGTAATATCATTACCTTACCAATTAACATCTTGCAAAAAGAAAATGGTCTTGTTCGTGAGACTTATATTGGCCAGTGGGATAATTGTTCACAAATGGTAAATGAAAACCACACAGAAGAAAGTATCGTATATGATTTTACTATAGATGCAAATAATAAAGATAACTTTGGTTATGTTTTTTCTGGGTATTTAGAAATAAATGATCCAGGTATGTATGAGTTCCAAATTACATCTGATGATGGATCAAGGTTATTTATTAATACTGATTTAATTGTGGATAATGATGGACTCCATGGTAGACAATCTAAGGAAGGAACAATTAATTTAAAAAATACACGGTATAAAATTGTAGTTGAATATTTTGAACGTGGTGGTCAAGAGACATTGGATGTAAAGTGGAGAGGGCCAGGATTTGAATGGCGAGAGATACCAGCATTCAAATTATTTCAAAAAAGTGATTAAATCTAAAAGGGTGTGCCATGAGCAAAAAGATTAACAGAAGAACGTTTATTAAAACTACCGTAGCTGCAGGTGGAGCAGCTGCTATATTGCCACAAACTTTATTTTCATCAGAACTTAAAAAGAGAGTAAAAATAGGATTTATTGGAACGGGTCTAAGAGGACAGTGGATGCTGTGGTTGGCCGCAAAATATCCTGATGTTGATATCTCTGCTATTTGTGATGTTGATAATGGGATGATAGCTGATGCTCTGAAAATAATAAAAGAGGGAGGAAAACCTGAGCCGCATATCTATAATAATGGTGAAGAAGATTTCTTAAATATGTTAGATAATGAAGAGTTGGACGGTGTATATATAGCTACACCTTGGGAGTGGCATCATCCTATGGCGATTGCGGCTATGAAATCTGGAAAGCATGTTGGTACGGAGGTCCCTGCTGCGCTTACGGTTGATGAATGTTGGGACCTGGTTAAAACATCGGAGCGATCTGGAAAACTTTGTATGATTATGGAAAATGTATGTTATCGTCGTGATGTCATGGCTGTATTAAATATGGTTCGTCAAAATATGTTTGGTGAGTTATTGCATTGCCAGGGTGGATATCAGCATGATCTAAGGCATGTGAAATTTAATGATGGAATGAGTCCATATGGGGGAGGAGTAGAGTTTGGAGAAAAAGGATACTCAGAGGCCAAGTGGAGGACCCAGCATTCGGTTGATCGCAATGGTGACCTCTACCCAACACATGGTCTTGGTCCAGTAAGTCCCATGCTGAACATCAACCGCGGAAATAGGATGGTCCATTTGACCTCAACAGCAACACAGAGCAGAGGATTACATAACTATATTATTAAAAAAGCAGGAAAAAATCATCCCAATGCTGATGTTGATTTTAAATGTGGCGATATAGTAACTACGGTAATCAAGTGTGCCAATGGGCAGAGTATAATGCTCAGCCATGATACAAATAATCCCAGACCTTATTCTTTAAATTTTAGGGTTCAGGGGACTCAGGGAATTTGGCAGAAGGATGCACGTTCAATTTATATTGAAGGTCAAAGTAAAGAAGAACATCGTTGGGATAAAGAAGACGATTATTTGGAAAAATTTGATCATCCGTTGTGGAAAAAATTTGAAAATCAGGCTGCCGGATCAGGACATGGAGGAATGGACTTTTTTATTCTTCGGGCTTTTATTGAATCTCTCAAAGGGGCCGACCCAGTTATTGATGTTTATGATGCGGTGAGTATGAGTGTGGTTTCACCATTGAGTGAAAAATCAATTCGCTTGGGAAGTGCTGCTGTTAAAATTCCAGATTTTACACGAGGTAAATGGAAAACAAATGATCCAATTTTTGGTTTAGATAATTATATGTAAATGATACTCTCATCTTTAGACTGGGGCATTATTGCCATCTTTTTTATACTCTCTCTTGGGATAGGTGTTTTAGCTTCAAAGAAAGCGGGGAATGATACAGAATCTTTTTTCTTAGCAGGAAAAAATATGCCCTGGTGGCTTCTTGGAATAAGTATGGTGGCAACTACATTTTCAACGGACACACCTAATTTAGTTACAGACCTAGTAAGACAGAATGGAGTCTCAGGAAATTGGGTATGGTGGGCTTTTTTATTAACTGGAATGCTTACAGTATTTGTTTATGCTAAGCTGTGGCGAAGATCAGATGTACTTACTGATATTGAATTTTATGAACTTCGTTATAGTGGAAAAGCAGCTGCATTTCTCAGAGGATTTCGAGCTTTATACTTAGGACTTATTTTTAATGTGTTGGTAATGGGTGCGGTTAGTCTTGCTGCAGTGAAATTTGGAGAAATAGTTTTAGGGGTGCCTGGTTGGTTAATGCTAATTGTTGCATGCTCGGTTACTTTAATTTATTCTACTCTTGGTGGATTAAAAGCAGTTATTATTACTGATTTTATTCAATTTACATTTGCAATGATTGGATCGATTTGGGCTATGATACACATACTCTCTCTTCCAGAGATAGGGGGTTTAGCAAATCTTATTTCGCATAAAAATGTAGTTGGTAAATTATCTATGTTCCCAGATTTCTCTAACCCTGACGTCTGGATTCCTTTACTATTTGTTCCTCTTGCAGTGCAGTGGTGGGCGAGCTATTATCCTGGGTCAGAACCAGGAGGAGGAGGTTATATTGCTCAGCGTATGTTTTCAGCAAAAGATGAATTAAATGCTGTCGGAGCGACTTTCCTTTTCAATGTTGCTCATTATGCAATCCGCCCATGGCCGTGGATATTAATTGCATTGTCATCTTTGATTATTTTTCCAGAACTATCTGATATTCAAAGTGCCTTCCCTAATCTTGCCAAAGATAAGTTGGGACATGATATTGCCTATCCAGCAATGCTTACTCTTTTGCCATCAGGCTTACTTGGGCTAGTCTCCGCTTCTTTAATTGCAGCTTTTATGAGTACAATGTCTACCCAATTAAATCTTGGGGCTAGTTATCTTGTTAACGATTTTTACCATCGTTTTTTGAGGCCAAAATCTTCGAATAAAGAGCTTATTGCTGTTGCTAGAATTATTACTGTATTCACAATTATCCTTGGTGGAGGGCTGGGCCTTCTTTTAAAAAGTGCGGGACAGGCTTTTAATTTGCTTTTAATGATTGGCGCTGGTACTGGTCTTATTTATATACTGCGTTGGTTTTGGTGGCGTATAAATGCATATACTGAAATTGTTGCTATGGTGAGCTCGTTATTTATTGCTATATATTTAAATTTTGGTTCATTAGAAATTGCTGATTGGGCTAAGATAATTATTGGGGCATCATTAACAACAATAATATGGTTGGTCGCTACATTTATTACACCACCAGACAGTGAAGAGACACTACAAAGTTTTGTTGAAAAGGTTAATCCTGGAGGACCTGGTTGGAAGCGTTACCCTTCTGAAACGGAAACGGAGGCCTGGTTTGTTCCAAAAGGTATTTATTCTATGGTTTTAGGATGTACAGCTGTTTATGGATTTTTACTGAGTATGGGGCAATTAATCTATGGTTATAATCAGGTTGGCTTGATCCTATTTTCTATTTCAGTTCTTTCATTTTNTGGTATTTATAAAATTTGGAAATAAGTACTCCAGGTAGAATNTGTCTTTTTGGTGAGCATCAAGACTATCTNGGNCTNCCAGTAGTGGCGATGGCGATATCNTTAAGAGTTAATATCATTGGAGAAAAGAGAGATGATAGAAAGGTCATNATTCANAAGCCAGANCTAAGTGAGACGGAAGTNTTTTCGCTTGANAACTTAGACTATGNAAATAGNAGAGATTATTTTAAGAGTGGATTAAGAATTTGTCAGCGCATGGGGCTNTCATTTGCTAATGGTTTTGAGTGTAAAATTAAAAGTCACATACCTATCCAAGCAGGAACGAGTAGTTCATCAGCAATTGTTGTGAGTTGGATAAATTTTTTAGCTCAGTTAGCTGACTATCCACCTAGTTGGACACCAAAAACAATAGGAAAATTGGCTTACATAGCTGAATCAGAGGAATTTGGAGAGCCTGGCGGGATGATGGATCAGTATACTACCGCTTGTGGAGGGTTGATTCATATTAAATCTGAGCCAGAAATATCTATCGAAAAAATTGATTCTAAATTAGGTAGTTTTGTTTTAGGTGATTCATGCGAGCCNAAGAAGACCTTAGATATTCTTGATAGATGTAAAAATCTAAGAATAGAAATTTTTGATAAGCTTAAGTCTGTTAATCCTAGTTTTAATTTGCATACATCTAGCTATGAAGAAGACCTTTCATATTTTAATAATCAAGAACAAAATTTGTTTTATGCTACCTTAAAAAACAGAGATTTANTAGAAAAAAGTTTAGTTGAAATGGAAAAAGAAAATATAGATCATGAATATTTTGGGGAATTATTAAATCAAGAACATGAAATTTTAAGAGATGATTTAAATGTCAGTACCAAAAAAATTGAGTCAATGTTATCCGCATCAATATTGGCTGGTGCGTTTGGTGGAAAAATCAATGGATCTGGAGGGGGTGGTTGTATGTTTGCCTATGCACCAAAAGATTCTGAGGCTGTTGCAAGCGCCATAGAATCTGTAGGCGGAAGAGCTTATATTATAGGTAAGGATGAAGGAACAAAAATTTTATCTAAGTAAAGGATTAAACAAATGACNGATATTACACTTTTAATNATGGCGGCTGGTATGGGNTCAAGATATGGAGGNNTAAAGCAATTAGATCCTGTTGGNCCCAATAATGAAACTATTATTGANTATTCTGTGTTTGATGCTATTCGATCNGGATTTAATAAAGTNGTTTTTGTTATAAGAGANGANTTTNATAAAGAATTTAGATCTTTGATTACTGATAAATATTCAGATCAAATTACGGTTGAATTTGTATTCCAGGAGCTCCATAATCTTCCAAATGGATTTTCATGCCCTCAAGAAAGGCAAAAACCATGGGGAACAGGCCACGCTATACTTGCAGCTAAAGATATAATAAAAGAACCATTCGTTGCAATAAATGGAGATGATTTCTATGGATTTGAATCCTTTAAAGTTGTGGCAGATTACTATCAAAATGGTGGAAATGATTTTTCTATGGTAGCATTTCAATTGGATAATACTCTTTCTGATTTTGGAAGCGTTACTCGTGGTCTTTGTACTCTTAATGGAGATAAGTTAGATACGGTTGTTGAAACAGGAGGATTAAGAATGTCTAGTGATGGTATGAAATCAGACCGAAAAATTCAATTAAATGGTAAGGAGCCAGTGTCTATGAATGTTTGGGGTTTTACGCCTGATCTATTTATCTATTTACAATCTATGTTTAGTGAATTTCTTCAGAATAATGGTAATGAATTGAAGAGTGAGTATCTGATACCTTCTGTAGTAAATACCCTTATACAAACTAGACAGAAAACTGTGCATATACTTCATAGNAGTGCAAAATGGTTTGGTGTGACCTACAAAGAAGATAAGCCATATGTCACAAAAAAAATAAACGAATTAATTAATGAAGGTATCTATCCAAAAAATTTATTTTAAGATATATATGAAGAAATTCGCAACTCATGTATCAATCTATTTATTTTTTATTGTTATGAGCTTATTTNGTAATACTCCTTCTGAAATTGAAAATCCCTTAATAGTTGAAGAGAATAAACTAGCTCCTAGGTCTACCTTTTTTAATTTTGAATCTAAAAAATTAGCGTTGAAAGGTGACCCTGAAAAATCGAAGTATTTTGCTTCGTTAAATGGTAATTGGAAATTTAAATGGGTACGNGATCCAGCAGATNNTCCTNAGAATTTTTATAAATNAAGATNTAATGATCNAANATGGGATGATATTTTAGTTCCATCCAATTGGGAATTAAATGGATATGGTGTTCCAATATACCTTAATCATCCTTACGAGTTTTCTTATGATCCTGATCCTCCAAAGATTCCTGAAGGTTATAACCCCGTGGGCTCTTATCGTAAAAGATTTATTATTCCTTCAACTTGGAAAAATCGTGATATAATTATTCATTTTGGAGCAGTGAAGTCTGCATTTTTTATTTGGGTNAATGGAAAGAAAGTTGGNTACAGCCAAGGNAGTAANNTACCTGCAGAGTTTGATATAACCGATTANATNAAGATNGGAAATAATGTTGTTGCATTACAGGTATATCGTTGGTCGGATGGAACCTATTTAGAGTGTCAGGANTTTTGGAGAATTTCTGGTATTGAAAGAGATGTTTTCCTTGTAGCTGAGCCCAAATTGAAAATATCTGATTTTTGGGCTAAAACTCCTATGAAAAATAATTATAAAGATGGCGCATTAGAACTAGAATTAGAAATAACTAACAATACAAAAATAAATAAAGATATAACTGTAATTACTGAGTTATTTCATCCTAATGGGAAAAGAATTTTACTTAAAACAGAAAACTTAAATATTGAATCAAATTCTATAAAAAATCATCAGTACAATAAACGTATTTCAAATGTAAAGCCTTGGACTGCCGAGACACCAAATCTTTACGTTATTCAAATAACTCTTAAAAATGGTAATAATATAATTTCATCTGTGGCTGATGAAATAGGTTTTAGAACTATACAGGTTAAAGGTGGTCAACTATTAGTCAATGGTCAACCTATATTAATTAAAGGTGTAAACAGACATGAGCATGATCCAAATACTGGCCATGTAATAAGTAAGAAGCTTATGGAAGAAGACATAAGATTGATGAAAGAATATAATATCAATACTGTTCGCACCAGTCATTATCCAGCTGATCCATACTGGTATGATCTTTGTGATAGATATGGACTCTATGTTATTGATGAAGCAAATATAGAGAGCCATGGCATGGGATATCATCCAGNCAGAACACTTGGTAATAAAGTGGAATGGGAGTTAGCGCACCTTACTAGAGTAAAAAGAATGGTAGAGCGGGATAAAAATCACCCNTCTATTATTCTATGGTCAATGGGGAACGAAGGAGGAGACGGAACCAATTTTGTTAGTTGTTCACAGTGGATCCATGAAAGAGATCCATCAAGACCAGTGCACTATGAACGAGCAGGTGAGAGAGACCANGTTGACATATATTCACCAATGTATACNAGCCTTAATGGNNTAAAAGAATGGGTAAAAGANAAGAAAAATAAACCATTAATAATGTGTGAGTATATGCANGCTATGGGAAATAGTCTTGGTGGTATGGAAGATTATTGGAGATTAATTCGTAAAGAACCACAGCTCCAAGGTGGTTGTATATGGGACTGGGTAGACCAAGGGTTAAAAAAAGTCAATAATGATGGAACTTCTTATTTTGCCTATGGTGGTGATTTTGGACCACCAGGAACACCGAGCGATGGTAATTTTTTAATTAATGGATTGGTACAGCCAGATAGGAAACCTAATCCGCACTTATTTGAAACAAAAAAGGTATATCAGAATTTTTCAGTCAAATCGATTGGACTTGAAGATTTTTTAGTTGAGATTGTAAATGAAAACTTTTTTATTAGTTCAGATCAATACATAATTATATGGCATTTGAAATCCGATAGTAAAACAATGCAATTTGGGCAGTTAGATGACCTAGGTATTCAGCCTCAGACTAGTATGTATGTTAATATTCCAGTCTCTCAATTTAAAATGGATCCTATTACAGAGTACTTTTTAGAATTTGAATTTAGGTTAAAAAATAATCAGGGTTTACTTAAGAAAGGTCATCTTGTTGCATGGGAGCAATTACCATTAGTTAACTACAATACTCTAAAAGATACAACTATTGAAAATTTATCATCGAATTTTGAATCTGTTGCAGATTTTAAAAATATAATTGAAATGCAAAAGAATATTGAAGTAATTGGTGAGAATTTCAAAATTATTTTTTCAAAAGAAACAGGCTCGATTAATTCATGGACAGTTAAAGGAAAAAAATATATTGTAGAAGGACCAAAATCAAATTTTTGGAGACCACCTACNGATAATGATTTTGGTAACAATATGCCTGAGAGACTTGCAGTATGGAAAGAAGCTTCAGATAATCAGGAAATTATTGATATGGAAATAACCAAAAAGGATAATTTTTTAGGTATTAACGTTATAGTTAATTACCCATCAATTGATGTTGCAGGTAAAATAACATATGGAATTTATGGAGATGGAAGAGTATTAATCACAAATAGTTTAGATTTGCAAAATTTACCACTTCCTAATCTGCCAAAATTTGGAATGAATATGTCATTACCAAAAAAATATGACAATTTTTCTTGGTTTGGTCGAGGTCCTCACGAGAGCTATAGTGATAGAAAATCAAGTGCCAGAATAGATATTTTTCATGGAAAAGTTTCAGATCAATATCATCCTTATNTTAGNCCACAAGAGAATGGTAATAAGACTGATGTGCGATGGGCAACTTTAAGAGATGACAAGGGTTATGGTATTATGNTGACTGGGTTTTTATCTTTAAAGGTAAGTCATTTTACTCCTCGTGATTATGATAGTGGCATTTCAAGAGATGATAGCGGGCATGTAAGAACTTATAAAAAAAGTATGCATACTATAGATATGATTGAAAAAAAATTAGTACATCTAGATATTGATCACTTGCAAATGGGTGTTGGAGGTGAAGATAGTTGGGGTGCTCNGCCACTTGATAAATATCAATTATTTCCTAAGCATTATATCTATCATTTTTCTATGAGAGTTTTAGAACCGAAAGATGATCCAATANATATTTATAAAAATANCTTTTAGTAAAAAATTATACTCTATATCTCATGAAGATATCTGTAGTAATTCCAACATTTAATAGAAAAGAAGCTTTAAAAAGAGCCATTCACTCTGTAATGGGTCAATCTCTAACTCCATTTGAGATAATAGTCGTTGATGATGGGTCTGATGATGGTACAGGAGAATGGATTTTGTATAATCATCCTCAAATTAAATATATTTATCAAACTAATAATGGTGTTAGTTCTGCAAGGAATATAGGCATTAAATCTGCAGCTAGTGATTGGATAGCATTCTTAGATTCAGATGATGAGTGGTTGCCAACAAAGTTAGATATCCAAGCCAATGCGATCATGGCCAATCCTGGAACAAAATTTTGCCATACAAATGAGATTTGGATAAGAAATGGTGTTCGGGTGAATCAGATGAAAAAACATAAGAAATATGGTGGATTTATTTTTGAAAAATGTTTAGATATATGTCGAATGTCCCCATCATCAGTGCTAATAAATCAAAAAATTTTTGATGAGATTGGTATGTTTGATGAATCTCTAAGAGTATGTGAAGATTACGATCTCTGGCTAAGGATTACTTCAAAATATTCTGTCCTTTTTTTAGATAAACCATTGATAAGAAAATATGGTGGTCATAGTGATCAGCTTTCAAAGGTTGATGATGGAATAGAGTTCTATAGGATTCAGTCACTAAAGAAAATTATCAGTTCTAAAATACTTAATAAAGATCAATCAATTATTTTGAAAAATATGTTAATTCATAAGTTGAAGATTTATGCAAATGGATTAGAAAAAAGAAATAAAACAAATGAATTAAATGAAATAAAAAAAAATATTCAATATTGGATTAATATAGAATAATTATGCTAACTTATATTCAATATTGATTAGTATTCATAGTAAACAACATTTAAAGTATACGACATCCATATAATTATAGATAGTAGTATGAAAAAAATAATAAAATTCTTTATAACCTTTTCTCTGGTGCTATCGATTCCTTTTGCAAAAGATTGGGTCGATATTGGATCTCCTGATCCTTCTGAACCCGAGTGGGTTGTTATTAGTGATTCTGAAGAAAATATTGAGATATCTTTTAATCTAAATGGTTATTTTATAGAACAAGACCAAGATGGAGGTAGCCAAATCACATTTCCTGGTGGGGTTCCGATTTTGCAAAGTGGGGAACCTGAACTTCCTCGTATGGCACGCTCAATTATTATTCCTGATCTTGCACATATGGAACTTTCTGTTATTGAAACCAGATATTTTGACATTGTTGTTGAAAACATTCTTCCTTCCAAAGGGAATTTGACTAGAAATATTGATCCAAAAACTATTCCATACACTTATGGTAAATCTTACGATACTGATGGTTGGTATCCAGAAACTTTTGCTTTTTTAAGAGATCCATATATTTTGCGATCTTTAAGGGGTCAAGCAGTTGTATTCCAGCCTTTTCAGTACAACCCGATACAGAAAGTACTTAGAGTATATACGAGCATTAAAATATTAGTAGAAAAAAATGGTAGCAGCCAAATTAATCCTCTGACAAAAAGGCCATCTGGTTTTGGAGGAAGAGAATTTGAATATATGTATCAGGACCATTTTATTAACTACCCAAACAATAGTAGATATGATGTTTTAACAGAACATGGACCTATGCTTGTAATTAGTTATGGCGATTTTATGGACGAGATGCAGACCTTTGTAGATTGGAAAAATTATAAAGGTATTCCTACAGAGATGGTTGACATTGCAAGTATTGGCGATGTCGATGATATGACACAATTTATTAATGATCAATATTATGAGAATGGTATTGTTTATGTATTGTTGGTTGGAGATATTGCTCAGATAGAAACCATTCGTCGCTCTAATGGTGCTGGATCAAATAGTCCATCGGATAATTCCCTTACTTTTGTTGCTGGTAATGATTCTTATCCAGATATCATTATAGGGCGTTTTTCTGCTGAAAATGGTGGTCATGTAGAAACAATGGTTAATCGTACTATATCCTATGAAATGAATCCAGATCCAGCAGCTGACTGGTATAAAAAAGGATCTGGTTATGCCTCTGATCAAGGCCCTGGAGATAATGGTGAATATGATGATGAACATATTGATATTATAAGAGACCTCCTATTGGATTACACTTATATAGAAATCGACCAAATTTATGATCCTACAGGTACCGTAGCTCAAGGGGAAGTTGCCCTTAATGAAGGTAGGTCAATTATTAATTATACAGGGCACGGATCAAATAGCTCTTTTGGTAATGGATGCCCAATGAATAACACTGATGTGAATGGTCTAGAAAATTTTGGGAAGTGGCCATTTATTTGGTCTGTTGCATGTGTTAATGGAGAATTTCATATTGGTACTTGCTTTGCGGAAACTTGGTTACGAGCGACTGGGACGGATGGAACTCCAACGGGAGCGATTACAACACTCATGTCTACGGTTAATCAAGCTTGGAACCCTCCTATGAATGGTCAAGATGAAATGAATGCCATTCTCGTTGAATCTTATTCTGGAAATATTAAAAGATCCTTTGGTGGCTTATCTTTTAATGGTATGAATCAGATGAATGATAGTTATGGATCACAGGGGTACAATGAAACTTATTACTGGACGATTTTTGGTGACCCATCTGTTGTTGTTCGTACAGATACACCCACAGAAATAGAAATTAGTCATAGCGATATTATTATATTAGGTGCCACAGATTTTTCAGTTGAGACATCGGTCAGTGGTGCGCTTGTTTCAGTATCAAGAGAAGGCGAACTATTATCATCTGGTTATACAGATGTAACAGGAGGCTTGGTCTTAGAATTTGATGGTGGTCTAGATATACCTGGCAGTGTTGAATTAGTTGTTACGGCCTATAATAAAATTCCATACGAAATTTCATTGAATGTAATCGCGCCTGAAGGTGCATATATGTTAATGAATGATGTTAATATTGTTGATGGTAATAATAATAATCTAGATTATGGAGAGACCGCTACTTTTTATACTACATTTCAAAATGTTGGTCAGGATCCTTCAGGTGATCTAACCTTTACTCTTTTTCATGAAGGAACGATGGTCGAAATCACCACTCCAGAAATTATTACAGGGCCAGTATCACCGAATGAAGAAATAACTGTTGGGCCTTTTGAACTAACTGTTAGTTGGAATATCGATGATGGGACTGAAATTCCTTTTGTTTTGCAAGTTGTAAATGGATCTGATTTGTGGGAGTATAGTACTAGTTTAGGTGTATCGGCTCCAGCATACCAAATAATATCCACAGAATTTTTAAATAATTTAAATGGGACACTTGATCCTGGTGAAACAACAATGCTGCAAATAGTAATGGAGAATATTGGGCATTCACCTGTTAATTATCCTACCTTCGATATAACAACGAGTGATCCTTATATAGTTATTGGTGCAGTTGGAAGTGATAATGATTATTGGTGGGGTATTAATGAATTTGTTACAGTAACGATAGAAATTACAGCATCAAACGATGCACCAGTTGGACATAATTCTGTTTCTGGAATTTTGATTGGTTCACTTAATACACCATATTCAGCTGTTATATCATTGCCAATTACATTAGGCCTTATGGTTGAAGATTTTGAGACTGGCGATTTTTCTTTATTTTCTTGGAGTCATCATGGTGACGCTGATTGGGTTATTAGTTCTGAAGCTTATTCTGGATCCTTTTCAGCTAAATCTGGAGGAATAAGTCACAATCAGACGTCTGAGCTTAGTATTGATATGAATGTATTGTATGAGGGAGTATTAGAATTCTCAGCTATGGCTTCATCTGAGGTTGGTGGATCTGGAACTATTTATGATTTCCTAGAATTTTATGTTAATGATGAGCCGCAAGATTTAATCATCGGAGGTAATACGAATTGGACAGAATATTCAGTATCTCTTTCGCAAGGTATGCATACACTGAGATGGGTGTATCAAAAGGATAACGCAACGAGTTCAGGCGATGATTGTGTGTGGATTGATAGAATTGTTTTTCCACCAGGTGCAGTCTCACCATTAAATATTGATTTTGGAGATTTAAATTCTGATAATATAGTAAACATTCTCGATGTTATTGTTACTGTAAACTATATTATTGGACATATTGAATTAAATACTGTTCAACTACAAAATGCAGATATGAATCTAGATGGCATGGTAAATGTTCTGGATATTTTGATGATAGTTGATTTAGCACTTAATGATTAATAAGTGTAATAATATATAGTCTGGTAAAATAGTTATAGAAATATAGTCCTGCTCTGTGACTGAATCATTTACCTTTGCATCTATTTTTTTTCTTGGTTGTTTTCATGCATTAGAACCTGGCCATGGAAAAACATTTTTATTAGCTTATACAGTAGGGCAAAGGCTTAATCTAAAAAAAATTTTCATTTTAACATCGAGTTTACTTTTTAGTCATCTTCTTGTTTTAAGTATTATTGCTATTTCATTTAATATTTTATTATCTGAAATAACTGAAAAATTAGTACATAATATTTCACATTGGTTTGCTCCAGGGATTATTATTTTATTTGGAATATATGTATTATTTAGGGCTATCTATAAGAAAAAGCACAAACACACTGATAACTGTGGCCATGATCATGGCAAGTTCTCTGATTCAAAAATTAAAAATCCACTTACTGTGGGTTTTTTAACAGGATTAATGCCTTGCGCTTCATCTTTAGCTGTTGTGGTAATGACAGGAACTAATCCAGATATATTTTCGATAATGTATTTTGTGGGGGTTTATGTATTAGGGATTGCGTTGGTTTTATTTTTTATTGTTACAACATTTACTTTTACAAAAAATTTATTTATTGAAAAGATTGTTTCAATTGAGAAAAAAATTAATTTAGATATTGTTAGTGGATGTTTAATAGTATTAGTTGGGATTATTTATTTAAGTTATAATTTAGGTAGCCATGTTCATTAGTTTTTCGAAATGTGTAATACAATATTTTACATGTACTTTTTCCTTTTTTATTTTTTTTTCGATTACTTTATCATCTGGTTTTTCTCAAAAATATAAAGATAGTTATTTAAATAAATTTAATCCAGACTCTTTAAGATTTAAAAGTATTGAAGCTTATCGATCTCTAAAAAAGCCATTAATAAATGGGATTATGGATGTGGATGAATGGGAATACTGTAATCCAACTTCTGAGTTTTTTCAAATTGATCCTAAGGAATTATCCCCCCCATCTGAAAAAACTACTGTAAGAGTTATGTATGACAATAAAAATCTTTATGTGTTTTTGAGGGCTTTTGATTCTAGACCTGATTTGATAAAAAAAACACTCGCTAGAAGAGATAGTTGGATGGATGGGTTTGGTAGTAATTCTGATTGGATGGGAGTCACTATAGATTCTAGAAATGATAACTATAATGGATATTTTTGTGGTGTAAATGCATCTGGAACAATTATTGATGTTGCACTTGCAGGAGATGATGAATATAATTCTACCTGGGATGCCGTATGGGACGTCGCAATTGCATTTAATGATGATGGTTGGTCAGCAGAATTTCAATTTCCTTTTTCTATGTTTCAATTTAATAATCAATCAGATATAGTATGGGGTATCTCTTTTGAGAGAATGATTCATAGATTGCAAGAGACGGTAGAATGGCCTGGAAAAGCTAAATCGATTCGTGGAATAATGTTGCCTCTTGGAGTTTTAAAAGGATTAAGTAATATTCCAAATTCGAATCAGTTAGAATTAGTACCATATGTTTTAGCTGGAGGGAGTAGTGAATTAGACACTGATATGGGAATAGATATACGCTATGGTTTAAGTTCGAACTCTTTGATGAAAATTACTTTTAACCCAGATTTTGGTCAAGTTGAGGCGGATCCATCAGTTTTAAATTTGACTGCATTTGAAACGTTTTATGAAGAAAAAAGGCCTTTTTTTTCTGAAGGATCAGATTTTTTTAGTCAGAGAGTAAATTTGTTTAATTCAAGGCGAATTGGAAGAACACCAAATTATTATATTCCTGAAGATGGAGAGATAAGAGGTCTTTCTAATTATACAACAATTTTAGGCGCTACAAAGATAATGGGTAGTACGCCATCAGGTATAAATTATGGTGTAATAGGTGCAATTACTAAAGAAGAGAAAGCGACACTTTCTGATTCCATTTCTAATCGAAAAATTATTGTGGAACCAAAAACAAACTATTCTATTGGTCGGATTGAATTTCCTGTATTTAATACAATCTCAAAGGTAGGGATAATGGGTACAAATGTATCTCGAAAAGATACTATTGGAGCAAATGTAGTTGGTGGTGACTGGGATATGAGTTTTTTAGATAATAGATTGTTCTCTAACGGGCAAATTATTAGATCAAAATCTAATAATACTATTGGTAATGCATTTCGTTTTAATCTAGGATACCTGGACCCTGAGTGGTGGAGCGTACGTTTTTGGTATGGAGTCTCTGATGATAAATTCGATATAAATGACGTAGGATTTTTAAGAAGGAATGGTATTAGTTGGGCAGGAGGAAAAATTCAATTTAGAAAGCAGAATCCTTGGCGAAGATTTATTAATAATAATTTAGAATTTAAGTATTCCCAAGAATGGAATGGAGATGGATTAGCTTTAGAAAAAGAAGTAGAAATAGAACAAAATAATTTGTTTTCTAATTACTGGCGTGCAGGTTTTTTTGGGAAGCTATTTCTGCCAGGATTTAATGATGAGGATGTTTTTAGAAGTGAGAATGCCTGGGTTTATAAAACAGAATTATGGGGATATGCTGGACCATCTATTAGTACTGATCGTCGAAAGAAAATTATAATTGGTGCTAACATCGGTTCTGGATATGGAAAAAATCGTGGAAAAGGATATCGAGCAAGTTTGTGGTTAAAAACTAAACCAGTTGAACAACTTAATATTGAGATAAATGCTATGCAGGATAAAAGCCCTAGTTATATGCAGTGGGTAGATATTATAGAAAATTTAGATGATACTATTAGGGTTTATGCGAATTCAATGCTACTAACTAGAGATATAAATTTAAGATTAGATTGGACATTTTCACCTAGACTTACTTTCCAATGTTATATGCAGCCATTTTATGCTAATATGAATTATAATTCGTTTTTTCGTCTAAAGCAGTCAAAAACTATGGATTTAGAACCTTATGATTATGATGAAATATCGGGATTCGAAAATCCTGATTTTAGATTATTTAATACAGTGGGAACTTTTGTAGTGCGATGGGAATACCAACCTGGTAGTACTTTGTATGTTGTTTATAATCTTAATCAAAGAAGTGATTATTTATTTACTGAAAATAATTGGAATCGGATTAAAGAGAATGCTGTGTATGTTAAATTAAATTATTGGCTTAAATATTAAATAAAATAAAGGATATATTAGCATAGGAGTAAGATGATTAGTGATATATTGAATATAATTGCCTCATTGCCAAGTCAGCATGTGATATTTGGTATTATAAGTACAGTATTATGTGTTGCGGTAGCTTGGGTATACAGCAATAGCTCTTATAAAATCAAAAAAGTTATTCTTGATACTATAGGCTATTTAGTTGTTTTTAATGAATTAGCTTTCCAAATTAGTATGCTTTACTATGGTACCTGGTCATATTCAACATCCCTACCGCTTGAAATGTGTTATATATCAGCGCTTTTGATACCTATTTATAATAAATATCAAGATTCACGGGTATTGCAAAATTGGTTTTTTTTTGCGGGGTTCGGTGGCTCGTTATTTGCCTTTATAAATACTAATTTATCTCAGATGGATCAGATTTATATTTCCATTCATTATTTTTTTGCTCATGGTTTAGTGATTTTTATTATGCTGAGCATAGTGATTGATGGTTACCGACCTACATGGTATGACTATCTTAACGCGATAAAATGGACAACAGTTTTAGTTCTTTTTATAGTTTGTATAAATTTTATGATTGGAAGTAATTATATGTTTACTTTTGAAAAGCCTGAAGGGGTAAATTTTACCTTACTTATGCCTGATTGGCCATATTACTTTATTATTATGTTATTCATAGGAATATCTTTTTATACATTTATGGTACTTATTTTTAAAATTAATTTTTTATATAAACGCCCATAACGCTCTTTTTATATTTTTATATAAATTCAAACTAACTTAAATTTTAGTAAGCTATGAAAAATATTTTTAATATAGTAGGTTTCCAGTTGAGTTGGTGGGGATGTGTTCTTGGTGTTAAAAGTGGCATAGTATATCTTGGACCAGTTTTGATGTCAATTTTTTTGATACTTCATTTTTATTTCTATACATCGGATTATACTGAAATTAGGTTAATAATTTTATTTGGTTTAATCGGGACCATGATAGATACTAGTATGGCCTATTATGGCATCTTTAATTATAATGGTACTTACACACCAACTACGTTTATAGCTCCTCTTTGGATTACTTCTATGTGGTGTGGTTTTTCTGCAACTGTAAATCATTCACTCTCTTGGCTTAAGAATCGTTATTTTGCATCAATATTACTTGGAGCAGTATCAGGTCCTTTATCATATTTGGCTGGAGTAAAGTTTGGAGCGATAGAGTTTAGCACTTTACCTATAATTGCAATAGGAGTGGTCGCTTTATTTTATGCAGTTACTATTCCACTAATATACTGGGTGAATGAAAGATTAATCAAAAATAATGGATCATGAAAATTTATTATCACTGTATTATTTTTATTATCTCATTGTTCTTTAGTATAGGCCTTTCAAATGATAATATTAGAAAACCAATGGCATTATTTAATTCTTTATACAGTAATGATGAATGGAAAGTTATAGATTCAGGTGAAGACATTTCTATAAGTACAAAAAACATTATGGATAAAAATCTATTAGCTGTAATGGTCAACAAAGAATTGTCTCTGCCAAAAGAAATACTGCAAAATGTTATAATGGATATAGACAACTACGGTGATTTTCTTCAGAACTCTGATTCTTTTATTTCTAAAGAGGTAAAAAATACATCTACATTTGTAGAAGGATATCAATTCATACCAATTCGTATCCCTTTTTTTGAAAATAGAGAATATCTATTTCGTATGTATCCGAGTGGTTTTAAAAATAGTGATAATACTTCTATTATACATTGGTACTTATTAGAAAAAGATAAAAAGTTTTTAGATGCTGATGATCGTACAGGGACCTATCTAAATTATGGTGCAGGTTTATGGGTTGCTGAAGAAAAAGATGATAATAAAACACTTTTTTCTTATCGTATTTATATGGATCCTGGAGGATCTTTACCAGATTTTTTGATAGATATGATCAATAAAAACTCTGTAGTAAATATTTTTAATGATGCTATTAATGAAGCTATAAAAAGATATAAGTATAATGATTAATGTTAACATATTCATAATATGACTTATAAATTTTATGATATTATCATCTTTATCTTGGTTTTTTTTTGTTGCAATGATACATCTGAATTTAGCAGGTTGAAAAAAATGCAAACGGTAGACTATGTTGACTTAGAAAAATATATGGGTGATTGGTATGTTATTGCAAACATACCAACATTTATTGAAAAAAATGCGACTAATGCGATTGAGTCTTATGCACTATCTGATAATGGAATAATTGAGACCACGTTTTCCTTTTATAAAGGTACACCAGATGGTGAGAAAAAAATATATTACCCAAAAGGGTTTATATATAATAAAGAGACTAATGCTGAATGGAGAATGCAATTTTTATGGCCTTTTAAAATGCCTTTTTTAATTATTGAGTTAGATCAAGACTATAGCTATACCGTTATTGGTTATCCTTCAAGGAAGTATGTATGGATTATGGCAAGAGAACCAATAATGAAAGAAGATCGATACAAAATGATTTTAGATAATTTATCTGATATTGGTTACGATATTTCTCTAATACAAAAAGTTCCACAGACTTGGTAAAAAATTCTTTTATCAAAATAGGTAAAATATGAAAATTGCAATTATTGGCTCTGGGATTTCTGGGCTTACAGCTTCTTACTTGTTAAACCGGAGTCATAATATTATTCTATTTGAAAAAAATGATTACGTAGGAGGTCATACTCATACACATGAAATAAATCATGATGGGAAAATTTGGAATGTTGACTCTGGGTTCATAGTGTATAACGAATGGACCTACCCAAATTTTATAAAGCTTCTTGACCAGTTAGGTGTTGAGCGGCAGGTAACAAGAATGGGGTTTAGTGTTAAGTCTCTAAGTAAAAATTTAGAGTATGCAGGTCATTCGCTAAATGCTTTATTTGCTCAAAGGTCAAATCTTTTTAGTCCTTCTTTTTTTAGAATGCTCGGAAGTATGAAAAGATTTAATAAAGAGGCAAAAAGAGATTTGCAATCATTAGATGAAACCATTACTCTTGATCAATATCTTCAAAAAAATAACTATCCTATAGAATTTATAGAAAACTATATAATTCCCATTGGAGCAGCAATCTGGTCTACGGTGCCATCAAATATGTTGAATATCCCTGCTATGTTTTTTATCAGATTTTTTAACAATCATGGCCTGCTTCAAATTTTAGATAGACCTAAATGGTGGGTAATTAAAGGTGGGTCCTATCAGTATGTGAAAAAAATTATTGCTGATTTTAAGCAAAGTATAAGATTATCGACGCCTGTCAATAGCATTAAAAGAAATAAGGAATCTGTTATAATAAGATATGGATCTCAAAATCAAGAAGAAGAATTTGATGCTGTAGTCTTAGCCACTCATAGTAATCAAGCTCTACAATTACTTGAAGAACCCTCAGGAAAAGAAAAAGAAATTCTCAGTTTACTTCCTTATCAACGCAATGATGCGGTATTGCACTTTGATGAGTCTATTTTACCTAAAAGAAAATTAGCCTGGTCCAGTTGGAATTATTTATTAGATAAAAATAAAGAGGATCCAGTTGCACTAACATATAATATGAATATTTTACAAGGCCTTAATTCCTCAAAAACTTTTTGCGTTACTTTGAATAGCTTAGAAATGATTGATAAAAGTAAAATTATAAAAAATCTTAGCTATGAGCATCCGCTTTTTACAATAGATGGAATAAGAGCGCAAAAACGAAAAAGTGAAATTAGTGGCCACAATAATACTTTTTACTGTGGTGCCTATTGGCGTAATGGGTTTCATGAAGATGGTGTAGTTAGTGCGCTTGATGTTTGTAGCCAGTTTGGAGAAAGTTTATGAGCTTATCCAAAAAAAGTTATTTATATACAGGGGTAGTTGGTCATCGAAGATTTACACCTTTCAATCACTTTTTTACCTATCCATTGTTTATGGCATATATAGATCTAGATACTGTAAATCATTTTTTAAAAAAATCTTGGTTTTGGAATGTTAACAAAAAAGCTTTAGTATCTTTTCACAGACAAGATTATCATGGCGACCCATCTAAAGATTTATCCAATTCTATTCGTGAAACTGTTAAAAAAACTATTGGATTAGAGATCAAAGGACCAATTAGATTATTAACTCATTTGAGATATTTTGGTTATTGTTTTAATCCCGTAAGTTTCTACTACTGTTTTAATGAAGATGATACAGATGTGGATGTTGTTGTAGCAGAGGTTACTAACACTCCTTGGAAAGAAAGACATGCGTACGTAATTCAAAATAAGAATGAAAATAAAACAAAATTAAAATCAAATTTTAAAAAACAGTTACATGTTAGTCCGTTTTGGGGTATGGATCATGATTATGAGTGGTTATTTTCAAAACCAGAAAATAAAATCAATGTAAATATGAAAAACTTTAGATCAGATACGAAAGTGTTTGATGCAAATTTAAATATGATTAGAAGTCCTTTTACAAAAAAAGGGTTGATGAAGAATATGCTAAGGTTTCCTTTTATCACTTTGATAGTAGTTGCTAGGATACATTTTCAAGCTTTTAAACTTTGGCTAAAAAAAGCACCATTTTTCATACATCCAGATAAATTGAAGGCAATGAGTAAAGGATAGAAAATTATGCAGTTAAAATATTTAGCAGATCAAGTTGCAAACTCTAAAAAAAGTACTTTTCTATCTTCGGTTTTTAAGAAAGGTGTCATGAAAAAGTTCAAACACCTTAATTATGGACATATTGAAATACATGATGGAGAAGAAATTTTTTCATATGGAGATTTAAATTCAAATGATAAGGTTACTGTTAAGATCCACTCAAATGAATTTTATGTTTTCTTAGGAAGTGGTGGGGTAACTGGAGTCGCAGAAGCTTATATGGCAGGATATTGGTCAGCAGATAACTTAGTCTTATTATTGCAGATTGTTTTAAAAAACAAAGAGATACTTTTATCACTTGATTCAGGCATTGCAAAATTATTCAGTCCACTAAATAAGGTAATTCATTGGAGTAAGCAAAATACACTTAAGGGCAGTAAAAAGAATATTTTAGCACATTACGATTTAAGCAATGACTTTTATAAACTTTGGCTTGACCCCACAATGACATATTCTTGTGGATATTTTCAAGACTCATATACTTCCTTAGAGGAAGCGTCCATAGAAAAACTTGATAGGATTTGTAGGAAATTGAAACTCAATAAACATGATCAGGTTCTTGAAATTGGCACTGGTTGGGGAAGCTTTTCAATGCATGCTGCAAAAAATTATGGTTGTAATATTAGTACGGTAACTATTTCAGATGCTCAATATGAATATGCGACTAACTTAATAAAAGAACATGGACTTAGTTCTCAGATAAGTGTTTTAAACAAGGATTATAGAAAAGTTGAAGGTTTATATGATAAAATTGTTTCAATTGAAATGATTGAAGCAGTTGGTCACCAATTTATTCCTCAATATTTTTCGAAAATTTCTTCACTACTAAAACCTGATGGTCTTGTAGCAATACAAGGAATAACCTATAACGATCAAAACTTTGAAAAATATAAAAATTCAGTTGATTTTATTAAAAAATATATTTTTCCTGGATCTTGTCTGATATCGATTGCTCAAATCTCAGACGTAATTAGAAATTATACAGATTTAGCAATTGTAGATATGGAAGATATAACCAAACACTATGCTGAAACATTAAGCAGGTGGAAAGAAAATTTTATGGGGGTACTTCCAGAAGTTAAAAAAATGGGTTTTTCTGAATCATTTATAAAAATGTGGGAATTTTACTTTGTCTTTTGTGAAGCAGGCTTTTTGGAAAGAAATATTGGCGATGTGCAGTTAATCTTTTCAAAATCAGGCGCTCGTAGCATTGATATAAGGTATTAAAATATGATAAGCACATTAATCCGTATGGCTGAGAAAGGTTTTCTGCCTGACTTTATGGTTAGAATTGGTATAAGGAAATTATCTAAGGTTAGGCTTGATTTTGCTGAAAATTCCTTGCCTGAAGATATTGAACAAAAACATCAAGATTGGGTTGAACACATGAAAGAAAGCCCTATTGCATTGGTCCCAGAAAAAGCAAATAAGCAACACTATGAAGTTCCACCAGAATTCTTTGAAATAGTATTAGGCCCAAATCTTAAATATAGTTCAGGCTATTGGCCAGTTGGCGTTAACACTCTAACTGAATCAGAAACTGTTATGCTAAAACTAAGTTGTGATAGAGCAGAGATACAGGATGGACAAATGATCTTAGAACTCGGGTGTGGGTGGGGATCTTTAACTTGTTATATGGCAAAAAATTTTCCTAAGAGCCAAATTACCGCAGTAAGTAATTCAAAGGATCAAAAATTATTTATTGAAAACAGATGTAAAATGGAAGGCCTAAATAATATTTCAGTAATCACAGAAGACATGAATAATTTCACTATTGATTCACAATTTGATAGGGTGGTATCTATAGAAATGTTTGAGCACATGAGGAATTATAAAAAACTGTTGAAAAAAGTTTCCTCTTTCCTCCACAAAAATGGAAAATTATTTATTCATATTTTTTCACATGAATTCCTCGTATATCCATTTGAAAATAAAAGTGAGGGAGATTGGATGGCTAGAGAGTTCTTTAGTGGGGGAATGATGCCTTCTCATCAACTTTTACTTTATTTTCAAGATGATTTAACAATTGAGGCTACCTGGAGATTATCTGGAACACATTATGAAAAAACATCGTTAGCTTGGTTAAAAAATATGGATAATAATAGAACTTCAATAATGAAGATATTTGAGAAAACATATGGTAAAGAGAATGCTAGTGTCTGGTTTCAAAGATGGAGAATATTTTTTATGTCATGCGAAAAATTATTTGGATATAATAGTGGTAAAGAATGGGGTGTTTCCCATTATAGATTCACAAAAAATTAATTAGAATTATGATTATTTTCATTGCGTTAGTTTTACATTGGTACCTGTCTTTGTTTTTTCAAACTATATTTTTGCACCGTTATGCATCACATAACATGTTTAAAATGAATCCANACATAGAAAAAATATTTTATTTTTTAACATTTCTTTTTCAAGGCTCTTCATTTTTACATCCTGCAGCTTATGGTGTAATGCATAAAAGGCATCATGCATACACAGATACGCCAAACGACCCTCACTCTCCGATCCATATTAAAAATATTATCTCATTTAATTATGCAACAGTCGTAGAATACAGAAAGCTTGTAAATGAGTTCGCTAATGGAGCAAGAAATGATTCCAGTGTTCCTCGCTGGAAGGCCATGGAAACTATTGCTGAATCACTAATTACACGCGCAGGGTTTATCCTTTTGTATCTTTTGTTTTATCATCATTTTGCAACAGCTAATTGGCAATATTTACTGTTACCAATTCATATAATGATGGGTCCTATACANGGTTTTATTGTTAANTGGTTTGGNCATAAAAGAGGATACNGAAACTATAACTCGNTTCCTGACAATTCNAAAAACACACTNCCATTAGATTTTTTGATGATGGGTGAATTATATCAGAACAATCACCATTATAAGCCAAATAATATTAATTTTGCAGTAAAATGGTTTGAATATGATTTTGGATATATAGCTACATGTTTTCTTAAAAAATTAAGATTAATTTATTAGATATGCCTAACGCGCTAAAAGACTATTTTAATATTATAATTATTATTTCTTTTGCTTCACTCATTGCACTAGGTGGCTCACACAATTCATTGACTTACAATGGTTATCCTATCTTATATTTTTGTATGGGCGCTAGTTTTTTGATCCATTGGATAGTATTTATCCCTTCATTCCTAGCAAAAACCGAAAAATTTTACGATATAACTGGAACTCTTGCTTATTTAATTACGCTTTATCTAGCCTCTGCATTAACAGCCCACTCATCTGGAGGTAGTCTCGAACTTAGAACTATTATTGTCATTGGGATGGTGTCCTTCTGGGCAGTGCGTTTGGGAATATTTCTTTTTATCAGGGTGTTAAAAGTAGGAGAGGATCGCCGGTTTCGAGAAGCAAAAAAGTCATTTTCGAAGTATCTTGTTTGGTGGACCATGTCTGCACTATGGGTGTTCCTTACAACAGCAAATGCTTTAACGCTTATCGTTAATAATAAGAAACTAGTTAATGAACCTACTTTTTATTTGGGAGTATTAATTTGGACCATTGGAATTTTATTTGAGATTGTAGCAGATGAGCAGAAAAGAAGATTCCAAATAAACAAAAATAATAAAGATAAATTTATTTCTTCTGGACTATGGAGTATCTCAAGACACCCCAATTATTTTGGAGAAATAATACTTTGGATAGGTGTGGCAATTATTTCTTTTCCAACACTAATTGGTTTTCAATATGTAACATTAATATCTCCAGTGTTTATTTATCTTTTATTGACTAGAATTAGTGGAGTGAATTTGCTTGAAGATAGGGCTGACAAAAAATGGGGTGAATTAATTGAGTATAAAAAGTATAAGGAAAATACTCCGGTATTAATTCCTTTTTTAAAGTGAGACGAACAAAAACTTCATGGAAAAGAAAGCCTATTTTGGGTGCGCTATTCTTTTTGCAGTCAATTAATTTAATTATGGCGATAGAAAAACCTGATTATAATTTATTAAACAGTGAAGGTGTTTTTGAAATAAGGGATTATGACTCATTCCTTATTGCTAAAACCAGAGTCAAAAATGATTATAAAGAAGCTACAGTAGCGGGATTTAGGAGAATTGCAAACTATATTTTTGGTGGTAATAAGGAGCAGTTAAATATAGCAATGACTGCACCTGTCATTTCCAGTGTTCCAAATACACAAGGTGTGTATGATATACTTTTTGTTATGCCAAAAGAACATACTCTTGCTTCTTTACCTGTCCCTAATGATAAACAAGTAAAAGTAGAGAGTCATTATTTAGGAAAGGTCGCAGTTCTAAAATTTGGTGGATGGGCAACTAAATCAAGAACAGAGTATTATAAAATGCAATTAAAAAAACTGTTAAATAAAAAAGATTTGGCAATGAAAGGTGATTTTCTAGTAGCGCAGTATAATAGCCCTTGGGCATTGCCTCCATTTAGAAAAAATGAAATTATAGTTGCGATAGAATAAATAAAAAACGCTCAAAACGCTCAAATAGTGATTGCACCATAATTATTTTAATTATAAGTTTGGACAATTAGGAGACTGTAGTTATGGACCATATTATAATTAATTTAGTAGAAGCCTTGAAGGTTATTGCAAGTGTAGCAATCTTTTTTGTTTGGGTTGTTAGATACGATAATATAAAAAATGAGTTTGAAGAATATCGTTTACCTACTTGGACAAGAGATCTCGTTGGCATTTTAAAAATCTCTTTTGCTGCAATGCTTCAATTTTCAAATCAAGATTTGGTTAAAATAGGTGCGTTAGGAATTAGTTTATTAATGTGTGCGGCAGTAATAACGCATTTAAAATTAAAAAGTAATTTTAGAAAATACATTGCTTCAGTGGCAATGCTTATGATTAGCTGTTTTATTCTTTTCTATACAGTGTAAACTTTAAAAAGTATTAAAATTTAAATTAATAATTTTATATAAAAATTAATTGTCTAAAATCATGTCATTTTACCAAGAGACAGTGTTAAAAAATATTAGGCCAGTTGATGTAGTTCGCTGTTTCCATAGTTATGATTTCATTAAGTTTTTAACTATGGGTCAGCCAGTTAAAATTCAAAGTTGGAGTGGAATTGATGACAATAAGAAAGCAACATTTTTATTTTGGTTTTTTGGTTGGAGAGAAATGTCTGTGGTCCATGAAAATTATATTTTAGGGCAAGACTATCTATCTTTTGTAGATAAGGGATTAATTTTACCTTTTGGATTAAAGGGATGGAGACATCAGCATATAGTCAAAAGTCATGAAATGGGAGCCTTAATAATTGATAAGGTATTCATAGATGAAGAAAATACTTTTAAAAAATATTTAATTTATCCCATAATGGTATTTCCAATTATCATAAGGCGCTTTACGTATAGGGTATGGTTTAATTTTCTTGAAGATAAAAAATGGACATCAATTAAAAGGAGTAATCAAAATGAGGATTAGTTGTATCATATACATATTTTTATTTTCTATTGGATTATCAAAATCTGATAATGAACCCTCTTTGACTAGTTTAAAATGGATTTCTGAAGGAAGTCCTAAAAATGAGGTTTGGTTTCAGGATTGGTCCGGATATATCAGATTATTTATAACAACATTTTCAGATACTTCGTTAGTTGATCCAGGACCCTATGTTACAGAAACAAAAAATAAACCATACTTAAATCCAAAAGCATATTATTTAGTGCACAAAAAGCAGTTGATTGGGAACATCAAATGGGATGCAGAATTTTTATGGAATGGGGAGAAGAATAGTTTCACTTGGGAAGTCGATAGGGCGAATCCAAAAATTAAGCTCCCAAAAATATTTAAAGGTTTTGCAATATATAATAATGGTCAATTGTCATTAGAAATAAAAGAAGATTCTCAAACAATTTTTTCTATGTTATTAAATCCAATCTCTTATTATTAAATTAAAAAACGCTCAAAACGCTCAAAAAGTTATTGACATCTACGGGTTCTTCATCATAATATTAGGCATAACAAAACAGGAAAATATCATGTCATCAATTTTAGAAGCAGTTGCCAAAGGAACAGATTTAAAACACTTTAATGAACGTAAAGAGAAAGTGCCAAATAACTTTGATGCAAAAAAAGCAGACAATGATCTCAAGGCTTGCCCTGTATGTAATGTTGTATGGGAAGTAATGATATTCAATCAGACAATTGATTATAAATATTATCATAATTTTCCAAGGTATGGAAAAGAAAAAGGGACTTGTCCGAGCTGTGCGCAAAGAATTAAAAATAAATATTACCATAATTCAGAGGTGATTGATCCATTATGAGCCTAACGCATGTCGATCATATTGCTTTAGAGTCGAAAAATATTGCTGATTCCGTCCGTTGGTATGCTAATAACTTTAAATGTAGAGTAGAATACCAAGATAATACATGGGCTTTGTTAGGATTTAATAATATCCAGATTGCTTTAGTAACTCCTGGACAACATCCTCCTCATTTTGCGGTCGTAGACAGAAACGTTGTCAATTTGAAAAGTAAGAAAACACATCGTGACGGAATACATTACACATATGAAAAAGATCCAGACATGAATGTTATTGAAAAAATTGATAGAAAAACAAAATGAGTGGTGTGAAAATAAAAATGGAAGAAAGATATTGTATTGTTTCTTCTTATTCAGAAGATATCCAAACATTTGTTTTTAAAGTTAATCAATTATTAAAAGAAGGCTGGACATTATCAGGGGGCCTATCATCTTCAAGTAGCAAAATTTTTCAAGCAATGGAAAAAAAATAAAATGAATATTTTAATTGTTGGCGCAGGAAGTGGAATCGGAACAGAGCTAATTTCTGATTTGTCAAAAAATTCTTTAACAAATCTATTATTGAGTTATTATGAACACCCTACTCAATTCTCTTATGATTCAGTTAGGGTTGATGCTTCTGATTTTAAAGATGTAGAAAAATTTATTAATGCTGGTCTTGAAAAGTTTGATCATATTGATGCTATTGTAAATCTGCCTGGCAATTTGATTTTAAAGCCGGCTCATTTATGTAGTGAAAGTGAATTTTATGAAACTATTGATATTAATCTAAAATCATCATTTGGTGTTATAAGAGCAGCAGGAAAGTATCTAAAAAATTGTTCAATAGTTTTAATGTCTACCGCAGCTGCAACTATTGGTTTAGCGAATCATGAGCTAATCTCAAGTGCAAAATCAGGAGTTGAAGGTTTATCTAAATCAGCCGCGAAAACATATGCTAGAAAAAATATAAGGGTGAATACAGTTTCTCCTGGCTTAGTCAGAACATCCTTATCAAAGAAAATAACTGAAAATCCTATCTCACTTAGAGCTAGTGAAAAAATGCATGCTTCTAATAAGATAGGTGAACCCAAACAGATAAGTAACATGATTAAATTTTTAATTGATCCTGAAAACGATTGGATAACAGGACAAAATTTCATTATCGATGGTGGCTTATCATCAACAAAATAGGAGACAAATAATGAAGAAACCAGCCTTAAGAAAAAATAGGTTAAAAACTCTAGAGTTCAATGAAACAAATTGGACAAAAAAATCAAGAAACATTGGGGAGTATATTTTTAGAAGATTATCTCTAGATCAGTCTAATAAGAATCTTCAAAATATTCGACCTATCCATCAAATGAGTAAACTAGTTATTACAAGTAAGGAGATTAATTCATACGTTAATGATTATTTGAAAATGGTTGATAAAAGAAGAAATACTGAGTACGTTGAAAAAATAAATGCAAAATTATTTCGTAATAGTTCTGAATTGGATATTGATTTTCCAGATTATCTAGGGCACAGCTAGATTATTCATATGGATTTTCAAGCTTTAAAACGATTCGTTATTTTTACTTTAATTGTGATATTTTTTACTGGAATTGGAACAATGACTTTTTTGAAAAGTACATTAAAAGCTGACCCTAAAATTAAATCAATTAAACCTTTCTATGATTTATCCATAAATGATATAAACGGAGATTTAATAGATTTAAAATCTTTTAAAGGGAAGAAAATTATGCTTGTTAATGTCGCATCAAAGTGCGGATATACTGATCAATATAGCGATTTGCAGGAGCTTTACCAGACACATAGTGAGAAGTTAGAAATAATCGGAATCCCTTGCAATGACTTTGGTCGTCAAGAGCCAGGAAGTGCAGAAGAAATAAAAAGCTTTTGCAATGTTAATTACGGAATAACATTCACTCTAGCTAGCAAGCAGAAAATAAAATCAAAACCTATTAGCAACTTATATGAGTGGTTATCAAATCCGGAACTTAATGGGTGGAATAGCGCACTTCCTTCATGGAATTTTTGCAAGTATATCATCGATGAAGAAGGCGAATTAATTCACTTTTTCAGAAGTGGTGTAAATCCCAATGATTCTGAAATTTTAGAACTACTATAGTACTTTCTTTGATTATTTAAAAAATAATAAGTAGGAAAAAATGAAATACAACAATAATGATATTTATAACAGATTAACTAAATTAGAAGACAGCATAAAAAAAATTGAAATGGTTCTTACGAACTTTATGAATGATTGGGGTCCTGAGGTTCAGAAAAAAAGAGCTGCACGCGACGATAAATGGGATGAGATGGTAAGGGTCTTATCTATTCAAAATAGAAATGATGGTGAATTGCAATAACTAACTATTTAATACAGCTTTCCATATCAGTTTATTTACCTTAACAGAAAGCAGAATAATACTTTTGATTGTAAATGGAATCAACTTTTGTTTATCCCAACCAGTTATTTGATCCTCATCCTGCTATTTCTCGAAATAGAAAAATATATCTTATCGAGGATCCACTTTTCTTTGGAGATATAAAATACTCATTTAATTTTAATAAAAAGAAGATACTCTTACACTACCTTTCAATGTCTTATTTTTCAAAGGATTTGAAAAGTAGAGGCTACCAACTTGAAATTATAAGTCACAAAAATCTATTACATGATGATTACACTTCTACGATCATTAAAAAAAATAATATCACAATTTTTCACTTGTCAGCAATTGTTGACTTTGAATTAGAAAAGAGAATTAATCACGCTTTAAGAGTTACTGGTGCTAAAGCTGTTTGGCATGACAATCCAAACTTTTTACTCAATAAGACTGAGATTGAAAATGACTTTCGGGGAAAAAAATTTCATTTCATGGCTCACTTTTACAAAAAACAGAGGAAAAGGTTTAATGTATTAGTTAGTCAAGAGGGAAAACCAATCGGAGAAAGATGGAGTTTTGATGATCAAAACCGAAAAAAATTACCCAAAACAATTACTCTCCCAGATGAATGCAAATTTAGTTATGATAAACATCTATTTGCTGAGTCTGTACAGAAAGTAGAATCTAATTTCTTGAATAATTTAGGTAGTGTAGAGGGTTTTAATTTTCCCACTAGTCATAGCATGGCTATGGAATCTTTTGAAAACTTCTTAGAAAATAAACTTGAATTATTTGGGCCTTACGAAGATGCTATACCAAAAACAAATTCAAAACTATTTCATTCAGTACTGACACCTTATTTAAATATTGGACTAATCAGTCCAAAACAGGTTGTTGATCTCACTTTAGAAAAGTCTATGCAAAGTTCAATACCAATTAACTCTTTAGAAGGTTTCATTCGACAAATTATTGGATGGCGAGAATTTATTAGGGGTATTTATCAGGAATGTGGAGTTAGGCAAAGAACAAATAATTTCTGGGGCTTTACAAAAAAGTTACCAGATTCATTTTATCATGGTGGTACTGGTCTAGATCCTGTTGATTTTGTAATCAAAAAATCATGTGATGAAGCATATGCCCATCATATCGAGAGGCTAATGATAATGGGGAATATATTTTGTTTATTAAGGATTAACCCAGATGATGTTTATAAATGGTTTATGGAATACTACATTGATGCTTATGATTGGGTAATGGTGCCAAATGTTTATGGAATGAGTCAATTTGCAGATGG
>PAPB01000001.1 GCA_002708715.1 Fidelibacterota bacterium | reverse complement strand
TTGATCTCTAACATTTTTAAAGGTGAAGGGGGATTACCCTACACTTCCTTCTAAGGTTACTTCCATTAATTTGGTAGCTTCGACTGCAAATTCCATTGGTAATTCATTAAACACCTCTTTGCAAAATCCATTTACAATCATCGACACTGCATCATCAACGGAAATTCCTCTTTGGGCACAATAAAACAACTGGTCTTCCCCAATATTTGATGTTGTAGCTTCATGCTCCATTTTTGCGGTAGGGTTTTTTACTTCTATATAAGGAAACGTATGAGCACCACATTTATCACCAATGAGAATAGAATCACATTGCGAAAAGTTTCTAGCATGATCAGCATTTTTCATAATTTTAACTTCCCCTCTATATGTTTGTTGGCCTTGGCCTGCGGATATGCCTTTCGATATGATAGTGCTTTTAGTGTTTTTACCAACATGGATCATTTTAGTACCCGTATCGGCTTGTTGATGATTGTTTGTAACAGCCACTGAATAGAATTCACCAACTGAGTTGTCGCCTTTTAGTATGCAGGAAGGATATTTCCATGTAATTGCTGACCCTGTCTCAACTTGTGTCCAGGATATTCTGGAATTCTGACCGAGGCACGTTCCTCTTTTAGTTACAAAGTTATAGATACCACCGTTGCCTGTATCTGGATCTCCTGGATACCAATTTTGAACGGTTGAATATTTAATGGTAGCATCTTTNTGNGCTANCAATTCTACNACAGCCGCATGCANTTGNTTTTCGTCTCTCATNGGTGCAGTACAACCCTCTAAATAGCTGACNTGGCTGCCTTCNTCNGCGATNATNAGAGTTCTTTCAAATTGNCCTGTTTTTGCTTCATTGATTCTAAAATAGGTTGAAAGTTCCATAGGGCAACGGACGCCTTTTGGGATATAAACGAATGAACCATCTGTAAAAACTGCGGAATTAAGTGCGGCAAAATAGTTATCAGAATGCGGAACAACGGATCCAAGATATTTTTGAACTAATTCTGGATAGTTTATTACTGCCTCAGAGAAACTGCAAAAAATGACTCCAGCTTTTTTTAATTCATCTTTAAATGTTGTCGCTACTGATACACTATCAAAAACCGCATCAACTGCTATCCCATTGAGCATTTTTTGTTCATCCAGAGGGATTCCCAGTTTATTGTAAGTCTCTAATAATTGGGGGTCGACTTCATCAAGGCTAGATAGTTNTTTCTTTTTAGGGGCTGAAAAGTAGCTTATGGATTGATAGTCAATTTCCGGGTAGGAGATTTTACCCCATAAGGGTTTTTTCATTTTCTTCCATCCTTTTAATGATTTTAATCTCCANTTTAGAAGCCACTCAGGTTCATTTTTCTTTTTCGATATGGTGCGTATTANATCATTATTTAGTCCAGGAGGAAGAGTCTCGGATTCAATATCAGTAACAAAGCCATATTCATAGTCTTTATTTAAACTTGATTCAATTATTTGTTGGTCGTTTGCCATGTTTTATTTATTGGATCGGTTCTTATGCAGAAAAACTAGTTCCGCAGCCACATGTTCTTTCTGCGTTCGGATTTTTTATTTTAAAGCCACCATTTAATAAATCATCTGAATAGTCAATTTCAACATCTTTCAGGTATAGCCAGCTTTTAAGGTCGCAGATAACCGTTAATCCATTACTCTTAAAAANTTTATCAAATTNTTTNTGTTTTTTATCAAAATCCATTTTGTAAGTCATTCCAGAGCAACCGCCTCCTTCAACAGACATTCTGAGAAAATAGTTTTCTTTTTTATCTGATTTCATTACACCCTTAAGTCTTCTTACAGCATTTTTTGTAACCACAATGGATGCATTTTGAAATTCTTCTTGCTTAGACTCAATATTATTTTTTTGGTCATTTATTATGTTATTCATTCCCACTCCGCATTGATTTTTTGGTCTGTTTTATTTTTCTTGACCGGTTCATAACCTAGTTTCTCTCTTGCCTGATCAGTCATCATCTCAGGTGTCCAAGGAGGGTCAAAAGTAACTAGTACTTCAATATTATTTATTTTTTCTAAAGTTTTAATTTTATTTTTAATGTCATCTGCCATATGTTGTCCCATTGTGCAGCCAGGTGTGGTAAGTGACATCGTGATTTTTATATCAGACTGCTCATTTTCAGCTTTTGAAATATTTATATCATAGATTAGTCCAAGATTCCATAGGTCGATAGGAATCTCAGGATCATAGCACTGTTGAAGTATATTGATTATATCTTTTTTCATTAAAATGTAATATCGGCTAAAGTCATATTATCAAACATTGATCTTATACTATTATTTATTCTATTTATTGGTTCTCGAATTGTACATCCTTTTAGTTGTTCGCAATTACTATCAAAATAGCAGTCCATAATTCCCATTGGGCCTTCCATGATTTCAAAAAACTTGGTCATATTAATTGAGTTTGGGTCTTTACATAATTTATAGCCACCCTTTGGTCCTTTAATCGCTTGAACAATTTTCTCTTTGGCTAGTTTTTGCATTATTTTAGCGAGCAATTCTTGAGGTATGCCATAAGATGAGGCCATTAATTTAGCAGATGCTAAATGCCCTTGTTCAATTTGCTGTAGATGACGCAATGCTATCAAAGCGTACTCTACTTTTCTTGTAATTTTTAACATGTGTACTGAATCCTAATACTATATTATACAATATAGTGAATATAGTTCAAGTATTAAATACGATTAAAAAAGTCGTATATATTTAGGTGACTGATATTAGATTGGAAGAATTTTTAGTTATCTGACCAATTATTTTGGCTTCTGTGTAGATTGAATCAACATATGTTTTTGCATCTTCAGGATTTAAAGAAATGAGTAAACCTCCTGATGTTTGCGCATCGGATGTTAAAAGTTTTTGTGTCTGGCTAAGGCTGGTATGAAATGAAACATCATGTTTTATGTAATCATGATTTCGTTTAGTCCCTCCAGGAATAATTCCCAATTCAGCTAAACTTTGGACTGATGGGAGGAATTCTAATTCNGAGAAATNAATTTCTGCAGATACATTACTNTTTTTACACATTTCACTAANATGTCCTAATAGTCCAAATCCTGTNACATCAGTAACAGCATGAACATCAAGNTTTTTTAAACCATTTGCAGCATTTTTATTTAGCATTGCCATACTCTTGGTAGCCGCTTTGATACTATTTGTAGATGCATTACCTTTTTTAATAGCAGTTGCAATAACTCCAGTACCAATTGGTTTTGTTAATACTAAGGAATCCCCAATTTGAGCTTCAGAGTTTTTCCACATTTTTGATTCTTTAACTTCACCTGTTACAACTAAACCATATTTTGGTTCTTTATCATCGATTGAATGTCCCCCAACAATTGGTATACCAGCCTCATTGGCTTTATCAGCTCCACCTTGNAGTATTTCTGTTAGAATTGATTTAGGNAAATCTTTGATTGGGAATCCAATTATATTTAATGCGAATAATGGTTCTGCACCCATTGCATATATATCGGAAAGAGAATTTGCGGCTGCAATTTGGCCAAAGTCATATGGACTGTCAACTATAGGCGTAAAAAAGTCAACAGTTTGAACTAATAGTTTTTCNTTATTAATCTTAACTGCAGCAGCATCATCAGCGCCTTCAAATCCCAAAACTACTGAATCATAATTTGGTTGTTTTAGATTGTTTAAAACTTGAGATAGGTCACCCGGACCTATTTTGCATGCTCAACCAGATCCATGACTCAATGTAGTGAGTCTTATTTTATCTTTATTATTCATAATATAATTTATATATAAATATATTTATCCTTCATCTTGAGCAAGTGCAATAAAACCATCTTTTGGAGTAATAGTAAAAACATCATTCTTATTCGGTATTAGTTCTATTCCAAACATACTNTCTTTATTTTTTTGTTTATTGTGGAATTGTAGACCTAGTATTATTTCATTGCGCAATTGAGCGGCTTGCATACATTCACCATATTTAATTTTAATTGATTGTTCGTTTGAAAAATCAAAATAATTAGATGCAGGCTTAATATATATTTCGCTTCCATCAGCATGAAATAAATCATCATATACATCTAATGCTAAGGGCTCCTCTGAAACTTGGGCCATAATCTGTGANACAAACTGATTTGATACCATGAAGTCTTCGACACCACTATTAAGAATAATATCTATATTTTCGCTATCCATCACTTCAGTAATTAGCTTTGGCCATTTATAATTTTCGACTGTGGAATCAGTTTTTAAAAGTAGTATTTGTCTAATCCGAATTAGTAGTGAGATAACGTAGGCATCCATTTCTTCAATTGTTGATCCACCTGGAGAAAGTATAAGAATACTATCAAAGTTTTGAGGCTCTATATTCTCTAATTGTTTGAGCTCATTAAAATCTAGCTCTTGAATTGAAATATGAATATTTGGATAATTTTCAGCCAAAAATTCTTTTGTGTTTTCCATTTCATCTAAAAATTTGGATACGTATACATTTAGTTCTGATTTTTTTGGTAAATAGCTACAAAGTTTTTNTACAATAATTTTTGTTTTTGGAGTCCAGTTTAATAATGCGACACGCTGAGTTCGAATATCAGTCTCTATTTTTGGAATTGATTTTATAGAGGGCTCAAATATGGGTTTATCAAAATACTTGATTGTAGAATCATCTTCGGCAAAAATAATAAGCTCATCTTCATGATTAACGGGTGTACTTTTAGGTGGATTTAAAATAATTTGACCTTCATCTGTATGAATCCCCATCGGTGTGCTACTTTTAAAGCGGTTAATACTTTCTCCAAATGTTAGCTTATCACCCCAGCCATTTTTTGGTTGATAGAAATAGAATTCATTTCCATCAAAACCAACCATATCACTGTAGACAACGGACAGACCATTACGACTCAGAGCTAGCTGTGCAATCATTCGAGATAATACGCTAACTTCGTTCAAAGCTTTTACTGTNCCATTAGAAATATTTTGNGCNAGATCACGATCGCGATCTGAATGAATTTCNCANACTATAGGTGGNTGTTCTTTACCTTCACANACTGCAATAATTGACATAATAGATTTTAATACTAGTGCATCAGCGAGATTTTTNTCTGATTCTGGCTGCCAGCTTGCGGCACTATTAATAATGATAGTTGATTTGGCATTTTCTGCCATTACTTTTTTTAAATTATTGATATTGGTTACAACTCCAGATCTGGTGATGACTCGGGTGGTTCTAAAATCTAGAATGTTATCTCTTATAAAATTATCCATATCCTCTTTATCATCTTCAGCTAATATAACGATTGCTGCATCTGGCTCTGAATCATTTGCCTCAATTAATTCTCGAATAACTTCAAGAATACGATCACCAAATCCTAATATTAGTGTATGGCCTTCTTCAAGAACTATACTACGTCCTCTTCTAAGCTCATCTAACTTTGCTTCAAAAACACTAGTTATAAATGCTACCATACTAGAGAATAGAATTAGCCCCACTAAAACACCGAATATTGAACTTAATTTCGCTAGCCAGTTACTGTCTCCATCTGTTTCGGCAGCGGACCCTTCCATTACAGCAACATATACTCTCCAGGGTATTTCTAGCCAGCTACTTAATGTCTCATCTGGTAATAAGGAGTTCGCTATTAATCTAAACAGTACCATAATGAGAAATCCAATTAAAAATGTAAGAAGTAGAGCCATAAAAATTGATGAACTACCACGAGACATATAATTATCTATTGCATATCTAAGTCTTTGCTTTGTTGGATATTGTGATTTCTTGGACACTATGAAAATCTCTTTATTATCTAGATGTTTATCTTAAATCTTAAAAAAAATAATAAGATATAAGTATAATTAATTTGTTTTTGGAATAAGTGGCGCTAGACTAAATTCCAATCCGATAATTTTGGCTAAAACTTAAGATAAATTTAAAATTGTATATATTTCTTTATTCTAAAGTTTTCAAAGAATAGTAACATAACTTAAAATAGATAATTAATATGGGTAAAAATTTCAAAACAATTGATGAAGCCGTGATAAGGTTTGCTGGTGACTCTGGTGATGGTATGCAGTTAACAGGGGGACGTTTTACAGAAACAACAGCTATTGTTGGTAATGATTTAAGCACGTTACCTGATTTCCCAGCAGAGATACGTGCTCCAGCTGGTTCTTTAGCTGGTGTAAGTGCTTTTCAACTTAAGTTTTCATCAAGAGATATTCATACTCCAGGAGATAAGCCAGATGTTTTAGTTGCGATGAATCCAGCTGCGCTAAAAGTACATCAGAAAGAAGTAATTCCTGGTGGAACAATCATTATGAATACAGATGCTTTTGTGAAAAAAAATCTTAATTTTGCTGGATATGAATCCAATCCTGCTGAAGATGGATCTTTAGATGATTATTTTACTGTTATACCTATAGAGATGAATAAAATGGTTAAGGCAGCATGTGAAGATCTTGATCTAAATGGGAAGCTTGTTTTAAGGACAAAAAACTTTTTTGCTTTAGGTGTTTTATTCTATATGTATGATAGGCCCCTTGATGCTACAGAAGAATGGTTGAAGAAAAAATTTGCTGGAAAGGATGCAATTATTGAAGCTAATACACGTGCCATGCACGCGGGATATAATTATGCTGATACCACGGAGATTTTCACTACTAGATTTAAAGTAGAAAAGGCTTCTCTTCCGCCAGGAACCTATCGCAATATAAATGGAAATTATGCGACATCACTTGGCCTCTTAGCAGCAGCTGAAAAATCTGGTCTTGATTTATTTTTGGGTAGTTATCCTATCACACCTGCTAGTGATATTTTACATACCCTATCTGCTTGGAAACATTTTGGTGTAAAAACATTTCAGGCAGAAGATGAAATTGCAGGTGTGACATCTGCAATTGGAGCAGCATATTCTGGAAATTTAGCAATTACTACGACCTCAGGTCCTGGTATTGCATTGAAAGGTGAGGCTATTGGATTAGCAATTATGACGGAACTTCCTCTTGTTGTTATTAATGTACAAAGAGGAGGACCAAGTACTGGTTTACCAACAAAAACTGAGCAGTCAGATTTAAATCAAGCTTTATATGGTCGAAATGGAGAAGCTCCGATGCCAGTAATTGCAGCTGCTACACCTGGAGATTGTTTTTTTGCTGCTTATGAAGCTTGTAGAATTGCGGTGAAACATATGACACCTGTCATGTTGTTAACGGATGGTTATCTTGCTAATGGTTCAGAACCTTGGAATATTCCTAAAGTGGAAGAGTTAGAATCTTTTGATGTGAAATTTGCTGATGGGTTTAATGCAGATGGTGATTTTTTTCCTTATCTTAGAGATAAAGAGACATTAGCAAGACCTTGGGCTATACCAGGCACACCTGGTCTTGAGCATAGAGTTGGTGGTATTGAGACTGCGGAGAACACAGGACATGTTAGTTATGACCCAGAAAATCACCATAATATGGTAGTTATTAGGCAGGAGAAAGTTGAAAGAGTTCAAAATGATATTGCAAAAACTAAAATTTATGGTGATGATAGTGGTGATCTTTTGCTCTTAAGTTGGGGTGGTACTTATGGTGCTTGTAGATCTGCAGTCGAGACTTTGCAGGAAGATGGGAAAAAAGTATCTCATGTGCATTTGCGATGGATTAGTCCATTGCCAAAAGATTTAGGGGAAATATTAATTCATTTTAAAGATATTTTAGTCCCTGAAATTAATCTTGGTCAGCTACTCAGGTTGATCAGATCTGAGTATCTTGTTGATGCAAAAGGTCTTAATCTTGTTAGAGGTAGACCAATTGGTGCGGCAACAATAGTAGAAGCTGTTAATAAAACATTAGGATAGATTATGAGTGAATCTCAAACAACACAATTAACAAAAAAAGATTTTGTATCTGACCAAGCAGTTCGTTGGTGTCCAGGATGTGGTGATTATGCAATCCTCGCTCAGGCTCAAAAACAGATGCCAACATTCGGAAGAAAACGTGAAGATATTGTTTTTGTCTCTGGTATAGGCTGCTCTAGTAGGTTCCCCTATTACATGAATACTTATGGATTCCATTCTATTCATGGGAGAGCACCTGCAGTTGCAACTGGTGTGAAAATTGCTAATCCAGATTTATCGGTGTGGGTTGTCACGGGAGATGGAGACGGTTTATCCATTGGCGGAAATCATTTTATGCATGCCTTAAGAAGAAATATGGATTTAAACATATTAATGTTTAATAATAGAATTTATGGGCTAACAAAAGGACAATACTCTCCAACATCAGAGGTTGGAAAGGTTACAAAAGCGACTCCTTATGGTTCTATTGATAATCCACTTAATCCACCATCACTTGCATTAGGAGCTCAAGCTACTTTTGTTGCTCGTACGATTGATCGATGGCAGAAACATTTAGCTGAGATGATGGAGAGGTCATATAATCATGATGGTGGTTCTTTTGTTGAAATTTATCAAAATTGTAATATTTTTAATGATAATGCATTTGAAGAATATACTGGATCAGAAAAGCTAGATAATGTAATTGAGTTAAAGAATGGACAACCGATGCTTTTTGCCAAAGAGACTAAAGGCTTAAAGTTGGAGGGAGCTAAGGCCAAAGTGGTGGATATGGAAAAGCACAGCGTTGATGAAATTTTAGTTCATGATGAGACTGATTTAGAGCTCGCCCATATTATTGCAAATTGGACATCTAATCCCGATTTACCTGAACCCATAGGTGTTATTTATTCCATTGATAAACCAACATATAACCAGGACATGGTTGATCAAATTAGTCTTGCTAAGGAGAAAAAAGGGGTTGGTAAGGTTCAAGATTTATTGAATGCTGGAGATACCTGGAAAGTAGATTAACGCATGAATACACGCACCGAAAAGGACAGTCTTGGTTCCATTGAGGTTCCATCAGATCGATACTATGGTGCTCAAACTCAACGATCTTATGAAAATTTTAAAATAGGTAACGAACGTTTTCCTCGTGAGTTTATACGGGCATATGGGATTTTAAAAAAAGCGGCAGCTACAGTTAATCATAATTTTGGGAATTTGGATAGTCGTATTAAGGATGCAATCCATAATGCAGCTGAAGAAGTTATCGAAGGAAAATTAGATGATCATTTTCCTTTAGTCGTTTGGCAAACTGGAAGTGGTACCCAGACCAATATGAATTTTAATGAAGTAATTTCAAATAGAGCTATTGAAATGCTTGGTGGAGAGATAGGTAGTAAAGAGCCAGTCCATCCTAATGATCATGTCAATATGAGTCAGTCTACAAATGATACATTCCCAACTGCAATTAATATTGCGGCTGTAGAAAGTATACATAATCAATTATTACCCGCTTTAAATGAGTTAAGGGAAGTATTAAACTTAAAATCAGTTGAATTTGATTCAATTATAAAATTGGGTAGGACTCATTTACAAGATGCCACGCCCTTAAGCCTAGGGCAAGAGTTCTCTGGATATGTTTCAGCAGTCGATCATGGTATATCTAGAATTAATAAATCTTTAGATCATTGTTATGAGTTAGCAATGGGTGGAACAGCAGTGGGCACAGGGATTAATTCTGTTAATGGGTTTTCAGAAGCAGTTGCTGAAGAAATTTCTAAATTATCTAATTTACCATTTGTTACTGCTATTAATAAATTTGAAGCTTTAGGCGGGCAAGATAGCATTGTTGAATTATCAGGCACTTTGAAAGTAATTGCAGGGTCTTTATTTAAAATCGCAAATGATTTTAGGTGGCTCGCAAGTGGTCCAAGAAGTGGTATAGGTGAAATTTCTTTACCTGCAAATGAGCCAGGGTCATCTATTATGCCTGGGAAAATTAATCCCACACAATGTGAAGCAATGACAATGTTATGTACACAGGTCATGGGCAATGATACAACTATTACAATAGCTGGAGCATCGGGTAATTTTGAACTTAATGTATACAGGCCAGTGCTTGCGTATAATATATTGCAATCAATAAAATTACTCTCTGATGGATGTCGATCATTTACAAAAAATGCAGTAGTTGGGATCACTCCTAACCAGGAAAAAATAAATCATAATTTATATAATTCTCTGATGTTAGTCACAGCTTTAAATCCCCATATTGGATATGATAAAGCCGCTAAAGTAGCAAAAAAAGCTTTTTCTGATCAATCTAGCTTACGTAAAGCTGTTGTCGAACTGGGGTATTTATCTGGAGAAGAATATGATGAACTTGTTAAGCCAGAAGATATGATTTATCCCAAAAAAAGAACTGAATAAAATTATTTGTATTTTTATTTAATGTAGTATATCGAAAATTAGATTTCTATTTATATAAATGAACTATAGATTCTTATCTGGGTACTAAATTTTTGATGACTAATTATAAAAAAATCATTATATATACTTCTAGTTTAGTGGTTTTGGGCTTAATTCTAGTTTTTACAAGTGTTCTAATTTTATCTAAAAATTTACCTTCTATTGAGCAATTAGAAAATTATGACCCTGATTTAGTAACACGTATCTATTCCTCTGATGGAAAAGTTTTAAATGAACTTTTTGTCCAGAAACGAGTTTTTATTGAATTAGATCAAATTCCTGATCATATGCAAAAAGCAGTTATTGCATCTGAAGATCGGAAATTTTATGATCATTGGGGTCTATCATTAAGGAGCGTTGCAAGGGCAGTGATGATAAATACATTATCATTAAGTTATCGCCAGGGTTTTTCCACTTTAACTCAACAACTTGCTCGAAATTTGTATAAGTCAGTAGGCTTTGAAGATAGTATTTTAAGAAAAGTGAAAGAAGTCATAACGGCAATCCAAATTGAAAGAACTTATACTAAGGATGAAATTATTGAGATGTATCTTAATACTGTTCATTTTGGTCATGGAACTTATGGTGTTGAAGCTGCAACGAAACGATTTTTTGGAAAAGAATCTAAACTTCTTTCAATTGATGAATCTGCATTATTAGTTGGTCTTTTGCCAGCGCCAGCTAGTTATTCACCTATCCATCACCCAGATAGGGCAATTCGAAGAAGAAATACGGTATTACGTTTATTGCGTGATCAAAAATATATCAATAAATATGAATATCAAGAAGCTAGGGCAAAAAATTTGGAAGCTGTTCAAGAGACACCTAAGAGAGGTAGTGCTCCTTATTTTACCGAGTATGTTAGGAGATTATTAGAAAAGGAGGATACCGAATTAAATATTAATATCTATCGGGATGGATTAAAAATTTATACTACTCTAGATTCAAGATTACAAGTAATTGCTGAAGATGCGGTTTTAAAGACAGTAAAAGATGATCAAGATAGATTAAATAAACGACTTTATAATAATAGAGAAGAATTTGAAAATTTAGCTTATTTAACTATATATTCTGAAGATAGTTTAAAAATGATGTTAGCAGGAGATGCTAAACTATATAAAGATCTTAGAGATAAACTTTTGGTTCAATGTGCATTCGTTGCGATAGATCCAAATACTGGAGGTATATTAGCAATGGTTGGTGGACGGCCTGATTATCATGATCAATATAATCGAGCAGTTCAAGCAAAACGCCAACCTGGTTCTGTATTTAAACCATTTGTATATACAACTGCTATTAATAATGGATATCCAGTTACTGAACAACTTTTAAATCAACCAGTTGTTTTAAATATTCAAAATATGGATGGTACATGGGTAAAATGGAAACCTCAGAATTATGATGGAAGTACTGGAGGGCTTACCACTTTTCGTGAAGGTTTAAGAAAGTCAATGAACCTTATTTCTGTTCGAATGGTTCAGCAAGATATCGCTCCTGCAGAGCAAGTAAAACAGACAGCAATGAGAATGGGTATTAATACAGATATTCGAGCAGTGGATGCTATAGCATTAGGAACATCTGAGGTTTATCCTTTAGAAATGGTAGCAGCGTATTCAGCTTTATCAAATAAAGGTGTATACTCAAAACCATTTGCTATAACAAGAATTGAAGATCGATATGGTAATGTGATAAAAGACTACTATCCAGATAGAAAGGAAGTTTTAAGTGAAGAAACAGCTTTTTTAATGACGAGTATGATGCAAACAGTTATGGATAGAGGAACAGGAGGAAGTGCTCGTTGGAAATATAAATTCAATAGACCTGCAGCTGGGAAAACAGGCACAACTCAAGGATGGAGTGATGCTTGGTTTGTTGGTTTTACACCTCAAATTGCAGCGGGATGTTGGTTTGGAGTTGATGATTTTCAAGTCCCTCTTGGGCCAGGTCAGGATGGAAGTAAAGCAGCATTGCCAGCTTGGGCAAGATTCATGAAAGGAGCCCATGACACACTTGATCTACCTTTGCAAAAATTTGAAAAACCTAATGGAATTATTGATTTTAAAATTTGTGATGTATCTAAAAAATTACCTCTTCCAACATGCTCAATTGAAAATGAGATTTATAAAAAAGGGACAGAGCCAACTCAAAATTGTAAAATACACCGAACTCAATAATTATTTTACACAAATAATTTAGTTTTAGAATAGTTTTCACCAATTCTAAAAGTATTTTTCAATATTCTTGTGCCGTTATTCAATTTATTTAAATCAGAATTAAATACTCGATAAATTGGTTGTCCCTTTATCACCTTATCACCATTTTTTGCTAGAAACTCAATACCTGCTGTATAATCTAAAATATCAAAAGAGTTTTTGTATCCACAACCTAATTCAACAAGCGACCAACCAATTTTTTCAGTATCCATATAATTAATCACCCCATCTTTATTACAAAAAATGCTTTTTTCATATTGATGTTTTACATGATTTTTGAATTGATTTAGATTTCCATTTTGTGCTTGTACCATATTTTCAAAAAATATCATACCTTCACCTGATTTTATAATGTTATAAAAAATACTTAATGCTTGCTTTTTATTTTCTGCTTTTCCTGATTGGATCAATAAATATGAACTTAATTCACTAGTGATTCTCATTAAATCATCAGGGCCATTACCTTTTAAACATTCAATGGCTTCTTTCACCTCACAGCCTAATCCTGCATATCTACCAAGAGGTTGATCCATATTTGAAAAAACAATATCTATTTTTAAATCAAAATAAATTGCTATTTTTTTCATTAATTTGCTCAAACTTAAAGCTTGTTCCTTTGTTTTCATGAATGCACCATTGCCAACTTTTATATCCATTACTAATCCAGAAATTCCTTCTGCAATTTTTTTACTCATAATCGAACTACAAATGATAGGAATTGAAGGAACAGTTGCTGTCTCATTTCTTAAAGTATAAATTTTATTATCTGCTGGGCAAATTTCAGGAGATTGAGATATTATAGCACAACCGATTTTATTTACCCACTTTTTAAATACATTAATCGGAGGTGAAATATTTATGTCAGGGATTGCTTCTAATTTATCGATTGTTCCACCTGTGTATTCTAAACCTCTACCAGCAATCATTGGAATTTTTAAACCTGCTGCCGCTAATACTGGAGCTAAAATTATTGATGTTTTATCTCCTATACCCCCAGTAGAATGTTTATCAGCAATATAATTTTTGGATTTATCAAAATTTATACTTTTACCTGAGTTTATCATTTCCTTTACAAGTGTTAAAAGTTCTTGATCTGTCATGCCATTAAAGTATATAGCCATTAAGAGAGCTGCCATTTGAGCATCTGTAATATTATTTGAAAGGTATGCTTTTATGAATTTGGATAGATCATTTTTGTTTAATTCTTGACCATTCCTTTTATTCGCAATTATATCAGCAGGTATCATGTTTATTTTTGTTTTTTGAAAAAGGAAAAAAGAGGAATAGGGGCTCTCTCTTTGATTGTATAAAATAATAGATATAATGCTATTATTAGGAAAACTCCATTTGGAGCCCACATACCAAATTCAGGATTTACATGATTTCTATCTGCAAGTTCTTCACCAGCAATTAATAGAATATAATATAGTAGAAAAAAACCAAAACTAAATGCTGTGCTTACTGCGAAACCACCTTTTTTTGCCATGAAACCTAAAGGAGCACCTAATAAAACAAATATAATACACGCAAAAGGGATTGAAAATTTTTTGTGTGCTTCTACTTTATATTTATTTTTTCCTTTAAAATAGCTTGTTAATAAGTTGAACTCATTGCGTAGTTGTCGCTCAAGACTGCGTAATTGTCTATCTTTTTTATTTAATTGAATTTTTGAATAATTAGAATTTGACTTTAAAGAATCTTGAATATTCGCAATAATAAGTAACCCATCATCAATATTATCAGGCAAAATACTATCAGTTGTTATTCTGAAAAACGATCCCATTATTCTTTTATTTACTAATTGAATTTTATTATTATAATTATCGATTTTATCTAAAATCATTGGAATAGTCATTTCCCTATCTGTTCGATTTGATGAATCTCTTCGATTTAAAAGGATGTCTTTTGCTGGGATAAGAATTTTATGAGTGTTAAATAATATTCGACGATAATTTGTGTAGTTTTTATTTTCTATTTCATGTATCTCTCCATCATATAAGGTTAATAAAAAGGCATCTGCTAGAGTCGATAGTGTTCCAGTATTAGCATAAATACTAGTCTGTGAATCTTTTTTCCCTTTAGAAAAGATTCGAACATCTGACATAATTGAATCTTTTTTACTACTAATTATCATATTATAGTCTGGTATATTATCTAAGAACACACCAGGTTCTATATTTATATCAGGCCTTTTACGATAGATATCACCTGATAATAAGCGAGCTTTAAAATTCATTTGAGGTAATATATAATTATTAAAAATAATAAGTAAGAAAGCAATACTAATTCCAAATAAAAGAGGTGGGCGAATTATTTCCATGAATCCTATACCGGATGATCGAATAGCATTAATCTCATTATCTTCAGAAAGCCTACCAAAAGTAGTAAGAGTAGCTAATAATACTGCCATTGGTATTGAAAGAGCAATTATCCAGGCGAGGTTTAGAAATAAATATTCAAATATTGTATAGATATCTAAACCTTTACCAAGAAAACGATCAATTGCTCTAAGTAAAAAATTTATAAATAAAATAAATGTTATTATTAATAATGAAATAAAAAAAGGTGACCACATTTCACGAATAAGATATTTAGATAAAATTTTCATATTATTTTAAATTAATAAGTCAAATTTATTAGATAATTGGGATAATATGTTTATTTAAAACTCTTCAAACCATTGTATAATTATTATAACTTTCAAAGTTTTAATTCAAGAAAAAATTAGATAAAAGTATATGGTGGGTGTAGCTCAACTGGTTAGAGCACCTGTTTGTGGCACAGGAGGCTGTGGGTTCAAGTCCCATCACTCACCCAGATAATTTCGGGGTATAGCGTAGTCCGGTTAACGCGCCTGCTTTGGGAGCAGGAGATCGGGAGTTCAAATCTCTCTACCCCGACACTCACAAGTCCCTCTATTGTTAAAGATAGAGGGATTTTTGTTTATAAAAGACACCCCTAAAACACCCTTAAAAAAACAAAGATACACCAAAGATATGTATAGTTTTATCAAGGAGAAGTCTATTTTTGACTTTCATATCTTTGTTTAAACAAAGATAAAAAACTCCTACCAAAAAAAGTCATTATTTATTATCTGGAACTCAATTTTTTAAATCCATATTATTCAATTATATTTAATTAATGAAAAAACTCTATCCATTATTATCTGTATTATTTTTGATTTATTGGGGTTGTGAAGAGGGACCTATTAATTTTGATTCATTGATTAGGAAAAATGGTGTTTTTTATTTTGAGAATGATGATAAACCATACTCAGGTTCATATATATCTTATTATGGTAATGGACAAAAAGAAACAGAAGGTGTAATTATAAATGGTATCAGACATGGTTTTTGGACTCATTGGAATGAACATGGAGATAAGATAGAAGAAGGAGAATTTATAGATAATGAAAGAGAAGGTAGATGGGAATATTGGTTTTGTAATGGTCAAATGATGTATGAAGGAAATTTTAAAAACAACGAAGAAGAAGGTTTATGGATTTCTTGGTATGAAAATGGAAATAAAATGTTTGAAGGTACTTATAAAAATGGTGTAGAAGATGGTTTCTGGACTTTTTGGGATGAAAAGGGGAACAAGAAATTGGATGGTAATTTAAAAGACGGTGAAAAAGTTGGTCAATGGACTCATTACAAAGAAGATGGTTCTGTTAAGGAATGATTAAATGACAAAGAAAATCCACACCATCCAATCATCTGATAAAAATGAGTTTGATAAACAGGTAAATCAATTACTTGAAGTAGGTGGTGAATTAATGGAAGGTGGTTACCAAGTTATTAATAATGATGATGGTGTTGTTTATTCACAAGTGATAATAATGAAAAAAGATTCTCACATAGAGTATTGGTTTAATGGACAGAAGAAAAGTGAAGAACTTTATAAAAATGGTGAAAAAGACGGATTACATACTACATGGCTAATAAATGGACAGAAGGAAAGTGAAGAACTTTATAAAAATGGTGTAAAAGATGGATTACATACTATATGGCATATAAATGGACAGAAGGCAAGGGAAGAACTTTACAAGGATGGAGAAAGAAGTGGATTAAGTCATGGTTGGTATAAATATGGAGATAAAAGGTTTGAAGGTACTTATAAAAATGGTGTAGAAGATGGTTTCTGGACTGAATGGCATGAGAATGGACAGAAGAGTAGTGAAGGAACTTGGAAGGATGGTAAGGAAGATGGATTATGGACTCATTGGCATGAGAATGGACA